>NZ_JAUNKC010000014.1 GCF_030532965.1 Corynebacterium sp.
GAATAGCCGCAGCGCAACACATCGACGAAGTAGCACACCTCATCAAACCACTCGGGATGGTAGGCCATGTTGGAAACGTAGTCAGTTTTTATAATAGCTACGAGGATGCCAAAGCTACAGATCAACTTACCCCACTGATAGAAGCAGGCGGATCAATAGCAGGAGGTAGCTTGGGCGGAATGGCTGGCGGCGCCTTAGCAGAATCAGTCGTAGCAGGTCCTATCGGTGCGATAGTTGGTGGCGCAGTCGGCGGCATTGCAGGCTCAGAGCTAGGCAAAAAACTCGGACACGAAATCGGCGAAGCAATTGAGGATACTGCTGTTGGAAAATTTGCAACTGAACATCTACTTTAAAAGTCAATGAAAGATAAAGCCGGGGTTTAATTCAATATTGCCCACTTTGATGGAGGGAAATAGAAACGATAGATGGGCGCTTTCAACTATACTGCCTTAGTTTTTTTTCTGGGTTTTTTGCCTGCACTTTTTTATATTTTTACATTTTCCGATCAAAAAAAGCTGCAATTAAAATCCAACCATTTTGGAGGATGGTATTTCCTCTTTGAATTTTCTTTGTACTTTATTTCTGGCCTTTTCCCAGCTTTGTTGATCGATGCGTTTTTCTTCTCCGCCTCCATGTCTCCGATACGGAGACTCACGTTTTCCCTATCCGCATTTATTATAATTTACCTGTCTTTTACCTTATCTACATGGATTCGATTATCCGGATTTCATTACAAAACCCGTTTGCGCGATTTTCGGCCTTTTATGCGTGAAATTATGGGCAAAAACCCTTACCCAGATTCTGCCGTAGCTTCGGAAGTAGCGGAAACAAATTCCACCTGGCTATTTAAAGGCTGCGCGACATTGTTCTTTGCAATACCGGTCACGATAGTCGTGCTAACCCTCGTACTGAGACACCTTTAGACTGAGGTTTTCTCACCGAATAATTCTAGATATTTAGCCCACCAATAAAACTACTTTCAGCATTCTTAATTGGCGAAATGGACATACTTAAACCGGAAATTATCTTTTTGACTATTAGCATAATTCCGCCAATGATCTATGCTTTTCACCTCAGCATCAGCAGAGAAGATGAATTAAAGCAGATTCCTTTTGGCGGGTGGTATTTCATTTTTGAACTAACCTTATCTTTTATGATGGGATTAGTTCCCGCATCGTTATTGAGCCTAATTTTCTTCTACGATTTTTGGATCGTTGAAGAAAAAATACCTTTTTTAATAAAGCTGGCAGTGGGAACAACTTCTGTGGTGTTAGTACTTGAATGGTTCAGAATCAGTGGATATACGCTCCCATTTGGAAAAGGATCGTTCATGCCTTTTATCCGGGAGAATTTAGGTAAAAAACCGTATCCGGAAACTGATGAAGATGGAATTGAAAAAGTGCGGTTGAGTCCGCTTTTTATGGGGTGCGGAATCTCGTTTGTTAGTGCGTTGTCCATAATAATTTTCCTGTTATTAATATGGGCACATTCGTGAGGATTAATTAGCAAGATCGGCCAGCGTCTTAACGTAAACGCCGACGGGCGAAACTGACCGCTATTACTCCGGCGGCAACGATAAGCTGCGTGGTGCGCGATAGCCGGACGGCGTCGTGGATCGTCGAAAAGCTAGGGCTTGGGCCCTGCCCTAATATTGGGCGCTGCTCTATTCCGTGTGCGTAAGCCGTGGGCCCGCCTAATTGCACCCCGAGGGCTGCGGCGGCGGTCGCCTCCACCGGGCCCGCGTTCGGACTTGGATGGTGCGGCGCGTCCTTAACCCACGCGCGAATGGCCGCCCGGAACCGACCCTTCGTTGCAGCGATGGCAACGTGCGTGATGGCGGTTATCCGGGCGGGTATAAACGCCAACGCGTCATCGAGTGTCGCTGCGGCCCAGCCGAACTGGGCGTATTTGTCATTGCGGTAGCCAACCATCGCGTCCAGTGTGTTTACCGCCCGGTGCAATACCACCCCGGGTGCGCCGAAACTCGCCCACACCAGCGGCGCGATTGCCGCATCGGAGGTGTTCTCCGCCAGGGATTCGACCGCTGCCCGGGCCATGCCGGTTTCGTCTAATAGCTGAGGGGCACGCGAGCATAGCCACGGCACCAGCGCCCGCGCTGCTTCATTGTCGCCGCGTTCCAGGGCCGCTGCCATGGCGGTTCCGATCCGTTCCAATGTTGTCCCACCCAAGGCCCAGTACAGCGCCACCGCAGTCGACGCCTGCGGCCACCGCCGGTGCGCAACGATCGACGCCGCCACGGGTGGCATGACGCAGCCTGCGACGTAGAAGATCCCGGCGCGCCGGTTCGGTTGGTACATGTGGGTTTCCAGCCAGCTGGCGTATTTGCCAAACAATGCCACTGGGTGCCATTTCCCCCCAGGGTCCCCCAAAAGCCGATCGGCGGCTATGCCTAGGAAAATTCCTAACGACATAGCCGCCAACCTTTCTGTGCGCCCTGACGGGCTCGAACCGCCGACCTGCTGGGTGTAAACCAGCTGCTCTCCCAGCTGAGCTAAAGGCGCATGTGATGCTTAACTGCATCGCTGGTAGATAGTAACAGCAAAATCAAGCAACACACAAAACGTAAGGTGAGAGCGGATTTTTGCTTCTCGTAACCGGGTTACTTGTTTCCGCGTGGAACCAGGCAGCTGCCTTGCCAGTCGCCTAGGCGTTCTGCTTTGGTTTGCACCATTCCGGCCAATTGTGCAGATTCGGCGATCTCACCCGGCGCTAGGGCATTGGGTTTTCCGGCGCCTGGGGTAAGCAGCCACACCACACCGTTGTCGGCAAGTGGGCGAACTGCGTCTACGAGGCCGTCTACCAGGTCGCCGTCGTCAGCCCGCCACCAGAGCAGGACTACGTCGCAAATTTCGTCGGTGTCTTCGTCGAGAAGTTCCGACCCGATGATGTCTTCAATTGCTTCGCTTAACGACGAATCGCAATCATCATCCCAACCAACTTCTTGAACCGAAATTCCGTCCTTGATGCCTAACCGGGCGGCGAGGGCGGACACGGTGTTCTTCTCCTTAGAATCTTGAACGTTCATCAACGGCTAAGAATACAGGCAATCTGCCAGTTTCTCTCGTATAACACCAAAAATTCTTCTCACATTTTCCGCTGTTTCCCCAGTTCGCCCCTCAAACTTCCCCTATGAGATACCCCGTAATTATATGCGTAAAGAGCAAAAAAGGACCGGCACAACGTAAAGTAGAGGGGTATTGCCACATGAATAGCGCCACAAATGTGTATCACGTGGTTTTTCACCTAAAAATCAACTTACCCCTTTGGAGGTGTGGAATGGCAGACCCGAACTTCGGGAAGCCCATCGAGGACACGAACTTTGCGCTCATCCGCGATGGTGTCGCGTCCTATCTCAACGACGCTGATCCGGAAGAAACCCACGAGTGGATGGAATCCCTCGACGGGCTGCTGGAGCAATCCAGCCCAGATCGCGCCCGTTACCTCATGCTCCGCCTGTTGGAGCGCGCGTCGGCGAAGCGGGTTCCGCTGCCACCGATGACGTCCACCGATTACGTCAACACCATCCCCACCACGATGGAGCCGGAGTTCCCCGGCGACGAGGAAATTGAAAAGCGCTACCGCCGGTGGATTCGGTGGAACGCCGCCATCATGGTGCACCGCGCTCAGCGTCCCGGCATTGGGGTGGGTGGGCACATTTCCACCTACGCTGGTGCTGCCCCACTGTACGAAGTTGGTTTCAACCACTTCTTCCGGGGTAAGGATCACCCCGGTGGTGGCGACCACATCTTCTTCCAGGGCCACGCCTCCCCTGGCGTGTACGCACGTGCATTCATGGAAGGTCGGTTGACCGAGGATGATCTTGATGGTTTCCGTCAGGAAGTCTCCCGCCCGCAAGGCGGCCTGCCGTCCTATCCACACCCGCATGGAAAGCCGGACTTCTGGGAATTCCCCACCGTATCCATGGGCTTGGGCCCGATGGATGCCATCTACCAGGCACGCTTCAACCGCTACCTGCACAACCGTGGCATCAAAGACACCTCCGAACAGCACGTGTGGGCGTTCCTCGGTGACGGCGAAATGGACGAGCCGGAATCCCGCGGCTTGATTCAGATGGCTGCGCTGAACAACCTGGATAACCTCACCTTTGTTATCAACTGTAACTTGCAGCGTCTTGACGGCCCGGTTCGTGGTAACACCAAGATCATTCAGGAGCTGGAGTCCTTCTTCCGGGGTGCTGGCTGGTCGGTTATCAAGGTTGTGTGGGGCCGCGAATGGGATCAGCTGTTTGAGGCTGATAAGGACGGCGCTCTGGTTCACCTGATGAACACCACCCCCGACGGTGATTTCCAGACTTTCAAGGCCAACGATGGCGCATATGTCCGCGAGCACTTCTTCAACCGCGATCCACGCACCGCCAAGCTGGTGGAAGACTGGACCGACGAGGAGATTTGGAAGTTGCCGCGCGGTGGTCACGACTACCGCAAGATCTACGCCGCATACAAGCGCGCGTTGGAGATCAAGGACCGCCCAACCGTTATCCTCGCCCACACCATTAAGGGCTATGGTCTCGGCCATAACTTCGAGGGTCGGAACGCAACTCACCAGATGAAGAAGCTCACGCTGGATGATTTGAAGCAGTTCCGCGACAAGCAGGGCATTCCGATTTCCGATGAGGAGCTGGAGAAGGACCCGTATCTGCCGCCGTACTACCACCCAGGTGAGGACTCTCCGGAGATCAAGTACCTCCAGGAGCGTCGCCGCGAACTCGGCGGCTACGTGCCGGAGCGCCGCGAGAGCTACACCCCAATTGAGGTTCCTGGTATCGACAAGCTCCGCAGCCTGCGTAAGGGTTCCGGCAAGCAGGAAGTCGCTACCACCATGGCTGTGGTGCGTGGCTTCAAGGAGCTCATGCGTGACAAGGAACTGGGCAAGCGCTTCGTTCCGATCATCCCCGACGAGGCCCGTACCTTCGGCATGGACTCGTGGTTCCCAACCATGGGTATTTACAACCCACACGGCCAGAACTACGTGCCGGTGGACCACGACTTGATGCTGTCCTACAAGGAGGCTGTCGACGGCCAGATCATGCACGAAGGTATCAACGAGGCGGGTTCCACCGCAGCGTTCATCGCCGCAGGTACGTCGTATGCGACCCACGGCGAGCCAATGATCCCGCTGTACATCTTCTATTCGATGTTCGGTTTCCAGCGCACCGGCGATTCCTTCTGGGCAGCAGCCGACCAGATGGCACGTGGTTTCATCCTGGGCGCTACCGCTGGCCGCACCACCCTCACCGGTGAGGGCCTCCAGCACATGGACGGCCATTCCCAAATCCTGGCGTCGACCAACCCAGCAGTTGTGTCCTACGACCCGGCGTTCGCCTACGAGATTGCGCACTTGCTGCATGAAGGCATCGACCGCATGTACGGCCCTGGCCGCGGCGAGAACGTCATGTACTACCTGACCATCTACAATGAGCCGATTTCGCAACCTGCGGAGCCGGAGGATCTCGACGTTGCGGGTCTACACAAGGGTATTTACCTCTACGAGAAGGCCGAGGGTGGCGCGCACGAGGTTTCGTTGCTGGCGTCTGGTATCGGCATGCAGCAGGCACTGCGCGCCAAGCAGATGCTTGCCGACGAGTACAACGTCGCCGCAAACATCTTCTCCGTCACTTCCTGGGTTGAGCTGGCTCGCGAGGGCCAGGCTAAGGCGAAGGAACAGCTACGCCACCCTGAGCGCGAGGTTGAAGAAGCATTCGCTACCACCCAGCTGAAGAAGGCATCCGGCCCATACATCGCGGTTTCGGACTTCGCCACCGATTTGCAAGAGCAGATCCGGGCATTCGTTCCTGGCGATTACACCACCTTGGGTGCTGACGGTTTCGGGTTCTCCGACACCCGGCCTGCCGCCCGCCGCTTCTTCAATATTGATGCGGAATCCGTGGTTGTTGCCGCGCTTAGTGCTCTCGCACGGGAAGGCAAGATTGATCGTTCCGTCGCAGCTGAAGCTGCACAGAAGTACAATCTGACCGACCCAACCAAGGTCTAACGCTTAGCGCCACACAAGGTGGGATAATCAGGACACTGGTTGTCCCACCTTTTTGCTTGTCGACGCCACGCCGTCGCCGCGAAAAACCGCTATCATTAAGGTTGTAATGCCGCCCGTTACGACGGGATAGGAAGACCACTTTGGGACCCCAGCCGGACGACTGGACCCAAGGTGGTCGCTTTCATTGTCGTTTGAGGAGAAGCCATGGATCGCCCGCACTCCCCCCGATACGATTGTCGCGGAAGAATACGATTTCAGCCGACTCATCAGTTGCCACTGTGCGAATAGCGGTTCTGAACTCAATTTTTTGGTGTCGTTTTTGGGAACAGCGCGTCGATCCAACAGACGAATTCGATGAACTTTATTGGCATGAAACCGGCTTTATCCTGCGCGGCGTAACAGATGCCCTTACGGCTATCGCCTGGGAAAAAGAACACGCCGCCGGACGGCATTCAGCCACTTTCGTCCTTATACCAGCAGATCCTTATCCACTAATCGAGGACGAAACATTAGAAACGTCGACAAGCGGCACCCCACCACAACGCGACCAGGCGATCCACATACACAGCACAATTCCCGACGGGCGGATCCTCAACGATTCTAATTTCTTCGAATTTTGCATGTATGCAGATCCGGAAGCCTTGGAATCTTAACGTTAGTGCTGTAGTAGCCCACGTCGGATCACATTGATGCATTTCTGTTTCGTAAACTATTCTGGTCGCAGAAGCTCTTTAATCTGAAATCTGTACAGACATTCAAAAGTAATGCCCGGCGAACCGCTTGCACCCGCTCTAAGTAAAGAAGATAACACTCATTTTAGTTGTTGCTAAAAGACAGAAAAGCAGTTATCATGATCATAATGCCGCCTGTTACGATAGGAGTGGAAGACCGCATTAGAACCCCAGCCGGACGACTGGATCTAGTGCGGTCGTACTTATTTCCCATACAATAACTTTTCAACAGCGGTCACATTATTACCACCTATCAAATCACCGCCTCATAATAAAATTGTTACTTACTTGCTGCTAGGTGTGTTTTCTTCGACAAGTACCCTGTCCCTATCCCGGAATTTGAGAATATAGTCTTGATTTCCGTTACGATCGGCATTCACCGCCTCTCTTATGTTCTATATGCAATCCGACATAGCTGCCACGTTGTTGAAGATGGACTATGTGTCTTTTATCCTCTCGATCTTGAACTACCGAACGTGATTCCAGAATGAGATTGGTCACACCGTAATCAGTCAAATAGCTGTAGAGGAGCTTCAGGCATTCTTTACGAAAACGTTCTGTCTTATTTTGTGGGCTAGCTTTATGCGAGACCACGAACAAGATAGATTCAATACCAGAAACAAGTTCTACAATCTTTCGTCTACGTGATTCTTTTTCATCGGTCCAATGAAGTTTGATCTGCCCAGGTTCCTTCAAGGTCGATAATTCTGCCCTGATTTCTTCGGCGGCATCGGAAGCGATTAGAGCAGCACACATGAGATATTCCTGCTCAGTTCCGCTTCGCTTTACAGAAGATTCGTCAGCAAACGCGCAGTAGAGACCAGCCATAAAATTACTTTAACCAAATAAAGATCCTGCGTTTGCCACTTCGACTCAAAAGTGCTTTTCAATACGACGATTCTTCTAACCGGCATTCCCCCGCAACGAGCATGTGCTTGTTAACTGGGCAGAAACACGACTCGTACCAGCCGTAATGCGGATCATTATCGACCGCAAACTTAACGCTTCCGGCTACTCGTTTTCCGGCCGAGAAGTCTTTCTCCAAGGACCCGAAAACGGAACCGTGGGCGGGCCAATCCGCTTGGTAAGGCCCGTCTGAAAAGCTGTTTCCTGCTTGCAATTCTGCGCTAAGCACCCGTTGCAGTTCCGGGCAAAACTGAGCCATGAGGGTTATCCTTCTTCCCGTTTTTAGCAGCTACGTGGCACCATGCGCCAACGCGACGTCACTGCCCGTTGGCCGCCGTGGTATCTGGTGGCTAGGCCTCGTCTTGTTCGTCCCCGTAGAGACGCTGCGCCACGTTTGTGAGTTTGTCGATGTCGTTTCTAATCTCGGCGAAGAGTTCTTCGTCATCGTCCCACGTTTCCACGAAGGCTTTGTGGTATTCGTGGGTTGGATCGATAGTGTTTTCCAAAATCTCGATGATGCGTTTGATTAACCGCTCGTGCTCATCTGCCAACGGCTCGGGCATGATGTAGAAATTGTCGAAGAAACTTAACAGGTGGGCTGCGGCGCGAATGAATACGATGCCGTTTTCGTCATCGCTGTCAAATTCGTCGACAAGCGTGATTATTCCGGCGAAATCTGGGTTCTCCCAGAAATCCGCAAACCAGTCTGCGGCAGAGTCGTTTTCGTAGTATTTGTAGCCCCATGCGCCCATGTTTTCTCCTCACACTATAGGATCATTCAAACAGATGTCCTAATTGTAATACTGGGCGCGGTTGCGGGTTGTGGTTTTGAAATAAATTAATCCGAATCTGGACATTGGTCCGGATACAGGCAGCTTATTCAAAGAATTCCGGGTCGAGCATCAACCGGTTAATCGCGGCGGTCACCACTTTATGGCTTTCCAACGGCAACATGTGGCCGGCACCGGGGACGATTGTGAGTTTCGCTTCCGGCCAATTAGAGCTAATAAATTCCGCCTGCTCGACTGGGGTAAAGAGGTCCGCATCGCCGACGATGATTTCGCCGTTAATGCCGTGGAGGAATTCCAAGGCTTCTGTTTCGTCGTGGATTTCAAGGTCGTCCAAGAAACCAATGATCGACGTCAACGGCGTGTTATTGATCAGTTTCATATGCAGGTCCATCATTGCCCGGTCGGCTTTGTCCGAGAACGCTGAAGCCTTGACCACCGGGGCGACGATGTCCATGAGTTTGCCACGGAAGTCTTCGCTTTCTTCTGGCGCGGCTTCGGCGGCATCCCGAATGGAATTGACAAGCGGCAGCTTCAGTAGCTGAGCCATGCCGTCGGTAGCAAAAGGTTGGGCGGAGGTGGCTACCAGCACCACGCCCTTGCAGCTCACGCGGAACTGCGGGTAGCGGCGCAGCAGGTTAAGGACAACCATGCCGCCGAGCGAATGACCGACGAGAATGACCGGGCCGGTAATGTTCGCGTCGTCAAGCACCGTCATAACGTCGTCGGCAGCGCCATCAATCGTGCATTCCTCGACGGCGCAGGTATAGCTTTTTCCATGTCCGCGCAGGTCCATGGCGATGCAGCGGGCTTGTTCCGCGACGGTTGCGATTTGCAGGTGCCATGACGAGGCGGCGAGCGTATAGCCGTGGACGAAAACGACGGTTGCTACCGCTTCATCATCGCCTTCCGTGTAGTAACGCAAACCCCCGATGCGGTTACCTTGACTGAACTGAGCGGGCTTGAATTCTTGATCGCGGGTATTTCGCGCAATCCGCCATGCCCGATACTTTTTGGCTACGTGACGCAACACCATGTAACACAGAGTACCCCGCCCGGTGGGTGCTGTGAAAAATCGGCTGGCTGTGCCGTAAAGTGACAACAAGGAAAGGAAAAGTCAGTGTCATCACTTCAAGAACAGCTCGCCGCGCTGCAATCCCAGCCCGAAAAGGCGCAGCAGGATTCCTCCATCGCCACGCAACTTCGCGGGTTAGTAGCCAAAGTCACTGGTGGCGATGCGGAAAGCATCACCACCGAGTCATCGCTTGTCGACGACCTCCATGTCTCTTCCCTGGATTTCATCGAGATTGCGGTTCGATGTGAACAACAATTCGGGGTGAAAACCGAGGAAGAGGCCTACCGCGCGATGCGCACCTTCGGCGACCTGCTGGATTACTGCACGCCGGAATTAACCGACTAGTTCCAGACGGGCTTCAAAACCGTGCTCACCGGCCATCATGCCGAGCACGTCTTCAAAAGCGTTGAGCTCCCGACCGGTGCCACTGAGCACCTGTCGGCAATCCACCGCCCCCACCTTGGCACCAGAACGTTGCCATTTGGTGTACCAGCTGGCTTCAAGAACATCCACTCCAGGTGTCGTGCACATGGGTTCGGATGTGAGGACGTCTACCATAGCCTGTTCCACACGTGCTCGGCATACCCGCGGCATACCTTGGACGTGCATGACGGCAATGCGTTGCACTTCTTTTTCCACTGTAATAACCGTTTCTTCGCTTAGACGAGACGGAAAATAATCCGCCAAGACGAGGTTCGTCTTCCCCAACGGCCTTGTCTGAAAATGGTGCTATCCGAAGAACGTGGAATGTCACAGTTTTATAAACGCGATTCAACAGCACCATTAACAGACCATCAACTCTCAACTACTACTTTAACCCCCATTCCTTCAAGTACTAGTTGAGAGTTTCCCCAGCCCACACGGCGTCGTTAAGCTCCTGCCATACCGGCTTCGCCCAGTCCCCAAATGCCCGGTCAGTAAGCACAACCATGCCTCGTCGTGAAGCCCGGTGCAGCCACAAAAACGTGCCCGACTGCCCGAAATGCCCCACCACATCTTCCGGCATCGTTACCCCCGTCCAATGCGGCGATTTCGTTCCGCGAAGTTCAAAACCTAAACCCCACGGGCACGGCTTCTGCATGCCATATCCCGGAACGATACCGGCTAACCCCGGAAAGTGGTCACGACACGCCAGCGCCACCGTTTCGGGGGCCAGCAACGTCGGCTCCAAAACTTCGCCTACAAACGCAGTGAGATCCGCGACGGTCGAACGCGCCTCATGGCCGGGCGAACCCCACAACGTGGTGGCGGTCATCCCGAGCGGCTGGAAAACTGCCTCCGAAAGATATTCGCTAAACGGCATCTGTGCCTCTTCGGCTACCACGTCCGCCAAAATCTCAAAACCATAGGAGGAATACACCCGGCGCGTTTCGACCTCCCGGATCGGGTCGCCCTTTTTAAAACCCACCCCGCCTGCGTGCGCCAAAAGGTGGGCGACGGTCGCACCATTGTCCCCTACCGGCTGCTCAAGGTCGAAGACCCCCTCCTCAACGGCGATGAGGAAACCGTAGGCCGCCAGTAGTTTCGTCACCGAGGCTAACTCGTACACGCGGTGAATATCTCCGAAAGTGTCACCCGCCCGCGGCCCTCCGATAACCGCTGCGGAGACGTTTTCAACCGGCCAAGATTCTAAACCCACACTCATGGTGTTCATGCTACGGGGTTTCGCATTCTCCTTCGAACGGCGCGGCCGATTTCCGCCCCAACTTCCACCCCTTCGTCTCTGAACGGCCGATCAGTTCCCGCACCTGGTGCGCGGTCATATTCACCGGTGCCCATTCCCCGCTGCGGAAAAGCACCCAGCCTTTCCAGTACGACACGATGGCTAGCCCCGCCCCTAGGATCGGCGCGACCATCATGCCCGCCGCATCCAGCTCCCACCAGTGAAACAACACCATCGTTACCGCGCTCACCGTGGCGGGTACGGCGTATAGGGTTCCGCCGCCGAAGATGCTGGGGATCTGCCCGGTCACAACGTCGCGGATCATGCCGCCGCCGACCGCGGTGAGCACCCCCATAAACACGGCTGAGATCACAGGCATGTCGAAGGTTAATGCCTTCACGCAGCCGGTCACCGCCCATACGCCCAAAATGATCGCGTCGCCGTGGACCTTAAAAAGCTCCCAGGCGCGTCCTTTTAAGTGTGTGATGAGGGCGATAAAGGCACCGAAACACGCAAGAAGCAGGTATGTGGGATCGGCGATGGCTGCCGCCGTACCTTTCTGCATCAGGACGTCCCGCAGCATGCCTCCGCCGAGCGCGGAGAATAACGCCAGGAACACGAAACCCACGAAGTCGAAGTTGCGTTGGCGGGCGATCGTGCCGCCGATTATGCCGTTGAGCACCACTCCGATCAGATCGAAGGTTTGGTATAGGTTCCAAATCAAAGGATCAACATCAGCCACGACACGCCATACTAGAACGAAACTGTGGGCAAATCTAACAGCACACCGGCATTTCTATACAAACAGCACGGAATTTTCAAAAGAAATTTATGGCCTTTCGTTAAGGTCAGATCGTTATTTCAATCAGGATATTCTCAATTCCTTGCACACAACTTTCGTAATAACCGTCCCCGGTTGTGCGCGGCCCGCTTATCACCGGGTAGCCATCGTCGTGTAGCCGCCGCGATAGCTCATCCACGGCTTCTGTGCTGCCGACGCTGATTGCGATGTGGTGATACCCCAGGCGGTCGCCATCGCTAACACCTTCCGCGACATCCGGACGCTGCATGAGCTCAAGTCGTGCACCACGACAAGGATCACCTTCGGTTTGGGCATCATCGAAGCTAAGAAAATAGGAACGAAAATTCGTCACAGGGTTGTGGTACAGATCGTTAGCCGTCGCCCCGAAGTACGTGACGAAGAACTCGCGCACCGCTTCTAGATCAGCCACATACACTGCAAGGTGTTCAATTTTCATGGTTTCTCCTTGTCCATCGTTATGCCCAGCATATTCCTCGCGGGCTTGTGGTCACCTCATTCTATTCTTGCGAAATGACGCCGCGGGGTCAGTGACGGTGGTAGGAATGAGCCCGCGTCACTACCCTGGGGGTTAACCTCCCGTTTCCGCCAGCGGCTTGATGTATGGCCGTGAGAATATTAGTCGAGGTCGCCATGACTACTAACAGGATTCTGTTCTACTTAGGGATTATTGCCACGGTTTTTGCGGCGGCGATTGCCTACGTGGCCGATAATTACGTGGCCGCGACGGCAATTTTGTTCGGCTTATTGTGTTTCCTCATCTCGGAGGTAACCGCAAAAACCCCGCATGTGGACTTCGGCGGCGAAACCATCAATGTGGCCGAGGTTAAGCGGTATCGGCGCGCACACCCCGACGCTTCGCTTTTCGACGCCATACAGGCCGTCGCCGACCAAAAGCAGCAGCAGGACTAACTGTCATCGGGTGTCGCAACGATGCGCCCGGATCATGGCGATCCGCTGGCGCTCCCCACCGGATACCCCGCTATTGGCGGCCCCGACCTCCCGCCGCAATCCGGACTGACTCGCAAAGTCGGATAAGCCACACTGCCGCAGCAACTCAATTAGTTCAGAATCGGTTGGTGGCTCCGCAACTCCAAGTAAGAGGTTTTCTTTTAGGGTTCCGGGCAAAAGATTCGGTTCTTGTTCCACGTAGGCCACGGTGCCGCGCAAGTCAAACAGTGACTGGTCTGCGATGGTGGCGCCGTCGACAAGTATGGTGCCGGAGGTAGGTTCATAGAACCTAAGCAGCAAGGACAACATCGTGCTTTTGCCGGACCCAGATGGCCCCGTTAATGCGACTTTCTCCCCGGCACGCACATCAAAGCTCACGATGGTCGTGTCGCTGCTAATCCGGGTAACGAAACCACCAGCGCCGCGTTTTTCGTATTTAGCGACGGTCAGCGCCATCAAGTGGCGGCTGAGCTTCCGTCGCAATTCCCGCACAGCTTTATCCGCCGCCAACGACGAAACAAACATCGTGAGCCCGCTGAGTATTGCGCCCCCGACCAGAACACCGAGCAGCTTTATCAGCGGTGCTGTGATCCCACCGCTACCAGCGGCGGTGAGAAGCGTCCCAACATAAGCAGGTTGCAAAAGCGTGACCGCTGTCGTCAACAGCGAAAATACAACCGCAAGTGCAATGAGTTTGCGGTTGGTTTTAATAAGAAATGCGAAATTCAAACGTTTCTCCCATCGGAGTTAGTGTGAATGAAGCACTGGCACCCGGTTGGCGTTTTGGTTAGTCGTGCACGGCAAGAATCGGCTGCACCCGAAACCCTCCGTGGAATCGCGTTAGCGTGGTTTCTTCGGGATGGCCAAGCCGATGGCCATCCCCACACTTAATCCGATTGACGTGGACATCAGGCTCCACATGGACGCACCGGGGTTCCCGCCAGGTAACACGAACACCATCACAGCAGTACCGATGAGCATGCCAATAATCATTCCATCGCCCATGTAGGTACCGTTCGATTCTTTCTCCCCCGCATCAGTAGCATCGGCCAGAGAAGCATCGGTTTGCGCAGTTACATCACGAACATCACGGTTGTCAGCTTCGTTATTCATTTCGCTTTCCGTTTCACCTCACATCACAGGTCGTGGCTGCCAGGGTACCAAAGCTTCTTACGCCACCGAGCCGATGCTTGTGGTAGCCGCGGGCAGGAAACAGAATTGCCAGCGACCGTGGATAAAAACAGACCAGCCAATCGGTTAAACCACAACAATCACCACGTAACACGTGTCAGATACACGTATGAGGTATTTTTACGGGACTCCAGCATCCACCCCGTGGGAAATTATAGATAAAACCCCGGGTCAAACATGGTTTGACCTGGGGTTAAAGTGGGGCCACCGGGGCTCGAACCCGGGACCAACGGATTATGAGTCCGTAGCTCTAACCGACTGAGCTATAGCCCCACGCGCCGTTGGCGCACGTTTAGGAAGTATAGCCATGTCGGTGCGAAAAAGACTAGTCGAGGACTCACCCCAATCCCCCGCAACACAATTACACCGGCGGAAAACATGTTTCACCTGCCAATTTGCTTAGTTTCTTAGGGTGGATGTATAGTTTTCAACGTTGCCGCGAAGCACACAACATAACAGCTTCATGGTGATAGGTAATCCCCCATAGCTCAATTGGCAGAGCATTCGACTGTTAATCGAAGGGTTACTGGTTCGAGTCCAGTTGGGGGAGCTTAAATTTTTAGACCGCCATCGTTGGCGGTCTTTTTCGTTGTTTGCGGTGGTTTTTGCAGGTAAGGTTGGAATCCTCACCCTAAAGTTATTTTCCCAAGAAAGAGTGTCGACTTTTATCATGATCCAGTTCGTTATTGGTGCCGCTGCGGGATACGTTTTTGGAACCAAAGCTGGGCGCAAACGGTACGAACAAATCAAGAAGGGGTATCAAGCCGCCGTCCAGTCCCCAGTAACCAAGCAGGTACTCACCACCACCCGGCGGGTCATTGCTAATAAAATCGATCCGCAGCCCCGGATGAAGGAAGTAAAAAACGTCAAGAAAACCGGGTCTGAGGACATCACGATTTTCGAACCCGATTCAGATTAAAACCGGCTTTTGGCGGTTTTGTACCGCAATCATATTGATTCTTCCCATATAATCGCGGGGACTAGGTTCTCTCTTTTCATTTGAAAGGTTGCTGGAATAATGATTCGCAACTTCCGCCGTTCCCTTTTCACCGCCGCCGCAATCGCAGCAGTAGGTACCGGACTCGTGGCGTGCACCCCACCCAACCAAGTCGATTCGGACCAAAAGGTTGATACCGCCACTTCGGTTGCAGCAGCACCAATGTCCGCGGCACCGAGCGCTGCGGCGTCGTCAAGCGTCGCAAAGCCTGCCGCAGCACCCGTGGAGGTAAAGGTTTCCAAAACTGAAAACGTTATGGAAGGCGAAGCTCTGACCATCAATATCGCGGGCCTTAACCCGGCTCTCGGCTATTACGCCGCCATCTGCGCTGCTGAGAATCCGGCCGGGCCGCCAGCCTGCACCGGCACCCTGACCGACCCGAACACCGCGGCGTGGATCAACAGCAAGGGCACCGGAACCGTTGCTCTTAACGACGACGGCACCGCTGTCGTTGAGATCACCGCGGCCGCCACCGGTGATGGCGTGGATTGCACCGCCGACAAGTGCGTTGTCAAGGTCTTCGGCGACCACTCAGAGGGCTTCCGCGACGTCGCAGCTGTCCCAGTAACTTTCGCTTCTTAAACCACTGTTAAAGCCGGTAGGTGGAGTAACTCCCCTACCGGCTTTTCTTTTATTCTCATGAGCTTTAACGCGCTTATGCGGTTTTAGAGTACGTTAGGGGTTGAACGCTACCCCGGCATTCAACGGACAAACCATGAGCCACAGTTGGCGGCCGGAAAACCCGATTTTTAGGAGGCGATCATGGGAAACCGCAATCGTACCAGCACTGGTGTGGGGTGGATTCTTGTTGCACTTTTGGCGTTAATCTTTATTGGGGTTGCGGTAGTCGACGATGCGCATCAATCAACGTTTATCAGTTTCTCGATGATCGCGACTCTCGCGGCATTAGCGTTCGTGGGTTACCAGCAACGCGGAAACTAACGGACGACATTCGCCCGTTGTATGCCCGTTGGATGATCGAGGTTATTTAAACGCCCGCTCCAAAAGCTCCCGGCGCGCCTGCTCTAAGGCCACCAAATCCGCGAACATTGCGTTGTAGGCTTGTTCGTCTTCGCTTGGCCGCATGCGTTGCAGCTTGCTTTTGAGCAGGGCGATTTGATTACCCACCCGTTGTTCATGCAGCCGCGATAGGGTGCGGTCGGTGTGCTGCATGAGGTTATCGGAGTCAGATTGGATAGGTTCGACGATTAATTCCGAGACCAGGGACCGGCCGATAATGTCGTCGATTTCCGAGGCGACGCTAGCGACCCATTCCTGTTGGTTTTCAGCCGCGGCGCAGCCCCCAGCTTTGGCGATGGCTTGGCGTACCACGCGGTAGGTCTCAAAGCTGAACGCGTCGTCGGGCAGTCCGTCGAAATACGCACCGGCGGCATGTGGGAACTGTAGTGCGAGTTTGAGGCTTTCGCGTTCCGGCCATAGCCTAGGGTCGCGGCGATTAGGTTGCGGCAGCATCGCCTGGGTGGGGGTTTGGTTGTGAGAAGCTGCGGTATCGAAACGCTTGGCGCGGCGTGGTTCTTGCTTGCGTTTGGGTGTGCGTGCTTCTTCCCGTACTCGTTGCAAAACGTCGGCTTCGTTGTGCCAGCCGACCCAGCCGCAGAGTTGCCGGGCGTATTCGGTTTGTAAGGCTTTATCGTGAATGTCGGCGACGATCGGGATCGTGCGACGCAGCGCTTGCAGTCGGCCTTCGACCGAGTCAAGCGGATAGTCGGCGATGATGGTGCGGATGATGAATTCAAACATGGGCACCCGGGTTGCCACGAGGTCTCGTACCGCAGTGTCGCCTTTTTTCAGGCGCAGATCGCAGGGGTCCATCCCCTGCGGCGCCACCGCGACGAAGGACTGGCCGGTGAATTTTTGGTCACCTTCGAATGCCCGCATCGCGGCCTTTTGGCCAGCTTCGTCGCCGTCGAAGGTGTAGATGAGTTCGCCCCGAAAGTAGTTGTCGTCAAGCATGAGGCGGCGAATCATCTGGAGGTGTTCGTCGCCAAAAGCCGTGCCGCAGGAAGCTACGGCGGTGGTGATTCCGGCGGCGTGCATGGCCATAACGTCGGTGTAGCCTTCCACCACGACACATTGGTGGCGGGCGGCGATGTCCTTCTTGGCCATGTCTAGCCCGAAGAGCACTTTGGATTTCTTATACAACAGGGTTTCCGGGGTGTTCATGTATTTGCCCAGGTTGTCGTCGTCGAAAAGCTTGCGGGCGCCGAAGCCAATAACGTCGCCGGAGGTGTTTTTAATCGGCCATAACAGGCGGCGATGGAACCGATCGATCGGGCCGCGTTTGCCCATGGTGGATAGCCCGGCGGCTTCAAGTTCTTTGAAGCTGAACCGCTTGAGCAGGTGTTTGGTCAGGGTGTCCCAGCCTTCCGGCGCGTAGCCGCATTCGAATGCATAGATGTGTTCTTTGGAAAACCCCCGATCCAGTAGGAATTTCCGGGCGACAGCGGCTTGGGGGGTTTCTAATTGCTGCCGGTAGAACTGGTGGGCCGCCCGATTCGCCTCAATCAGGCGTTTACGGGTGCCAGGTTCGACGGCCGGTGCACCGGTGCTGCCGCCTTGGTAATTTATCCGGTAATTGATGCGCTCGGCGACCGCCTCGACGGCCTCGGGAAAGCTGAGATGTTCCACCTCCATGAGGAAGGTGAAAACGTCGCCGCCTTTGCCGGTAGAGAAACAGTGGAAATAACCGTGGTTGGGGCGGACGTGAAAGGACGGGGTTTTCTCGTCTTTGAAGGGACTTAAGCCCTTAAGGGAATCGGCACCGGCGGGTTTTAATTGAACATATTCCGACACGATGTCTTCGATCGCCACTTGTTCACGAATCGCTTGAATATCAGAATCGGGAATACGTCCTTTTGCCATGGTGTATAGATTACCCGCTGTGTCTAACTGGGCGGGTTTTCGCCTGCTTTTCGACGCCCCACAGGCGGCATTCACCCAGCTTATCCGTATCATTTCAGGGGATATACAGCTCCAGTGCACAAAGACCACAAGGATTTTTTACACGGATGTAACCTCACGTTAACCCCACCGGTTCACAGTGGTAGGTATGCGATTAAAAAACAGTGATACCCGACCCATTGGTCAATTCAACGCCAATGAGGCAGAGAAAATTCGACAGTACATCCGCACCGAAGGAGCAAAATTCCTCCAAGACCCGAACGTGACCTCCGTCGGCATCGGTTTTAAAACCACCGACGGTAAACCAACCGGCGAAGTGGCCATTCAGTTCACCGTGGCGAAAAAACTCAGCCCCCAGGAACTGGAAAATTCGGCATCCACCTTGCTGCCGGAATCCATCGAATTCGATCAGCTCGTTGTGCCGACCGACGTGGTGGAAGCCGATTTCGCGCCCAGTGTGGGCACCTCCACCACAAAGACCTTGGCACCGCAGCAAGTCTCCGACCCGGAACGCACGAAACGCCGCGACCCGGTTGTCCCCGGCATAAGCATCGGTAATCTCAACACCTCCGCTGGGACGCTGGGCGCAATCGTCTACGACAACACCACCAAGGCTGCGGTGGGGCTCAGTAATTGGCACGTACTGCACGGCCCGGATTCTGAAGTGGGAATCACCACCGTGCAGCCCGGCGTCCACGACGATCCGAATACGACGAAGAATACGTTGGGGCAATTGCTCCGTTCGCATTTGAGTGAGGCAGGCGACTGCGCAATCACCTCCATTGAGCAGCGTGCTTTCGACCCCACGGTGCTGCAGTTAGGGGTTATTCCCGACTCGATTGGCGATCCGGAATTGGGGGATAAAATAATCAAATCGGGCCGCACCACCGGGGTGACCGAGGGTGTAGTGCAACGCGTTGATGTGCTGACCCGGATCGATTTCGGCGGCACCGTCGGGGAGAAAAACGTGCTCGGCTTTGAAATTGCCCCAGCCAAGACCGGCGGCACCGTCAGCGAAGGCGGCGATTCCGGTTCAGTGTGGCTGTACCAAAACCCGGATGGCACCACCTCCACCACCCTGGTTGGCCTGCACTTCGCGGGCAGTATCGCAGGCCCGTCGGTGGGAATTGCGTGTTTACCGGAATCGGTTTTCGCGAAGCTCAATATCAGCATTAAACCGACATAGCGAGAAAACTACCGGTGCCAAGTTTTTAGGCACCGGGGCATGTGGCCGTGGGTTGGTTAACGAAGAATTACCTGTATAACTATTTCGATCCCTTGGCCTACTACTTCCCGCCAAAAACGACGCCAACCACGCCGAAAGCGGCGCGAACCACGCTGAACCGCGCCGACCGCCCGAACGGAAAACCGCTGTGCGGAAACCGATCGTGCGGAATTAGCCTGTCCGCGTTGCTTGTCGACGCGGCGGCTTCTCACGTTCTGGCGGCGGTTCGCCGCACGTTGAGTCCGCTTCCGGGCGGCGCGGTTTCGCTTGGGTGTCACCACTATTCGACGGTGACGGATTTAGCCAGGTTACGGGGCTGATCGACGTTGTACCCCTTAGCTTCGGCGACGGTGGCTGCAAAGATCTGGAGCGGAACCGTAGCCAACAGCGGTTGCATGAGGGTTGGGGCCTGAGGAATCCGAATCACGTGATTGGCGTATTGCTCAACCGCGTCGTCGCCTTCCTCAGCAATGACGATGGTGATGGCGCCTCGGGCACGCACCTCTTGGATATTCGAGACGACTTTGCCGTGCAAAGAATCCCGGCCGCGCGGCGACGGAACGATGATGAACACCGGCTGGCCTTCGTCGATAAGCGCGATGGGGCCGTGCTTCAATTCGCCCGCCGCGAAACCTTCGGCGTGGATATAAGCCAACTCTTTGAGCTTCAAGGCACCTTCCAAGGCAACCGGGAAGCCCACGTGGCGGCCTAGGAACAGCACCGACTCCACGTCCTTCATGCTGCGGCCCAATTCCTTGATCTGGTCTTCAGTGTCGATGACCGCCTGAATCTTATCCGGGATCGCCCGCAGGTCATCTAAGACCTTGAGTACTTCGTCGGCGAACATATTGCCGCGCAATTGCGCCAGATACAGCCCCAATACGTAAGAGGCGGTGATCTGCGCCAAAAACGCCTTCGTGGAGGCAACCGCGATTTCCGGCCCGGCGTGGGTATAAATATTCGCATCCGCCATGCGCGGGATCGACGAACCGTGCGTATTGCAGATCGCGATGACCTTCGCCCCTTGCTCCTTCGCGTGGCGCACCGCCATGAGCGTGTCCATGGTTTCACCCGACTGGGAAACCGCAACCACCAGGGTCTTTTCGTTCACGATCGGGTCGCGGTAGCGGAATTCGTGGGCCAGCTCCACCTCGGTAGGAATCCGGCACCAGTGCTCAATGGCGTACCGGGCAACCTGGCCGGAATAGGCGGCGGTGCCGCAGGCGATGACGATGATCTTGTCGATGGAGCGCAAAATAGCCTCGTCGATACGCAATTCGTCCAACGTCAACCGGCCTTTTTCATCCAGTCGACCGATGAGGGTATCCCGAACCGCAATCGGCTGGTCGTGGATTTCCTTTTCCATGAAGGAGTTAAAGCCGCCCTTTTCCGCAGCGGCCACATCCCACTCCACCGTAAACGGCGTGCCCTGGGCGGCATTGCCCGCGAAGTCGATGATCTGATACGAGTCGGCGGTGATGGTGACGATCTGGTCGTTATCCATCTCCACCGCGGACTTGGTGAAATCGATAAAGCCGGAGACATCCGAACCTAGAAAGTTCTCCCCCTCGCCCAGGCCGATCACCAGCGGCGAGTTCCGGCGGGCGGCTACAATCCGATCCGGGAAGTCCGCATGAACCGCCAATAAGGTGAATGCGCCTTCCAAGCGGTTACAGGTACGCCGCATCGCCTCGGTGAGATCGCCTGCCTCGGCAAGCTCGGCGGCCAATACAGTCGCTGCAACCTCAGTGTCAGTCTCGGACACAAATTCATAACCCGCCGCGACAAGCTCCGACTTGAGTTCCGCATAGTTTTCGATGATTCCGTTGTGCACCACCGCGAGTTTTCCGCCCGCAACCACATGCGGGTGCGCATTCACGTCGGTGGGGCCACCGTGAGTCGCCCATCGGGTATGCCCAATCCCAAGCAGTGCATCCGGCAGCGGCTGTTGGGCGATCTCCGCCTCTAGGGCCGCAACTTTTCCTGCTTTCTTTCGGTGCGCCACCGCCTGGTTGTGCACCACGGCGATCCCGGCGGAGTCGTAGCCCCGGTACTCCAACCGACGCAAACCTTCGAGTACCACATCTTCTGCATTATGGCTACGACCAGCGATTTCAGGATTTCCTACATATCCGACAATTCCACACATGCGGCAATCATAGCGTATTTCCAACTCATCGCTTTTATCGAAAACTCCAGAACACAAAAGGTCAGACGTCTTTATGAAAGCTTTCTCATATAGATAACCCTCGTTGGTGGTGGTTTTCTCCGCAATCCTGCAGCTGAATCTTTAGCACCAACAATGAGCAAGCACTCCCGCCCTGCGGCAGTTTCGTGCCACAATGTTGTCTATGTCCGTTCCGTGGAAAAAGATCATTCCGGCCATCATCATCGCAGTTGTTGTCATCGGCATTGCCATCGCAATTGGTAATTTCCAAGCCGCCGACTCATCAAAGCAGCAAACCGCCTCCTTCATGAGCACCCAGGAACGGTCGCAATCGGCGTCGAAAAGCACGCAGCCGCGCAAGGACATCACCAACCCCACCGAGAAACGCCCCGAGGCGAAGCCTGCCGAACCGCAACGCAACAACTCCGCCAAGCCCTATCCGTCGGAGAAAAACAGCGCGCCGAAGAAAGGCTTTGAGGACTTCCCCACCTGCGAAGTTTTGGATCTGCCGGTCGAGGCGGAGGAAACCATCGACGATATTTTGGCAGGCGGGCCGTATCTCTATCCGAACAACGACAATCGCAGGTTTGGTAATTACGAACAAGTACTGCCGAAGAACAATAAAAACTACTACCGGGAATACACGGTGGAAACCCCCGGGCTGCGGCATCGCGGCGAACGCCGCATCGTCACCGGCGGCGGCACCGAAACCGACCCCGAGGTGTGGCTTTATACCGACGATCACTACGAAAGTTTCTGTCTGATCCCCGACGCCGAATACTAGAACAACCAGGCGCGACATATCACGGTACATGTGCGACATATCGCGATACATGCGGGACAATCAGACATAAGCGAGACTGTCACGAACCTTGCGGTCGCTATCTAGCCCCAGAAGCTTGTTAATTCCGCCGATTGTTTAGCCAATCGCTCCAACCGCGATTCGGTCATCGACGCGATCTGGTCAACGATAACCCGCTGCCGGGCAGCAGGGGTTTCGGCCTCAAGCCACCAGTGCCGAAACATCGGGTCCAAAGCGCCGGGAGCGCCGGCGGTGAGATAATCCGCCACCCGGTAAATCCGGTCCCGCTGGAAACTTTGGCGCTCCATGTGGGTTTTCGTGTCCATGACGTAGAGCACCGCGATGGTTTTCAGCAGGGTCACTTCAGCCATCACCTGGTCAGGAATAACCAACCGACCGTAGGTGCGGCCAATCGCGCCGATGCGGACATTATCTGGATCGGCTTTGGTCGCTTCGATCACCGCGCCGACATATCTACCCACGAGTTCGGAGGTCATGGCCTTAAGTCCGATATGCCCCCGCAGGCTACCGTCGAATTCCGCTGCGCCGCGTACCACCGCCAGTTCGCGTAGGTGATCGGCCGCGTCCACCATAGCTTCCGGGGTTCCGCCGAAAGCATGGGCACCCTTGTCGGCGAGGTTGGCCAATTCCACGAAATCCCACAGCACCTTCAGGTCGATGCGCCCCGAGATGATCCCGTCCTCCACGTCGTGGACGGAATAGGCGATGTCGTCGGAAAAGTCCATCGTTTGGGCTTCCATCGCGGGGCTAATATCGTCATGCCCGGCCCGCAGCCAGTCGAGAATGTGCCGGTCTTCGTCGTAGCAGCCGTATTTCCGGTTGATGCTGCCATCCGGATTGGTTTTGGTCACCGGGTATTTGCAAGCCGCGTCCAGGGCGGCGCGGGTGAGATTCAACCCAACAGACGCACCGTCCGGGGTGAGTATCTTCGGCTCAAGTCGGGTGAGAATCCGCAGCGTCTGGGCGTTTCCTTCAAAACCGCCGCAGCTGTCGGCGACATCGTTGAGGGCGCGTTCGCCGTTATGCCCATACGGTGGGTGGCCGATGTCGTGGGTAAGCCCCGCCATTTCGCACAGATCCGGATCCAGCCCCAATCCGGTCCCGATGCCGCGCGCGATTTGCGCGACCTCAAGCGAATGGGTCAGCCGGGTGCGCGGGGTATCGCCGTCGCGGGGGCCAACCACCTGGGTTTTATCGGCTAGTCGGCGCAGCGCAGCCGAGTGCAGCACGCGCGCCCGGTCGCGGGCGAAGGGGCCGCGACCATCGGAGTGGTCGATTAATGAGCTGCCCTTTGATGGTTCGTCGTACATGCGGTCGACGTCGTGCGCGGAATAGTGGTACATGCCTGAAGGTGACGCTTTCATTATTGTGCGCGGAGTTTCTCGTGACGGGCTACCCGGGAAGGCCGAAGCAGCCCTTGGGCGTAGCGAAGCCAGTCCTCAACCACGGCTGCGGAGCGGCGGCCAAGAAGTGCGTGGATGGCGACAACGATAAGCCCGCCGAGTTCGTGGCTGAGGCTTAGAAACCACGACTTTGTGGGGAACGTTGTGGGACAGTACGGGGTCGGTGACGCTTGAGCATCGATACCGACCAGGCGGGCGAGTAATTCGGCGCGCAACGCGTGGTGCGGGTCGGTGACGATGAGCGCTTTGCCGACCACGTGTGGTTTCAACGCCACGTAGGATCCGAGGGTGTCGTTTCCCTCCGGCACTGCAATCATGCAGTCGGGATCGACTTTGGCTTTCAGCAGCGTGGTGCGCCCGACTTCGGCCTCGGTGAAAACGTCACCGGGGAGGTTTCCGCCAACCGTGATGATGGTTTGGGTTTCGTGTTGGTGCCATAATTCGGCGGCCCAGCGGAGCCGGGCAGCGAATTGCCGACCAGGGATACCGTTGTATTGCGCGGTTCCCAAAACGATGATGGTTCCGTATGCGGTGCGGGGTTTATTAGTTGGCCGGTAGTGGCCACGGCCGATGACACCGACCAGTGCTGCGCCGATAACGGCTAGTGTGGTGTTAAGAATCACCCGGAGCGCGTTCATAGTTGTAAATCGTAGTGGTTTTTGCCTGTTGCTGGCACTTTATGGCTGCCGTGTCGGTATGTGCGACTATCCTTATTGGCATGAATCCTTTTGCTTTTGCTTTTCGACGCTCAACCGTCCGCCGAATCGGCGCGGCAGTAGCCATCGCCGCCGCACCAGTTGTGGTCACTGCGCTGGGGAATCCGCTCGCTGCGGCACAGACAGTTATGGTTGTTGCCCAGAGTTCTTCGGTTTCGGTGACGGATGATTCGGGCCGGTTATCGGAATCCGACATCAGTGCCATTGAAGATGCCGCCACGGAATACTCCCGCCAAACCGGGGGTGCGGTGTCGATCACGTTTATTACTGATTCTTCCGGCAACGACCCGGTTGATTATGCGGAACAGCAACGCGACCGAATGGGGTCCGGGCGGTACGACATTGCTTTATCCGTCGCGGATAGCACGTATGGGGTGGCCTTCTCCGATCCGTTTAGTAGTTCCCAGGCCGTCCAAATCGAAAACGCCACCCAGGCGAAACTGGCCGATGGTGATTTCGCGGGAGCAGCCTTAACGTTTATTTCCACTTCTTCCGAGATCGCGAGCGGCAGTGGAAGCGGCGGTGGCGCTGGTTCGGCCGGTAGCGGGACGTCGACAAGCGATGGCCCCGGAGCCGGAGCGGTTATCGGCGGTGTCGGCGCGCTTGCTCTCGCTGGCGGTGGTATTGCCTATGCCACGAGACGCCGCCGGAAGCAGGAGCAGTCTTATACCGAGACCACCATCAAGCAGCTCGATCCGGCAGATTCCGATTCGGTGGCGCAATTGGATATTCGGACCTTAGAAAAACTCGCCGAGGAGGAATTGGTCAGCACCGATGAATCCATTCGGGCAGCTCGGGCGGAATTAGATTTGGCAGTGGCGGAGTTCGGGGCGGAACGCACCCGTAATTTCACCCGCGCTATGAACCACTCCACCACTACCCTGCAAAAGGCATTCGCCCTCAAGCAGCGGGTTGATACCCGCCAGTACGCCAACGACATTGAAAAACGCGCCCTGCTGGCAGAGATCGTCTCCAGCTGCGCCCAGGCAGATGACGCGTTGGATAAGGAAGCGGAATCCTTTGCCCAGATGCGGGATTTGTTGGTCAACGCTCCTGCGGCGCTGGATCGCCTGACCCAAACCACCATTGACCTGCGCACCCGGTTGCCGAAAGCCACCGAGCAATTGGCTGAGTTGAACCGCACCTACCCGCCGGAGACGTTAACGTCGATCGCAGGCAACGTCGATATTGCTGCCGCAGCAATCGACGAGGTGGAATCCAATGTGACCCAGGGGCGGGAACTGGCGGCCCGTCCGGCCGGTGAACAAGGCGGATTGGTCGATGTCATCCGCTATGCAGAAACCGCAGCGGATACCGCAAACCGCATGTTGGCGGGTGTAGAAAACGCCCAGTCGGATATTGCCGCGGCCAAGGTTGGTTTGCCAGCGATTATCAAAGAGGTGCGCGAGGAGATCGCCGAGGCGAAATCCATCAAGGCGCAAGGCACCGGGCAGGGCACTGAGCTTAATTGGGAAGCCGTGGACGGAACGGTAGCCAAGGCGGAAACCGCGCTGGAACAGGCTATGGGCATTCAGAATTCCGATCCGCTTTCCGCGTGGACGCAACTGACCGATATTGACTCCCAGTTGGACGAGATGCTTGACCAGATCCGCGCGGGCACCACCGATCACGCCCGCCTGCTTCAGGTATATGAGCAGCAGTTTGCCGCAGCCACGTCGGCGCTGCGGGCTGCCCAGGATTTCATTTCCACCCGTGGCAAATACGTCCAGGCGGGTGCCCGCACCAAACTTGCCGAGGCCGAACGGCTCTACGCCCAGGCCCAGCAGCTGCGCACCAGCCAGACCCGTACCGCCATCAACCATGCCCGCTCGGCTACATCCACCGCGCAGCAGGCATTGCGGGACGCTCAGCGCGATGTGAATTCCCACAACCGCTACAGCAGCGGCGGGGGTTCCAATACCGCTGGTTTCATCGCCGGTGTCGTCCTCAGCGAACTTCTCGATAGCCGAGGCAGCGGCGGTTTCGGTGGTGGATTCGGCGGCTTTGGTGGCGGTGGATTCAGCGGCGGGGGCGGCTTCTCCGGGGGCGGTAGTTTCGGCGGGGGCGGCGGAATCTCGCGCGGCGGTAGCTTCTAATACCGGAGGTTTTTGACGGCTGCGTCGATAAGCACGCAGCCGTAACTAAAAAACGCGAGGTCGACTATGGGCACCGAAGCGGCGTCGACAAGCGAAACTTGCACCACGCCCGAAATCTTCGTGCTGATTGTCCCCAAGCTCTCCCCCGTCTCCGAACGTATCGTTCGGGCGGTCCGCCACATTGAGTCGCGTTCCAGTGTGTATTTCCGATCCCCGCAGGTCACTTGCAACAACCGCACGGTCATCGATGCCTTACGCAACGTAAAGACGCTGCCGCAATCGCTGGTGGCGCGCAACCGGGCAACCCCCATGCCGGTTCCCACCGCAGATTCAAGCAATAGTCGGTGGCCGTCAACCACCAGTAAATCCGCAGTGACGTGGGCGATCACGCGGCCGTCTTCGGCTAGTAATTCGTCATCAACCCACGACAACGGCGAAAGTGAAGAATTCGTTGCAGTATCCATCACTTTCTAAAGTAGAGCAAAAACCACGATGGGGATGATAAGCAGCAGGCTCACCGTCAAAATAAGCGTGCTAATCCCCAGCTTCGCTTCAAGCGCGGTTCGGGTCACCCACGATAAAAACACCTGTTCATCGTGGCTGAGACCGGCGTCCGGCTCGAATTCCGTGATGGAACGCCGCACGCCATTATTTCCGCCGGAAAATTGCCCCAGCTTAGCGTCGGCGGAATCGACATAGACCCAATCGGCACCGCCTTCGTTTACGGCTGTAACGGCTTTGCCGCCCAAATCAATGTCGATGTGTTTAGCGCGGCTAAAGGATTTCCCACCGGTGTCCGCGCTGTAAACGGTGCCGTCCGGCAGCGTTGCGGCGATCAGATGTTTGTCCGTCTGGGTAAGCCGCCAGGTATCCGAACCTACCGTCGCCGAATGAGCGTCGGCATCGGTGGCAATTACTTGCGGAAACGTTGCGATCTCCGCGTCGGCTTCGTCGTGCAAATGCACGACGGCTTCGCCTTTTACTTTTCGACGATCACACCACGACGTGTAATTCATCATGTTCCTTTTCTCTAGCAACCAATCAGACGGGCAGCGAGATAAGCCTCAAGGTCGGCGATCTTCACCCGCTCCTGCTCCATCGTATCGCGCTCGCGCACGGTAACCGCCTGGTCTTCCAACGTATCGAAGTCGACCGTGACGCAAAACGGCGTACCGATTTCATCTTGGCGACGGTACCGACGGCCAATAGCGCCGGAGGTATCGTAATCAATATTCCACAGCTTCCGCAGTTCAGCGGCGATTTTCTCCGCGGTAGGGGTGAGGGTGTCTTTCTTCGACAGCGGCAAAACCGCGACCTTGATCGGCGCCAACCGGCGATCCAGGCGCAGAACCACGCGCTTATCCACCCCGCCCTTGGCGTTAGGGGCCTCGTCCTCATGGTATGCATCGCACAAAAACGCCATCATCGCACGAGTCAGACCGAAGGACGGTTCAATCACGTGAGGAACGTAGCGGGTGTCGGTATTCGGATCGAAATAGGTCAGATCTTCACCCGAATGCTCAATGTGGCAGCCCAGGTCGTAATCGGTGCGGTTAGCCACGCCCATCAGCTCGCCCCATTCGGATCCCTGGAAACCGAAGCGGTATTCAAAGTCGATGGTGCCTGCGGAATAGTGCGCGCGCTCGTCCTCTGGAACATCGAATTGGCGGATGTTATCTGGATTAATGCCAAGATCAATGAACCAATCCCAACACGCCTTCACCCACTCATCGAACTTCTCTTGTGCTTGCTCCGGCGGAACGAAGTATTCGATTTCCATTTGTTCAAATTCGCGGGTGCGGAAAATGAAGTTACCTGGGGTGATCTCATTGCGGAAAGCTTTACCGACCTGGCCGATGCCGAACGGCGGCTTCATGCGGGCGGTAGTCATGACGTTTTTGAAGTTAATGAAGATACCCTGTGCGGTTTCCGGGCGCATGTAGTGCAGGCCTTGCTCGTTATCGACTGGACCTAGGAAGGTCTTCATCAGGCCGGAGAACATCTGCGGCTCCGTCCAATTGCCGGGCTGGCCGGTTTCCGGGTCCGGCACGTCCGCCAAACCGTTTGCGGGCGGATGTCCATGCTTTGCCTCGTAAGCTTCAAGCAGGTGATCGGCCCGGTAGCGCTTATGGGTGTGCAGCGATTCCACCAATGGGTCGGTAAACGTAGCAACGTGCCCGGATGCCTCCCAAACTTGGCGCGGCAAAATGATGGATGAGTCCAAGCCGACCATATCCGCCCGCCCCTGGACGAAGGTGCGCCACCAGTGCTTTTTGATATTTTCCTTCAATTCCACACCCAGCGGACCGTAGTCCCACGCAGATCGGGTTCCGCCGTAGATTTCACCACAGGGATAAACCAATCCGCGACGCTTGCACAGATTGACGACGGTATCAATGACACTGTTTTCTGCCATGTGTGAAATCTCCTTGAACTCTACTTCTGGCCACCTTAGCCAGGTAACTTGATTACCTTCTCATACTGAAGGCGACCACCGGCGGTTATTGCCCGACACACGCTTTGCCGCGATCAGCTTTTTTACACTGCGCAACAGCTATGAATAAGCAACGGTACTTACTGTACTATTTTTGCCTCGGTTTTTCGCTTTCGCTTCGTGCTACAGCACCGCGACGGCGGTTCCTGCCATCACGAAAGACACCATTAAGTAGATGGGCGGCCAGGTTTCACCGCGCCCACACATTCCCTAAGAACCCATTGGCAATAAATTTGCTACTGATAACGCATTCAAATAATCTCACCGACGGAATATATGTAATAAAATCCATGTATTCACATAGACCCACCACCCACACTTTGGGGTGATTACTGCAATGATTCGCATACTTTTTGCAAAAGCTATGGCCTAGGACTTTTTGGCATAACCCCGCCAAGCTGGGAAGTTACAAATAGATAACAAGATACAACATTTGCATACTCATTTTATTAATAAAAGGGATATATTATTGGCTTCAAGAATGCTAAGCTGGCTTTAATCGCCAAAGGCACCCCCATCCCCTCTTGGCGGGGATTATTTTGGCACCACCTATAGCCTCCCTCCCGCCAATCGCCTTGAACCCCGATGACCACACAAACAACTAGGCAGGACGACGATCATGCGAAACGGTGACCAGCAGACCACGACCCGCACTACAACGACAAAACGCCCCAGCAAACCAGCCCTCCTTTCCGATCCGCAAAAACTCATCGACACCGCTAACCTTTTCAAGGCACTGGATTCATCCATTCGACTGCACATCATTGAACTTTTGGCGCAACGAGATCACTTTGTCTACGAATTGGTCGAAACCCTAGGCAGCAGCCAGCCGCTGATTAGCCAACATCTCCGAGTTCTGCGCAAAGCCCATATTGTCGATTGCCAGCGCAACGGACGGCTCATCACGTACAGCCTCAGCTGCCGTGACATTTTAAAGGTCATCAACCTCGCTGCGGTCACCTGCAAGAAGGCCCAAACCCAGTAGTTTGTCTACCCATTGCCATCCATCAGCGTGGCGGGCAACGACAACCAACGAAATGGCACGCAAACCAGATTGCAACTCTCGCAGGGGTTTTCTCCGTTTCATTTTTCAATAAAGCCCCAGCTGAACGCGAATACGGAAATATTATTTCGTTCAGCTGGATAAATACCCTTTGCTTAATTTTCAATACGCGCCTACTCTTGGAATAAGACTTGCACATGCAAAGTCCTTCGTGGTTAGTGCCGTCGCTCGCCACTCGGCTCAGTGATTCCCTCACCTGGATTGTTGCGCCTTCGCGGTAACGGTACTGACGCTTTGAGATGTTCATCGTTGCTTTACTTTTTGCGTCTGGGAAACCTCACACACTTCCCCTACCAGCCCAGCATCGAGGGGTATCTCAAGCCATTGCTTCTGGCATTGCTTTTGCTAGCTGCCGTTCTCACCGTTTCGAGACGAAGCTACCCCAAGCCAATGTTGGACCTTTAGTTAGTGCTACTCGTACAAGGGTTACCTTGTGAAAGGGACACCGTGAAAAAAGCCATGGAACACACTGTGCCGAAATTAGGTGTGCGCAGCACCCGGCAACGCACCGCAGTGGTGAATGTATTACGTGAATTAGAAAACTTCGCTTCCGCCAAAACTATCCACCAAGAACTGACAAACCGAGATCTCAAAGTTGGGTTAACAACCGTTTATCGCACCTTACAATCCCTATCGGAGGTTGATGCAGTAGACGTGTTACACATGGCTAATGGCGAGACGTTGTATCGTCATTGCCTCAATGGGGATCACCACCATCACCTGGTGTGCACCCAGTGCGGCCGTACCGTCGAAATCGACGGCGGCCCAGTAGAGGAATGGGCGAGCCAAATCGCAACAAAATTCGGTTTCCAGCTCACCGGCCACGACGCGGAGATTTACGGCCTGTGCTCAGGCTGCGCCGACGCACAATAACCATAGTTAAGGCTAACGGCCGGGGCAGGTTTCACTACCGCCCCGGCCGTTTCTCGTTATGCTTTTCTAGGTGATTGTCGCCCCAAAAAGGCTACCTAAGCCGTAGGTGATTCCGGCCGCGGCCATGCCGATCAATAATTGCCGAAGCGCACGCTTGAGCGGGCGCTTGCCGGATAGAATGCCCGTGATCGCGCCGGTGAACATCAGCGCGATACCGACCAAAACGATCGCCAGGACACTTGCCCACACCGACGGGAAGTCGAAGATATAGGGAATGACCGGTATCAACGCGCCCGTACCAAAGAACATGAAACTGGAACACGCCGCCGACCAGGCACCGCCGGAGGCGGAAGTTTCTTGTTGCGTCCCCTCCCAAATATCTTGCTCACCAGGCTGTTTGGTGTGGATGTGGGCGAAAACCCGGGCGGCTTTTTCGTCCGCTTCCGCAGCACTCATTCCCCGGGCCCGGTACACCAGCGCCAATTCATTGGCGTCGACATCAAGAAGCGTCACCGCTTTTCCGGCTTCCGGGTGTGGGTGCGACGCTTCAAGGAGCTCGTTTTGGGATTTCACGGAGATATATTCCCCGGCAGCCATCGATAACGCGCCCGAAAGCAGGCCGGAAATGCCGGTGAGCAAAATGATATTCGTATCGACACCGGAGGCCATCACCCCCAGTACCAACGCTAGATTGGATACTAATCCGTCGTTGGCACCAAAAACAGCGGCACGGAAATTCCCGCTCATCTGCTCCCGACCCCGGGCAGCTAAGCCTCGTACGATTTCCGCGTGGATGGCTTCGTCGGCTTTCATCTGCTCGGTCGCGTCGGCGTCGTCAAAATACGGGCTGCGCGATTCGGCGGTCTGCATCATCGCCAATGCGAAAACGGTGCCGAAGCGCCGCGCCAAAAAGGCCATGAACCGGGTGGAGAAATCTGGGGTACGGGGCATGCCTACTTCGTCGCCAAGCAAAGTGCGCCAGTGTTCCTCATGTCTAGCCTCGGCCTCGGCGACGGCTAGGAGAATGTCGCGTTCTTCTCCGTCTCGTTTGCGGGCTAGTTCCCGGTAGACGGCGGCTTCCGCACGTTCATTGGCGAGGTATTGCTGCCATCTGCGGATTTGTTTCGGCGTGGGGTTCGACACAGATGAATCTGTATGGAGCGGCTGCTGTGGCATGTTATTTCGTTCCCCCAAATCGCCGATCACGTTTCGCGTATTCGAGCACCGCATCGAAAAGGTCCTGCGGGGTGTAATCCGGGAAAAGCTTGTTTTGATACACCATTTCTGCATAAGCCGACTGCCACATCAGGAAGTTCGAGGTGCGCTTCTCCCCGGATGGGCGCAGGAACAAATCCACATCCGGCATGGACGGCTCGTCGAGGAATGACTGAAAGTTCTTTTCCGTGATGTCTTCGGGACGCAGTTTTCCTTCCTGCACCTGCTTGGCAATCGCCCGAACCCCATCAACGATCTCTGCGCGTCCGCCGTAGTTTACGCACATAAACAGTGTCATGCTGGTGTTGTTTTTGGTTAGTTCTTCGGCGGCTTCCAGCTCTTTAATCACGCTGCGCCACAACCGGGGTCGACGCCCAACCCACCGAACCCGCACATTGCGTTCGTGCAGCCATTCCCGCTGGCGTGCCAAAACGTCGCGGTTGAAGCCCATGAGGAAGCGGACCTCCTCGGCGGAGCGTCGCCAGTTTTCGGTGGAAAACGCATAGGCGGAAAGGTTTTTCACTCCGAGCGCCTGGCACGCCGCGACCATATCAAGTAGCACCGCTTCGCCCCGCCGATGCCCCTCTGTGCGTTTCAGTCCCCGTTGCTCGGCCCACCGGCCGTTTCCGTCCATCACCAGTGCGATGTGGTTTGGAATAAACTCCGCCGGAATGTGTGGCGGCACTAATTGATCAGTCACGCCTAACATTGTGCCATTTGTCCCCAATTTTTCAATGCGGGGCCATCAATTATTTCGCACAAATTTTCGCAGACTAGGCCTGGTCAAGCACGTTAAGGCTGTGGAGCTTGCGTTCCACATGCCATTGCAGATGGGTGCGGGTGAGGGTGTGAATGTGGTCGACAAACGTCTGCCCTAATCCGCGCTCAAATTGCTCGCCGATGATCTCCCAGGCCCGGGACCATTGGCCGTCGATAAGCAGCCACATGACGTGGAGGACTTCCGGATCAACATCAATGGCGCCCGGCAGGCGGCAGGCGGCGCACAGCGCGCCACCTGGTGCCGGGTGGAAGGAACCGTGCGGGCCGGGCGCGCCGCAGTTTCCGCAATAAAACAGGCTCGGTGCCCATCCGGCGAGCTCCATGGCTTGCAATAGGAATGCATCGAGCCGCAGCGTCGGCGTGCTGCTGCTTTGGAGATCCGCCAGGGTGGCAACCACTAGTTCGTAGAGCGAATCGTCGTCGCCGACGTGTGCCAATGCCAATCGTTCGGTGGCTTCTAAGACCGCACCGGCGGCGGAATAACGACCTAGGTCTTCGATAATTCCAGTGGCGAAAAACTGTACCGTGTCAGCCCCGGTGATGGATTCCAGGCTTCGCCCGGCATAGAACTGCACATCTAGTTCAATAAACGGTTGCAGCCGGGAACCGAACCGGCTCTTCGAGCGGCGCACCCCTTTGGCCACGCCCCGAACCAAACCGCGCCCTTTGGTCAAAAACACGATGATTCGGTCCGCTTCGCCGAGATCGTAGGTCCGGATCACCAATGCCCGTTCCCGATAGGACTGACTGCGTGCCATACCGCCCGCACCGCCTTAACTTGAATAACCCAAAGCCGCTAGAAGCCTAACCGGCCCAGTTGCTTGGGGTCGGACTGCCAGTTTTTCAGAACTTTAATCCGTAGGTCAAGGTACACATTTGTTCCGAGCAATTCGCAGATTTGTGGCCGGGCGTTGTGGATGATCCGCCCGATTCGGCGTCCGCCTTTACCGATGAGGATTTCCTTCTGGCCGGGCCGTTCCACGTAGATAACCACGTGGACGTCCATGACGCCGGGGCGATCCTCGTTCGGAATGATCTCATCGACTTCCACCGCCACGGAGTGCGGAAGTTCGTCCTTGAGCCCGGAGAGAGCTGCTTCGCGCACCAATTCAGCAATTCGGGTTTCGGTGTCGTCGTCGGTTACGTGATCGTCCGGGTAGAACTTCGGACCTTCGGGCAGCAGAGAGGTGATGACGTCGATAAGCACGTCGCGTTGTTCCCCGGTGACGGCGGAAACGGGCACGATTTCGCTATTTTCGCCAAGAAGTTCGTGGACAGCCATCAGCTGCGCCGCCACCTGGTCGCGGCTGACTTTGTCTACCTTGGTTACGATCCCCAGGATGGGGGTTTTGGGCGCTACCTTGCGGACGTTTTCCAGAATCCACCTGTCGCCGGGGCCGATCTTTTCGTCGGCGGGAATGGTCAGGCCGATCAGATCCATGTCGGCATAGGTATCTTTAACCACCTCGTTGAGCCGTTCGCCGAGGAGGGTGCGGGGCCGGTGCAGACCAGGGGTGTCAACCACGATGATTTGTGCGTTTTCGCGGTGGATGATGCCGCGAATGGGATGCCGGGTGGTTTCGGGCTGGTTGGCGGTAATGGCGATCTTCTGCCCTACCAGCGCGTTTGTCAGCGTTGATTTACCGGTATTGGGTCGGCCGACAAAACTGACGAATCCGGATCGGAATCCATCGGGGGTTGAACTAAACGAATCGGTGGCAGTCACCTGGCTCCTTATATTTTTAGGTTTATTGTTTTATCGCGGCTACAACCGCGCGGGTCATCGCGCTGGTTTTTAAGAACCAGTAACGAAAACTGATACTAAAAAACCAATGCTGGTCACCGACACCGCCAGACTAAGCATGAGCGATTTGCGGCATGTAACCGACGAAACGGCGGTGCTGGTGTCGTATCGGTTCTATTCTAGGACACCCGCCCCCAATCGACCCAGACCCCACCGCCACCCAAGCCTTGTACCGGAGATGCACCCTGGCCTTGCGCCAGCCCGGCACCCAAGCCTTGTGTCGGCCCAGCACCGCCGCCGCACGATATAGCGCTATCCGATAAGCCGTGCTTAGGCGATCTTTTCCACCTCGAATTGCAGCTGCGGTTCGGCGAAGCGATCCTGGGCGTCGATGAGCAGCAACTCGCGGGAATCGCGGGCGTGGGTTAAGTCGATGAGGTCGTAGACGGCAGAGGCGGTGCGAGCCAGCGCGTCGGCGGCGTCGTTGCTGCGAATGTAGTGGCCGGTAAACAGGGCCGCTGTTACGTCGCCGGAGCCATTGCGTTTGATGTCGATGAACGGGGTTTGGACTTTCCACGCGCCGGTGTCGTTGACGGCGATCATTTCGATCGTGTTCTCTGGGCGATCCGGTCGAAGCACGGAGGTCACCAAAACCGTGTGTGGCCCCATCGCTCGGGCTGCCTCGACGGCGGCGAGGGTGGTGTCGATGCTGGATGCTTCCACTCCGGTGAGGTAGGAAAGTTCGAATTGGTTTGGGGTGATGATGTCCGCAACTGGCACCACCTTATCGCGCAGCAGCGGCGGGATGAGGTCGGAGACGAAGCAGCCTGATTTCGCATTACCCATCACCGGGTCGCAGGCGTAGACAGCATGTGGATTTTCGGCTTTGACCTGGGCGACGGTGTCGATAATGACGTCGGCGATGTCGCTTCCGCCCTGGTAGCCGGACAGGATCGCCTCAACGTTTGCGAATGCGCCGCGCGCTTTGATTCCGTCAATGACGCTTTTGACCTGCGGTGCCGATATGAGTTCGCCACCCCACTCGCCGTAGCCGGTGTGATTGGAGAAGTTAACGGTGTGTACTGGCCACACTTCGTGCCCGATGCGTTGCAAGGGAAAGACGGCTGCGGAGTTTCCTACATGTCCGTATGACACGTGGGATTGGATGGAGAGAATAGTCATGGTTCTAATCATGACGGTTTTAGCTATAAATCACAAAGATTTACCCACGCTTTTCGACGTTTCCAGGCCGCAAAACCACAGACCGTCCCTAAAAAATAAGGTAACACTATCTTTAATTAGTGTTCGCTTGCTATAATGTGTCTCGGCCTGAAGTTTTACAACTTTAGTTTGATAAACATATAAAGGAGATTCAATGCGAAAGCTTCGTTTGCTGGGCGTGGGCGCACTCATGGCGCTTACTGTTTCCGCCTGTACCAATTCAGCTGACACCGGTTCCACCACGGCAGAGACGTCAAAAAGCACCGATGCGGCGATCACCGTAACCGACGTCAAAGGCCGCACCGTCACCTTCGACACCCCACCGGAACGCATCATTATGGGTGAGGGCCGAGGGCTCTTTGCCACCTCAATCCTCAATAAGGAAAATCCCATCGACAAAGTGGTCGCCCTGGGTTCCGACCTGACCACCGCCGCCCCATCGTTTAAAGAAAAACTGGTGGAGAAACTGCCCGCCGTTGCCGAACTTCCCGAAATCGGCGGCATTGCCAAGGGCGATGTCACCGTGGAGAACCTCATCGCCCACAACCCCGACGCCCTGGTTATGACTGCCGATCATTACGACGCGGCCGAAACCACCGGCATGTTGGAGAAAATCGACGCGGCCGGAATCAAATACATCGTGACCGACTTCCGGCAGCACCCGATGACAAACACCACCACCTCCATCACCGCACTGGGTGAGCTTTTCGGCAAAACCGAGGAAGCCAAGAAATTCAACACCGATTGGCAAGAAACTGTCGATCGGATCACCGAGCGCACCTCGAAGCTCAGCGACGAGGAACGCCCCAAGACCCTGCTGTGGCGGGCGGCTGGCCTCAAAGATTGCTGCGCGACGGTTAACAAGTCGAACTTAGGTGAGTTCGTCAACGCGGCTGGCGGCGATAATATGGGCGACCATATTCTTGACACCGAATCCGGCGACATCACCGCCGAGAAAGTCATCGCGGAAAATCCAGACGTCATCATCGCCACCGGCGGTTCCTGGGATCCGGAAAAAGCCGGTTCGAAAGACGAGGAAAAGAAGCAGGCTATCCCGCACGTCGAGTTGGGCTACTCCGCCACCAAAGAACGCGCCGCCGAAACACTGCGCGGACTGCTGCAAACCAATGGCTTCGACCAGCTTGACGCCCCGAAGCAAGAAAAGCTGTACGCAGTCTGGCACCAGTTCTACGATTCCCCGATGAACTACCTAGCCCTGGAGCAATTCGCAGTATGGCTACACCCAGAGTTGTTCTCCGACATTGATGTCAACGCCCACTGGGAGAAAGCCCACGAAGAATTCCAGGCGTTCCCCGCCAGCGGCATCTTCTTCACCGGCATGAACCCGTAGCAACTGCCACAAGGCGCCAGCCTTCCCGCAACCGACCACCCGCACTGCTAAGGACAACAGTGAGTACTTCCCCACACTCGGTCATCGACGTGGCTTCGACCGCGCCCGCGTCGCAACCACCCACATCCGCCGATTCGACGCAATCGGCAAACCAATTGGTTTCCACCCATCGGCGCACCACCCGTCGACGGTGGGCGATCATCGTCGCGCTCACAGCCATTGCGTTAATAGCGTTCGTTGTGGCCACGGTGGTCGGCCCCACACAATTGGGATTCGCCGGTGTTGTGCGGGGGCTTATCCAACCAGATTCACTCAGCCAGCAAGAACACACCGTGCTCTACACGCTGCGGCTGCCCATGTCAGTGATGGCGCTTTTGGTCGGCATTACTCTTTCGCTGGCGGGCGCGCAGATGCAAACCATCTTGTCCAATCCGCTGGCCGAACCCTACACCCTAGGCATCTCCGCCGCCGCTGCCTTCGGCGGTGCTGCAACCATCGTTTTAGGGTGGACGGCGATCAACCAGCCGCAGTTCAATCTGGCGGTTATTGCTTGGTTATCGTCCATGATCGCCACCGCCGTCATTGTTGGCGCGTCGATCTGGCGCGGTGCCAGTGCGGAAACGATGATCTTGTTGGGAATCGGTTTGGTCTTTCTGTTCCAAGCGCTGCTCGCCTTGATCCAATACCGCGCCTCCACCGAAGCCCTCCAACAAATTGTCTTCTGGTCGATGGGCTCCATGACGCGGGCGACCTGGGCTGGAAACCTCGTGTTGGCGTTGGTCTTGGCGGTCATCATTCCGATTTTTGGTGTCCTCTCCTGGCGGCTGACCGCCTTGAAACTGGGCGACGCCCGCGCCCAGGCCATGGGGGTCAATGTCGCCCGGCTCCGGGTTATCGTGCTGGTTCTCTGTTCGCTCCTGGCCGCGACCGCAGTGGCGTTCTCCGGGATTATCGGCTTTGTCGGCCTGGTCGGTCCGCATATCGCCCGAATGCTCGTTGGCGAGGACCAGCGCTATTTCATACCGGCGGCGGCCGCTGCCGGTGCGGTGATGCTCAGCGCCTCCCACGCGTTGAGCCTGGTTATCATACCCGGTGTCGCCGTTCCTATTGGAATTATTACCGCACTCGTCGGCGTACCGTTCTTTATCGGTCTTATCATCACCAGGAAGCGCAACCTATGGTAAACGAACTGACCATCAGTAACGTCTCGGTCGGCTATGGCAAAAACTCGGTCGTCTCCGACTTCACCGCCACCCCGCTGTCCGGCGGGACGATAACCGCATTGCTCGGGCCCAATGCGGCTGGCAAATCCACCCTCATCAAAGCCATTTCCGGGATCCTGCGGCACACCGGTGAAGTCGAATTCCGACGGGATTCTGAAACCTTCTCCGGCGGTTCTCTGCGCCGCCATATCGGCTACGTCCCGCAAGACCTCCCCAGTTCGGCGGCGCTTCACGCCTTCGAAACCGTGCTGATCGCCGCCCGGCGCGCCACAACAGACCCGGAGTGGAGTGCCGCGAAAACCATGACCTCGTTGGGGATCGCCGATCTTGGACACAGGTATCTTGGGGAATTATCCGGCGGGCAGCGGCAATTGGTGGGTGTGGCCCAAGCGTTGGTAACGTCTCCTTCGATTGTGGTTTTGGACGAGCCCACCAGCGCGTTGGATCTCAGACGGCAGCTTTTCCTCTTGGATTATGTGCGTCAGTGGGTGGCGGAGACTAATGCGATTGGGCTCATCGCCATCCATGACATCAATCTGGCCGCCCGGTTTGCCGATGAGGTGCTTGTGATGAAATCCGGTCGCCCCGTCGCCCAAGGCCACCCCACCGAGGTGTTGAACCCGGAGGTTATCAAGGATGTCTACGGGGTTCACGTGGACGTTTTCTCGCATAACGACATGCACATGGTCGCCCCGATTTCGGTTGCCTGATTGTGGCATAAAGTTAAAGGAATGACAGAAGAAACCGAAGCTGTTTACCGCACCATTTTCGCCCGGCGCGACGTTCGGGCGGAATACACCGGTGAGATCATCGCCGACGATACCTTAAATCGCATTCTTTCCGCCGGACATGCCGCCCCTTCGGTGGGCAATTCCCAGCCGTGGGATTTCGTTGTTATCCAGGATACGGACCGGCTGGCGGAATTTGCCGCCCATGTAGCTGAGCGCCGAAAAGCGTTTGCGGACGAGTTACCGGACGACCGCAAGGAAGTATTCAACCCAATCAAGATTGAGGGGATTAGGGAATCCGGCACCGGCATCGTGGTCACCTACGATCCGCGTCGGGGCGGGCCGAATATCCTTGGCCGGCACACCATTGATGACACTGGGCTTTTCAGCGTCACCTTGGCTATTCAGAACATGTGGTTGGCGGCCACCGCTGAGAATATTGGCATGGGGTGGGTCAGTTTCTATCAGGAGGAGTTCCTGCGCAGCTTTATCGGCTGCCCGGAGCCGGTTCGCCCTGTCGCCTGGTTGTGTATTGGCCCGGTCACTCATTTTGAAAAGGTCCCTGATCTGCAGCGTTTCGGGTGGCGCGCGGGTGCACCGCTGAGCGATGTCGTCCACCGTGAGGTGTATCGCAGTTAAAGGTTTTTCGCTTGTCGACGCCCCCGCCCGCCGCAGGGACGACTCGGGGATCCGCGTAACGACTACCGCATGGCTGAAAACCGCCACAACCGGGAGCTATACCACATTCGCTACAATGGGGTTTGAATTGTTGACGACCAATCTCCCCGGCGACAACCGCGAGGTTTGTGCGCGGCATAGTGGTGCACGATAGATGCGGTAAGACGACGAGAAATGGTGAGAGGAGTAACGATGCCGAACGAAACAACACATCCAGCTAGCTTCCAGTCACTGAAAACATGGTTTCGCATGTGGCTGGCGCTGACGATTGGTTCCTTCCTTGGGTATTCCGTCGTTCCCGCGTTATTCCACAAGTCACGAACTGGCAGCGATTGGAGCGCAGCCATCGACTACGGAATCCAGAGCTTATACGAAAGGTGGGTACCCACCGTTATCGGGTTCAGCGTGGTTGTTGGAATTATAGTGTTCATCGGTTGGAAGAAGGGGAAAATCCGATAGCCGTTACCTTTTCCAGTGCTACTGCCAGTGCTGTTGCCAGCGCTGGCAGAGGTACGGTTACCAACGCTTGAGCCCATTGTTGGGCATTAAAAATCGGGGATTCTGCCTCACCAGGCCCGGTTCGTCTGGTGAGGCGGAATCCCCGAAGTGTTGGGTTATTGAAGTGTTGTTTTATTACTGAGTGAGGTTGAGCTGGAATTCCAGGTCGCCGGTCTGGTCAACCACGGCGAATCCCTTGTCCGGGGCTACGACGCCGAAATCGCTCCAGGTCATCGGGACGGTGCCAGCAACTTCCAGAACGGAACCGTTCTTGGCGATTTCCAGCGTTGCGGTCACTGGCTTGGTCTGACCATTGAGCGTCAGGTCGCCAGTTACCTCGACTGCGCCCGCACCGGATTCAACCTTTGCCGGTTCGGAGACGACGAAGGTCGCGGTTGGGTTTTCATTGGTGTTGAGAATCTCCTCGCGGAATGCCTTATCGCGGGCGGCTTCGCCGGAATCAACCGTTGCGAGATCGACCTCGACGGTTGCGGCCAGCAGGGTGCCGTCGTTAAGCGTCGCATCGCCGGTGACCTTTTCGGTGCGGCCGACTACCACAAGATTTTCGCCGTTTAAGACCTTGCCCACCCGGTAACCAGCGAAGGAGCCGTCACCGACGGTCCAGGTTCCGGTGAGGTCTGCCGCGTCGGCTGGTTGTGCTTCGGTGGTAACACTTGGTGCCGCGACGTTACTGTTGTCGTATTTCGATGCGTAATATTTGGTGCCGAAAATAACGCCTGCCACGGCAATTGCGGCGATAACGCCGATAGCGATGAGTCCTTTTTTCATGAATCTTTCCTTAAATATGAATGTTGCCTACATTGGTATGTGAACTGTCCTTTGGGGCACAACGACGCCCAATCAGCAAATTTACAGCACAATTTCGTTGTGGGCGAATGTTGACCACAAATAGTGGACACGTACACAATCTTGCCAAATGTTTCCCGAAACAGCAATAGGACCACTCGATGAATACCGCTGAATTCCGCAACCGCGTCGCAGCAGATCCCACCTGGCATCCCGGATTCGACACAATCACAACCGAATTTCAACGGCTCTACCCCGGACAAGAACCCGAGTGGTATCACCACGCAATACCACCATCACTGGGCGGCGATTGCTACATCGAAGAATTCGCGAAATTCCAATCACCAGCCGGTTACCAGCACATCGTCACATTCGGCATGACGGAACTAGGAATCGAAGAAGAAGCACTCGGTGGCGAATTTAGCAGGTGGGGCTACGAAATGACGCTTAAACTTCCCGACACCTCCGCCGACTGGTGGTGGACTATCAACCTGTTGGAGTTTTTCGCCCGTTACACCTACGAATCCGGAAACTGGTTCAAACCCTACGCCACCATCAGGCTCAACGGCAGCCCGATCATCGAAGACGACGGGTGCACCATCACCGCATTCGTCACCGCGCCCGATACCGAGGCCCGCACACAGCACGGCATTTACGGCAAAACCGCATTCGTCCAGCTTGTCGGGGTCACCGAAACCGAAATACAACACCTCGACGGGCTACCAGAAGAAGAAGTCAAGGCATTCATCACAACAATGCAGGCCGATAACCCACACTTGGTTACCGACCTATTTCGCACAAAAGAGTATCTAGAATACCGTGCGGACTAAAACCTCACGCCCACGCTAGCTTTCATACATCCGAATCACCTTCGGGGCGAGCAGAATCAACACCGCACCCACCGCAAGAGCTGCCGCGACAATCGGAAGCGCACCCGCAAACGTAAAAGCATCCGAATCCCCCACCGCAGACGAACCGAGGTTAAGCATCCGAGTGACCAATGCCTGCGGAATGACATGCTTGCCGTACACCAGGGGCGGTTTGCTCGCCAGGACTCCAAAACCAGCAACACAGCCAGCGAAACACACCGCCACCGGCGCGGCAAAGGATTTCAAACGAGCTGAGAGCAGCAGCTGCATCACCACCAGCGGGAACGACGCAACCACCGCAAGCAGCCCAATGACCAGGTAATACAACGGCGGCATGGAGACGTCGTCAAGCACAATCAACCCGGAAATAAACGTGCCGCACACCAACACAAGCTGCATAACCGCCAACGGAATCGCAATGACAACGGTCTTGGCTAGAAGCAACGACACCGCGCTGGTGGAATTAGTACGTAGCAAATTCCAGTTTGTACCTTGGTGCTCCATACGCCACGCCGCAGCGCACATAAGCGCCACAGCCATCGAGAAATAAAACAACGAATAGAACAAGAACACCTGGCTAAAAAGCGACACCCAACCGCTATTGAGCATCTGTTTGTTCGACCAGTAGTTAATGCTGCCCGTAATAATTGCCAGCAGCGGCAAAATCACGACCACCACCCACAATTGCGAACGTTTCAACTTCAATAATTCCGCACGAAACATGGCATTCACCCTTCCTATCGTTCCAACCGATCAAACCAGCGCACCGCAACCACACCACCGACCAGCATCACGGCTACCAATCCGATAATCGACGCATAGGGCGGCTGAATATAGACAACTTTCTCTAATCCCCCGAATCCCACCGGCGAAATAAGCGCATAGCATCCCCACGGAATAAACCGCGTGATCGTATCCGGCAGAAGCAGCGAAAACACCGCGATGAAGGCGCCTAAAACACCGATCCCGATATTGACCAATTGATTATCAACCTTGGCGGCAATCACGACGTGGAACACCACGAACACAATATTGACCAACGCCAGCCAGCCAAAATACCCCCACCACGCTGAATTATTAACCGTCTCCGGGATAGCATCGCCAATGGCAACGGCGTATAACACGGTGCTTTCCACAATCACCGCGACCGTAATAATCGCACTAACCAGCAGGATTTTCAGCGCGCACAATCGACTGCGGCTAACGCCCGCCGCCGCCATCAAATGCCAGCCATTACCTTCATGTTCAACTTCCACCAACCGGGAAGCAATAATACTGACAAACACCGGCGACAACAGGGCCTGCGCCATCGTGACAGCGAGCAACAACCCCGCCATATCCACGCCGTCCGTGTCTCTAAACAGCGTCGTTGAACTCAAGGCAACCACCGCAACAACCAAGACCGCAACCAACCACGGTATTTTCAGCCGACGTAACTTTCGTAATTCCACCGCAATCATCGCAATTGTCCTGTCGCCGTGAGATCCATAAAAATTTCCTCCAACGATTGCTGCGCCCGCTTCGCCTCATACACAGGGACAGACTGCGCCGCCTCGGCAATCAGCTGCGCGGCTTGCGGTTGCGTGAGCCCCGGTACTGCAACGCTTGACGACGAATGCCGACGCGCGCCGGGAATACGCAGCAGATTGGCCACATACTGTTCGTCAGTGGTGACGATTAAATCTGGCACGCTGTGACCGTACAGCTCTTCCCTACTGCCCTGGAAAATCAAGGAACCGCGATCGATAATCCCCATCATCGTTGCGGTCTTATCCACCTCATCTAGCAGGTGGCTTGACACCATGATGGTAATCCCACGCGCCGCTAGGTCGATTATCAGCTCACGAATCTCCTCAATACCGGCCGGGTCCAGCCCATTAACCGGCTCATCCAAGATGAGCAGCTCCGGATTACGGGCAAGCGCCATCGCGATCCCCAACCGTTGCTTCATACCGAGGGAGTAGTTCTTCACCACCTTCTTGCGGTGCCCGCTTAGCCGAACCGTGTCCAAGGCTTCTTCAATCTGCCGAGTTTCCAAACCCAACATGGCCTGCACGATCTGCATGTTCTCCCAGCCACTGAGGTGACCGTAGCCGGGCGGTGCCTCAATCATCGACCCGACGGTGCGCAGCAGCGCCGCCCGACTGGCCGTTTCCAGCCGCTGCCCGAACAAGTGAATCTCCCCTGCTGTTGGGCGCATGAGCCCGAGCAGCATTTTCATTGTGGTGGATTTGCCGGATCCATTCGGCCCCAGGAAGCCATATATAGCACCTCCTGGAACACGAAGGTCCAACGCATTAACCACAACCTCCGAACCAAACTGTTTGGTGAGTCCACTGGTGTGGATCACATAATCACGTTGATGTTTCATACTTTCATCTTCGCCGCCCAGCCACTGAAAATCGTCAGCCCAGGGGCAGAAATCGCAGGTCATACCGGGGTTTGAAACTGCGATGCTCCAACTCATACCTATGGATAAAAGCGACAGCACTTTCTATCGCGTTAGGATTTATCAGGTGAAGCAGTTGAGAAACGAACAAGTCTGCGTCGAAAAGCGAAAAGGAGGAAGCCATGCCGGAACCAAAGCTACGCTGTCTTACCGTTGCACAAGCCGAAACGGAGCTGCACGAATTGGAATCAAACGTTGAAGGTGGGATCAAAGATTTTGAAGCGCGGGCGCACCTTCTTGACATTTCTTCAATCGAAGCCGGAATATGGGAACGGATTTCTGAGTTGCGATGGCTTCTCGGGCGCTCCTAAATGCTGTGATGAGGGCTCTACTTAGCAGGAAACAGCAGCATAACCACCATTCATCAGGACTCCTGATTGGTTACCAGGACAAAGGAATTTGTGACGCAACGTTCAATCATTACGTCCCAAATCTTCATTTCAGAAACCTCAACCGTTCACTATTCAGAATTCACTGTTTCCGAAATTTCGTTCAGCACATCAAGAATTTCAATGCCCACCAGTTTTCCCTCTTCGGAATAATCAAGGGCTCCGGCCAGATCGCCGTTTCTCCAATGGAGGGTTATTGATCCTTCGACTGCGGTCCCCGCGGCGAAATCCACATACACGTGCCCATCGATAAAAGTAGCTATAGCAGGAATTTTCTGATTCATGTCTCTCCTTTCACAACAGTTTCGATTAGCGTCGTTACTTGTTCATTATCCCCAATAACTGTGGCTGCGGGAACAAGGCGTAACGTGCTCTCCCCACGTTTGGACCACACTCTTCCCAACAACGCCGGAAGTTTTTCGCTATAATGTTCGATATGAGCACAACAATCACCCCAGGAATGATTACTGTTGATTGCCGTGATCCTCGCTCGTTGGCGCAGTTCTGGTCGCAGGCTACTGGCGCACCAATCCTTGCGGATTATGACGGCTTCTTTGTCATGGTTGACGGCAGCCCAAGGTTGGGTTTCCAATTGGTTCCAGACCCCACACCGGGTAAAAACCGGGTTCACGTGGATTTCCATGCCGATAATCGGGCAGAAACAATCGCGTGGCTGCAAACGCTTGGTGCCACTGTGGAGTCGGAGCAAACGCTTCCGGACGGCAGCTTTTCGTGGACGGTGCTCCACGATCCCGAAGGCAATGCGTTTTGCGTGAGCGACCAGGAGCACTAACGCGATGGATGTACTTGATTCCTTTGAAGCACAAACCGGTGCCACGTTACCAGCTGATTACCGCCGTCTTCTTTCCCAATTTGAGCAATTCATGACGTGGTTCCATGACGGAAAAGAAGTCGACCTGATCGCACGGGCACGGCTTCCGGAAGAATCCTCTAGGTTGCTGGATTTTGTCAGAACACCGGTACGTCGGCACGATGCCGAGGGCGAAATCCCCGTTGAGCGGCTGGAAAACTGCTTTATTTTCGGAAGCTATAGCGACGGGGTGTATCTCTACTTCGACCCGGAGGATAACATGTCAGTGTGGAAGGTATGGCTCGACGAGGGCACCGTGGGGAAGCTCTGCGATGATTTCGCGGAATTGGTTCCTGACGATGATGAGATCGACACTGAAAAGACCATCCTGGCCTAGCCCGTAGTAGCCTCGTCAGCGTCGGTTTCCGGCGCGGCAAGCACGGTCACGATGACCGACCGCACCCGCATCCGGCCACGCCGATCCCGGCCGCCTTCGGCGACAAGCCGTAACCCGCAGGTTTCCACGGTGGTGCCGGGTAAGGGCACGCGGCCTTTTTCAAATGCGATAAGGCCAGCAACGGTGTCCACCTGGTCGGTGATCTCATCGGAAAATTCGATGGTGACATCGTGGTCTTCGTTGATTTTCTCCGCCAGTTCTTCTAAAAGCAGGCGGCTGACCACCCGGTAGCTGCGGGGATCGTCCTCAAATTGTTCAATGGGCGCGATTTCCCGTTCGTCGTATTCGTCCGCGATTTCGCCGACGATTTCTTCCAAAATATCTTCGATGGAGATCAGCCCGGCAATACCGCCGAATTCATCGACCAGCATGGCGATATGGAAGCGGTTGGTTTGCATTTCGTGGAGCAGCGCATCGAGGTTTTTCGAGTCCGGAATGAAAGTGGCGGGCCGCATGACGTCGTCGACAAGCACGCTGTGACCACCGTCGGCGTCGTGGTAGGTGCGTTGCACCAGGTCTTTGAGATACACCACGCCCACAATGTCGTCGACGCTTTCGCCGATGACCGGGATGCGGGAATGCCCGGAGCGGACACACAGTGTGGTTGCTTGACCGGCGGTTTTTCCGGATTCGATCCACACCATTTCCGGCCGGGGCACCATGACTTCCCGGGCGATTCCGCTGGCGAGGTCGAAAACGTTTTGGATCATGCGCCGTTCTTCGACTTCCACCACGCCGTGCTCTTGGGCGATGTTCACCATTTCCCGCAATTCGACTTCGGTGGAATACGGCCCGTCGCTGAACCCAGAGCCGGGCGCGATGATATTGCCGATCTTGATTAGCAGTTTCGGAATCGGCCCCAAAATGGTGGCCACTGCATTGAGAATAAACGCCGAGCCGAGCGAAACGGAATAGGGGTTTTTGCGGCCCACGGTGCGGGAAAACACCCCGATGATGGTGAACGACACCAAGGTAACGCCGACGATCGCGGCGAACAACGCCCAGCTTTCGTGTTCCATGACTTCCAGCGCAAGCATCGCCGCGAAGACTGCGGCGGTGGTGTCAAGAAGGTATCTGCCCAGAACAAGGAGGTTGATATGTTCCGCGCGGCGGTCCAGTACTTTCAGCAGGGACCTGGCGGTAGCAGTTTCCTTTTCTTTGACAATGTTTTCCACCCGGGCGCGGGAGATGCAGCTTACGGCCGCCTCGACGGTGCCTACCAGTCCGGAGAACAGCAGGGCTACCAGCGTGACGGCCCCAAGTATCAGCGGGCTCACTTAGCTACCACCGTTTGTGGTTGTCGGCTCCCCAATAGGGGGAATACCGCCGCCGGGAACCAGTTTATCCAGCTCCGCACGGTCCGCCGCCGAGGGGAATGCCCCCGGTCCGGTGGGTTTCGGTTGGTAGCGAACGCCGCGTTTTTCACAGTCGCTGTACCAGTCGGACAGCAGTTCGTTTTGCAGCGCGAACATTTTTTGTTCCTCGGCAGGCACCACGTGGTCATAGCCTAATAGGTGGAGACACCCGTGGGTGGTCAAAAGGCACAGCTCGTGTCCTAAATCGTGACCTGCTTTCTCGGCCTGTTTCTCGGCAAATTCGGGGCACAAAATGATGTCGCCCAGCATCGCGGGCCCGAAATCAGGCGCGTCGGGTCGCCCCATGCCGGGCGTTAATTCGTCCATGGGAAAGCTCATGACATCGGTGGGGCCTTCTAAATCCATCCACCGGACGTGGAGATCGCTCATGGTAGGAATATCGACGATCGAGATCGTGACTTCCGCCTGGGGGTGGACGTCCATTTCGCCAAGGACGAAGGTGGCGACGTCGATAAGCGATTCCTCATTGACGCCGGGGTAGCCAGATTCGTTGATTACTTCGATCGTCATTCGGCATTCTCCTTCGCTTGTCGACGCTCGGCCCGCTGCAGTTCCAGTCGCTCTTCATAGTCGTCGTAGGCGGCGACTATCCGACCAACCAGTTTGTGGCGCACCACGTCTTCGGCCGTAAGCTCGCAAAACGCCACCCCATCGACATCGCGCAGAATGTGGCGTACCAGCCGCAGCCCCGATTTCTGGCCCCCAGGCAAATCCACCTGGGTAATGTCCCCGGTGACAACCATCTTCGAGCCGAAGCCCAAACGGGTGAGGAACATTTTCATTTGGGCCGGGGTGGTGTTTTGGGCTTCGTCCAAGATGACGAAGGCATCGTTAAGCGTGCGGCCGCGCATATACGCCAAGGGAGCCACTTCCACGATGCCTGCTTCCATGAGTTTCGGAATAACCTCAGGCTCCACCATATCCCGCAGCGCGTCGTGCAGCGGCCTTAGGTAGGGGTCGATTTTGTCATTGAGGGTACCTGGCAAGAACCCCAGCTTCTCCCCCGCTTCGACCGCGGGCCGGGTGAGGATAATCCGGGATACCTGTTTGGTCTGCAACGCCTGTACCGCTTTCGCCATCGCGAGATAGGTCTTACCGGAACCGGCGGGACCGAGCCCGAAGACAATCGTGTTGGTGTCGATAGCGTCGACGTATTCCTTCTGGCCGTAGGTCTTGGGCCCAATAGCCTTACCGCGCCGAACGATAATATCGCTAGCAAGCACTTTCGCCACCGATTGTGGCGGATTCACCGTAACGATCGAAATGGCGTTTTTGACAGAATCGGGGCTGATAACATGCCCGCGGCGTGCCAAGGATTGGAGCTCTTTGAGCACGTTGACCGCCCGGGCGACCTCATGGTCGAGCCCGGTGAGGGTGACGTTGGTTCCCCGCACGTGAATCTGGCAGTCCAATTGGTTCTCAAGGACTTTGAGGTTTTCGTCGTTGATTCCGAGAATCGTGTGGAGGTGGGCGTCGTCAAGCGACACGACGCGCGAAATCTGCTGCGCTGTTTGCACCTGGGTTGCCACTATGGTTAATCGACCTGCCTTGAAGTTTAAAAAAGTTTTTCTACTTGGGAATTAAGACTAGCAGTCTTTAGCAGCCCACCGGTTAGTGGTAGCACCAATCGCGGCGAGCGCTACCATTCCTGCCGTCGCGGTTCGAAGCACTTCCGGCCCCAATTTCACCGCTCGCGCGCCCGCCTGACACAAGGTTTCGGTTTCGCTGTCGCTGATGCCACCTTCGGGGCCGATAATCACAACGACGCTACCGGCGGCGGAAAGATCAATGCTGGTCAGCCCCGCAGTTGCGGCTTCGTGAAGTACTAACGCGTGATCGTATTCGCCCAGCCGTGCCGCCACCTGCGCCGTGTCGTGCAGCTGGTCGATGGTCGGAAGCCACGCCCGCCGGGATTGCTTCGTTGCCGATACTGCCATTGCCTGCCACTTGGCAACACCTTTGTCGCGTTTCGCGCCGGTCCATTTTGCCACGCACCTGTCGGCCTGCCACGGAATAATGTGATCCACCCCGGCTTGGGTAAGCAGATCGATTGCTAATTCAGACCGGTCTGATTTCGGCAACGCTTGCACCACAGTGATCTCCGGGCGCGGTCGAGGCTCGTGCCGCACCGCCATTACCTTGCCATGCAGGGTGTCTTTGCCGCTGAGCGCCACCACCTCAAGTTCGGCGCGGGTGCCATGGCCGTCGATAAGTTCGATGTGCTCCCCGACCGCGATTCGTTTCACCGAAACCGCATGTCGCCCTTCCGCACCGTTTACGCTTATCGACGCCCCCACCTGGCTAATTTCCGGGCAGTCGGTGGTGAATGCGGTATCGAGATTGGCAATGAAAACCGGCAATGACATGGAAAATCCTACTTGCGGAACCGATTACGGAACCGGCTAAACAACCCCGCGTCGGCATCGTCCTGGCTCAGCACCCCAACCTCATCGTTGCGGTAGTCACGGTAGGAAGAAAGCAGCTCCCGCGCCTTGTCGTCCAGGTTCTTCGGAATAACCACATTGACGTGGGCGATCATGTCGCCGAAACCTTCGCTGCGCACGTGAGGCATGCCTTTGCCTTCCACGATCAATCGATCGCCCGGCTGAGTGCCCGACGGAATGGTAAATGCAACCTTGTCGCCATCTAAACCTTTGACGTCAACCACGGATCCCAGCGCCGCATCCGCCATCGGAACGTTGACCGTTAGATGCAGGTTGTCGCCATCCCGGCTAAACACCGGGTGTTTGCGAACCGCAATCTCGACATACAGGTCGCCTGCCGGGCCGCCGCCGTGGCCGACTTCGCCCTGGCCAGCCATGCGCACCCGCATGCCCTCATCGATACCGGCGGGAATCCGCACTACTTTATCGCGGCGCGCCTTCATGCGGCCCTGACCATCGCATTTATCGCACGGATCGGGAATAACCTCGCCGAAACCATCGCAGACCGGACACGGCGCGGACGTCATCACATTTCCGAGGAAAGAACGCTGTACCTGCTGAATTTCACCGGCACCACCGCAGTGGCTACAGGTGACAGGGCGTTGCTTCGTCGCGGAACCAGAACCCTCACAGCGATCACAGATCACCGCAGTATCGATGGTGATCTCTTGTTCCACGCCGCTAAATGCTTCCTCCAACGTGATGGAGGTGCGCAGCAGCGCGTCGTGGCCGGGCTGCACCCGGCTGCGTGGCCCGCGGCGGCCACCGCCACCACCGAAGAACGCCTCGAAAATGTCGCCGAATCCGCCAAAGCCGCCCGGCGCGCCACCGCCGCCGTTTTCCATTGGGTCGCCACCCATATCGACGATGCGGCGTTTCTCGGGGTCAAGTAGCACTTCCTGCGCGATGGAAATCTCGCTAAACCGCTCTGCCGCTTCCGCAGTGTCGTTGACATCTGGGTGGTATTGGCGGGCCAATTTGCGGTACGCCTTCTTGATGTCGTTTTCGCTTGCGTTCTTGTCGAGGCCAAGAATGCCGTAATAATCACGTGCCACGGTGGTGGACAACTTCCTTTGCTCTGGTTAAAAACTTGTACTTCTTTTCACTCCGCCAGCCTGCGTGTTGTTCAAAAACTAACCGGCGGTGTGATGATTAAAAACTGCCAGTTATTGTAGGCGTTACCGGGGAAAATTTACGCATCGAGTGACCATATGTTCGCTACCGGCTTACGTGTTAGCTGATTAACACCCCACCAAACCGGGTACCGAGGCTTTTAGGAACGACCCAATACCTGGGTGACGTAATGGGCGACGGCGTGCACCTTGGACATCGTGTGGGAATAATCCATGTGGGTTGGCCCCACCACCCCTAAACCGCCGAGTGCTGCGCCATCGAGGCCGTAGCCCATAGCCACCACCGAAGCACCCCGGAGCCCGTCGTCTTGGGTTTCGTCCCCGATGACGACGCTGACGTGGCGTAAATCTTGCACATTCGCCAGCAGCTTCAAAATAACAACTTGTTCTTCCAAGGCTTCCAGCAGGGTGTGCAGCCCGGTGGGAAAGTCACGCGCGATGCGACTGAGGTTCGAAGCGCCGCTTAAGATCAGCCGGTCGGTGGGGTGTTCCACCAGGGTCTCTTTCAGCACTGTGACGCACCGGGTGATGTGGGAATGAAACACCACCTGATCGGGATCGGCTGTTTCCGGGTTCCCGGCCTGGTCGAGGATTTCCGCGAGTGTGGCGGAGGCTTCGGTAAGGGTTTTTCCGTCTAGCGCCTGATTAAGCAATTCCCGTAACCGCGACACATGTTCGGTGGTGCATTCGTGTTCTAATTCGACGTTGCGTTGCTCCACCCGGCCCGCGTCGGTGATAAGCACCAACAACACTCGCACCGGGGACAACAGCACCACCTCGCAGTGCCGTACCCGGGAAGCATTGAGGGTGGGCATTTGTACGACGGCCGCCTGCCGCGTTAATTGCGAAAGCAGCTGGACAGAGCGGCGCAGGACATCCTCAACATCCACGCCACCTTCGAGAAAGCTCACGATAGCGCTGCGTTCCGCCGGTGATAATGGTTTAAGCTCGTGTATGGAATCGACGAACGCCCGATAGGCTTTTTCGGTGGGAATCCGGCCGGAGCTTGCGTGTTGCTGGACGATTAACCCGGCGGCCTCCAACGCGGCCATGTCGTTGCGAATGGTGGCGGGTGATACGTTAAACCGATGCCGTTCGACCAGCGCTTTCGATCCGACTGGCTCGTGGGAGGCGATATAGTCGGCGACGATCGCCCGCAGCACTTGCTGCCGACGTTCCTGCGCGGCACCAGCCATGTCCCTGCCTTTCGATTGTGTGTGTTCGGATCTTTGCGTTCGCCTTTATTAGTCTAACGTCTCCCCCGCGACCAGAATGTCGGCGATCATGCCGTCGGCAAGCAACCGCCCGGCATCGGTCACCGCGATCCTGTCGCCGGAAACCACCAGCAGCCCCTGCCGAACGAAGTCGGTGGCGCGCCGCAGCTCGGTCGGTGTTAGTTCGGCCACATCGATGCCTTCTTTAAGTCGCAACCCGAGCATGAGTCGTTCCTCGTGCCGGGCATACACATCTAGTTCCTCCACTTCCGCCAGCGGCAATTCGCCTTCCGCTAATCGACGCCCATAGGTGGCCGGATGCTTGGCGTTGAAAAACCGGCGGTCGCCCATGTGTGAATGCGCGCCGGGACCGGCACCCCACCAATCGGCGTCGCGCCAATACCCGAGGTTGTGGCGGCATTCACCACCCGGTTTAGCCCAGTTCGATACCTCGTACCAGGAGAACCCGGCGTCGATAAGCGCCGTGTCGATCATGTGGAACCGATCGGCGTAGACGTCTTCGTCCGGCGGCGGCAACACCCCGGTGCGCACATTGCGGGCCATTCGGGTACCGTCCTCGACGATCAGCGAATAGGCGCTCACGTGGTCCACCCCGGTTTCTAGCACTCGGTCCAGGGTGTCGCGGACATCCGCATCGGTTTCGGTGGGCGTGCCATAGATCATATCAAGGTTGACGTGGGCAAACCCCGCCGCGATTGCCTCTTTTGCTGCGGCGAACGGGCGACCAGGGGTGTGCACCCGCTCCAGGATTTTCAGCACGGCGGGGCTTGCCGATTGCATCCCTAGCGAAATTCGGGTGAAACCGGCTTCCGTAAGACCATCGAAAAACTCCGGGCTTGTCGATTCCGGATTACATTCGGTTGTAATTTCCGCGCCCTCGGCAATGCCGCAGGTGTTTCTAATCCCCGTGAGAATCCGTCTGAGTCCCTCCGCCCCCAACAAAGACGGCGTACCACCGCCAATGAAAATGGTTTCTGCCGGTCGGGTGTCGCCGGCAGCTTCCCTCAGTGCGGCGGCTATTTCCAGTTCCGTTTCTAATGCCACCAGATACGATTCCGGCGAGGCGGCCGATCCTAATTCCCCTGGCGTATAGGTATTGAAATCGCAGTAGCCACACCGCGATTGGCAAAACGGCACGTGAACATACACACCAAACGGAACATATCCGGGGTATGCCAGCGTGAGGTCTGTGGAATCTAAAGATGCATTAGCCATAGGCGTTAAAGCCTACCCAAGGCCTAAGCGGGTAATGAAACTTAGAGCCGTGTTTTCCGTTATGAATCCAACTGAAGATAGTCCGCGATGAGCTGCTTATATGCGGGCAGGAGGTTATCGAATCCCAGCGCTTCTTCGGGGCTAACCAACGCCAACCGGGAGTGCTCGGCGCTTGCTGCAATTTCCGGGACAGGGCTATCGATAGTGGCGCCGTAGGCAACGATGGCAACTGGATTCTCCACTTTCGGGTCCCGCAGAATGAACGCATTAATCAGCCGTTGCGGAGTGATGGTTATAGCGGCTTCTTCGCGGACTTCCCGGATCGCCGTTTCTTCAAGCGAAGCATCTTCCTTATCCGGCCAGCCGCCTAGCAACTCCCAATCGCCGCGAGGATTGCGTCCCAGTAATACCTTCTCGCCAATAACCACGACTACTTTCACACTGAGGTGCATGAAGTACCAGCCGGTTACTGCGTCAATCATGGCAGACTTTCCCTTCACAACGCCGGTCGGATGGGTTGAGAAAAACCGCAACCTGCCCAGCCGTCGAAAAGCTCACAGATTGCGGATTCATCGAGTATCTCAGGAGACGTTGGCCCCGGCGGACTTGCCGCCACCCAATTTCTCTTTCACCCGGGCAACCACCGCGTCCACCCGGGCGCGTTCGTTCAAAAACGCCGGTGTGTTGGAACCACGCATGGTGCGGGTGTATGCCGGGTGATCGCCAGCGACCGCGACCAGCCACGCATCGGTTGCTGCGTAAACAGCCTCGGCGGTGCGCGCGTAGAGCAGCGGAAGCGACAACGCATCCGGGTCGCGGGCGGCGCGCTCCGTCTCGGCGAGTTCCCACTCCACGATATGAGCCAAGTACTCGCCGATAAGGTCGGTGCGTGCACCCAGGGCTTGGGTTAATTCCCGCACGATAACGGCTGGCGAATCCTGGATTGGGAACCGCTGCCGCAACGACTGGGCGTTCACCAGCACGGGGCGATCCACTTGTTTAACTTCCGGGCTTGTCATTGATACAGTTCCCGATGCCAAACCGGAAATCAGGGCTTGCCGCAGCCCGAACAGCTCCGCAACAACGGAGCGGGAATCGCGGCGGGCTTCCTCAATGATTTCTTCGAATTCGGCGAGACAATCTTCAACCAGTTCAGCGTCCCAATCGGCCACTGCCTCCGCAATGTTTTCGATGTAGGTTGCTACCTCATCGCCGATATTGAACACCTCTTGGGTCAACTCACGATGACGCTTGGTGGCATCAAAAACCTGCATCGCTGTGGTCACCCCTTACATCCTTTTATCACAGCCAGTGACGGTGGCTTAAAATCACAAACAATAACCGCAACTATTGATATGCACCTTAAAAATCACTGTTGGCAGACAAATGATTCTAAGCTTTTGCATAAATAGTTTTGCTTACGTCGAATGACTCTAAAGCACCTTCGGCGCAAATGGGGCATGGCTCGCCGGTGTTTTTAGATTCAGCCCCCTTTTGGCATGAAAAAGCCCCAAACCGCTGGAGCAATGCGCGACACAAAAGGGGGTAGCAGGGCGCGTCGTGTCGCGATTATCGCTTGTATAGCTGGTCGATGGCGTCCGCGTATCGACGCGCCACGACATTGCGCTTCACCTTCATCGTCGGGGTGAGCTCGTCGGCCTCCTCCGTCAAATCCCGATCCAGAATCTGGAACTTTTTAATGGCTTCGGCATGCGACACCGTGGAGTTGGCGGAGTTAATAGCATCCTGAATTTCCGCGCGCAGCATCGGATCGGTCGCCAACTCCGCGATGGTGCGCGATTCTGGGATATTCCGATTGAGTTTCCACCGTTTGATCGCATCTTCATCCAAGGTGACCAACAGGCCGATAAACGGCTTACCATCACCGACGACCATCGCCTGGCTGATAAGCGGATGGGAGCGAAGCGAATCCTCCAACGGGCCAGGCGAAACGTTCTTGCCGCCTGCGGTGACGATCAGGTCCTTCTTCCGGCCGGTGATGACAAGATGGCCAGATTCTAGGAGTTCACCGAGGTCGCCGGTGTTAAACCAGCCTTCGTCGTCGAAAGACTCCTGCGTGGCCTCGTCGTTATTCCAGTAGCCGTCGAAAACAGTGTTTCCCTTAATAAGGATTTCCGAATCCTCATTAATACGCACCGACGTGCCGCCGATTGGTGGGCCCACCGTGCCGATCTTCTGGTCCGCGAAGTCCACCGTCGCCGCGGCGGAGGTTTCGGTGAGGCCGTAACCTTCGTAGACGGGTGTGCCGATTCCCCGGAAGAAATGCATGATGTCCGGGCTCATGGCCGAACCACCCGAGATGGCGTACTTGACCGAATTACCCATGGCGGCGCGGATCTTCGAGTACACCAACTTATCGAAGGTGGCGTGCTTGAGCTTCAGTGCCCGGGACGGGCCCTCGGCGGTATCCAAAGCGCGGGAATAGTCCATTGCGGTCTTCTCTGCGGCGGCAAACAAAGTTGCTTTAACGGCACCCGCTTCGGCGGCGTTCGCGGCAGCGGAGTTGCGCACCTTTTCAAAAACCCGAGGCACCCCCAAAATGAGGTTGGGCCGGGCGCGCTGGAATTCCACGCCCAGGGTGGAGAAATCCGACCAGTGGGACTGGGTTGCGCCACCGATGGCAACCGCCAGCGACACTGCGCGGGAAAGTACGTGCGCTAACGGCAGGAAGGTGAGCACCCGCGATCCCGGAACGGCAATGCCGCCGATTGGGTTGGTGAGCAGGCCATAGACCTCCGAAAGCCAGTTAGCGTGGGTAAGGCGGCAGCCCTTCGGCCGCCCGGTGGTGCCGGATGTGTAGACCAATGAGGCCAGATCCGCCGAGCGGGTCGCCGCGATTCGGGCGTCGACTTCTTCATCGGAAATCGGGCGGCCTTCAAATTTGAGGGTATTGATCGCAGAGGAATTGATTTCGAGCACTCGCCGTAGTTGCGAGGTGGAGGTGCTCAGCAGCGGCTTCCCGTCGTCGCCAAGCACCAAGTTTTTCATTAACTCGGTGTGATCGCGGGTTTCGGTGACCGCAAATACTGCGCCGGAATCTTCGATAATCCACTCGACTTGGCTTAACGACGACGATCCGTAGATCGGAACGCTCACGGCACCCGCGGCCCAGATTGCGTAATCCAGCAGTGACCACTCGTAGCGAGTTTCGCTGAGCAGCGCAATCCGGTCCCCTTGTTGCACGCCGTTGGCGATGAAACCCTTAGCTACTTCATATACTTCGGCGATGAATTCTGCGGAGGTGACGTTAACCCACTCGAAGTTTTTAGGGCGCGTGAACATCACGCCGTATGGGCGAGCCTTGGCACCAGCCAGCAATGCGGTGAGGCATGTGTCTGATTCGCCAATGGTGTAGTCGGCTGGGGTGCTCACTTCCTGCATGTGATCTTTTCCGTTTCTCTCCGTCGTCTTCGGTGGCACAACACTCGCAACGAGCTGGCAGTTTTTGTGGCCAGCCCATCGCGATGATGCACTCATGATATGTCCACCCAACGAATCTACAGCTTTTTAGGATAAAGAGTGAGTTTTGTCTCTATCTAATAGGGGCTTCTCCTCGGGTTTTTAGGGGTTGATTGCGGTTATGTGGTTAGCCATTTCACAAAAATACCAAAACATAAGATAAAAGTGAGAATTTTCAGGAAAATTTTAAAGCAAAATTTTAGTTATGGTGACAACTAATTGCACAGATCGGGCAAGTCAATGGCAGAATAGGTCACTGTGGGTTATCAAGAGACATTACGAGAATTAGCAGGCGCACACGCCATTTCAACCAGCTATACGGGTTTCGGTGGCAACACCATCGACGTGTCCAACGACACACTCATAAAAACCCTGCGAGCTCTTGGCGTTGACTTAGGAACGGAGGAATTCCCCAGTGAAGAAACGCTAACTAAAGCACTCACCGATCGGCACGATGCGGAATTCCGCCGTCCCCTCCCCAGGTGCATCGTCACCACCGATGCCACCACGCATGCATTCAACGTACACGTCCACGACGGCGCCCCCGCCGAGCTGACCATCACCTTTGAAGACGGCAGCGTCACCGAAATAACCACCCAGCTGGACAACTGGACACCACCACGCACCATCGACGACGTCACCTGGGGCGAAGGCACCTTTGAGCTTCCCGCCGGATTACCCCAAGGCTGGCACACCATCACCCTGGTTTCCGACGGCGTGACCGACAGCTGCACCTTGATTGTCACCCCAGCGCGGCTTTCCACCACGGATACCTATATCAACTCCCCCGTCGCGGGCGTCATGGCGCAGATGTACTCGGTGCGTTCCGAAAACTCCTGGGGCATCGGCGATTTCAACGACCTTGGTTTCCTCGGCGAGACCATCGCGCAGGAAGGCGCTGGGGATTTCCTCCTTATCAACCCCATGCACGCCGCCGAACCATTCCCACCCATCGAGGACTCCCCTTACCTGCCCACGACCCGCAGGTTCACCAACCCGATTTACATTCGGGTTGAGGATATCCCTGAGATCGAATTGCTTGACGACGCCACCCGCGCCGACATCGAAGAAATCGCCGCTGAATTCACCTCCCAGAATCGCGACGGCGAAAACATCGAGCGCAACCCTATTTACGAAGCCAAGCTTCAGGTGCTGCGTGAAATCTACCTCGCGGGTCGGGACGAAACCCGGGAGCAGCAGTTCCGCGACTTCATTCACCAGGAAGGCGATGGGCTTGCGGAATTCGCAACCTGGTGCGCCCGCCGCGACTTGGACGAGCAGGCTGGCCACGGCAATCACGCTGCGGTGCCGGAGATGGAAGAGCTCACCGAGTTCTACATGTGGTTGCAGTGGATCTGCGATTCCCAACTCGCTGTCGCACAGGCCCGCTGCATTGAAGCTGGCATGAAGATCGGCATCATGGCCGACCTCGCGGTCGGTGTGCACCCAGGTGGTGCTGATGCGGAGAACTTGGCGGCGGTTCTCGCCCCCGACGCTTCGGTCGGTGCGCCACCGGATAGCTATAACCAGCACGGCCAGGACTGGTCCCAGCCGCCGTGGCACCCGGAAAAACTCGCTGAGGTTGGCTATAAGCCGTGGCGGGACATGCTTCGCACCGTATTGCGGCACTCCGGCGGTATCCGGGTCGACCACGTTTTGGGGTTGTTCCGGCTGTTCTGGATTCCGCGCATGCAGCACCCATCGACCGGCACTTACGTCAACTACGATTTCCACGCCCTAGTCGGCATCTTAGCCCTTGAGGCGGAGCGCGCTGGCGCGGTTGTCATTGGTGAGGATCTCGGCACCTTTGAGCCGTGGGTACAGGATGTTCTTGCTGGCTACGGCATCATGGGCACGAATATTTTGTGGTTTGAATCCTCGCCGCACCACGGCGGTGCCCGCCGGAAAGAGGAGTATCGCACCGCCGCCTTGGCGTCGGTGACCACGCACGACCTCCCGCCGACCGCCGGTTATCTGGAGGGTGAGCACATCGCGCTGCGGGAACGCCTTGGCCTGTTGATTACCGACGCGGAACAAGACATCGCTGAGGATTTGGCGTGGCAAGCCCAGGTTCTTAACCGTGTCCTGGAACAAGGTGGTTTCGACGGCGAGGACTTTGAAATGGACACCTTCGAAGGCCGCGCCCGCAACGAACGCGGCGAAACCGATGTCTTGGTCGCCGCTACGCACCGGTTCATCGCCCACACCCCGGCTGCTTTGTCGTGCACCGCACTGGTTGACATGGTCGGCGACCGGAAGGTGCAAAACCAGCCCGGCACCACCAAGGATCTGTATCCGAACTGGTGTGTTCCGCTAAGCGACGCCGAAGGCAACGTCGTCTTAATCGAGGACCTCGCGTCCAACCCACTGTTTAAGAAGATCGCCGCCGCCGGCAAGCGCCCATAACGCACCTAAAAAACCGCATACGCCGCCGCACCGCCTTCAGCGTGCAGGCGGCGTTTTCCTGCCGATAAAGCACAATGCTCGCAACCCCATTACAAGCAAATTTAGTTTGATGTGAGTTGATGCGGGCTTTAGTATGTGGAGACGGTTACCGGACTGGTGGTTTAAGGTGGTACACAACTGTGACTGCGTCTTTTGCGATTTCACTTAGCGGCGAATCATTCCCATCGTCGATTGCCTCGCAGATAACCGAAGTATCTCTTATTCGCTCCGAATATCTGTTTCGTGCCAAGGGGTACTATCCAACTGCGGACAGTGCACAACGAGTGATTTCCCCTTATTTAGCTGCTGTGACCGAATCCTTTCTGGGCCCCGTATGGTACCGCACTCTTGATGTCGATACTGCTGAAGCCAATGTACTTTCCGGTTGTGAGGAAGTAATCATCGAACCTGATCGGCTGCGCGGCTTACGCGGAATCCGACGATCAATGAGATTTCCAGACGCATTTGATGCGGAATTACGCGCACTCGCCCAATTCGAACACGAAAATCTTGGGGTTATCGTTCCATTCCTTTCGACGATTGCGGAGGCTGCCTGGGCGATCAAACGTGTACGCCGATTCCTTCCGAGCGTGCCGGTGGCATGCATGGTGGAGATTCCATCGCTGATTTGGCACATTGACGCATTGGCAGAACTTGGATATTCCCGCGTAGTTGTTGGATTGAATGATCTAGGGTCGTTGTGTTTTGGAACTATTCGAAAGGTTCAGACGCCTTCAGGACTTACTGAAGAATTCACGACGATATTGCGCGACATTGTTCAACGGTGCCGCAACGCACAATTGGAATGCGTTGCGGCTGGTTACATGAATAATCAGATTGTTGACGTATGTAATGCTATTGGCTTCGATTCGATCGCAATTCATTACAGTGACTTGACATCGCTTTTTGGTATTCCACACGAGGACCTACCTGATTGTCACCTTCTTTCTCAAATTAAGGCCAAAACGAGGCGAGCGATTAGGGAGTTCAATGTAGCTAATGGCACGAATCAAGTGCTTTTCTAGCCACCTCGTTTTCTCAACCACGCTTGTCTATCTGTTCAATCCTCTATGAGGCAGTTACAAGTCGGATTTTCGTTAACACACCCTGCCTAGTCTCCTCCATCTATCCCGGGTGTACCGCAATCCCCGACTTCATACACTGCTGCCCTTAAAGCGTGGGGATCAGAAAATGCTATTGCGTTAGGTTTTCCGATAGCCCGTGACTATGGACGACATGTAGCAAGTATCAAATGTGACCACATTGGGTTATTTCTATTCATTTCCCCTAGATGTCGTCATGCAAATTTTCTTATATATTGGGCGGTCCATTTTTTAAAGAAACGACGCACCGGAATGCGCTGATATGTCCGGCGCCTAAAACACCAACAACCGCAGCCCGTGTCACGATGTGACCTAGGCTGCGGTTGTGTGCGGTTAGCGCGGTGTGTTTAAAACAGGGAGATCAACCACGCGATGATTACCAGCGCCAGAAGCAAATACAGGGACTGGGTAACCCGCGACTGCGGGTAGGCGCGTTTTGGCTTCGGCAACTGCTTGTCTTGTTTCCGCAGTTCTTCTGGGTTAGCCATGGTGTGTCGTGCAAGCTTTCTACTTGTGGTTATGGTCGCTGGTTGATGATTCCGCGTTGCGGGTTTTCAGCTTAGCGCGTCCGGCGGCGGATAGCCGTAAATAGGCGGCACCGCAGACGTCGACAAGCCGTAACCACACCATAGCCAATAACGCACACACAGGCACAACCACCACGAACATGATTGTGAATTGCAGGGCAAATGGAATGGTGGTGAGAAACTGGCTGATACTGTCGCCCATCTGCGTTGCCATGTCCATAACGTTACACCGCGCCCGCTAGCCCGCGACGGCGAAGTAGCGGCGAGACGTCCTTAGCCCGGCCGCGCAGCGCAGTAAACGCTTCCGTGAAGTCATCCGCCCCACCCCGGGAGAGCACGAGGTCCCGGAATTTCTGACCAGCTGTCCGCGCGGCGGCCGCATCGGCGTCGGCACCGGCGGCGTTTTCTTCCACGAACCACTCGAAACCATCGGCGTCGAGCGCTTCGGCCCACAGGTAGGAGTAGTAACCGGCGGAATAGCCGCCGCCGAAGATGTGGCTGAAGTAGGTGGAGCGGTACCTAGGTGCCAGGTTCTCAACAACAAGGCCCGCTTTTTCCAGGGCGCGTTCTTCGAAGGCGTCAATGTCGGCGGCGGTTAGTGCCGCGGCTTCTTCTGCTGAAAGTGAATGCCACGCTAAGTCGATGATCGCTGCAGCGAGGTACTCGGAAGTGGCGAAACCTTGGCCGAATTGGCGGGCGGCGGTGATGGCGTCGACAAGCTCGTCAGGGATAATCTCACCGGTATCCACATGGCGGGCGTAGTTCTTTAAAATCGTCGGATCAAACGCCCAGTTCTCATTGATCTGGGAAGGGAATTCCACGTAGTCGCGCGGCACGTTCGTCCCGGAGAAGCTGGGGTACTTCACCTTGGACAGCAATCCGTGCAGGCCGTGGCCGAACTCGTGGAAAACGGTACGCAGGCTATCAAGCGACAGCAGGGCGTCGGAGCCGTCGGCAGGTTTGGTGATCCCCATGACGTTAACGATCACTGGTTTGGTGCCCAGCAGTTCCGACTGGTCGACGAAGCTGGACATCCACGCCCCGCCGCGTTTCGACGGCCGCCCGTAGTAGTCGGTGATAAATAACCCGATGCCGGTGCCGTCGGCGTCTTTGACCTCCCACACATCAACCCCGTCGGCATACCCCTCTAAGTCTTCACGCGGCTCAACGGTGATGCCATATAACCGGTTGGCGGCGAAGAACACGCCGTCGCGCAGCACCTGGCCGAGCGGGAAGTACTTCGACAGCGCCTCCTCATCAACGTTGTAATCGCGATTGCGCACCTTCGCTTCCCAATACGGCCAATCAGCGCCCGTCACTGGTGTATCGCCCGCGGCTTCCACCAAGAGCTTATGCTCATTGATGGCATTGGCCGCGGCGGCCGGGGCAAGATCGAACAGCAATTGCTCCACCGCCTGCGGCGTCTTGGCGGTTTCCTCCTCAATGACATACTCCGCGTGGTTGGCATAGCCAAGCAGCTGCGCCTTTTGAGCACGCAGGCGCACCATCTCGATGAGCACCTCGGAGTTTTCCTCCTGGCCGCGCAACTGAGAGGCCTCATACAACGCGGCGCGGGACGTAGCGTGCTCCAAATTAGCCTGCTCGGACTGCACGCTTGGCAGTTCCAGCGGCAAAACGAACCCCTCCCGCCCCAGCGCTTCAGCATCACTGCGTGCCGAGGCAATCCGGCCTGTGCTCAAACCAGCCAGTTCTTCTTCCGATTCGAAACCCACCGCCAGTTTCTTCGTGGAGGCAAGCAGGTTCCGGCTGAACTTATCCGACAGCACCGACAGCCGCTCATTGATCTCCTGCAAGCTGCGCTTACCGGCCTCATCAAGGTTGGCACCCCGACGCTTGAACTGGCGCACAAGATGCTCATGCAGCCGCTTGGATTCCGCATCGTCTGGAACCACAACAGCCTGAATGCGCGCGAACAACGCATCGTTTAAGTAGATGGAGTCGTTGTGTGCCGATAGCTTCGGGACGATCTCCGAGGCGATTTCCTCCATCTCATCGGTGGTGTCAGTGTTGAGCAAGTTGAAAAACACATTAGACACCCGGGACAATTCCTGCCCGCTTTTCTCCAACGCCTCAACGGTGTTCTCCCACGTTGCCGACGCATCGTTGCTAGCAATAGCGTCGATTTCGGCCGCGTGGTTGGCGATAGCCTGGGAAAAGGCGGGCCGGTAGTCACTGGTCGTTATTTCGCGAAACGGTGGGAGCAAGTATGGCAAGGACGATGGTTGCGCAAATGGGTTAGCAGTCATGAAAAGACATGGTAGTTGCTAGACTCGCTTTCATGGAAGACAGCGCCACCGACAAGCTTGTAACCACCTGTCCTAGGGGAATCTGCCACGGCACATCCAGCGCTGGGGTGACTGTCTACCCCCGCATCGTCTATGCGGCCGCACCCCGATTCGCCGCGTCCGGTTTGGTGGAAACAACAGCCGAGCCGGAACACCCATTGGTGCTGTCCATCACCGCCCCCACGCACGCTACGCCACTATCCGATTACCCGGTTCTGGTGTTCATCCACGGCGGGGGTTACGAAGGCGGCCACTACCAAGAGCCGTGGCTTAATGCCACCGCCCTTGCGCAAGCTAGGATTATCACCGTGAGCGTGGAATACCGCACCGGCATCGACGGCTTCGTCCCCTTCCACGACGACACCCCGCACCACTACCGCGGCATCGACGATTGCGCCCTCGCCCTGGATTGGGTACAAGAAAACATCGAAAGCTTCGGCGGCGACCCCACCAACGTCACCCTCATGGGGCATTCCGCCGGCGCCGGGATCGCGCTGTGGCTGGGGCGAAAAGACCACTACAAGGGAACTTTTCGACGCATCTGGGCACTGTCCCCGGCGTTCCCGCACACCTCGGCCAAGCGTCGTAAAGCTGCTTTACGACGCGCCCTGACCGCGCCGATCACCCGCACCGGCCTGTTAAAGAAAACCGACGAACAGCTACAACGCGGCTACCGCCGCTACCAACGCTTCGTCTTCTTCGACCTACCGCTTGGCCCCACCCCTTTCCAACCTCACGAGCTAGTCGACATACCGATAATAATCAGCTGCACCCGCGAGGAAATGCTTATCCACAACACAGCACGCCGCATCGACGCTAGCTGGTGGCGCGGAATAGCCCGGCCGATCTTTCGCAACGGCGTCGGCATGTCTGGTAGCTGGCAGCCACCGAGATTGAGCAATTACCTCGGTTACCTCATCGGCGACGCCATGATCCGCCGCCCCGTCGTCCACGCACTAGAAAACGCGCCGGGGCAGTGTTGGGCGATCGAATACCGAGGCACCCCCACCCAACCGGTGGTGCACTGCGCGGATATTCCGTGGGTCTTTAACAACACCGAACTGCTACCGCCGGGCATTCCGGAAATCAACTACACCCCGGCCGAGCAATTAGTCGACACGGTGCATCAATACGCAATCACCTTCATTCGCGGCACCCTGCCCGATTGGCCCACCTACCGACCTAAGCGCAGCGTGCTGGGCATCGACATAACCGGCGATAAAACAATACTGACCGACCCGTTCGGCTATATCCGGGACAGCAGCACCTAGTTTTAGTAAAACCCGTGTTTGTTAACGTCCTGTTAGCTTTCATGTGCACCGCTTGGCAGACAATTGCGAACAATGTCGTTATGGCATAACTCTTCCCACACCCGGTTCACCGGCGCGGATACCAGGTGTTCCGGCAGCGTTTCCACACAAATATCCCGGACCATGCCGGGCAGTTTCTTCGTGGTCACCGACGCGTGGGTAAACGCTTCAAGCGCAAGCGCCGGAAGCAACGACACCCCCAGACCAGCAGCGATCAACGACTGCACCGCCACATAATCATCACTTCCGTAGCCAGTTACTGGGTGCAACCCCACCCGGTGCAAGACCGCGTGCATGTGTGCGCTGCATTGCGGGCAACCCAGCAACCACGTGTCATCGGCATAGGCATGAAGATCAACACCCCGGTAGTTTTCCTGCGCCACCACCAGATACAACGGATCCTGGAACAGCACCTGGTGCGTCGTGGGAAAATCCCCGTTCAGCTCCGGGTACCGAAACGTCAACGCAATATCTGCTTCATTGCGCTCAAGCAATTGCCGGGCCACCTCTGGTTCGGCATCAATAATGTCGAAATGAAACGTCGGCATGGCCCGCATAAGTAGCGGAACCACCTGGGAAATCGCGGATGGAAATGCCGCTATCCGAATCATCCCATGCTCCGCGCGAGTCACCGCCGCTATGTCTCGCTCAAGGCGGGCAAGCTCCTGCACAATCACAGTTCCCCGGCGTGCCAAAAGCTGCCCTTCCTGGGTTAGCTGCAGGTTGCGCCCCTTTTTCACTACCAATGTGGCCTGGGTTTCCTCCGCCAGCTTGGCCAGGTGGTGGGAGACGGTGGGCTGGGAAATATCCAATTCGTCTGCCGTGGCCTGCACCGATCCTAATTGGGCGAAGGTAACCAAGACGTTGAGCCGGTCTACATTAATCACATAGACCAAATTAATCTAAAACATCATCTATATCCATTAGACCTAAGTGTTTTTCTGCTTCACACTTAAACCATGACTACTGCAACTTCCCCAACAACCACCATCACCTTCGACATGATCCGCCGCGCCCACGACGACTACTGCGCACACCTTAACCCCACCGCCAGTTATTCCTACCCGCTGCTTAACCACCACTTCGACCGTGAGATAATACTCAAACACGAAAACACCCAGCCCACCGGCGCGTTTAAAGTACGCGGCGGATTAGCGCTCTTCGCGCTACGCGGCACGGCCGCATTAGAACCAGGCATCATCAGCGCCAGCACCGGCAATCACGCCCAATCAATGGCCTATGCCGCCACCCAGCACAACACCCGCTGCACCATAGTCATGCCGCAGGACACCCCCGCTGATCGCGCCGAAGCGGTGGAATTATTAGGCGCCACCGTCGAACTAGTCGGTATGGACATGTCCCAATCACTGGCGCACGCCCGTGCGGTCGCCGCCGCAACCGGCCAAGTGTTCATCGCCCCTACGGAATATGAGATCATCGCCGGTCACGCCGGGGTGTATGTGGAATTATTCACCGACCACACCGACCTCGATGCGGTTTTCGTCCCTATCGGCTCCGGTTCCGGTGCCGCCGGTGCCTGCCTGGTGCGCAATGAACTAAGCCCCACCACCAAGATCATCGGCGTCCAATCAGCCCAAGCGCCCGCCGCCCACCACGCGTGGAAAGACAACGACTTTTCCGGTGCCCCCGCCACTACCTTCGCTCTTGGCCTTGCCACCACTTCGGCGTGTACCCGCACCCAGGAAATCCTCCGCACCCACCTCGACGACTTCCTGCTTGTCGACGACCCTGCCATCGCAGAAGCACAACGCCTCCTCGCCACCAGCGCCCACACACTCGCCGAGGGCGCCGGTGCCGTCGCACTCGCCGGGCTCGCAGCCTACTCCCCCATGCACACAACCGCCGCCATCATCAGCGGCGGCAATGCCACAGCGGGAGAAATCGCGGGGCTTTCTTGTATCGCAACTACTTAAAATTCCCATTTCACAAGGAGAAAGTAGATGTGTGCTGTTTGGGCCAACAGCGATTTAGTGAGGTTTTCTCGCCGAAGAAAACCTCACTAAATGCATCTCAAGCAAATGAACGCTTAGGCTTTACGTAACCTAAATATCCGAGTACCTAACGTCGCTGCATGAAATGCTGAAATGCCGCTGCAAGACCTCCGAGAACCGTTATTATGACGACGACGATTGCCGCAATGGATCCAGCAGAAGACGATTTGGTGTCTTTATCTGGAGCAGGTGAAGAATCATCTGGGGCCAATCCACCAGGCGAAGGATTGGACTTCGGCTCTTGAATATTTACTGTCGTGCATTTTAGTTCAGTGTTTTCGCCTTCACCGATGTTGATTCCGTAAATGCACACTTCCTGTACACCCCTTTTTGAGGTTTTGATTGTGTGATAAATGCCGTGGTTTCCTTGAACACCGAGACGATTAAGGTCGGGACGAGGTTTATCAGCTTTGAGGTTGAAGCCTTCGGCATTGGGGTTTCCGGCTTTTCCGCCGATGTAGACATGAAAATGAATTGAGTTCGATGTGTCGTCGCGGTCTAGAGTCCAGCCATCGATGCTAACGGTCCCTTCCCCTCCTTCAACACTGTCGATTGCTCCGAACGGAATATTATGACCGATAGATACATGATGACAACTGAGGAGGACATTATTCCCAGGACCGGTGTTGATGGCGTATAGGCAGACTTCCTGGTTTCCTCGTTTTCCGGTAAGGATTTGCTCTTCGAAACCATGATTGCCTGGGAAACCTATGTTGTTAATATCTCCACGGGGGTGGTGTGCTCCGATTGCATGGCTTTCGGTGCCAGGAATTCCAGCTTGTCCACCGATATATACATGAACAGGAATGGATTTGCTGGGTTCATCTCTATCGGCAGCCCAGCCACGAACGGTGATGAATCCACCTCCGCCACTAATGTCGTCTACGTGCCCCACCGGATTTTGCCCACTTGGCTGTGAGGAGCCAGAAGACCTTGCAATGGCGGCATCATCAATGTGCAGATACAGGTGCGGCAAGTCTCCACCTGACAGTCGCTGGCGTACAGAGATTGCAGGTTGATAGCTGTCCCAAGAGACATCAATGGAACCATCACCGTGGACTGCTTCTACAACCGCAACGTGACCTAAAGGATAGTTTGGGTGGTCTTTAGGCCACCATGCGACTGCACCCACTGTCGGAGTGTTGTTTTTGGCATTAGGTGCACGGTGTTTCCATTCCCATGCATCCCCCCCACGTTCCCTGATCAGGAACACCACCTTTAGCGAGGCGATAAGCCACATAGCGGGTACAGTTGTGGATTCCACCAAAGTAACGTTTGTCCGCCCAAGTGCCGGTGTGAGCCCCGTAGCCAGTGTGTGCCAAACAGCTGTAGTCATTGGACCGACACAGGTTTTGTTTTCCAGCATGCGCCGCTGGCGTTAAGAAACCCACGATAGATAAGAGGGAAATGAAAACTATAAAAAAGCGGTGTCCTTTACACTTCACGATGATTTCCTCAGGAGATAATCGAGGTTAACTGATAATTCATGAGCATACCACCATCAGTGAATAATATCCGAGCATTTGACATGAGGTATGGAAAATATAAAAGAAAGTTGCACGTTAAAGGTGATTTATCTGAGAAAATAGGGGAAACCTGGAGAGGTTAATTTAAGAAAGTTTCATCAAGAGTGTTTTTAAACCTAAACATTGTAGCTCTCAACGTCTCCCGTTGATGTTTGGAAATTCCTTGCTTGAGTCCACCTGACCGTGAATTCCGCTTTTCATTCATGACGCTTCTGGTGGGCAAAACGATTGTTAAGGAATAAGTTTCGCATCTCACCTACATGATGAATGCAGTCACCTTTATTCAGAGTCTCTCATTGAAACGACAAATCTAGTTCAATCACAAAAATCCGTTAAAACACAGCCAGTACTGTTGCGAACGCGTAATTCGTAGCGGCGTGGTGACGATCGTGTAGCGTTTGGGCGGGTATCATGTAGCGCTTGAACTTACCTTAATTGGAGGAATTGTTTGCGCGGGAGTGGTTGCTTTAATAGGTATGTTTGGTTGCAATAGCGCTAAAGAAAAAGTATGTGCTAACGCTCGTCGTCGATAACAATTCTCTAGTGCAGCAAATAAGCTGGATTTCTCTGTTTTATGTTTGGAGGTTTAACAATGATCACAAGCAGGATCATAGTCTCCGTTCTTTATGGAATCTTCGTGTACTTTGTAGCGATTGAAAAATTCTACCTTGCATCTATACCCCTATTAGGTCTTATTGCTTTCGCAGCGATAGCGCAGTACTTGCTAAATTCTCTCAATTGGAACAGAAAGATGCCTTTTTGGGGGATTGCTGTCATATTCTTTTTATGGATAGTTGCGTATCTTGGACCTGTTAGAAATGAATTTGCAATTCCTATGGGCTTCATCTCTGGAATTGCTGTCCTAGTTATCTCTTGTCACGCAAATAAAGAAAGAGGTTAACAAGAAGATAATGGATCTTACTGACCAAAAACAATCTACTAGAGTTTTCTCGCCAGGTTGGAGCGTGTCAAATTTCGTTTTCGGTAAAAACCTTTATTTTGCGTGTGGTTAAGAAACCAGTGCTTCCCGCAATTCTTGGTGCCCTAGTTGCTCCACCATCCACGGGCTAAAGGCGAACGGGGTGGCATCAATTGCGGCGAATAGGTCGGCTGGTTCGACCCAGTGATAGGAGTCGACTTCGTCCGGGGTGGGATTGATGGCCGCGGTTGGAATCTGGGCGCGGAACACGGGGCAGATTTCCCACTCCACAACGCCGCTGGAATCGACGGCGCGGTACCGGAAATCCGGCAGGATGCATTCCGGTGCGTCGATCGCGGGAATGCCAAGTTCATGCGGCACCCACCGGGTCACCGCTTCGGCAGCGGTTTCACCGGGGGCTAGGTGTCCGCAGGCGGAATTGGTCCACACACCGGGCCAGGTGCGTTTGGAAAGGGCGCGGCGGGTGATGAGCAATTGGCCGTCGGGGTTTTGCACGTAGCAGGAAAATGCCAGGTGCAGTGGGGTGTTAGCGGTGTGGACGGTGGCTTTTTCGGCGGTGCCGATGGGGTTGCCGTGATCGTCGGATAAGACTACAACGTCGGTCATGGTATCGAATCGGCTTAGACGCCGGCCAGGTTGCCCTGGAAGATGAGGTTGCCGATGGTGAATTTTGCGTCGTAAAGCTCACCGTAGCTGGCATCGAAGGCGAACTGCAGGTTCGTAGTAGCACCAGCGCCCAGCGGCAGGTCAAGCCCGACCGTACCGGCGGTGACGGGGCTTGCGCCCTTGAGAGAGACGGTGAGCACGTCAGGCGGGAGTGGAACGTCGTTGAGGTTTTTCACCAGGAGATAGACGACGGAGCCCGCGCCCTCAGTGTTGGCACCGGTGGCCTGAAGCGTGACTTCGATGTTGAGGCCGGGGTCGGTTTGCGGCTCTTTGAGGTTGGTTACCGTAACCGGGCTGGCTTCTTTGGGTTCAAAGGTTTTTGTTTCCGTAGCGTTCGAGCCAGCACCGATGGGAGTGTTGGGGTCTAACGCCGGGTCGTCCGAACAGGCGACGAGCCCAGCAGCCATGCCGATGCACACAATCATGGTTGCTACGTTTCGTTTCATTTTTACCCTTTCGGCCAACGCCACGAATATTGCTGACGGCGACGACAAGAACTTCTGGTGGTCTGCGTCCTAAGTTACCGTCGATAGTAAAGTTTAACTTGTAGTTAATATACGTGAAACGAAACCCGAATCCCACTTGAAAACCCATACGAAGCCCGGCAAAAAGTGTGAATATAACCTTAAAGTCCGGTAGCCCACCAATTAGCATGGTGGGCATGCTTTTTCCTGATTATGACCAACTTGTTGCCCGCCACACGATGAAATGGACCAGGTATCCGAAGGACGTTATTCCGTTGTGGGTGGCGGAGAGTGATTTTTGCACCTGCCCGGCGGTGCGTGAGGCGATTACGGACGCGGTAGCGCGGGAGTCATTTGGTTACCCGCCGGATAATCCGGGGGTGTTGGCCGCCACGGCGGAGTTTTACCAGGATGTGTATGGTTTCCCGGCGCGCCCGGAGTGGGTGGTGGCGGTGCCGGATGTGGTGCGGGGGTTGACCATCGCGGTCGATCATTTCACTACCCCGGGTTCGCCGGTGATTATTCCGATCCCGGCGTATCCCCCGTTTTTCCAATTGCTTCAAGCCACGGGCCGGGAGGGAATTTTCGTCGATTTCACTGGTGGGCTGGACATCGCCGCGATTGAAGCTGCTTTCGCCGCCGGTGCGGGGTCCTTGGTGCTGTGTAATCCGTTTAATCCGCTGGGCTTTGTTTTTAGCGAGGCTGAGCTGAAGGCGGTGTGTGCGGCTGCGGCGAAGCATTCCGCCCGGGTGCTTGTCGACGAAATTCATGCCCCGCTCGTCTACGACGGAACCCACGTGGTTGCCGCCGGGATTGATGACACTGCCGCCCAGGTGTGCATCACGGTGACCGCCACCTCAAAGGCGTGGAATACCGCTGGGTTGAAATGCGCCCAGATTATTTTCAGCAATGAATCCGATGTGCGCCGCTGGGACGGGATTGATGGGGTAACAAAGGATGGAGTGTCCACCATCGGTTTGGTGGCGGCCGAAGCTGCGTATCGTCATGGCCGGGACTTTCTGCGCGAAGAAGTCGATTATCTGAAGGCCAATCGGGACTATCTGATCTCGGTATTGCCGGAAGTGATCCCTGGGGTGAAGATTGTTACGCCTGCGGCGACGTATCTGATGTGGTTGGATTTGTCGGATACGAATATCCCGGGCAATAAAGCAGAGTTTTTGCTCACACATGCCAAGGTGGCGGTCAACGACGGCAATTGGTTCGGCGAGATCGGCGACGGCTGTGTTCGGGTGAATTTCGCCACGTCACGCGAGATTTTGGAGCAGGCGGTCGACCGCATTGCACAGGCTGTGGCGGGGCTTTCTGCCACTGGTTAATACCAGTGGCTGGTTTTCGTGTTTGGCGAACGCCCAATTAAAGTACCAAATATTATTTGTCATGCTGCATACTGCGCCTACTTGATCGAAAACTTTTGGAGAGCCACATGAGTACTGCCGGAAACCCGCACCCGAATGCCACCGCGGGGGCGTCGAAAAGCACGACCGGGGGCATTCGGATCGTGACATTGGTGCCCATCGCATTGATGTTGTTCTCCATGTTTTTTGGCGCGGGCAACCTGATTTTCCCGCCGCAGCTCGGGGCGCAATCGGGTGAGAATTTCTTGCCCGCAATGATCGGTTTCCTCATCGGTGGGGTTGCTCTTCCGGTCATTACGATCATCGCTATCGCGTTGTCGGGCCAAAGTGTGCGTTCATTGGCTGCACGTGGCGGCGCGATTTTCAACGTCGCATTCTCTGTTGCTGTGTATCTGTCCATCGGCGCGTTTTTTGGTATCCCCCGCACCGGTGCGGTTAGTTTCTCCACCGCGATCGCGCCGGTCACCGGGGTCGATTCGACCGCTGCATCGGCAGTTTTTAACTTGTTTTTCTTCGGCGTCTCGTATTGGTTAGCGCGCAACCCAACCGATTTGGTGTCCCGACTGGGTAAAATCCTGACCCCAAGCCTGCTGATCCTGCTGTGCGTTTTGGTGGTCATGTCACTGTTTAAGCTGCATGGCGCAACCCAACCACCCACAGAACAATACGTCGAAACCCCACTGGTATCTGGACTGCTAGAAGGCTATTTAACCATGGATTCCATCGCCAGCTTGGCATTTGGCATCCTGGTGATCTCCGCGATCCGGGGGCACAACCCCACGCCGAATTCCGATACTTCCCGCTTCCCCGTTGTAAAAGCAACCGCCATCGCGGCACTCATCGCGGGTTTCCTGCTGGCGGTCATCTACGTCGGCTTAGGTGTCATGGGCAGCCGCATCCCGGACGGCCAATCATTCTCCGACGGCGCGGCACTCCTGTCGGCCGCGTCGCTGTCCACCTTGGGCACCACCGGGCAGATCGTCTTCGGCGGCATCGTCTTGCTGGCGTGCCTGACCACCTCGGTGGGCTTGCTTGCCGCCACCAGCGAGTTTTTCAACTACCTGGTCCCTAAAGTCTCCTACCAGTTGTGGCTGCTGGTTTTCGTTTTGGTGTCGTTTTCCATCGCCAGCCTCGGTTTGGATGCGGTGTTTAGCATCGCGATTCCCATCATCGTCTTCCTCTACCCCATCGCGATTACCGTGGTCGCCGCCACGCTTATCGACGCCGCCACACGCAAGTACTCCATGTACTGGGGCTTCCGGGTGCCGGTGTGGGTTGCTGTTATATGGTCCATGCTGACCACCGTCGCCCCGCAAGCAGTCGCATGGTCGCCCGGTGCCACCATCCAATTAGGCTGGGTCATTCCGGTGGCAATCGCCATGGTCATCGGCATCATCATCGACCTCATTAACCCCGCCGACGCCCGCAAGCGCAGCACTGCCGCGGCGGCACTGGTTCGGGAAGCGCCGCTGGCCTAAGCGCCGTTGGCCGAAAACAACAAGGGCCAAGCGACTGCACAGTGCATGGCCGGGCAGCCCGACTAGCACTTTGTGCTTGTCGACGCACACCAACCGGCACACAATCTGCCAGTACACTTGAGCGCATGTCTACCCCCAGCTTGTCCCTCCTCGACCTGGTTCCCACCTACCAAACGCAAAGCCCCGGTGAGAGCCTTGCCGGAAGTATTGAACTAGCGCAACTTGCGGAGCGCTTCGGGTTTAAGCGGGTCTGGTACGCCGAACACCACAATTTCCCGGCAATCGCGTCGGCTGCACCGGCTATTATCATCGCCCACGTTGCCGCACACACCAGCACCATTCGGGTCGGCTCCGGCGGGGTGATGCTGCCCAACCACGTGCCCTATATGGTCGCCGAACAATTCGGCACCTTGGCTGGGCTGTATCCGTCGCGCATTGACCTCGGTGTGGGCCGGGCACCGGGAACCGACGGGAAAACCCTCGCCCAGGCACTACGTCGGCCCCCTGAGGCAGCAGGGAACTTCGAATCAGACGTCACGCAATTGCGGGCGTTTCTATCCGATACCTCCCCCATCCCCGGTATCCAGGCGTTTCCCGGCGCGGGAACCAACGTGCCGATATACATTCTGGGTTCGTCGCTCTACGGCGCAGGCGTCGCCGCCCGGCTGGGCTTGCCGTTTGGTTTCGCCTCGCACTTCGCCCCGGCTGCGCTGCACCACGCGATTGCGCACTACCGGGAGCACTTTGTGTCGTCGACAAGCACCCCTGATCCATACGTCATCGCCACCGTCAATGTCATCGCCGCGCCCGATTCGGAAACGGCACGTCATCGCCACCAGCAGGTTGTGCGCCAGTGGATACGGATTATGAACCCAGCCGCCGCACAGCTTGACGACGCCCAGATCGACGCAATTATCAGCTCCGGGATGGTGCAACCGCTAATGGACATGCTGCGCTACACTGCGGTTGGAAACCCACAGGAAGTACGCGATTACCTGCAAAAATTCGCAGCCGACACCGGCGCCGACGAACTCATGCTGTGTCTTCGCGCCGTAAATCACCAGGACGCTAAAGAAAGCCTGATGTTGATTGGGAGCTAGCGCACGTTCCCACATAGAGCCGCTACTCCAAAACCAGCTGTTCATCAATAAAATCGTGCAGATCCTCCGACTCTTTGGCGGTGTGCAGCACCACGATAACCACGGCGTTGTGGCGGTTGGCGGCTGCGTGAAGCCGCTGCATCGCTGCACGTTGTGCGTGTTGTGGCAGTTCGGAGAGGGTTTCATCGAGGACAACAACGCTTGTGGCTACTTGGGTTTCGGCATAGTCCGCGAGCGCCTGTTGCCGCGCCTTACGGGTGTGGAGGTCGCCGTGAAGCCATGCGGGTGAATCTGTCGTTTCATCTTTTGGCGCGAATTGCAGCACCGCCAAGTCGTCGGGCACGATCACCGGTGCCGGGTCGCAGGTTGCACCATAGAGTACTAGGGCGGTTGACTTCCCCGCCCCGCTTCGCCCGGATATTTCCACAACGCCACCGGTTTCATCTTTGAGGCGTACTGTTTCTTCGATACGCTGCGCGGATAGGCGCGTGTGTTCCGTGGCGAATTGATGGTGCGGTGGCGCAAACTCTGTCAGGTTCAACACCCGCCCCGCCGTTATCAGCGCAAGATCGAAATCTTGCAGCGCACTGATAACGGTAGGCACCTGGGTGGCAAAGCTATAGAACAAGTAGGCCACAACCGCCCCACTAATCACGTTATCCGCCGGAAAGAACACCACCGAGGCGACACCGATGCATAAAATAGCGGCACTGAGCAGGCTTAAATCCCGCTCCCGGGCAAGCTGCGCAGCAATGGCGTTCTTTGTACTGGACTGAAAAACCGCCCGCACCTGCTCAAACACCTGAACCCTGGCGTGTTGAACCAAGGTGGTGCTGGGCAATTGGCGGCTCGTAATAAGCGCGGCGCACTCGCTCAGGAACGTATCCCGCCCGGTTGCTTGCAGCTGCGAGGCGTGGGTTAACCGCGCACTGCCGCGCCGATACAACCAGCCGCCCACCACGACAATGGGAAGGATAATCACCACAAGCAGCAGGCTTTGGCCAGCCACAATGGCACACAACACCGCCACCGAGGCGACTGCGGTAATCATGCTGACCAACGCCCCTGGAATTGTCATCTGCATGGTGGAGAAATCGTCGCCAAACCGGCCCATGTATTCCCCGCGCCGCGCCGGGGTGGAATGGTTGACCGTTGCTTGTGCGGCCTTGACATGTAGACGGGAAAAGTTTGTAATCGGCAGCCGGAATTGCACCAGGCCGGTGACCACCGGGATGACCAGGCAGGCCGCTATGACCAGAACGAGTAATCCGATACTGGTGGGTGAAATCGTCGCGGCGGCTGTTTCTAACACCAGCGGCAGCCCGACGGAAAGAAGTGCGCTAAGCGCCCCGACCAGCAGCAAGGCGGTGGTGCCGCCGCGTCCGAAACAGGCGGCGAATACTTTCTGCGCTAAACGCAGACTCGGCTGTGGCTGCGGTGTGTTAGCGCCGTCGGTCAAAGGTTCAAAGTTTTCCACCGGTTGCGGTGCATCCGGGGTTAGGTGGTACTCGCTGGTTTCCGGTGCAACGTTGGCACCGCTGGTTACCACCCGGTGTATGTCACCTGCGCGGTACTCGAAAACCGGACAATCGCCTACCGAAAGTTTCTTTGTGCCAATAAAAACGATCGGAACGGGACTTCCCAGCACCGCAGTTAGCACCCTCATGCGAGTGTGGTTATCCATCACGGCGAGGAACCCATCCGAGAAGAACACCGCCGAGGTGGTGTCGTCGTTAAGCGTAACCATGAGCGCTATCCACAGCCGGGCTTTCTCCCCCAGCGACAGGGAGGCGGCGCGCCCCTGCCCCAGCTGGGTAGCGGTATCCGCTGGCAGCCCAAAATCCGTTACCAGCCGACGCCAGTTATCCCGCTGCGTACCGCTAAAACCACCGATGAGCTGGTTAACCAACGATTCCGGGAGAACGTCGGGGTTGTCGATAACAACCACGTCCGTCCAGGTGCGGGCGGCGTCGAGCAGTTCGGGCGCTTCGGCCCCACGTATCACACAGCTGGTTTCGATTGCTGGAAGTGGCGTCTCCGAATCGCCAGACGTTGCCGTCGCGCTTGCTTGTCGACGCTCATCCCACTCATTTAGCATCGGGACTGCCAACCGAATCACCCGGTAATTGGCGACCACTTCCCCCATCGCCGAATACAGCAAGGTGGAGATCATCAAAAGCGACAAATAGCTATCGGAAGTTTTGCCGGTCACAACCGCCACCAACACCGCAGCAGCAACCACCACTGGAACCGCTGACTGCAAGACCACCGCGTTGATGGTTTGCAGCTTCGCGCGGTCTTTCATGATGTGTTCTTGGTTTTTCCGTTTCTGGTGCAGCCACCCGAAAACAAGGTCGGTGAGCCTAGCCATGCGCAACCGCCCGGCGTCGGTGGCTATCGCATTGATCAGCTCAACCCGCGCGGTTTCGCTGTCGATATAGCGGTGGAATACGACACCGATTTTGCGCACCATGACGAAGGAGAAATAGGTGAAAATCCCAATGCCGATGACTGCCCACAGCCCGGTGTTTTTATAGGCGATGACCGCGACGATAGCCAACCCCACCGATTGGATGATGCTTAAGACAAAGTCCACCACATACGCCAGCTGGCTTATCTGATTCGGCTGCGTATTCAACCGGCCGATGGCGTTTTCGGAAGTGTCGCTGCCTAACCCCTCGTCTAAAAAGACGCGAAACGCCAGAAACCGCACCCCTTGCACCAGGGATAATTCGGCATAGGACTTTAACCAGGAAAACCCCAGCGCACCTATAAAGCAGGCGATAAAAATCGCCGCCGTCTTGTGCGTATGAACACCCGCGGTCAGGCTGCGTTCAAACGCCTCGAAGTTAAACGGCAACACCAGATAAAACCCGGTGGAAAGCAAACCCCATAGAAAAACCGCCGCGGCTTTCGCCGGAAACGCCGCCACGAACGCAAGCCACGCCGCCCACCCGGACCGGCCGGTTACCTGAGAATTGAACCTTTCATACTGCGTATAGGAGCCAAATTCGCCAAACTTTCTGTCCCAGCTGTATCCCCGATGTGCCAAAAGGTGACCCCACTTCTGTTCGTTTTTCTTTCAGGCTACTTTGCAGGTAATTTACCATCGGATAAGCAGATGTACAGCGAAGACTAGCACGGATAGCAGCTCAAGGCATTACCAGTAACTCCCAGGGTTCTACTCACGACATCGCCAAGACACAACTCCACGTCCTTGATAAGTTCCCCGAATTACCCATTCCGCTCACAAATCTGCCCAGATTAATAGCAGTCCAATTATTATGGCCAACGCACTTAGAAGCGAGATTCCACACCCCATAAAAAGCGGACTTAACCGCACTTTTTTACTTCTATTTTCGCCAGTTTCCGGATACGGTTTTTTACCCAGATTCTCCCGGATAAAAGGAACGAAAGAATTGAATCGCAATGGGAGCGTAAAACCACCGAATCGAACCCAACCCACAACAAGCAAGGTAGCAACTATAGCAAAAGTTAATGCAATCGCCAATGGAATCCTATCCCGCTCCAGCCAAAAATCCGGAAATAAAAATATATTAACCAGCACCGATGGAAGCACGCCGAGCAAGAGGCTTGTTGTGAACTCAAAAATAAAATACCACCCTCCAGCAGGATTGTCTTTGAGCTTTTCTTTTCTTCCTTCTTCGAAAAAATGGGCATAAACAAGCGACGGAATTAAACTGCATGCCATGATAATTAGAATAAAAGTCCGATCAGTCATTGTTTTTCCACTTTATTTTCAATCTTCCTAGTTTGGCTATTAGAAACGAAATCCCTAGAAATTCCACAGTTCGCCAACGTCGTATTAGCAAAGATTACTTGATTTAAAAATTTTCATCGATTCGTTCACCAATTTCACGTCCACCAATTTTTCCGGGTTCGGATGCTGCAATCGCTCCCAGAGCACCACCAATAGCTGACGGAATCGGGCCACCGCCCGCAAAGCCAACCAATGCGCCAGCAATCATCCCGCCAAAAGCCCCACCCAAGGCAGAGCCAGTAGCTTCAGAAACTGGTACAGCACTTCCTGATTCGGCTGTCTCAACCCCTCCAACGAACACGTTTATCCCGTCACCAACGAACCCTATTTTCTTAAGATATTTGGAAGCTTCTGCTAAATCGTCGATATTTTCAACACGAAGTAACCCACTGGGTTCGGGTGCGTAAAGATCATCAATATACTTGACTGTTTCCACCCCCGTTGCAAAGCCGCCGTATCCTGTTGCTGTAGTCGAAGCAATTGTCCATGCGGTTTTGGCATCAATGCTATTTTGTGGGATCTCTGGTGTTGGGGAAAGTTGGTAGGACGCGACTGGGCTCAGTGGTGTTTCTTGAACGTTGAGAGTGTCGTTGATTGGTGAGTACCAGGTTGCTGCGAGTGGTGTTTGAGGTTGGATAGCGTTAATCCCTCGGACTGGTGTTCCTGGGGGTGCTATCCATGTATCTTTACCCTTGTATGTATTTTCGATTACCATCCCGTTGGAATAGGTAATCTGCTGTGTGGTGGTATTCGTTGCCGGATCCCACCGTTGATAGCTTTGATATGGTTGCAGGGTTGATCCATGTGTAGGACGGGGAAGGATTTTCTCATACCCACCGTCTGGGGTGTTGAAAACTAGGCTTCCGTCTGGTCTGATTTTTAAGTCTGGTTGGTCATTGCGATTAATTAGAGCATGAGGTAGGCCTTTGTCGTTAAATCCGTAGGGGTTTCCTAGTGGGCTAGCATGGGATTGCCGCAATGCGCCATCAAACGATGATTTCCCGTCTGCTGGCGGGGTGATCATTTTAGACGTCACCCCATCCGATAACGGTAGTTGCCCATTGGCCATGAGGTATGCCTCGGTGTTGGTTTTCCTGGTTGTGTTCCGTCGGAGGGTTTTCGGATCAACCGGCCCTTGAACCCCCGGACGTAGCATCCGCATATCCG
>NZ_JAUNKC010000002.1:0-82912 GCF_030532965.1 Corynebacterium sp.
CCACCTCATGCGACGAAAACGCATGCCGATCCACCACCAACGGCAACACACCAGAAACAACCACATCCGCATCATGACTTGTCATCGCACCAGTAGCCATATCAACCGGATCGATCGCCTCTAACAACCGATGCACACCACGCTTCACAGCATCCCCAGTCGCCGATGCTGCTTTCAATCCAACAGCACCAACCTTCTTCCCCACCGCAGCAGCCTTACCAGCCAACTGACTCCCCTTACCGGCAAGCTTCGACGCCGTCGATCCCAGCTTGCCCAACTTCGCTAACTTCGCAATCCCCCCGATCGGACCAGCAGTCGCCAAATCAAACGCAAACTGCCCCCAACTACCATTCCCCGTCGCAGCTAACAACCCCTGCAACCCCAAACCCAACCCTAAGGCCAACGCCCCGAACGCCTGCAACCCCGGAATAAACAGCAAAATAGTCCCGATAAACTGCAACGCATCAGAAATAATGCTTAACCAACCAGCATTCTTATCCATGAAGTCATCAAGCTTCTGCCACAACTCCTGCAGGAAATTCGGATTCTCCTCAAACCGCTTCCGCGCCTGCGCCGCAATCTTTTGCACCTGCACATCCACCCCAGCACCCAACACCTCCTTAATCGCCCGAGCCGACGCCAAATCCTGCTCCCACTTCACCCACGCCGCCTCATGCGCCAACCGCGCCTGCTCCATCGCCGCATACGCAGCAGGCGCCCCCGGCGTCCCCGCCGCCGCAGCAGCCGCAGCCTCCGCAGCATTCAACTGCATCGCCGTCGAATTCACCACCCCATGATCCACCCGCGCATTCCCCCGCAACACCCGCATCTGCGCCTTCTGCCCCTCAAGCAACCGCGCATACTGAGCAATCGCATCCCCCACCCCCACATGAGACCGACCCGCCACATCCAAATGCGACGGAAACTCCCCATTGACCAACTCCCGAAACCGATCCCCCTCCGAACCCACAAAACCCCCATCCGACACACCCCGCAACAACGACGCCGTCTCCAACGCCTGCTCCCCAAACCGACGCCACTTCGCCCCCGCCAACACCAACGCCGACACACTACCGCCCAGGCGAAAATCCGAAACCACAAACCCCTCAAACGGCGGCAACATCACAGCAGGCACAACAACCCCCACAAACATCAATCAACAAAATACATTGATGTAATTTAATACCAAACCCCCACCACAACCACCCAAATAGCCCAAAAATATACCAAAGAACCAAAACCCCGAAAAACCCTTGACAAAACCAGCTACATACAATAAAGAATTGTTGAACTTGAATGTGGAATTCCGGCAAGCACTGGCTAAATTGGCGACATTATCTACGGGCTTTGATGGCGCACTAGCCGCAACCGTTTAACACAATGTGAGTACCAACGATTGCGGCTTTGCCTTTGATTTTAGGTGTCCTGTGCGATGACTATGCCGATGCTGCATTCCAGGCAGACTTGAACATAGAGATCCATTGTTCCGCAGCCTGGAGATATGTCGCTCGCCGGGATCTGCGCAAGGTTGCGCATAAGTTGCGCACAATCAGGGCATTGGACGTAATCGCTTTCCTGCCACCAGATCGGGTGCCCGCCGATCATGGCATGATACGGCGGTGGGCCGTAGTTCAGCCACGGGTTAGCCACACCGAATTGGATGAGGTAATCATCAATGTGGAGGACGGGCAGTTCTTTTTCGCCCTGGCTGGGCGTGTATTTTTGTGCATTAGCGATCGTGTATGTGCCATCGGGGCTAAACCGCACCCACATCCATTTCTCATCGTCGGGGTCAGTAAAATGCAACCACGGCACACAGAATGTACAGACTGGTATATGAATGATGCCCGAGATTCCAAAGCGGGCGAACGCCGGGTCCGCACCATTAAAATGGATTGCGGTGACCAGTTGGTTCCCGCAGGTTGGGCAAGCAAATGGCTCGCCGCCGCCAGCATAGGTGGTGGCATCGGCGGTGGTTTCCGCCCGTCGTAATGGCACTGAGTCCGGGAAATATAATGGCCGGAACTGCCCGTCTTTCAGGTGCCAATCCGCAGCTATGGTTTCCGATTCGGCGTCGCCGGGCGCCATCGCGATGCAGCCCTCATCGTCCCATCGTGCGAATGTGTCAACTACCGCAGGATCACCGTCGGCTCCTATAAATGCCAGGTTCTTGACATGCGAACCCGGCCACTTGTTATTAGGATCGGTCTCGCTGCCGTCCACGTATCCAATGAGGCGATCCCGCAGTTCAGCGGGGGCATCTTTATAAAAGAACTCCGGGATATACCCATCTGTTTTGTTCAGCGCTGCCGCTGTTGAAATTCCGGTGCTGGCAGCGATTGTCAATGCAAAGGATGATTCCGATTCGCTGGCTGCTGGGTTGGTGACTGTGTCGTCGAAAAGCTGCTGCGCCTCCTGCATCGCTAACGCGCCTATACGTTCAAACCTCTCATGAGAATTCATTATGACACCTTCCCGAGAAACCGTTACTAACTGTTTTTATTACCTCATCGCACGGCGATTGCTGCGGGCAGGAAAATAATTATACGAAAATTTGTTCTAATGATGTTCAGTGGTGTCAGGGTGGTTTTTTATGGTTGGTTTGTTGTTATTTTTCTTCACTAAAGGATGTCACCATGACTGTTGTAACTTTGCCCTTGTTCGGTGCCGTGGTCGCCGGAAACGAATACGACACCAGCGTGGATTTCGGTGGCCGCCCCGTCGAAGCATCGCTCATGCTCAGCGAGGTGGCGGAGGTGGAGGCCGGATCTGAGCTGGATGTTTTCTGCACCCAGTTTTTCGGCAACTGGCGTGAAGTTATCGAAACCGCGCAGCAGGCGGTGGCCGAGTCCCCAACCACCGCCGAATACCTCAAGCATCATGTAGACGAGCTGGATACGGATGCGTTAACAGCCATTCTTGGCCCGGACACCCCAGTAACCGAGGCTGCGCTCGCCGAAAAACTTCACCCGGTAACGATCTGGAGCTGCCCGATCGACGACGAAGACGAAGAGGTTTATGGCTCAGTGGACTTCACCATCGACGCGGAATACTCGCAGATCAAACTGGCCGTGAACTTTGACAAAACCGCCAATGTTATCGGGGTGGAAATGGAAAGCTAGCTGGTTTTCGCCCGACGTTGCCGTGCAAATTCGCTGAGCACCACACCGGCGGCGACTGAAGCGTTTAAGGATTCCACCCAGTCGGTGGTCGGAATCGACATGATGGTGTCGCAGTTTTCTTTCACCAATCGGGAGATCCCCTTGCCTTCCGAACCCACGACGATGACCACCGGCCCGGTGCCATCGTAGGTGTCGATGATGGCATCGCCACCGGCATCCAAGCCAACCACCTGGTAGCCGTTTTGCTGGAATTCCTTGATCGCGCGGGTGATATTGGTTGCCTTGGCTACCGGCAACCGCGCTGCGGTACCAGCGGAGGTTCGCCACGCGACGGCGGTCACCGAAGCGCTGCGACGCTCCGGAATCACGACGCCGTGCCCACCGAAGGCCGCGACCGATCGAATAACAGCACCTAAGTTGCGGGGGTCGGTGATGTTGTCCAGCACGACCACCATGCCGTCCTCACCAGAATCTTTGACGTTGGAAATCAGGTCGAAGATATCGGTGTAGGTAAACGGCGGAATTTGCAGGCCAATGCCCTGGTGCAAACCGTTGCCGGTCATGCGATCCATCTCGTGGCGCGGAATCTCGATCAATGGGATCGATCGGGAATGCGCAATCTGCACTGCCTCGGATAACCGGTTGTCGTTGCGGGTACCCTCCACGATGTACATCGCGGTGGCTGGTACCCGCGCCTGCAGGCACTCCACCACGGGGTTGCGCCCAACCACTAGTTCATTAGCGTCCGCCTTGTCGTGGCGCCCCTGTTCGCGGCGTTGCCGCTCCATCTTGCGCTTATGGGCGGCGTGATATACCCGATCTTCTGCTTTCGGGGTAGGGCCTTTTCCTTTGAGTCCCCGTCGCCGCACACCACCGGAGCCTTTGGTTGCGCCTTTTTTATTGGTCTTGCGTAGCCCGGGGCGATTCGTACTGTTTCCAGCCATTTTGTATTTAATCCTTTAGAGTTTTAGTTTTGAAGCGACCACTCGGGGCCGTCTGGGGTATCGGTCACGGCAATTCCGGCGGCGTTCAACCGATCCCGGACTTCGTCGGCAAGCGCCCAATCCTTGGCCGCGCGAGCATCAGTGCGGCGCTGCAATTCTGCCTGCACTAACACGTCCAATGCGGCATGGGCTGCATCGGTATCAGCGGTTGCGGTTTCCGCCCAGGTGTCGGATTGCGGATCAATGCCAAGCACCCCTGCCATGGCACGTACCGAACCGGCGATGCGCTGGGCTTCCGCCTCGTCTTGTGCTGCGAGAGCCGAATTGCCTGCGCGGACTGCAGTGTGGATCTCCGCCAGGGCGCGCGGCACCGCAAAATCGTCGTCCATTGCCTCGGCAAAACCAGGCGTCCACTCCCCGATTTCCACCGGCCCGACCCGATCAAGAAACGCCTCAATGCGGCGGTACCCTTGGGCAGCTTCTTGCAAAGCCTCCGGCGAATACTCCAACATGCTGCGGTAATGCGCCGATCCTAAGTAGTAGCGCAGTTCCACTGGCCGAACCAGTTTCAAAATCTCCGGCACGGATAGCACGTTGCCTAGCGACTTGCTCATCTTTTCGCCCGCCATGGTCACCCAGTGGTTATGCATCCAATAGGTGGCAAAACCGTCACCTGCGGCGTGCGATTGGGCGATTTCGTTCTCGTGGTGCGGGAATTGCAGGTCAAGACCGCCGCCGTGAATATCAAACTCACCGCCTAGGTACCAGGTAGCCATGGCGGAGCATTCCAAGTGCCAACCGGGGCGTCCGGCACCCCACGGGGTTGGCCAGCTAGGTTCACCAGGTTTCGCGGCTTTCCACAGGGCGAAGTCGAGGGCGTTACGTTTACCGGTGTTGTCGGTTTCGCCTTGTTCCATTTCCTCTATCCGATTGCCGGAAAGGGAACCGTAGTCGGAACCTGCTGCGGCCACCCAGGCGGCCACGTCGAAATAGACGGAGCCGTCGGCCGGGTAGGCGAAACCGGCGTCGATAAGCCGCTGCATGTAGTCAATCATCTGGGTGACGTGCCCGGTTGCGCGCGGTTCCACCGACGGTGGCAGCACGCCCAGCTGGTCGTAGGCTTTGCTGAAAGCCCGCTCGTAGGTGCTCACCCATTCCCACCAGGGGCGATTGTGTTCAGCGGCTTTGGTTAAGATTTTGTCGTCGATGTCGGTGACATTGCGCACGAACGCCACATCGTAGCCGTTGGCTAAAAACCAGCGCCGCACGATGTCGAAGGCCACCCCGGAGCGAACATGCCCGATATGGGGATGTGTTTGGGGTGTGGCACCGCACAGATACATCGACACATGCCCCTCACGAAGTGGGGTGAAGTCTCGCAATGTTCGGGTAGCTGTGTCAAAAATCCGTAACGACATGCAGAACAGTCTAGTTCATCGCTAGCAGTTTCACCGCCTTCACCCAAGCGCTATGGAGCAACGACGATGCCGCCGACTAAGGCAGAAGGCGCAATCTTAGAATTTAAGAGTTGTGTCAAAGCCTTAACCGGCGGCATACATGCCTGACGGCTGATACAGGTTATGTGATTAGTGCATGGTCACCTGTGCCACCGCTTCACCCTCGGTCGCAGTGGCGGCTGATACCGCAACGCCTGCTACCTTTTTCTTATTGGTGCACACCACAGGTGTCACCAATCGCTTTCCGGCGGAGCGCACGGCAAAAGCATCGACCTGGACGAGAAGTTGCCCAGCTTCGACGGTTTCACCGGCGGAGACGAATTTCTTGAAGCCGATTCCGCCCAATTCCACCGTATCCAACCCGATGTGGACCAGAACTTCCAAGCCTTCTGGTGTGGCAATGGCACAGGCGTGCATGGTGGGGAAAATGGTCACCACCTTCCCGGCCACTGGGGAATGCACATCAAGGGTGGGAATGGACTCGTGTGGGATCACCGCGAAACCGTCGCCAAGCATCCCGGCGGCGAAAACCTCATCCGGGACTTCCGTAATCGGAATCACCGCTCCGGAAAACGGCGCTTTGAGGGATACCTCCGCCGGTGTTTTCTTGGTTTTCTTCGCGAAGCCGAACATTACAGGGCCTTCTCTCCTTCGAGTGCCACTGCGCTGCCAGCTAATTGGCGGGCGACCTCGTCGTAGACGAACTGCACCTTAGGGCCGATAACCACCTGCACTGCGGTCTGCGACGGGCGGATCACCCCGGCCACGCCTGCTTTCTTGATGGCTTTTTCCGACACCGTTGAGTGATCCTTAATGGTTACCCGCAACCGGGTGGCGCAGTAGTCGAGGTTGGCGATATTCTCCGCGCCGCCTAACCCGGCAATGATCTGGGTTGCGGCCTCGGCGACGTCCGAGTCGGATTCCATGAGGTTATCCGATACTTCTTCCTCTTCCGGTTCCCGGCCTGGAGTGCGCAGGTTCAACACGCCGATCAGCGCGTAAAACACCCCGAAGTACAAGGCGAAGAACACCACGCCCATGACCAGCAGCATCCACCACTGGTTGGCCAGCGGATTTCCCGAGGACAAGGAGAGGTCAATCGCACCGCCGGAGAAACCGAAACCGGCAGTCCACCCCATGTGTGCGGCAATCGCTACCGAGATGCCCATAAAAACGGCGTGGATCAAATACAGCAGCGGAGCGACGAACATGAAGGAAAACTCCAGCGGTTCGGTAACGCCGGTGGCGAATGCGGCCAAGGCGCCGGCCATCATCAACGAGCCGACCACTTTCTTGCGTTCTGGGGTAGCGCGCAGGTACATGGCCAAGGCAGCACCCGGCAGACCAAACATCATGACTGGGAAGAAACCTGCCTGGTAGCGGCCAACCACACCCACGACTTCGCAGGCGGAACCGGTCCAGGTTCCAGGGCACGATGCGGCATCGGTTGCGGCTGCGGCGGCTGCGATCGTCTCGCCACCCTTGAGGAATTTACCGATGTCATTAATACCAATCACATCGAACCAGAAAATCGAGTTCAAGGCGTGGTGCAACCCGGTTGGAATGAGCAGGCGGTTGAAGAAACCATACAGGCCAGCACCAAGCGCACCCATTCCTTGGATAGTTTCACCGAAGTTGAACAGGGCAGAGTAGACGAACGGCCACACGATGTAGAGCACGCCAGCAAGAATGATAGAGAAGAACGACACCAGGATCGGAACCAGGCGACGGCCCGCGAAAAACGCCAGGAAATCGGGCAGTTTTGTGGTGTGGAACCGGTTGTATGTCCACGCTGCGAGAATACCCACCAAGATGCCGAAGAGCACGTTACCGTTGCCGACAACCTTCCAGCCCTCCGAGGCCCATTGAATCGCGTCAGCTCCCTCAAGTGCTTCCAAGTCGATGCCCCGGTAGCCGGCTACCGTCTCAGCTTTCAGCAGATTGGTGACCGTGAGGAAACCAATGAGGCCGGACAATGCGGCGGCACCGTTTTTATCCCGCGAAAGCCCATAGGCCAGGGCGATGGCGAAGATCAGCCCCAGGTTATCCAGCACCGCCGAGCCGGATTTAATCAATACAGCTGCGGGGATGGAATTAGCTCCCCACCCGTCTGGGTCAATGCGATACCCGATGCCCAGCAGCAAAGCAGCCACTGGCATCACTGCGACAGCGCCCATGAGGGCTTTGGCAAACTGTTGCAAGTTTCCAAAGACCTTGTCTTTCATGGCCTAATCCTTTCGTTTGTCCGGGGTGCGCCCCATGCCGTCATGCACGCAGCCGTGGAGGAAAACCGCAAGATAGGCGGCTTCACCGGTGGCTTCAGGTGGCATGGTCTCGCACCCTAAAATGCGGCAGATGATCTGCCCAGAAATCTGAAATTCGTTATGAAGTTGTCCAGCTATCGCGGCCGCGGCTGCCATCGGCCGGAACCTGCCCGCCATCAGCCGGGATGTTAACCGTGCGATCGTGGATTCCAGGCCGTCGTTGTGCACCACATTTTCGCTTGTCGACGCCCCCACCGCCGCGCCAGTTCCACCAATCCCCAAACTGCTGCGCGCAAACCCCACCAATTCCGCCAGCTTGTTCGCCTGCGCCAGTGGCGCTTTCACGCTCACCCCAGTGCGCGCCGCGTTCAGGTGCAGCGCCACGAAACCGGCTTCTGCCTTAGGAAATTGCACATCTGAAATCGAATTATTGATGTACTGGATAACCACTTCCGCCGCGTGAAACTCCTCCGGAAAAACCGCCCGGATTTCCCCAGCAATCGCATTCGTGATGTGTTCACCGCGTCGCAGCCGCCCCACTGCAAACGACAAGTGCTCCACCAGCATGATGTACACGCTCGGATGCAGCGTACCTAAAATGTCAGCAGCCAAATCCACCGCATCGGAGCACTTCTCCACCAACTCCGGATCAAGGCTGCGCAGCGTCTCCAAAAATTGGGCTTGTTCCTTGCCTAGCTGCACGTATTTTTGATGATCGCGCGCTTCCTCCACTGGCTGGCCGACTTTTGCCCCAAAACCAATACCCCGCCCCACCAAAACCTGCTGAGTAGTGTCATCCAAACCGGCACTGCCCGTAACAACCACAGCATTATTACTCAACACTCGAACTATCCGAGGTTGGGGAACCTGGTTGCTACTCACTTCTATAACTACCTTCATGGTTAGACACACTGACAAAGCGAACCCAACAATACTGAAAAAGATGTGATCCGCTCCGCCGGTCATGCCCGAATGTAGTTTCAGTAACACCCAGCAGGAAGTATGACCTTATTATAAAGCTGTGAACTATTCCCACAACGAAACCATGAAAACTCACCCCCAATAAGCCACCCCCACCCCCTGCGCCAGGCGAAAAACCAGAACTCAACCACGCTATTGCGCCCGCATATTCACACACCTCCACAAATCTGAGCATTCCTTAAGACACAAATCGCAGTTCGCCACCCCGCACCCGTGTGCTGCGAAACCGCGCTGCGGGGCGTCGAAAAGCAACCCACACATGAGGATTCGCAGCACACACCGAAACCACAATCACGCCACCCAAAAATGAGTGCTGCGAACTTTAAATTACCCCACCCCACAACCACCCCGATTACACAGAAACGCAGCACACCGCCGCCCAGGCATTACCGCCACAAAACCGAGTGCTGCGAAACCTCAAAACACCCGCAAAAATAAACCCCAAATCACCCGGAAACGCAGCACACAGCTGCGGCGGGGAATGCGCTGGTTGGATTGGGTTTTAGTCGGATGGAGTGGCTGCCCAGACGACGGCGGTCGCCACTGCGGCGCGACCCTCGCCGCGCCCGGTAAAGCCGAGGTGGTCGGTTGTGGTGGCCGATAGCGAAACCGGGGCACCGAGGATTGCGCTCATTTTTTGTTCCGCTTCCACTCGGCGCGGGCCGAGCTTCGGGGTCTGCCCCACCATTTGGACCGCGCCGTTTCCGATGACAAAACCATTGCTTTCCAAAAGGGCGCGACATTCGGTCAGCAGCCGTTCACCGGAAACGTTGTCGTATTCTTTGCGGCCCACGCCGACGAAAGAGCCGAGGTCGCCGAGGCCGGCGGCGGATAGGAGGGCGTCGACAAGCGCGTGGGCGACCACATCGCCGTCGGAATGTCCTTCGCAGCCGGGGGTGTCGTCGAAAAGCAAGCAGGCGATCCAGCAGGGCTTGCCTTCCTCAATTTGGTGGGCGTCGGTGGCGATCCCGACCCGGGGAATAATGGGGTTATTCATGGGGCACCTCAAAAATGGTTGGTTCGGCGGCGTCTGTTATTGCTTTGGCCAGCGCGTAATCAATGGGGGTGGTGATTTTAAAGGCCATGGGGTCGCCCGCGACGCAGCGGACGGTGTGCCCGCACCATTCCATGAGACTTGCGTCGTCGGTGGCTTCAAAGCTTGGTGGATCCTGGGCAAAATAACGCTGATTGGCTTCCCGCAGCACCTTAAGGTCGAAGCCCTGGGGGGTTTGCACCGTCCGCAATTCGCTGCGGGCAGGGGTGGTGACCACGTGATCGTCGGCCACCTGTTTGATAGTGTCAGCTACCGGGAGCACCGGGATCACCGCAGGTTCGCCGGATAACACCGTGCGCGCCACCCGGGCAATCATTCCCGGCGGGGTGAGGGCGCGGGCCGCGTCGTGGATAAGTACCACTGCCGCAGTGTCCGTGATAGCTTGCAGCCCACACCACACGGAGTCGGCGCGTTCGCCACCGCCGAAGACCAACCGGATGGGGATGGTGGGGTCGAATTGCTGAGAGACACCTACGATGCGTTGGGCATAATCGTGCATTTCCGGGCTTATCAGAACGATGATTTCGTCGACGATTTCGCTGGTCATCATCGCTTGGATACTGCGTTCCAGCAGGGTTTTCCCCCGCAATGCAACATACGCCTTGGGAAGTTGCGCCCCCAGTCGGCTACCTTGCCCGGCGGCAGCGATGAGCGCAATAACGCGCCGTTTCCCAGAAGCAGGAAACTGGCGCGTTTCGGAAGCGGAACCCATGGTTTATTCGTCGTCGTCGTCGAAGTTGAGGTCGTCTAAATCGAGATCGTCGTCGATCAGTGGCTTCTTTTCCTCGGCATCGTCGATGCCCAGGGCGCGATGCCGCTCAATGGTTGCATCTACCTGGGCGAGCAGATCATCCGCCTTGGCTTCGTCTTTGATGGTTGCAAGCGCAAGCTCACCCACGAGGATCTGGCGGGCTTTTGCAAGCATCCGCTTTTCCCCGGGAGACAACCCCTTGCTTTCGTCGCGGCGCCACAGGTCACGCACTACTTCCGCAACCTTGTTTACGTCACCGGAAGCTAGGCGTTCCTGGTTGGCTTTGTAGCGGCGTGACCAGTTTCCGGCCTCTTCCACGCCGGTTTCCCGCAGGAAGCCAAAAACGTTTTGGAGCCCTTCGTCATCGACAACGTCGCGCACACCAACCAATTCGACGTTTTTGGCTGGTAGCCGCACAACGAGGTCTGATTGGTGGATTTGGAGAACCAGAAAATCCAAGGTCTCGCCCCCCATTTCGCGCTGTTCAATCGCCTGCACGACAGCGGCACCGTGGTGTGGGTAAACGACGGTATCCCCGACCTTGAATTCCATGTACATTCCTTTTGAATAAGAGTATAGAAAGTCAACGTGACATTTTAGCACTTACCGACACATTTCTTTAATGAATGGTGAATCCTGCCCAGTTTCATAGGAAGCTCATGAGGTTTGGCGCGCGCTTTGGGCGAAGTTCTGCCGCCGTTCCGGCACTGGGCGCTTCGTGCACCAATCACAGTTATCCGCACCGGTTGAGTGCCAGTGGCAGCAGGAATTACGGTAATAAAAGAGCTTTCCGCCTATGGTCTCAAACCACCCCAATCGTGACATGCCAGGCCAGTTGCGGAATAGTTCTTCCGCATCGTATTTCACGGCGTTCGGGTCGCGATCGGGGTAGTGGCGTACGATATTGCGCGCCACGGCGCCTATGGTGGCGGCACAGTTGCCGGTGAGATTTGCCGACCCCACCCCGGTTGCCTGACTAACCGCCGCCATCATCGGCGTGATGAGCGCGCAGGCCCCATTGACCACATCTTTCGCATCGGCCCGCACCAGGGTCGGTGGGTTTTCCGGGTCGACGAGAACCGCGGTTACTGCACCGTTTTTAACGATCAGCTGGGTGTGTTCCGGCGAAAACTGCAGGTAGGTTCCGTCAAGCAACCAGCAGCCAACGCTGATTCCGAGGAGCCGGTGCGCGGCGCGTTGAAATGCCAGGGAGCCTGCTTTATACAGGTGGCTGGGTTGGTATTGTTCGTGAAACTTTGCGGCAAGATCGGCGGCGGTTTCGGAATCATTGAGGCTTTCCAGCGCTACTACCTGCGTCGCATCGGGCGCTGCGGTGAGTATTGCGTATTGAAATGAGGTACGACGAATCCGCGCCGCAGCTTCATGCCATGGGTTTTTAGGTGCGGGGGTTGTCATCTCGTCGCTTCACTTTCAGGTTGTGCTTTTCGACGTCTCATACTACGGCGCGCGTCACAACACGCTCTTATCCCCCTTTTGTTTCCCCCCATTTGGCAGGGTAAAACTGTGTGGAAGAATGGCAAAAAGACTAGAGTGATAAAGGATAAATTACCCCTTGATGTTGCCGGGGTCGGCAAGTATCAGCGGGGGAGGAAAACGACGACTCACCCCCAATGGAGGACGAACACGTGAAGCCCCTGAAGATTTCCGCCCGCCGCGGCGCTTTGATCTGCGTTGCTGCTGCTTCTGGCTTATTCCTGGCATCTTGCTCCGCAGGCCAAATCACCCAGACTTCCGATCAGGTTGCCGCAGTGGATGGCGCTTCCGCCGATTCCGAAGATGGCACGGTTGTTGTGCGCGACGTGACCGTCCACGTGACCAAGGACGGCGAGGCTGGTGTCAAGTTCACCGCCATCAACCAGGATGTCACCAACACTACCCACGAACTGAAATCCATTTCCGTGGACGGCACCGAGGTTACCATCGACGGCGAAACCTCGATCAAGCCCCAGTGTTCCCTCGTTGCCGATATTGAATCGGAAATGGACATGCTGACCGAGCCAAAGAACGTGTGCGTGAGCCACGTGATTACGTCCCTGGAGAACCCAGGTTTCGCTCCGGCTGGCAACAAGGAAGTTACCTTCACCTTCGACAACGCCGAGATCACCACGATGGCTACCGTTTCGGAGCCAGTGTTGGTCTCCGGCAGCCAGGACCGGGAAACCGGCGCCGAGAAGCACAGCCACTAAAAACTTTAAAAGTTGGGGTTCCTACCGCCTATGGTGGGAGCCCCAACTTTTTATTGCGCTTTTCGACGCCCCTTCCGGCCAATCACACCATTTGCCGTAGCGACCCGCAGGGCTAGCACAATTCCGAGCACGATGATGGAAAGGGAAATGCTATGAACCATCCAGGCACCCCGGTCCAGCGTGCGCACCACGGCCCAACCGGTGGGCACCTCTAGCGGCTTCTCCCCCTCCCGAATGGGATTGATGGCGTGGGTTCGTTCGAAACCACTGAGCGTTTGAGTGCCGGTTTCGATGTGGGCAGGCGGAACCGTCGTGGGGTTTACTACTGCGTTCATCGGCTCAGCCACAGCGACGGTAGGTGTCGCCATCCCGCCAGTCGATATCAGCGCCGAACTAATAGCCGCTACCAATGCTAATCGCTTCACGAGTTCCTCCTTTCCTCTAAAAACTCGCCCCAAAATTAAGTAATTCTCATATAAACTGCAGGCAAACCAAGATGTCCATCTATCCATCCAGGCATTTAACTCAGTTCCATCAGACATTCCTTATAATATACTAATAAACACTATATTTCCAAGCTTAAATTAGTGCAACTAATTAATTAAAGCTCTACCTCGGTTCCCCGGCCTCTCCGGGCTCATGTCAGGGTGGTGTTCTAAGGTGTGTGCATGGCAAAAAAGGTCAAGAGCGTGCACCAGTGCACCGAATGTGGATATTCATCACCCAAGTGGTTAGGCAGGTGCCCAGAATGCGGCTCGTGGGGTTCGATGGAAGAACACCACCACGCCCCCACCGGCACCGCCACCCAAGCGGCAACCACCGGCGTATTAACCAAAGGGCTTACTCCGACCTCCCCTGCCCAACCGATCACCACCATCGTCGGCAGCAATGCTCAAACCATCTCCACCGGGATTAAAGAGCTAGACCGCGTGCTTGGTACGGGAATCGTTCCTGGATCGGTTGTGCTTTTAGCCGGTGAACCAGGCGTAGGTAAATCCACCTTATTGCTTGAAGTGGCAAGCCGGTGGGCTAAGCAACCCGCACTCACCGGAACCGGAAACCGGGTTGCGCTATATATAACCGCAGAGGAATCCGCCGGGCAGGTTCGACTTCGCGCGGAACGCACCGGGGCACTGCACGAGACGCTTTTCCTTTCCGCCGAATCGAATCTGGATGTGGTCTTTGGCCATGTCGACCAGCTGAAACCTAGCCTGCTTATCGTCGACTCGGTGCAAACCATGATCGCCGCCGGGGTGGAAGGGGTCGCAGGCGGGGTAGCCCAATCCCGCGCCGTAACCGCAGCGCTGACCACACTGGCTAAAACCACCGGCATTCCTGTGCTGTTGGTGGGTCATGTGACCAAAGACGGAAACGTCGCGGGTCCCCGCGTCCTGGAGCACTTGGTGGATGTGGTTTTAAACTTCGAGGGCGATCGGCATTCCAGCCTGCGGATGTTGCGGGGAATTAAAAACCGCTTCGGAGCCACCGATGAGGTCGGGTGTTTTGAGCAACAGGCCGACGGCATTAAGGAAGTAGCTGACCCGTCGGGGCTGTTTTTATCCCATCGCGGCAGCACCCCGGACGGCACGGCTGTGACCGTGGCCATGGATGGCGTGCGGCCGATCCTTGCCGAAGTCCAGTCTTTGGTGGTACCCACCGAGTCCAAAAACCCCAGGCGGGCTGTCACCGGCCTTGATGCCACCCGGGTGCCTATGGTGCTCGCGGTGCTATCCGCCCGGGCGGGACGCCGCACCCACAATTGTGAGGTGTACGTGGCCACCGTGGGCGGAATGAAAGTGGGTGAGCCTGCCACCGATCTGGCCATCGCCATGGCGACCGCCAGCGCCATGACAAAGAAACCCCTGCCACAGAAAACGATTGTGGTGGGGGAAGTGGGACTCGCCGGGGAAATCCGTCCGGTGCCCAACCTTCAGCGTCGATTAGCGGAGGCGCTTCGGTTGGGCTACACTCGGGCGATCGTCCCGCCGACCGAGGTGACAGTACCCGGAATGACCATTACCTCCGTGGCAACGATCACGGAGGCGTTAGCGGTTATTGCAAATTAAAGTCGAACGGGGCGGAGGCGTTATCACCGATGACAGTGTGCAGATAATAGGAACCAGGGGCAACGGGTTCCCGAACAGAACACCCGTCTGGGCTTGATGTGGTGCGAGACCACTGGGCCCGGAAGTAACGCTCCTGACCAGCCTTAAAGGTTTGGGTTCCCACCCCAGCTGGGTCATTGCAGTCAATATCGGACCAGATGCGTTGATTGGTTTCTAGCGAATACACCTCGAACCGCAATGTATTTTGGCTGATATCAATCTCGCAATCAGCGCCGGTGGGGTTGCGGACCTTCATGTAGAAGCTTGGCATCCCGTCCGGGGAATAATTCGGGTGATCCGCGCTGGCCTCCAGCTGCAAATCGGTGATCTCGCAGGTGGACTTGGCCGAAAGCTCGTCGGTAGGCTCCGGCGCACCTGATGGTGCCGAGGAAATCTCCACCGCTTTTTCTTCCGCGCTGGTGCTCGACGGGGCGCTGCTACTGCTTGTCGACGACTCCGCCACCGCAGAACTAGACGTCGCCGACGCTGCCGAGGTTGTCACCGAGGACGTAGCGGAGGTCGCGGTGGTGTCCGAATCCCGACCCACCAAGCTCAACACCGCAACCACGATGACCGCAACCACGATGATTGCGATGACCGCTGCGGCTCTACGACGCCGGTAGTAGATTTCCGGCAGCCTGCCATCAGCCGGCGGGGCGGCATCGTGGTTGTCCAACGGATAACCACGTCCGTGATACTGGCGACGCGGCGGACGGCTGCCGCCAGAAGGGGTTCCTGGGTTTCTATCTCGGCGATCCACACCTCAAAGCCTAAAACGTATGCGGCAGCAAACCCCGGAACACCCTCGGTGTGTTGGTGCAGCAAATTTCTAGATGCCTTCGGTCGACACCGTTTCCACCAGGCCATCCGCCAGCCGGTACCGAGCCGCAACCACGGCAGTTTTGCCGTTCTTCACCGCTTCGGCGATCACCGGGGAAATCTGCATAATCTTGGCCACCACCGCTTGGGCATGCGCTCGTTCGAAATCCGCCGCGGTGTGCCCGCCTTTGGTTTTCGACTCCAAAATCGACGGCGCAATCTGCTCCACTAAGGTGCGCTGATGCCCCACCGGCACATCCGCCCCCTCCAATACAACCTCAGCGGTAGCCCGCACCGCGCCGCAGGATTCGTGACCCAATACGACCATGACCTCCACCCCTAAACCAGCGACGGCAAATTCCAAGGAGGCCAACACCGCGGAATCCACCACTTCACCTGCGGTGCGAACCGTGAAGATGTCGCCCAACCCGACGTCGAAAAGCAATTCAACCGGAACCCGCGAATCCCCGCACGTTAGGACCGCAGCACGTGGGGACTGCCCCAGTTTCAATTCTTCGCGGCGAGACACGCTCTGGTTCGGGTGCAGCGGTGCGCCCTCAGCAAACCGACGGTTGCCATCCAGCAACCCCTCCCACACAAGTTTCGGATCACGCGGTAAATTCTTCATAACTCATATCTTTCCACCGGGTTAACTATTTAGTGCAATAAAGCGCTAGATTAATTGTTCTCATGCCCCAACTATCCCCCGCACTCATCGACTGGTTTAACGCCAACGCCCGCCCCATTATCTGGCGCGACAACCCCACCACGGCGTGGGGCATCTTGGTTTCAGAAGTAATGAGCCAACAAACCCCCGTTCGACGAGTAGAACCCAAGTGGCAGCAATGGCTTGACCGTTGGCCCACCCCGGCCGACCTGGCGGCCGCCCCCACCGACGAAGTGCTCAAAGCCTGGGACAATCTCGGCTACCCGCGCCGTGCCCTCCGGTTGAAGGAATGCGCGCAACAGATCGTCGAAAAGCATGACGGTGCCGTTCCCGAGACCGTCGACGAATTACTCGCCCTTCCCGGCATCGGCGACTACACCGCCCGCGCCGTTTGCGCATTCGCATTCAAACAACGCGTGCCCGTCATCGACGTCAATATCCGCCGGGTCATAAGCCGCGCCTACCACGGCACATTCTTGCCCCGCAGCACCGCCACCTCCAAAGCGGACCTCGCTTTCCTCGAAAACCTGCTACCGGCCGTCGACGCCGCCAGCTACTGCGCCGCGCTGATGGAACTTGGGGCGCTCGTGTGCACCCCTACCCCTGATTGTGACAATTGCCCTATTAACCCCGAATGTGCCTGGCAACAAGCGGGCTGCCCGCCGCCGAGTGACGAAGAACTCAGCCAGGCCAAACGCCGCGTCCAAAAATTCGTCGGCACCGACCGGCAAGTCCGCGGCATTATCATGGCTGAGCTGCGCGCGGCCACCGCACCGGTCCCCACAACCGCCATCGATATTCTCTGGCCGGAGCAGCACCAATTACACCGCGCGCTCTACTCATTGCTTGAAGACGGCCTGATCGAAGAGACCAATTCCGGATTTAAATTACCTTCCTAGACAAAACTTACGACACAGTAGGTATTATAAAAACCCATGACGTTTCGACGGACCTCAATACGCCTCAACCAGGTAGCTTTCCGCACCACGGCACTACTTACGGCACTCATGCTGCTCATTCAGCCGTCCGTCGCACACGCCGACCCACTCATCACCCTAAGCAACGGCATCAACTGGGCGGCAACCACCCCCACCGACTCCTGGGTCGAAACCCCACTTGACGACGCCTTCTACACCCCACCCGCCGACTTCCACACCAGCCACCCCAACCCCGGCGACGTCATTCGCACCCAACCCGCACCACACCTCCTTAACACTTTCGGACCCGACTTCCCCGGCTACGCCCAAAAAATCCTCTACACCTCCACCGACGAAAAAGGCAGCCCAGTCGCCGTATCCGGCTACATCATCGAACCCACCGTCCCGTGGTCCGGCCCCGGCCCCACCCCAACCATCGTTTTCGCCCCCGGCACCCGGGGCCAAGCCGACATCTGCGCCCCCTCCCGCGGCACCTGGCTCTTAAGCTCCGTCGCCCCCACCACCGGCGCATTCTCCATAAACTACGAACTGCCACTCCAATACTTCGCCGCCCAACAAGGCATCCGGGTAGTCATAACCGACTACATCGGGCTCGGCACCCCGGGGGTCCACACATACATCAACGCCATTGAGCAATCGCATGCCGTGCTCGACGCCGCCCGCGCCGCCATTAAAGCAATGGGGGTTCCCGCCGACACCCCCATCGGGTTCCACGGGTATTCCCAAGGCGGCGGGGCTGCCGCAGCAGCCGCCGAAAACGCCGCCAATTACGCGCCTGAACTCAACGTCAAAGGCACCTATGCTGGCGCCCCACCGGCCAATTTGGAAGAAGTATTCAACGCTGTCGACGGCTCCACCATCTCCGGTGTGCTGGGCATGTCGATCAATGGCTTCGCCGCCCGGGACGATGAAGTCCGCCATATTCTCGACCGTTATCTCTCCGACTACGGCCGCGAATTCCTCGCCACCGTCGCCACAAGCTGCGTTCCCGATTCCGCAGCACACTACGCTTTTGTCAGTTCAGAGAAATTCACCGTCGACGGCACCGACCTGGCCACCGTCGTGTCCAAAGAACCGGAACTGCAGGCGACCTTGAAGAAACACCGCATCGGACTCAAACGCCCCAACGCCCCCATCATGGTGGCAACCAGCATCGCCGACGACATCATCCCCACCGGGCAAGCCAAGCAGCTCGCGCAAGACTTCTGCGCATTGGGCAGCGCCGTGGAATTCCACGAAACTCACCTGCCCCGCGTCACACCGGATGTCGCCTCGGGACTCAACCACGCACTACAGCTCTTCGGCGACGCCCCCGCCTCGATCAGCTACCTGATCGACCGCTTCAACGACCGCCCCGCCCCCACCAACTGCGGCGCACTCTGACCCCACATCTTTCACGTACCCCCGGTGACGCCAGCTGTCGCTGTGTGCTGCGTTTCCGTGTTTCGGACCGCGTGTCGACGCCCCACAACGTGGTTTCGCAGCACACCTATTGCGATGCGGTTTCTACAGGTTCGCTGTGTGCTGCGTTTCCGTGTTTCGGACCGCGTGTCGACGCCCCACAACGTGGTTTCGCAGCACACCTATTGCGATGCGGTTTCTACAGGTTGGGTGTGTGCTGCGTTTCCGTGTGACTGGGCAGGTTTGAGGGTGCGTATATCCAAGGTTCGCAGCACACAGCCAGTAGGTACGGCAAAACCCGCCTCACGAAGATGTGGGGCGGGTTTAGCTGCGGGTTTTAGACCTCTGGGCTTGGTTCTGCCACTGGCTCGGGAGCTTGAGTGGACATTTCACCCACGAAATCCGGCAGTGGCTTCGGACGTGGAGTGAAGGTGAATTCGGCCTTGTCCGTGTCCTTAGATTCGCCATCCCAACCGGTCACGTCGACGGTAATGATTTCACCGGCACCGACCTCGCCGAACAGGATCTTCTCGGAAAGGGCATCCTCAATTTCGCGCTGGATGGTGCGGCGCAGCGGGCGGGCACCCAGAACGGGGTCGAAGCCGCGCTTAGCAAGCAAGTTCTTTGCTTTCGCAGTGAGTTCGATTCCCATGTCTTTGGCGGCGAGTGCCTTTTCGACGCGGCCGACGAGCAAGTCGACCATCTCCACGATCTGCTCTTGGGTGAGCTGGTGGAAGACCACAATGTCGTCGATACGGTTGAGGAACTCGGGGCGGAAGTGCTTCTTCAGCTCGTCGTGCACCTTGTTCTTCATGCGCTCGTATTGGCCAGCGGCGTCCTGTTCACCAACCGCACTGAACCCCATGCCCACGGCCTTGGAAATGTCCTGGGTACCGAGGTTGGAGGTAAAGATCAGCACGGTGTTCTTGAAGTCCACCAGTCGGCCTTGGCCGTCGGTGAGGCGGCCGTCTTCAAGCACCTGGAGCAGGGTGTTGTAGATTTCCTTGTGCGCCTTTTCGATTTCGTCGAAAAGCACAACGCTGAATGGCTTACGGCGCACCTTTTCGGTGAGCTGGCCGCCCTCTTCATAACCCACATAGCCGGGAGGGGCACCGAACAGGCGGGAGGCGGTGAAGCGATCATGGAACTCACCCATGTCGATCTGGATGAGGGCGTCGTCCTCGCCGAACAGGAAGTTAGCCAGCGCCTTGGACAGCTCGGTCTTACCCACACCGGAGGGGCCTGCGAAGATGAAGGAGCCGGATGGGCGGCGTGGGTCCTTCAGACCAGCGCGGGTGCGGCGGATTGCGCGGGAGACTGCCTTGACGGCGTCGTCCTGGCCGATGATCCGCTTGTGCAGCTCCTCTTCCATGTGCAGCAGGCGGGAGGATTCTTCCTCGGTCAGCTTGAATACTGGGATACCGGTCCAGTGGGCAAGCACCTCAGCAATTTGCTCCTCGCCGACCTCAGCGATGTCCTCTAATTCGCCAGAACGCCACTGCTTTTCTTTCTCCGCGCGCTCCTCGTTGAGCTTGCGTTCCTTGTCGCGCAGCCCGGCGGCCTTTTCGAAGTCCTGGGCGTCGATGGCGGCTTCCTTTTCGCGGCGCACCGCGGCGATCCGCTCGTCAACTTCGCGCAGGCCCTCCGGCGCGGTCATCCGCTTGATGCGCATACGGGCACCAGCTTCGTCGATGAGGTCAACGGCCTTGTCGGGCAGGAAGCGGTCGTTGATGTAGCGATCCGAGAGGTTCGCTGCCGCAGCCAGGGCACCATCGGTGATGGATACCCGGTGGTGGGCTTCATAACGATCCCGCAGACCTTTGAGGATGTCGATGGTCAGTTCCACCGAAGGCTCAGGAACATTCACCGGCTGGAACCGGCGCTCCAACGCCGCGTCCTTTTCAATGTGCTTGCGGTACTCGTCCAAGGTGGTGGCACCGATTGTCTGGAGCTCGCCGCGTGCCAGTTTTGGCTTAAGCAGGGAGGCTGCGTCGATGGCGCCCTCGGCGGCACCCGCGCCGACCAGGGTGTGGATCTCGTCGATAAACAGGATGATGTCGCCGCGCTGGTTGATTTCCTTCAGCACCTTCTTCAGGCGCTCCTCAAAATCACCACGGTAGCGGGAACCTGCCACCAGCGAGCCAAGGTCGAGGGAGTACACCTGCTTGTTTTTCAGGGTCTCCGGGACCTTGCCGTTAACGATGTCGAGGGCAAGGCCCTCAACAACTGCGGTTTTACCCACGCCGGGTTCGCCGATGAGAACTGGGTTGTTCTTGGTGCGGCGGGACAGAACCTGCATGATGCGTTCAATTTCCTGCTCCCGGCCTACAACCGGATCCAGCTTGCCTTCCTTAGCCGCCTGGGTGAGGTTACGGCCGAACTGGTCGAGCACCAGGGAATTGGAACGCTCGCCAGCGCCACCCCGGCCGCCCCGGCTACCAGCGCCAGCGCCTAAGCCGCCCGAGCTTGGGCTGGCTCCGGCACCCACCGCGTCGTTGCCTTCCGATTCGGGGCTGTCGCCGCCCTCATAGCCGCTGAGTAATTGGATAACCTGCTGGCGTACCCGAGGTAGATCGGCACCAAGCTTCACTAATACCTGGGCTGCCACGCCCTCACCCTCGCGAATGAGGCCAAGCAGCAGGAATTCGGTACCAATGTACTTGTGTCCCATCTGCAGCCCCTCGCGGAGCGACAGCTCCAGGACCTTCTTCGCGCGTGGCGTAAAGGGAATATGCCCAACGGGTGGTTCGGTTCCTTGGCCGATAATCTCCTCCACCTCTTGGCGCACCGCCTCCAGGGAGATCCCCATCGACTCCAACGCCTTCGCAGCGACACCTTCGCCCTCGTGGATGAGCCCCAACAAAATGTGTTCGGTGCCAATGTAATTGTGGTTCAGGCCGCGTGCCTCCTCCTGCGCCAGCACGATGACGCGGCGAGCACGGTCAGTAAAACGCTCGAACATATTCACTTCCTAACTTGAGATTCGCTAATGCTCACCACTTTAACCCGCAGAACAAACCTTCAGAACCCACACCGTGACCTATGGGCGTCGAAAAGCAGAAAAACCCCAGCTTAAAGACCTGTACGCCGGTAGCGAACACACGTTACGGCACCCGGGCGGCAAAATTCGCGGCCTCAATGCCACTCGTGCGCTCCGGAAACCGACGCGGCGAAGCTGGTGCAACCGCCTTGGGTTTCTTGCTTTTCGACGCCCGCATCACCGCCCCCACCAGCTTCGCGCTCAACACCGGGTGGTCAACCTGCATCCGGGACACGAACCGATTCCGCCACCCCTTTAACATGACACCTCCGCAACAATCGCGGCAACCTCGGCGAGCGCCGCTTCCCGATCCGCCGGAACCAACCCAATTCGGGTACGCCGATCCACCACATCGTCGGCATCCAATGCGCCTTCGTGCGTGATGGCAAATTCAACCTCCGCCCGGGTAACGTCCAGGCCAGCCACCTTCTCCAATGGTCGGTCAATCGTGGCGCGGTCGACCACCATGCGGGCCTCCAAGCCGTACCGCGCGATTAAACTCTCGGGCAAACCTGCGTGATCGGCGGCGGTTTTCCCCTGGGATTCACTATGCCCCGGCGCGCCCACCAGCGGATACGCGTGCGTGCGGCACGGCCCGGCGGGCAGCTGGCGGCGGCGGATAACCTCATCGACGGTTTCCTGCGCCATCAGCCGGTACTCGGTGAATTTCCCGCCGACCACGGAAATGACCCCGGTTTCCGACTCTACAACCGCGTGCTTGCGGGATAAATCCGCCGATCCTTTGGACTCGCCGGAATCAATAAGTGGCCGCAGCCCCGCGAATGCCCCCACCACATCCGCCTCGGTGAGATCGGTGGCCAATGCCCGATTGAAAGCAGCAAGCAGGAATTCCTCGTCTTCTTTCGTCGCTTCCGGCACCTCTGGGATGTCACCATCCAATTCCACATCGGTCAAACCCAGATAGACGCGCCCTAATTGTTCCGGCATGGCGAACACAAACCGGGAGATGCTACCCGGCAGCGGCACGGTCAGCGCCCCAGTGGGATTGCCCAGCCGGTCTGCGGGGATCACAAGATGGGTGCCCCGAGAGGTGCGCAAGTTAATTCCCGGATCCACCTGACCAGCCCATACTCCGGCGGCGTTGACCACCGCTTTGGCTGTGATGGTCAGCCGCGCGCCGGTTTTTTCGTCGACAAGCTCCGCGCCCGTACCCGACACATTCAGCGCCGACACATACGTCAAAATCTTGGCCCCGGCGCCCACTGCGGTGCGGGCGACGGCCGTGACCAAGCGGGCATCGTCGATCATCTGGCCGTCGAAATTCACAAACGCGCCCTTCAGCCCATTCGGGTTTGCGGCCGGGCACAACGCCAACGCTTCACGACGCCCCACGAAACGGCTACGCGGCAACGTGGCAGATTTCGTGCCCGCCAACAGCCGCAACACGTCGCCCGCCCAAAAACCCAGCCGCACCGCAGCTTTCTGCAACAGATTGGTATCCGGGCCGACCAGCGTCACCTGTGGCAAAGCCGACACCAGGTGCGGGGCGATCACCTCCATCAACAACCTACGTTCCTTCGCGGAATGGAACGCGATTTTCACCTCGCCCTTCGCCAAATACCGCAAACCGCCATGCACCAACTTCGACGAAAACCGGCTGGTCCCGTGCGCTAAATCCCGCTGGTCGACCACCAGGACGCGAAGCCCCCGGGTCGCCGCATCCAACGCCACCCCCACCCCGGTGATTCCCGCCCCCACAACCAACAGGTCAACCTCCGGGTTGTTTGACAGCTCATCCCACCAGTTTGTGCGAACATGAGCATTCAACGTGGTTGACGACATAGCTACTCCCCAGAAAATGTGTGTACATCACCAATCATGCGTCCGAAATACATGCGTGTCAACGACACTGCCCACCTATAGTGAAAGTATGACACCTGCTTTCCCCACCCCACCCATGCATTTCAACCTCTGGGGAACCCCTGAAGAGGCACAACCACTGTCCGAAAGCATGCTCAAACTGCTCAAACCCACCCTCGGACTCAGCCACAAACCACCCACCCACCTCACCCTCAACGACGTCACCATAACCCCCAGCGCGCTTTCCGACGACGACCTGGCGGAGCTTGCAACAATCATCGACCCCGCGCGCATCAGCGCATCCGACACCCAGCGGGCGCCGCGGGCGCGCGGCAAAAGCTACCTAGACCTCATCGAATGGCGAACCGGCACCCCCATCACTGCCCCCGATGCTGTAATAGCGGCGGTGTCGGAGGACGAAATCCTCCAGCTGCTCCGGTGGTGCACCGACAACCACGTTGCCGTCGTGCCGTTCGGCGGCGGAACCAGCGTTGTCGGCGGCATCACGCCACTAGCCGGGCAGCACCGGGCGGTAATATCCATCGACCTGGCGCTTTTCGACGAAATCTACGACTTCGACGAAACCTCCATGGTGGCCGAGGTGGGGGCCGGATTAACCGGCCCGCACGCCGAACTCCTATTAGAGGAATGGGGGGTACAAATAGGGCACTATCCGCAGTCATTTCCCTACGCCACCATCGGCGGCTATGCGGCCACCCGCTCCTCTGGGCAATCATCGGCCGGATACGGCCGCTTCGACGACATGGTGTGCGGGCTGACCGTCGTCACCCCCACCGGTGTAATACGGTTGGGGGACCGGTCGCCCGCATCGGCCGCGGGCCCCGACTGGCGGGAGATCTTTCTCGGTTCGGAAGGCGTATTCGGGATCATTACCAGGGTGAAGCTACGGGTTCACCCCATTCCGGAGGCCAAGTATTACGAAGCGTTCAGCTTCCCCACCTTCGCCGCGGGCGCGAAGGCATTGCGGCTGGTGGAACAGACCGGCACCGGGCCCACCGTGATAAGACTGTCGGATGAGATTGAAACGGCGCTGAATTTGTCGTCGACAAGCAATATCGGCGACGAAAGCCCCAGCGGGTGCCTCTGCCTCACCATGTTCGAAGGCACCAAAGAACACGCCGCCGCCCGCCACAAAGAAACCCGGGAACTCATCCTCAAAAACGGCGGCAGATCCCTCGGCGAAACCCCCGCCCGGGTGTGGGAACAAGGGCGCTTTGCCGCCCCCGTCTTCCGCGACGCGCTTCTCGACGCCGGTGCGCTGTGCGAAACGCTCGAAACCGCGACCTATTGGGGGAACGTCGAAAAGCTCAAAACGGCGGTCGGGCGGGCGCTTGTCGACGCACTAGCAGGCGCCGACACCATGGCCATCATCATGTGCCACATCAGCCACGTCTACCCCGAAGGCTGCTCCCTCTACTTCACCGTCGTCGCCGGGCAAACCGCCACCCCCCGCGAACAATGGGCACGGGCGAAAAAAGCCGCCAGCCGGGCAATCCTCGACGCCGGCGGAACCATAACCCACCACCACGGGGTAGGCACCGACCACGCCGACTACATGGGCAACGAAACCGACCCACTGACCGCAACCATGCTCACCGCGCTCAAAACCACCCTCGACCCCGCCGGAATACTCAACCCAGGAAAACTCCAACCATGAAACGAATCGCGCTACTGACCAACCCCGCCGCCGGAAAAGGCACCGCCACCGAAGCCATGCACAAAGCACGACGCCGCTTCCAAGCCCACGGCATCGACGTTATTGGAATCTCGGGGGCAACCAGACAATCCAGCGCCGAACTATGCAAACGCGCCCTGGAGGAAAACATTGATGCGCTCGTAGTCTGCGGCGGCGACGGAATGATCTCCCTCGCGCTGCAAGAACAAGCAGGAACCCACATACCATTGGGCATTATTCCGGCGGGGACCGGCAACGACCACGCGCGGGCGTTCGGGATACCGCTCGATGCGGAGGAAGCGGCCGACGTGGTGGCGACCGGCACCCCCTCTATTACAGACTTGGGGGTAATGAAACAGGGGGAACGCGAACGCGTCTTTGGGACCGTCGCATGCACTGGTTTCGATTCTCTCGTCAACGATCGTGCTGCCCGCCTCCCCTGGCCGCGCGGAAGTAGCCGATACCTTGCGGCTACGGCGCTGGAATTTGTCAGATTTCACGCGATGGATATGATCATCACCTTTGATGATGGTTCCCCCCAAACCTTTAATGCGACGTCGCTGGCTGTCGGAAACACCAGCAGCTACGGCGGCGGCATGCTCATTTGCCCGTCGGCGTCGCCGTACGACGGTGTTTTTGATGTAACCATCATTGAGGAAATGGGGCGGATTGATGCCATGCGAAAGTTCCCGAAGATCTTTTCGGGTGACATTGGCAGCGTAGATTCGGTCCGTACGTTTCAGGCCAGGAAGGTGCGGGTTGATATGCCGGTTCCGGTGGCGGCGTACGCCGATGGGGAGCGGTTTACATTAGTGCCGGTGGAGTGTTCGGTATTAGAGAAACAGGGGTGTTTTATTATTCCTGCTGTTTGATGGTCTGGGCGCGGTTGTGCATGTCTTGGATGTCGAGTTGCGCTACGTGTAGTTTTGCCTCCGGGTACCAGGTGTGACATGCGCAGCTGTGTGTGTTGTGGGCTGTGCGGGTGTCGCCGTTGAGGATGGCGTCGGCTTGGGCTTTGGCCCCTCGTCGTATAGCGGGGTGGAGGTTGGCGCGGATCGTGCCGTCGGTTTGGTGGAGGGCGACGAGGTTTCGGCCCTCGATGTGGCTGAGGTGGCCGTTTTTGGGGCGGGTTCGGTCGTCGTCGTTAAGTTTGTTGTGGTAGCGGCAGAGTGGGGCGAGGTTCCAGGGCTCGGTGGGGCCGCCGGAGGCGTAGGAAATTATGTGGTGGATGTCGCAGATGGCTGCGGGCACCGTGCAGTCGGGGTGGGCGCAAATGAGGTGTTCAAGGATGCTCAGCGCGCGTTGGGATGCGTCGGCGCGGCGCTGAATGGCGATTGGTTCGAGGCAGACGGTGCCGCCGTCTTCGGTGGGCAGCATCGGGACCGCCCAGCCGTGGGGGTTGATGGTGTCGGCGACGATGTCTCTAATGTTGACTAGTTCGCCGTCGGAGTTGACGATCCGCCCGTCGGTCATGCAGGTGGCTTGTGCGAGGGGAACGAGAAGTGCAACGTTGTGGCGCAGGTCGAGCGGGTCGGTATTGGTGGCGGTACCCCCGTCCACGATGCGGTTATATGCGGCTAGCGCGTAGCCTTCGGCGAGGTCGACGGCGTGGCGGGCGTGCAGTAGCGCGAGGGCGTCTTCTTTGAGCAGGACTTGAATGCGGGTCAGGTGCGCCGCGGGGAGTTTCCACAGTGCGTGTTTCATTCCGTCAACGTCGGGGGTTGCGGAAAACCGGAGGTGGCTTTTGCGCGGGGCGATGGAACGGGCGGTTTCAAGGTAGCTGGTGATGAACCGTTTGAGTTCGTCGACCGTGAGTTGATCGGCGGTGTTGAGCAGCTCGGTTTTGAATGCGCCGTGGTCGATGTCTTTGTTTGCGGCGGTGCGGATGCCTTTGGCGATCGTGGTGAGTTTCGCCAGCGGCAGCCGGTGGTTGCTGGCGATTGTGAGGTCGGCGTCGCTGAGCAGTGCGGCGTCGCGGATGAGGTGGCTGGCGTCGCTTTTCGACGTCCCCAGGGCCGCAGCGAGCGCGTCTGCGCGCACCCCCAAGTCTTTAATAGCGCGGAGGATGCCCGCGCCGTCGGCCAGCGCCGCGGCGTACCTATTAAGGGATTGGGGGAGGTCCATGACCTACACCCTAGCGAGCATTTTCCATCATTTGTGCAGGTTATGAACTTTTTCTCAGTTTCGGTTTTTAGGGAACCAAATAGGGGAGAAAATGAGTCTAATGCAGGTTTTTCACGCCATAAATCGTGGCGCTTAGCGCCATGACGGTTGCGGTGGCAAAAGCGAGGAACGCGCCGTGGCTGGTGGTGGTTCCAAAGGAGTGCGCCGCGATGAGGATGGCAGTTCCCACCGCCCCAGCGAATTGTTGCAGGGTGCTAAGAATTGCCGAGCCGTGCGGGTACTGGTCGGGGCTGAGGCTGGCAAGCGCCGTTGTCATCAGCGGTCCCATGCATAGTGAAACCCCCACCGCCACGATGGCGAACCCGGTGGCGCACAGCAGGATTCCGACAATTGGTGTGGTGACCAGATAGGCGGTGAGGGTGACTAGGCCAAGTCCTGCCACGAGGCACACCAGTCCGGGCCGGACCAGGGGTTTGATTCCCACTTGGTCAAATATGCGGCCGACGACGGGGGCGGCGAAGGCTTGGAATAGGCCATTCGGCATGATGGCGAGCCCGCTGACCACGGTGCTGGCATTAAGGGATTGCTGGAGATAGATGGGGACGATGGTCAGGGAACCTAAGAACAGCGCCATGATGAAGACGACAACCACGACGCAGTGGGTGAACGTCGACAAGCGGAAAACGCGCAGGTCTAGCAACGCTGTTCCTGCCGCAGCGCGCCGCAATTGGCGCCAGATGAAGACGGCGATGACCACGCTCGCCGCCGCGCCGACAACCGGGCCGCCGCCGCTGAGCGCGTAGATCAGGCCGCCGAATCCGAGGGCGGAAAGCACGACGGAGAGGACGTCGAGCGGGGCTTTGACCGATTCGCCGACGTTGCGGACCAGGAGGTAACCGGCGATCGTTAACGCCGCCACAATGGGGGTCATGAACCAGAACAGGAAGTTCCATCGGAAAAATTGCAGCAAAATCCCGCCGGTCGTCGGGCCGAAAGCGGGAGCCATCGCGATGACGATGGTGATCCACCCCATCATTTCGCCCCGGCGCTGAGCGGGAACGACCGTCATGAGGGTGGACATGAGGAGCGGGAACACTAAGGCGGTGCCGCTGGCTTGGATGACCCGCCCGAGTAGCAAGACGGGAAAATTCAGCCCGGTGGCCGCCACGATCGTCCCACTAAGGAACAAGGTGGTGGCGGTAAGGAACACCGCGCGGGTGCTGAACCGCTGCACAATGAAGCCGGTGGTGGGGATCACCACCGCCATGGTGAGAAGGAAACCCGTGGTCAGCCACTGCGCCTGGGTGGGGGCGATGTGGAAATCCGCCATGACCGCCGGGAGGGCGACTGTCATGATGGTTTCGTTGAGGATCATCACCGCGGTGGCGGCAACAAGAACGGCGATGAGCCATGTGGTTTCCCGGGTCATTTTTTCCATGTGGCGATTATGCCCGCCCCCCGGCGCGGTTTCCTAACCCGCAAGCCCCAGCGCCGCCGCCAGCTCTGCCCGCAATTGCGCCAGACGCTCCTCGGCCACCGTTCTATCCGCCGTGACTACCTCCAGGTAGCATTTCAGTTTCGGTTCGGTGCCGGACGGCCGGACCACGATCCGGTCGTTGGCGGTGGTTTTCAACCAGAGCCCATCGGTTGGCGGCAGCCCGGCGAAGCCTTCCGCCAGGTCGACGCATTCGCAAACGGTTGCCCCGGCAAGCTGCGCCGGTGGTTGTGAACGTAGGCGTTCAAGCGCTTGGGTTATGTCGGCGGGGTCGGACATTCTAAAGGTCAGGGGGCTGGTCGCGTACACGCCGTAGGTGTCGTAAATTTCGGCGAGGAAGTCAGCTAAGTTGCGTGCTTTTCGACGCAACCCCGCCGCGATCAGCGCCACCCGCACGCTTGCGGTGATCCCGTCCTTATCGCGCACCAACGCCGGGTCGCAGCAATACCCCAGGGCTTCTTCGTAGCCGAAAACCACATTGGGGGTGCGGGCGATCCACTTGAACCCGGTGAGTGTTGCCGCGTATTCAAGACCGTGGCGCTTGGCTATTTCCGACAGCAGTCGTGAGGAGACTATCGAGCAGGCAAGGGTCTTGTTACTGCCCGCGTTTTCCCGGGCGATGGTCTCCCCCACGATCGCGCCTACCTCGTCTCCAGTCAATTGGCGCCATACCCCCGTTTCTTTAATAGCGACGGAGCAGCGGTCGGCGTCGGGGTCCAGCGCCAGGATCAGTTCCGCCCCATGCTCGTCGGCGGTGCGGTAGGCCAGATCCAACGCGCCTTTTTCTTCCGGATTGGGAAAGGCGACGGTGGGGAAATCCGGGTCGGGCTGGATTTGCTCGGGCACCGGGATGATTTCAGAAAACCCCGCCCTATTAAGGGCTTGGGTGAGAACCGCACCCCCAACACCGTGCATGGCGGTGATCACGATCGGCATGTCCGATTCGGTTTCGGGCAGCTGCGGCAGGTGGCTTAGCGACTTCCCAAGATAGGTCGAGACAATGCTGTCAGGCACCCAAGTAATGCCGTCCGTCCTGCGGGGGATCTGGTTCGCGGCAGGTGCCGCTTCAATGCAGGCAGCAATGTCGTGGTCGGCGGGGCTGATCAATTGCACCCCGGTGGCGTTATCGTCAGCAACCAGCCGACCGCCGAGATACACCTTATAGCCGTTATCCTGCGGCGGGTTGTGGGACGCAGTAATCATGACACCCGCATCGGCATCGAAGTACCGGGTGGCAAAGGCGGTAATGGGGGTTGGTAATTGCGCAGGCAATGCAATCACGTCGCAACCTGCGGCGGCTAGCGTCTGGCAGGTAGCCGCGTGGAATTGGGCGCTGCCATGACGAGCATCGCAGCCCACAACCACCTTGGGGGTTGCCACCCGCTGGTTCAGGTAGGCCGCCAACCCGGCGCTGGTCCGGGTGACGGTAGCCTCGTTCATGCGGCTTTCACCGGCTTCCACCTTGCCACGCAACCCGGCGGTGCCAAACGCCAGGGGGCCGGTAAACCGCCGGGCTAATTCCGTATGGTTGCCAGCGCTGATGAGATTCCGCAGCTCCTGTTGGGTTGCAGGGTCAGGGTCGCCGGCAATCCAGGTTTCGGCGGTAGCGATCAAATCGGACATGGGTTACTCCAATCCGTGAAGGATAGCCGTGGTGGCGGAGCAGCCAAGCCGGGTCGCACCCGCCTCAATCATGGCCAAAGCGGTGGCGGTATCCCTAATCCCGCCGGAGGCTTTCACACCAAGCCTGCCACCCACGGTTTTCGCCATGAGTTCTACCGCGTGGGTCGTTGCTCCGCCCGCCGGGTGGAAACCGGTGGAGGTTTTCACGTAGTCGGCACCCGCTGATTCGGCGGCTGTGCAGCAGGCGACGATTTGTTCGTCGTTAAGCGCGGCGGATTCGATGATGACTTTCAGCAGCGCGCCGGGAATGGCCTCGCGCACGGTGCGGATGTCCGCTTCCACCGCTTGAAAGTTGCCGCTTGTGGCTTCGGCGATATTGATGACCATGTCGACTTCGTCGGCGCCGTGGGCTACTGCGAGAGCGGCTTCGTGGGCTTTGACACCGGGGTGGTGGCTGCCGGATGGGAAACCGCAGACGGTGGCGACTTTGATGTGCTCGGGTACCGAGACTGGCAGGTGGGACGGTGAGATGCAGATGGAGTAGGTGCCCATCGCCGCTGCTTCGTCGATAAGCGTGCGGATATCCTCGCTGGTGGTTTCGGGTTTAAGCACGGTGTGGTCGATGTAGCGGGCGAGTTCAGCGGGTGTCATTGATGGTTCCTTTCGGTTTACAGGACTTTATCGAGAATGATGTCGCGCGGGGCGAGTGGGGTATCGCCTATGACGATGCCCGGCAGGATGGACTCCAGTGCGCGGTCGAATCGGTCGGGGGTCTCGGTGTGCAGGGTGAGCAACTTTTGCCCCTTGGTGATTTTCTCGCCCAGATCCGCGTGGATTTCAATTCCGGCGGTTAATTGCACTGGGTCTTCCTTGCGGGCCCGGCCTGCCCCGAGTCGCCAACTACCCACCCCAAGGGCGAGTGCATCGAGCTCGGTGAGGTAGCCGTCGGCGTCGGCAAGCACCTCGTGGGTGTGCGGTGCCCGGGCGAGCGGCGCGTCGGGGTCGCCGCCTTGGGCGCGGATCATTTTGCGCCAGGAGTCCATCGCGCGGCCGTCTTTGAGGGCTTCTTCAACATCGGCGTCAGGAATGCCGCACATGTCGAGCATATTGCGGGCGAGTTCGCAGGTAATGTCGATCAGGTCTTGCGGCCCGCCGCCTGCCAATACCTCGATGGATTCTTCTACCTCAAGCCCGTTGCCGATCTTTCGTCCCAACGGGGTGGACATGTCCGTAAGCAACGCCCGGGTATCTACGCCTGCGTCTTTGCCCAGGTCGACCATGGTGCGGGCGAGCTGGCGGGCTTTGTCGAGGTCTTTCATAAACGCCCCGGACCCGACTTTGACGTCGAGAACCAAGGATGCGGTGCCTTCGGCGATTTTCTTACTCATGATCGACGATGCGATCAGTGGGATGCAGTCGACGGTGGCGGTGATGTCGCGCAGCGCGTAGATCTTCTTGTCGGCTGGGGCGAGCCCCGCACCTGCTGCCGCAACCACCGCCCCGGAGTCTTTCAAGATTTCCAGCATCCGGTCATTGGACATGTCCGCTTTCCAGCCGGGGATTGCTTCCAGTTTGTCCAGGGTTCCGCCGGTGTGGCCTAAGCCGCGGCCGGATAGCTGCGGAACCGCCACCCCATAGGAGGAAACCAGTGGGCCAAGCGGCAGGGTGACTTTGTCGCCCACCCCGCCGGTGGAGTGCTTATCAGTGGTGGGTTTGCCGAGCCCCGCGAAGTTCATGCGTTCGCCGGAATTGATCATTGCGTTGGTCCAGTCGACGATTTCCCGGCGTCCCATGTCGCGGATAAAAATCGCCATGTTCAGTGCGGCCATTTGTTCGTCACCCACGACCCCGCGGGTGTAGGCGTCGATTACCCAGTTGATTTGGTCGGTGCTTAGTTCCCCACCATCGCGTTTGGTGCGGATGATGTCGACGACATCGAATTGCTCAGCCATGACATTTCCTTTCTGTGATCTACCCCATAGGAGCATGTGCCAAGTTGGGTACGTCTCTTGCTTTTGATCCTACCCACGATTATCATCACGACTAGAACAATTGTCAATAATCAAAATTTACAAATGTGCCAATGGGGTGAGGTGGCCACCCATGATTGCCAGCACCCCAGCTACACAGGCACCATTGAAAGTAACGACAGGTGCCCTACCCCACCGGACCTGAAGAAAGGATGGCTCGCCTCTCATGACAACCGACACCGAACTTCTCACCCTAGCCCGCACCGCCGCGACCCACGCCTACGCCCCCTATTCGAAATTTTCGGTAGGCTCCGCAATCCGCATGACAGACGGAACCATCTACAGCGGCTGCAACGTCGAAAACGCAAGTTATGGGCTCACCATTTGCGCAGAACGCAACGGCATAACCACGATGATCGCCGCAACCGACAGCCCCGAGCAACGGGCCATCGATACCGTCGCCATCGTCAGCCTGAATGCCACCAACTGCTGGCCCTGCGGCGCATGCCTGCAAGTGCTACGCGAATTTCACTGCCGCCGGGTCATCGTCGAAGATCCGGCTGGCCAGCCCACCACCGTGCTTTTCGACGACCTCTTGCCGTATTCATTTGGACCGGAACACATCGCTTAAGGACAAACCATCATGGATCGTTTCCAAGGACTCATCGGCATTATCGCCATATTCGCCATCCTCATAATCTTCTCCTCCGCCCGCGCCCAGATTAAATGGCGCACCCTCGGCGTCGGGCTAGCACTCCAAATGTGCTTCGCACTTCTGGTTTTGAAATGGGACGTCGGCTTCCGCGCCCTACAGTCAGTCTCCGCCGGGTTAGAAAAGCTCATCGATTTCACCAACGAAGGAACTTCCTTCGTTTTCGGCCCCTTATTCGGCGAGAAAGTCGGATTCATCTTCGCCCTCAACGTCCTACCCGTCATTATCTTCCTCGGTGCCATCATCGGCGCCCTCTACTACCTGCGGGTATTGCAATGGTTCGTGGAGATCGTCGGCACCGCCCTCAATAAAATCATGGGCACTTCCAAAGTGGAATCAGTGTGGGCCTCCACGGTTATCTTCCTCGGCCAGTCGGAAGCCCCACTGGTGATCAAACCGTGGCTTCCCAAACTCACCCGCTCCGAACTGTTCGCCTGCATGTCCGGCGGCTTCGCCTCCGTCGCAGGTTCTACCCTGGTCGGCTATTCCCTGCTCGGCGCACCGCTGCCCTACTTGTTGGCGGCATCGATCATGAACGCACCCGCCTCGTTGATGGTGGCCAAAGCCCTCATGCCGGAAACCGAAGAGTCCCAGGTCAACGCCAACGTCCGCAATATGCGTGATGAAAAATCCAAAAACATCATCGACGCCATCGGCGCCGGCGCCCTCTCCGGCGGGCACATCGCCGTCACCGTCGCCTGCCTGCTGATCGCCTTCATCGCAACCATCACGATGCTTTCGACGATCATAGGCGGCATTGGCAGCTGGTTCGGCCAAGAAAACTGGTCGCTCGAAGGGCTCTTCGGCATCATCTTCGCGCCACTAGCCTGGGCGATCGGCGTGCCGTGGGAAGAAGCCGGATTGGTCGGTAACTTCATCGGCCAGAAAACCATCATCAATGAATTCGTCGGCTACACGTCCTTCTCCGAACACGTGCAAACTCTCTCCGACAAATCCATCATGCTCACCTCCTTCGCCCTGGCAGGTTTCGCCAACATCTCCTCCATCGCCATCCAAATCGGCTCCTTCGGCGCGCTGGTTCCGGAGCGGCGTTCCGAGGTGGCATCGCTTGGGCTCAAGGCCCTCTTCGCCGGTTTCTGCACCAACATGCTCAATGCAGCCATCGTGGGTGTCATTGTGTTCTAGACAGTAAGGGCGTCGAAAAGCAGTGCTTTTCGACGCCTACCTGTGTGCTGCGAAACCTCAAAACCCAGCCCGCGACACGCCGACGGGATTGCACAAACGCAGCACACAGCAAGGCACACAAATGTTTACAGATTAGACAACGGGCAACGCATCACAATTGCCGGTGACTCGACAAAACTCTGCCATGACATCAAGCACAACCGACACCATGTGCGGTGCTTCTTCTCGAACGCATTCGATAAGGTACTCCCAGTCAGCCAATGTGGTTGCCTCGGCAATCAAGTCGTGTACCCATTGATTTTCGTCTACCACAACACCCGAGCCGACTTTTTTCGCACCCTCCATGATGGAGAAACACGCCCCCGGGATTAGTTCAGAATAATCCACCGGGTACATCGGATGCGCTTCAGTCAAAAATTCTTGATCGAACTGCGGGCATCCTCCGTCGCTGAATTCAACTCCGAGGTATTCGGTTCCCACCACCAAGTGAGGTCGATAGTTCCAAAACTCGGGTGGGGTTTTGCGGACACCAGAATGGAAAACCACCTTCACCCACACCGAGCTCACCAACTATTTTTGTTCTGGCTTCACCATTGGGAAAAGAACGGTTTCGCGGATGCCCAATCCGGTCAAGGCCATCAGCAGCCGGTCGATACCCATGCCGCAGCCTGCGGTAGGCGGCATACCCTGTTCCATAGCTGCGAGGAAGTCCTCATCCAGAACCATCGCCTCATCGTCACCACCGGCGGCCAGCCGCGCCTGGTCCTCGAAGCGCTCCCGCTGGATCACCGGGTCAATGAGTTCGGAGTACCCGGTTGCCAGCTCGAAACCGCGCACGTAGAGATCCCATTTTTCAGTCACACCCGGTTCACTGCGGTGCTGACGGGTCAGCGGGGAGGTTTCCACCGGGAAGTTGCGCACGAAGATAGGGCCATGCAATTGGTCTTCGCACAGTGTTTCCCAGATTTCCTCGACAAGCTTTCCATGCCCCCAGCCACCCTTGACGGGAACTGTAAGTCCGATAACCTCCGCTATTGCCTTAAGTTCTTCCACCGTGGAATGGATGGTCACTTCCGGCTGGCCGGGGAATTTCCGTTGCAGCGCCTCGTTGAGGGAGGGATACATTTCGATGCTCTGCCACTCGCCACCCAGGTCGTATTCGGTGCCGTCGGCAAGCGTAACGGTGGTGGAACCAAACACTTCCATTGCAACGGACTGCACCAGGTTCTTCATCAGCTCAGCGCCGTCGTCGTAAGTACCCCACGCCTGGTAGGTTTCCAGCATGGCGAACTCCGGCGAGTGGGAGGAATCGACACCCTCGTTACGGAAATTGCGGTTGACCTCAAAAACACGCTCCATGCCGCCCACAACACAGCGCTTGAGGTACAGCTCCGGCGCGATACGCAGATACAAGTCAATGTCGAGCGCATTGGAGTGAGTCATAAACGGCCGCGCTGCCGCTCCACCGTGCAGGGTTTGCAACATTGGGGTTTCCACTTCCAGGAACCCTTGGGATTCCAGGTAGTTACGCAGCGCCCGCATAACCTTAATACGAGTCAACGCATTTTCGCGGGCTTTCTCCCGCATAATCAGATCCGTGTAGCGGTGCCGCACCCGGGTATCTTCGCTCATATCGGCAAACGCAACCGGCAACGGCCGGATCGCCTTGGCCGCCATGTGCCAGGTGCTGACCAAAATGGACAACTCGCCCCGCTTAGATGCAATAACCTTGCCACGCACCGACACGATATCGCCTAAGTCAACATCTGTTTTCCAGGAAGTCAATAGCTCTTCACCGACAACGGCCAGCGACAGCATCGCCTGAATTTGGGTGCCGTTTCCTTCTTGGATAGCTGCGAAACACAGCTTTCCGGTGTTACGCATAAAGAGAACACGGCCTGCGATCGCAACCTCAACTGAGGTTTCGTCACCGGCCCGTAAATACGTAACACCCACTTCGCTACCCGGCTGCTCATCTTCGGAAATAACCTGGAATTTCTGACGCAAATCAGTGATAGAAGTAGTGCGATCCACAGTCACTGGGTATGCTTCGCGCCCGGAGCTTAGCAGCTTATCGCGCTTTTCGCGGCGAATCCGTAGCTGTTCGGGTACGTTAGGGGTTTTGGTTTGCTTTGCGTCAGTCACGCCATTAGACATTAGTGCACTACGCCTGGATAGTCGAAACTTTTTATCGGTTACGGCTTGGAAACCACCGAAGCTCACTAAACTTGTAAATATGATCACAGTCTGCGGAGAAGGTTTAGTTGATTTGGTCCCGATGTCGGACGGTGCAAACGGCACCGACTGCAGATTGTCCCCACTACGCCCCGCGCTTGGCGGCGGCCCTTTCAACGTTGCGATCGCCGCCGCCCGTCAGGACGCACCGACCCAACTGCTCTCCAGATTGTCCCGCGATAATTTCGGCGCGGCACTGGTCGACGCATTGCAAGCCGAAGGCGTTGGAACATCATTGATTCAGCGTGGCGACGAGCCAACCACCCTGGCAGTCACGTCCCGCAATCTCGACGGCAGCGCGGAATACACGTTTTACCTTGACGGAACAGCCGACCGCTTCGTCGACCCGCCGACTGAAATCACCACGGATATAGCGTGCTTCGGCACAGTTTCCCTCGCACTTGAGCCCGGCGCGTCCCGCCTTAAGGCGTTGTTGCACAGACTCTCCGCCGCAGGCACTTTCATTGCGCTCGATCCTAATATTCGCCCGTTTTACGCCACAGATGCCCACCGCGATTTCATTTACTCACTGCTCCCCGACGTCGATCTGCTTAAGCTTTCCGATGAAGAGGACGAATTCCTGCAACACCCCACCGCCCCTATCAAAATGATTACTCGCGGCGGGGCCGGAATCGAGGTCATCGTTGGCGGCGAGACTGTTGTAGCGTCAGCACCCGCCATCACCGTCGCCGACACGATTGGCGCTGGCGATACGGTCATGGGGTGTGTGCTCGCCGAAATCCACCGGCTGTGCGGCGGGGAAAATGTGCGCGAACAGGCCGCGAATTTCACCCTGCCACAGTGGCACGACATCGCCAGCTACGCGGCAAACGCGGCGGCCATTAACTGCACTCGGTACGGCGCAAACCCTCCGCGGCGCGGCGAATTAGCCTAACTGGCTCGCTTTTCGACGCCCCCACACCCTCACTCCCTGTGTGCTGCGATCTCTCACCAACCCCCGGCGTGTCACACCCCGCACAACCAAGTTTCGCAGCACACCACACACCGTCGACAAGCACCACACTCATCAACCCTCACCCTCACCCCCTGTGTGCTGCGATCCATCACCAACCCCCGGCGTGTCGCACCCCGCACAACCAAGTTTCGCAGCACAGAGGTTTTAGGCCTCGAGGTTTTTAAACCCGATCCCTAGAGGAAGGCCAACGTTGTCGTGAAACTGTTGCCCATTGATGGTGACTGCGGCGAAAAGGCGAGCGTCGCCGGTTTCGGGGGCTGGCCCCAGGCCCGGGGAGAATAGTTCAAGGTAATCGGCGGTTAGGTTCGCGGCGGAGAGAACGGACCTGGCCGCCGTCAATACCGCAGCGGCACCATGTTCGCTTGCGTGAGCGCCTGCGGTTAACGCCGCCGAAAGCGCGAGCAATTGCTCCTGTTCAGATTCTGGGATATCGAGATTCTGATCGGATATCGCAACGCCACCAGGCATGCGCACGGTTGGCACGGAATGCACGGTGACCGGTAGGTGCAGGTCGGTGATCGCGTGTTGTACGGTAACGAGGAGCTCGTAGTTGTTTTCGCCAAGAATCACATCGCTGCAGCCCACCGCGCTGATGAGCGTGAGAATCCGGGTTGCGTCGGTGGCTAACCTGGCAGGTGCGTGCATTCCCAGATCGGCTACTGCGATCGTGGTGCGGAAGCCATTGGGCCACAGTGTTTCATCGGTGTAGCGGAACACGGCGTCGATGTGGGCGTCGACAAGCAAATTGTGCTCGACGGTGGGGTGCGCCGCCACGATGGTGACCGCGCCAGGCATGCGGCGCGCGGCGCGGATTAATGCGGCGTGACCGGCGTGGAAGTTGGATTGGAGCGGAATCAACACTACTGGTCGGCCTTTGCCGCGGAAAACACGGGCGATCCGGGCGGGGTCAGTCACCTCAAGCGCCTGGCCAAATTCAAAACTCACTTAGTTCTCTTTCGGATGGGGATTTTTAGCCACATCGACCATAGCAGCTAAAACGTCTGCTAACTGAGAATCGGCTAGCGTTGACAGGCTACGTTCCACCACCTGCGGATCAAGCAGAAATGACGGGACTGGGCTAGGTGGTAGCGCGGATTCGGATTGCAGCTCGGAGGCATGAGCCGCGACGTGATGCGACAGGTGGTGCAACAACAGTCCGGCAACAAAGGAGTCCCGGTGCTCAGGTGGTATGGAACGAAACCCCACCTGTAGTTCAGATGCCAGTAGCTCCAAGACAACGGGCATGATGTCATCGGTGCTTACCACCGCCCAGTTTCTATCCCCGTTCCATAACATAAGCGCCGTCATACAGCCTGCCGCTTTCAGTGCGTTCAGGCTGGTCAAATCGTGTGAAAGGCTGACAACGACAACCATAAGCCCAGGCCGAGCATGGTTGAGAACCGTGTCAATGTGGGCGGCTGTATCCGCGGCGGCCGAGTCGATGACCACCATGTCCACGGAATCGATTGTCAAGATGCCATGCACTCGGTGTCGAGACGCGTGTAATTGGGAGACAAATTCCCCAGAACCGAGCGCGGCGATGCTAAGCGTGGGTGGTGACACATCCATGGCTGTTAGTGTTGCCGCTTCAGCAGGTCCGCGACGCTAACCGACGCGGAGTTCTCGTCGCGGCGACGCCGCCTGCGTGGGGTGTCCGCCTCGTCGGCCTGCGGGGTATCTGGTTTTCGGTGTGAACCGTGCGATTCGAAACTGCGGGTTGAGGCTGGTTCTTCCTCTGGCTTACGGCGGCGACCGCCAGTGTCTGCGGCAGATGCTGGGCTTACAGAGGCAGCAGGAGCCGCGGAGGTTGTAGGAGTCGAAGGAGCCGTAGGGGCCGTAGGGGTCGATCCCATCGATCCATAGAGGTCCCGGAACTGTGGGACGGAGAACTCAAGATCCTGTGTTTCAGCAGGTGCCGCTGGTTTCGGCTCGACTGTGGGCTCGAAACGGGGCGGCAGGTGCGGGGCAATAATTGGCTCCGGCTGCGGAATTGGCTCTGGTTCCGGCTCCCGCCTTGGCTCCGGCCTTGGTTCCGGCGCGGGCGGGGTGATTCGCGCCCCCACCGGGAATTCACTGTAATGTTTGACCGGTGTTGGCTCAGGCACGTAACCGACCGCTGGGCCAACAATTGGCATTTCACCAGTGCTGGAAATTGACGTCGCGGTGATTGGGCTTTCTTTAAAATCGCTGGCAAACCGGGAGGGTTGCGGGTTAATGGTGGTTTCGATTTCGCGGATACGACGGGCTTCCGCACGGATCATCGTCGGTTCTTCTAATGAGTATCCCCGCAAATCCTCTAGTTGAGCGCGTAGTTGTTCCAGCTGTTCCTTGATCTCAGCGAGGGTGGCGGCTGATTCAGCTGCCGCAGCGGCGGTCCGCTCGGTGATTCGTTGTTCCATTTCCAGCTCACGGGCGGACTGTTCGGCATCAAATTCCAATTGGACTTGATACAATTCCGCCTCGTGCATTTCGCGCTGTTTTCCTAGTTCGTTTCGATACCGGTACGTCAAAACAGCGCCGATCGCGGCCGCCCAGAGGGCTGCTAACATGCCGAGTTTTAATACGCTGACGTTCCCGGTTACCATAGTGGTGATGCTGGCACCGATCGCGAGCACGACAAGCACAATGAGGAGCACCTGCCCCTTGTCGCGGGATGCGGCATTATCGTCGTCAGTTTCTGGTGGAAGCACACTCATGCATACCAAATTACCCGACAGTTTCTCCATCTTGGGGAGGCGGAGCGGTACAACTGCGTTCTAACCACAATCCGGCCGCCGATAGCGCGAGGCCGCCTAAACCTGCGGCGATGACGCGCGGGCCGTCGTCGCCAGCGGATAGCAAAAATGACATCCGGGGAATCACATAGACGCCCATGCCGGTATAGATGCCCGCAAAAATCGCCCCAGTCCACGCCGAGGTTTTGCCGATAACCAGGTAATATGCAACTTTTGTCGGCTCTAGTTGCGAGCGATCGAAGCCGATTCGATTGTCCGAAATTTTCCCGCGCACCGTCCATGCCAACAAGACGCACAATGCGGCCATTGCCCACAATGTAATGGCGACGGAGGCGGGCACCGCAGTCATCATGGAATAAAATTGTTGAACAATAATCAGCGTGGCGGCGGCGAACAGCCCCCACGTTCCCACCAATGCAGTCACAGACGTGGGCTTCATACCGCAACCACCGCCTCTACATCAGATCGATCAAGCTTTTCGACGATCCTAGCAACCGGTTCCCCCAAAAGTCGCGCATTTGGATCAGCTGCAAGCCACGGCACCAAAACGAATGCCCGGTGATGCGCCCACGGGTGCGGCAACAGCAACGTGGGGTCGTCGCAAAGCACCTCCGTGCCCGTGTCATCAATGACCTGGACAATATCCACATCCAGGGTTCGCGGCCCCCACCGTTTAACCCGCACCCGCTCTGCGGCTTCCTCCAGCCGCTGCCCGCGCCGCAATAGTTCCATCGGGCTTTGTTCGACCTCGACGATCAACACGGCGTTTAAAAACTCGTCCTGGTCGGTCACACCCCACGGCGGCGTTGAGAAAACCGGCGACTGTGCGACAATCTCGGGGGCAAATTCATCGAAAACTGTTTGCAACAGCTCGTACCGGTCGTCCATATTTGAGCCAATCGACAGCACCGCCCGAATCATGATCGCCCCCGAGACCTGCGCGCGACCACCGCGACGTCCGCAAACTCCAGCGGGATCGGCGCGTGTGGCTTGTGCACCGTCACCTCGACCGCGAACAACTGATCGAAAGTTGCCATAATCTCATCGGCGATCATCGCAGCGACCCGCTCGATCAGATCAAAACTGGGCCCGGTCACCACCTCGTGCGCAATCCGAGCCAATTCGGCGTAATTAACCGTAGCCGCCAAGTCATCCGTTTCGGCCGCCACCGAAAAATCAAGCCAGCAGGTCACATCCACCTGGAATTCCTGGCCGACTCGTTTCTCCTCCGGGAATACTCCGTGATAGCCGTATGCTTTCAGTCCAGAAAGCTCAATGCGATCCGCCATCGTAGCCGCTACTCCCCTCGCCTAATCCGGGCGGCGACATCTACCGCCGAACGCGAACTAGCCACGTCGTGCACGCGAACGCCCCACACCCCTTGAGCAGCCACAATTGCAGTTACCGCAGCCGTAGCCACATCCACATTTGGGCCTAATTCAGCCAAAAAACGCTTCCGCGACGCCCCAACTAACAACGGAAAACCAATGTCAGCCAACCGCGCCAAGCCGTGTAACAGCGCCCAGTTATTTGCAGCAGTCTTGGCAAAGCCCAAGCCCGGATCAAGGCATATTTGCTGCGGGGTAAGTCCGGCTGCCAACGCAGAATCGATAAGAGAATGCAACTTGGCCACAACCTCATCAACAACATGCGCACCGTGGTGGGCACCAGCAGCATCACCGAACCGATCCGTCTGCCAATGCATCAAACATACCGGGACCTGGGATTCCGCCATCACCTTCAGCATCCGGGGATCGGCCGCACCGCCGGAAACATCGTTAATCATCGACACACCAGCCGCCACGCACGCCTCAGCGACCGACGCACGCATCGTATCAACCGAGGTTTTAATGCCCGCAGTGGCTAATTCGGCAATCACCGGGACCACGCGATGCTTTTCGACGTCCTCCGGCACCCGCACCGCGCCTGGCCTAGTCGACTCCCCGCCGACATCAATGATGTCCGCGCCCTGGTCAATCAAGCTGTGGGCATGGCTGATGGCGGCATCGAAATCTATATACTTACCGCCATCGGAAAACGAGTCAGAAGTAACATTGACGATGCCCATAACCTGGGTGCGACCATGAGTCTCAAACATGCGTTATCCCCAGATAAGGCTCAATGCCTCGGCCCGAGAAGCTGCATCCCGCTTAAAACCGCCACGCACAGCCGACGTTGTGGTGGAGGCACCCGGTTTCCGAATCCCCCGCATCGCCATGCACAAATGCTCGCATTCAATGACCACGATCACCGAATGAGCCTCAAGTTTGGCCACCAATGCATCAGCAACCTGGGACGTTAACCGTTCCTGCACCTGGGGGCGCTTTGCGAATAAATCCACCAACCGGGCCAATTTGCTCAGCCCGGTCACTTTGCCGGAATCGCCTGGAATGTAGCCGATATGCGCCTTGCCGAAAAACGGCACCAAGTGGTGCTCGCACGTGGAATAAATCGGAATGTCTTTTACCAGCACCAATTCCCGATGATCCTCATTGAATGTCTTATTCAAAACCTCTGTCGGATCGGAATGCAAACCGGCAAACATTTCCGCATAGGCACGAGCCACCCGTGCAGGAGTTTCGCGCAACCCCTCCCGGTCTGGGTCTTCACCTACCGCCAATAGCAATTCCCGAACGGCAGCCTCCGCACGATCCTGGTCAAAAGAACCCATTAGTTCTTCTCCTCGTCTTTCGGCTGCTCATCATTCCACGGATTTTCCGTCCGCTCGTTCTCTGGTAACCGGAATCCGATTTCCTCCGTCGGGGCTACCGGTTGCGGTTGCTGCTGGGGCGCAGCCTGACCTGCATACGGGTTTGAAGCTTTATCACCTGGGACCGTCCACCCCGCAGGCGGTGGTGTACCAGCGTAGCGAGTCTGTTCTTCGTCTGGGCCACTTGGGACCACTGGAACCATTTCCGTCGGATAAGCCTTTGGATTAGGCCCTTGCGCCGCTGCTGTGGACTGGGTCGCTTCCTCGGAGGTTTGTTGTGGAATCGACTGAGCGGTTGCCTGCGGCACTGGCTGCGGCACTGGCTGCGGTGCAGGCTGTGGTGCAGGCACCCGACCAGCCGCTAACTCTTCGGCTCGCTTTGCACGGGCTGCTTTAGAAGCGTCCAGCAGGGAGAATCGCTTCGGTGGTTCTTCGCCGCGTTCAATTGCAAGTTCAGTTGGTGTCTTCACCGGTTCCCGGCCAGCCTGGCGTGGGAACCGCACGTCCTCATCGGGGAAGACTTCCCCGACTTCGCGCGGCGTGATGCCGTCGAAAAGCGCCTCTAGATCCGGGCGTCGCAGAGTCTCTTTCTCCAGGAGTTTCTCGGCTAAAAGATCCAAGTAATCGCGGTACTCAGCGAGGATGTTATAAGCCTCGGTATGGGCTTTGTCCATTAAGTACTTCATCTCGCGGTCAATCTGCGCCGCAGTCTCCGGCGAGTATTCCAACGCGCCCTGGCCTGGGCGGCCGGAGAACGGATCGCCCTGCTCATCGCCGTACTTCACCATGCCTAGCGACGGACTCATGCCGTACTCCACCAGCATAGCTTTCGCGATTTTAGTGGCCATCTCAATGTCGGCGGATGCGCCGGTGGTGGGCTCGCCGAACACCAATTCCTCCGCGGCGCGACCACCCATGGCGAAGACCAACCGGGCAAACAACTCATCCCGGTTGTACATGCCCTTATCGTCTTCCTGCGCGGTCATAGCATGACCACCGGTTTTGCCACGCGCCAGAATGGTCACCTTATACACCCGCTCGATGTTCTTCAGCGCCCACGCGGCCAGAGTGTGTCCACCCTCGTGGTAAGCGGTGACCTTCTTTTCCTTCTCGGAAATCACCTTGCTGGAACGACGCGGCCCACCGATCACACGATCCGTTGCTTCTTCCAAGGCGTCCGCGGTAATAACATTGCCGCCGATACGCGCAGTCAACAATGCTGCTTCATTGAGAACGTTAGCTAAATCCGCGCCGGACATGCCCGCGGTACGACGCGCCAACGCCTTCAAATCCGCATCCTTAGCAAACGGTTTGCCCTTCGCATGCACCTCAAGAATCTGCTCGCGTCCCTTCAAATCCGGATTTGTAACCGGAATCTGGCGGTCAAACCGACCTGGGCGCAACAGAGCTGGGTCAAGAATATCCGGGCGGTTCGTCGCAGCCATAAGGATCACGCCTTCTCGATCGCCAAATCCGTCCATCTCGACCAATAATTGGTTCAGAGTTTGTTCACGCTCATCGTGTCCACCACCCATGCCGGAACCACGCTGACGACCCACAGCGTCGATCTCGTCGACGAAGATAATGCAGGGCGAGTTTTCCCGTGCCTGTTTGAACAGGTCACGCACCCGAGACGCACCAACACCGACAAACATTTCCACGAAATCCGAGCCAGAGATGGAATAAAACGGAACACCCGCTTCACCAGCTACCGCCCGAGCCAGCAGGGTTTTACCCGTACCGGGTGGCCCATACAAAAGGACACCGCGCGGAATCTTTGCACCCAATGCTTCATAACGCGACGGGTCCTGCAAGAAGTCTTTAATCTCCTGCAATTCGTCAACAGCCTCGTCCGCGCCAGCCACATCGGCGAAAGTATTGGTGGGCATATCCTTGGTAAGTTCTTTGGCTTTCGAACCCGCAAACCCAAAGACTCCCATACCGCCGCCTTGCATTCGGCTGAACATCCACATGATCAAACCAAACACGATCAGCATCGGCAGGATGTAGCCCAACATCTGCATCAAGAAATTGTCTTGCGTGACGTTGGTTGTGAACTTATCGGTTTTCGATTCCGAAACCTTAGCGAAGATTTCCGGTGAGGTTCGCGCCGGATACTGCGCCATGATTTCTTTTATGTCTTTTTTACCCTCATGTTCAATGCCGTTTTTAAGCTTCAGACGCAGTCGCTGTTCGCGATCGTCAATATTGGCCTCTGTGACGTTGTTCTTCTCTAATTGGGTGATAGCCACAGATGTTTCCACCTTGACGAAACCCCGTGTTGAGGAGCCAAACAACGAAATCAGGTAAAGGGAAATCAAAACGATCGCCGTGATCGCCGCAATTTGAATGATCTTACTATTCTTCACGTTCACACACCTTGGAGCCCAGTTAAACCCCGTGGCCTCATACTAGTCACTAATGAAATCAACACTTAACTAACGACAAAACCCCGCCCCGAGGTTCCCACGCACACAAACATGACCTCGGGCAAACGGGGAAATCGGAACGGAACTAAAAAACTACGCGTCTGAATATACATTAGGGTGCAATGTTCCAACATATGGCAGATCCCGATACCGCTCCGCGTAATCGAGCCCGTAGCCGATCACAAACTCGTTGGGAATATCAAAACCGATATCCAGCAGGTCGACCTTGGCCGTTACCGCTTCCGGCTTGCGCAGCAGAGTAACAACCTCAAGCGATTTAGGTTTACGGTTCTTCAAATTCCGCACCAGCCAACTTAAGGTCAAACCGGAATCGATGATGTCCTCGACAATCAATACGTCACGCCCTTCAATATCGCGATCCAGATCCTTAAGAATCCGCACCACACCAGAGGACGTCGTCGAATTGCCGTATGACGAAACCGCCATAAATTCGACTTGCGAAGGAATACTCAACGCCCGCGCAAAATCGGTGATGAAGAACACCGCGCCCTTCAGCACACAGACCAGGATGAGGTCATCTTCTGCGTCTTGGTAGTGCTTAGACACCTTGTCCGCTATTTCTTGGATGCGAGAATGAAGCAGCTCTTCCCCAATCAAAACTGCTTCGACATCGTCACCGTATCGATGAGGCGGAACATTAAAATCTTTAGCTGAATGCATCTCGGTCACGATCGAAAGCGTCCTCTCGGAGAAGTTTGATAGCCAGCGAAACTGATTGTTACTGATCCCTGAAGACCAACAGCGCAAAACGCACGCAATACCCAAAAGTCTGCCATGTTTACCAAAGCTTTACCAACCTTCAGAAAAGCTCCTACTCAAAACCATCGATGTTCACTTCAAACTCAGTGCATCACCACCACACAAGACCAACGACTAGGCGGCTAACGGCTCCGCTATCGGAACGACATGCCTTCCCGGTGACTTCCGATTCGGATTCAATTGCAAAAGCCGCGACACCATCGGAATCAACCCATCCCGCAACTCGCGTGGCGACAAACGCAACGGATGATACCCCTGGTTGGCGATTTGAATCTGCCTAAGCCGCTCATCTTGAAGCACCTCCACCAAACCATGCCCCTGAACTTGTAAATGTTCCGGGTCATACTTCACGTCACCGTCGATTTCCACCTGAAGCCAACCGTCGATAAGCAAATCAATTCGCCGTTTCTGAAGTTCACCATATTCCGAACGGGTACAGACCACAGCCTGCACATCAATCCGCCGAATCCCCAGCTCCTTCCTAGACCGCTCCAAAATCCACCGTGCGTATGTTTCCCACACGCTTTCCGCCGAATCCACCGCGCGACCAAGCAATCTCAGCGCCCTCCTAACCCCCGGACGACCGCGACGCGCAAGCAAATAGCGCCTGACGGCCGCCGCTGTAGCTTTACCTCGACCAAGCACCCGACGCACCAATGCACTTTCAATAAAAGCCAAAGCCTCCAGCTCGCCGTGCCACAGCAAAATATCAACGAAAGTGCGGGGCACACTGGTCACACGCAGTCCGTTCACAATTTCGACCTCATCCAGCGGTAACAACCGGTCATGGTATCGAACATTCCTCCGCCATTTGCTTCGACTGGGCGGCCGCCGGTTCTCCGGCAAACAGAGATCAATTGTCTCGACCCTCCCTAGGTTGAGTGTCGGCAAGCCATGCACCTCTGCGGCCGCCAAACCACACAACACCGCAGTTCGCACCCCATGTCCGACCGCAAATACTTGTGCTTTTCGACGCTCCCACCAGCGCATTCCGTTAAAAACGTCCCGCCGCATGAAAACCCGCGGCGTCAGCCGCACAAATTCCTTCACCCAAGCTAGATCCGTGAGCGCTTCAGTCCTCGCCTTGCCGGAGTCCGGCAACCTGAACAGGTGCGTACTCCGCTCGCCAGGTACCACCCAACACTGAGTATCCATATCAGCCCCTATTGGTTCATTTGTTCTAATAAATTCAATCATCCACAAAACCGACTGTGCGCACAATGGGAAAACTAAAATTCATCGCTAAATTAACCCCATTCGGGGCAGTATATTTTCGAATGGTTCCTGCCATCTCCCAGGTGTGCTGCGCTTGTTTTGTGGGCGGGCGCCCGGGAGGCGTCGAAAAGCAGGAAACGCAGCACACTGGTAGGGCATCATGCAACATGGACCGTGGGCGAACCAGCCAGGCAGCCGTGTGCTGCGTTCTCGCATTAACAACCCGCGACACGCCGGGGCTCATCCCCACATCGCAGCACAGCGCCGACAGCACAGAAAACATCAAAACCAAACCCTTGAGGGTGTGCTGCGTTTGTTATGTGGGAGGGTGCCCGGGAGGAGCCGAAAAGCAGGAAATGCAGCACAGCGCCAGGACGGCCGAACCCCAGGGAACAACAGCCAGGCAGCCGTGTGCTGCGTTCTCGCATTAACAACCCGCGACACGCCGGGGCAGACCCCAACATCGCAGCACACAGCAGCAGCGGACAAACACCCCACCTCATCCCCGCCAAGCCCCATCAACCAGTACGCCGCCTACTCAGCCCTCGCGCGCACCTCCAGCTCCCCCGCAATCCGCAGCACCTGACCCCCCTCTACCGCCACGGCCCCTTGCCCGTGCCAGTTCATGACTAGCGCATCAATGGCCCGCAGCTGCCTAGCCCCAGCGTCGCAACCTCCCGAACGCAGCAACGCGATGTAGCTACGCCGCCGAAGCGCGATGGGCATGGCAGCCAGCTCGGCACAGTTTCTGCTGGTAGGCATGGCATTTAGCACCGCCGCATCGTCTCGGGCGAGGGCGGCTGCGGCGGCAAGCGCGGGCACCGGATCGCCGCCGTGGATATCGGCAAGAAGCGGCAGCAGCTCATGGCGAATGCGCACCCGCTTGAAGTTGGGGTCACTATTCATGGGGTCCTCCCACGGGCTAAGCCCAAGCTCCGCGCAGGCAGCTTGCGTGTCGGCCCGCCGCACCCGAAGCAGTGGCCGCACCACGTGACTGTATTCCGCCATGCCGATCGCCCGGCCACGCAGGCTGCCGAGCAGGTAGGTTTCTGCCTGGTCATCCATGGTGTGCGCGACCCATAGGGGGCGGGTTCCGGCCTCAGCACGCAAGGCGCTGTAGCGCGCTTCGCGGGCTTGCGCTTCGACGTTTCCTGCCGACACCGTAACCGCAATGCTTTTCGACGCCGCCCCCATCGCTTGGGCGTGCCGCACCGCCGCTGCGGCCACGTCCGCTGATTCCGGTTGCAATCCATGATCAACGCAGATCGCGAGCACGTCGCGCCCTTCGGCGCAGGCTGCGGCAACCAGCGCCAATGAGTCGGCACCGCCGGATAGCCCAATGGCGGGATCACCGGGGAATGAGCGGATGGCCCGCCGGATTTTGAGGAAGGCGGGACTGCGGTCGGGCCAGAATGGTTTTAGTGTCATGTGGCGGTTCGGATTGCGCTGGTTAGTTCGTCCATGGCGGCTCGCGCTGGCAGGACTGGGGCGTTGTTGCAAATGATGGTGAAGCTGTAGGTGTGGCCGGATTCCGCGGCGATGGTTCCAGTGAGTGCCGCGGTATCGGTGAGGGTTCCGGTTTTAGCTCGCACGTATCCCCGGCCTGGTTTATCCAGGTAGCGGTCGATAAGCGTGCCGGAGCCACCTGCCACGGGGAGGGTTGTAAATAGCGGTGCTAGTTTTTTGTCGGTGCTCGCTGCGGTGATGATGGAATTGAGCAATTCGGCCGAAATGCGGTTCTCGGTTGAGAGCCCGGAATTGTCTTTGACCACAATATCGTCGGCTATTGTGAAGTGTTCCGCCAGGATACGCATGGTTTCGCCCGCCGGGTCGGAACCGGATAGCTCACGCCCAATCGCTTCGGCCATGACGTTATCCGACTCCTCCATCATCGCTTCCAGCCGATCCCTAAGCGGCGGGGATTGAACCGTGGCAAGGGTGGGGGCGGCTTCCTTATCGCCCGCGAAGGTGGTGTAGCCGTAGGTGGGGACGCCAAGTTCCGTAGCAACAGCCTTGGCAACATCAAGTGCTGGGGCATGCGACCTGGGCAGGTCGCCGGAATCGCCGCCCAGCCTGCCGCCGTGGATCATGGCTGGCTCCAGTGGGGCGACGAAGCCGCCGTCGATGTCTAGCCGTTCCCATGTTTCTAAGAAATTAGGCGCGGACCAGGCGGAGGTATCAATCAGGACTTGTTTGACGTTCGGCAGTTTGGTGGAAATCTGGTGCGCCAGGTCGCCGATGGTTTTCTCTGTCATCCAGACATCGCCAGCGGCCATGATGACGGCGGTGTCTTCGCCTTGTTGTTTGACCACTGTGGTGATGCGGTCCGCGGGATCCAGCGTAAGCAATGCAGCCGCCGCGGTGAGAGTTTTGGTTGTTGAGGCGGGCAAAAGCGCTGCTTGGGGGTCGCGGGCAAGCACGACTTCCCCGGTAGCCAGGTCACGGATGTCGATGCTGGCGCGGCCGAGCCGGGCGTCGTCAAGCAATGGTTGGAGTCCGGCGAGCGAAACGTCCCGGGTTGGGGTGAGGGGTTTGAACGGCTGGGGGGCGTCGACAAGCGGCGGCGCGGGATCGTAATACAGCTGGTTCACCTGTGTCACTACAACCCCGGCCGTAACTGTAGCCACAACCGTAACGGTCGCGGCGGCCGTCGCTACCCACCATTTCGCATTCTTCACCCCACTACCCTAACCCAGCGACTAAACAAGGTAGAATAACCCCCGTTAGAAACCCCCACCCAACTTTCAAGGAGAAAGAATGGAAGTCACCATTGAGATCCCAAAGGGCTCACGCAACAAGTACGAAGTCGACCACGAAACCGGCAAAGTGTACCTCGACCGTTACCTGTTCACCCCTATGGCATACCCATTGGACTACGGCTTCATCGACCACACCCTCGGCGAAGACGGCGACCCGCTCGACGCCCTGGTCATCCTGCCGGAACCTGTGTTCCCCGGCGTCATCGTTAAAGCGCGGCCACTCGGCGTATTCAAGATGACCGACGAAGCAGGCGGCGACGACAAACTCCTGTGCGTAGTCGACGACCCACGCTGGGCACACCTGCAAGACATCAACGACGTCTCCGAGCAGCTCCGCGACGAAATCGAGCACTTCTTCGTCCACTACAAAGACCTGGAGCCAAACAAGGAAGTAACCGGCTCCGGCTGGGCAGACAAAGCCGAGGCAGAAAAGATTTTCGCCGAAGCAATCGAGCGCCACAACGCATAATCTTTAAACCTCCAGCACAAACCGCTGGAGGTTTTTCTATACTCAACACCATGCGTGAAGTACAAGTAACCGAAGTCCCCGCCGACGCCCAACTCATCGACGTCCGCGAAACCGACGAATTTGCAACCGGCCACGCGGCAGGCGCCGTCAACATCCCCATGAGCTGCATCGCCGAGCGTGTATCCGAACTCGACGGCAGCCGCGACATCTACCTCATTTGCCAAGCGGGCGGCCGCAGCATGCGGGTCGCCGAACACCTCGCGCAGATGGATCTGCCTGTCATCAATGTCGCAGGTGGCACCGGAGCCTGGATCGCGGCGGGGCTGCCCACCGAGTAATCCCACCCCAACACAGCAGGGATTGCGCGCCATTCGCTGTGTGCTGCGATCCTTGCTTTTCGACGCCTCCTGGGCGCGCCGCTACACAGCAAACGCAGCACACCCCTTCAGGGCTTGTTGCGCTCTTCCTTACCAGCCCATCTGTGTGCTGCGATGTTTGGGTGTGGCCCGGCGTGTCGGCCCCCATTCCAAAGGAAACGCAGCACACGGCTGTGCGGCTGGCTCGCGGCGGTTCAAGGCGCGCCGCTACACAGCAAACGCAGCACACACCCTTGCAGGGTTTGGTCCCCGGCCTTTCCCGCGCTACCAGCGCCGTGCTGCGTTGTCGGGGTGCGGCCCGGCGTGTCGGCCCCCGCCCACGCAGCAAACGCAGCACACACCACTTAACGTTCATCAATAGCCCTGACCGCCCCGCAACCCAACCAAAAGCTGCGCCTGACCACATTCCTTGCGCAAAATCACACATTCAGAGATTTAGTCGGCTCCACCACACTAAACCACATGGCAATCTGCATAATTATCAAAAAGCACCATATCAGCCTGCATGTATGCAAGATTTTAGAAACAAGTTCACAATTTATTAATCCCGCCTCACCCAACGCCTGAGCGACACATTCAAATGTGGATTTATGTGGTTTTCTGTGGTTGCATTTTTGTTTTTCGGGGAGCATAGTGGGTCACGGCTCCGGAGCATCACAACCGCCCCGCAGTATTGTCGAGCTGTATTGTGCACCGGACGCATTCTGATCACACGATAATTTAGGAGCATTTTTCTCATGCATTTTGGCATTGCCCGCAATCCGTTTGGTTTCTTGTCTACATTGTTCGGCCAGGCCAGCAATGATAGTCAGGGCGACGGCCCGGTAACCTGCGCTCAGGCGACCGCTGCGGTTTCTGCTGCATCCATGCAGACGATCTTCTAGTTTGCTGGTTAACCTTTCATTTTTCACCTCGGACAAACCACTTTATTGTCCGAGGTTTCGCATTTTCAGAAGAGTTTCCGCCACACCCTCAAAGCGTTTTCCCAGCCCCCAAACCTAAACACCCTCGAAGCGTTCCCATTTGGCTTAGATGGTGGCCTAAGATGGGGTGCATGTCGGTGTTTGAGATTCCAACTGAGTTGCTTGAGTCCCCTTCTTTTCAGTTGGAGCGGTTGCGGCGTCGCACTCGGGACGCGGTGGAGGCGCAATTGGCCCCGTTGAAGGTGTCGTTGCGTGAGTATTGGGTGCTGAGTTGTTTGATGAACACCGATGCCACAAGCCAGTCAGCGTTGTGCGAGTTGTTGGCCATCGATGCTTCTGACATGGTGCGGTTTATCGACGCATTGGAGAAGAAGGGGTGGGTGAAGCGGGAGCGGGATCCGAAGGATAGGCGTCGGCAGATTGTGCGGGCGTCGAAAAAGGGGCGGAAAATGCAGGCGGAGCTGGCCGAATTGGTCAGCGAGGCGGAGAACTCCGCGCTGTACGAATCCACTCATAAGCAATTGAAGCATTTGCGTAAGCTTGCGCAGGCGATTATTGAGGCTGAGGTTTCGGATTCTGTGTAGTGGTCATGGGTAGGGTTCCTGCGCAGTTTTTGTTGTCGGGCGAGGCGCCGCCGAAGCGCACGCTTGTCGACGTCCTCCGTGGCAGCGTCGACAAGTATCCGCAGGCTGCCGCGATTGATGATGGGGAGATTGTCACCTATACCGAATTGTGGGCGCTGGTGTGCTCGCAGGCGGCAGCCCTGCATGCAGCTGGTATTAAGCGCGGGGATCGCATCGGCATTCGGATTAGTTCCGGCCAGAAGGATTTGTATGTCGCAATCCTGGCGGTGTTAAAAGCGGGGGCGGCCTACGTGCCAGTTGATGCTGACGACCCAGCGGAACGCGCGGATTTGGTGTTCAGCGAGGCGAACGTCAATGCTGTGTTTAGCGATTCCGGCCTCGAGGTCTTTAGGAAAACCCCTGGTGGCGACACCCGCGAACCCTTACCCAGCAATGATGCGTGGATTATTTTCACCTCCGGTTCGACTGGAACCCCGAAGGGGGTTGCCGTCCCGCACCGGAACGCCGCCGCGTTTGTGGATGCCGAGTCACGGTTGTTCTGTCAGGATTCCCCGCTCGGCCCGGAGGATCGGGTACTGGCGGGCCTGTCGGTTGCTTTCGATGCGTCCTGCGAGGAAATGTGGCTGGCCTGGGCGCATGGGGCGTGTTTGGTGCCCGCGCCGCGCAGCCTGGTGCGGTCGGGAATGGATTTGGGTCCATGGTTGATCCGCCGTTCGATTTCGGTAGTCTCCACTGTTCCGACGTTGGCGAGTTTGTGGCCCGCGGAGGCGTTGGAGAACGTCCGGTTGTTGATTTTCGGCGGCGAAGCCTGCCCGCCGGAGCTGGTGGCGCGGGTAGCCACACCGGATCGTGAGGTGTGGAACACCTATGGGCCGACGGAAGCAACCGTGGTGGCCTGCGCGGCTCGGGTGTTCCCACACCAGCCGGTCGCTATTGGTTTGCCGTTGGCTGGGTGGGATTTGGCGGTTGTGGATTCAGACGGGCAACCGGTGGGATTCGGCGAGGTGGGCGAACTTATCATTGGCGGCGTGGGGCTCGCCCGGTATCTGGATGAGGTGAAGGATCGGGAGAAGTTCGCGCCGCTGCGCTCGGTTGGGTGGGCGCGTGCTTATCGTTCTGGGGATCAGGTTCGGTTAGAAGAAGATGGTTTGTATTTCGTCGGCCGCGTCGATGACCAGGTGAAAATCGGCGGCAGGCGCATTGAGCTGGGCGAGGTGGAGGCGCACGTCACAGCGCTTGCCAATGTGCATAGTTGTTCGGTGGTGGCGCAGAGTACGGCGGCGGGCCATAAACAGCTGGTTGCCTATGTTTCGCTCACCGACGAGACCAGCGGCGTTGATACCGCGAGTTTGCTTGATGTACTCCCGGCCGCGCTGATCCCCCAGCTTCATGTCATGCCGGAGCTTCCAGTTACCACTTCCGGCAAGGTTGATAAGAAGGCTTTGCCGTGGCCGCTGCCTAGTGGCATCACGGCATCCGGTCTGTCCGACACTGAGCAGTGGTTGGCGCAGCTGTGGGTGGATACGCTCGGGGTTTCGGTTGCGGATCGTGACGCGGATTTTTTCTCGTTGGGCGGGACGTCGTTAGCAGCCGCGATGCTGGTGGGGCGCATGCGCGAGCGCTTTTCGACGATCTCAGTGCGCGATTTGTACGATCACCCGCGCCTGGCGGCCCTGGCCGAATTTCTGGACGGCTTGACCCCCACAACGGCTATTACCCCACGCAGTGTTAATCCAGTGCGCTGGCCCACCCGGGTGGCGCAAACGCTCATTCAGATCCCGATGGTGTGTATTCAGGCCGCGCCGTGGCTGTGTCTGCTGCGCCCGGACTTATGGTGGCTGTTTGTCCTTTTGATTCTGCCGCCGGTTCGGTTGGCAGTCGGCGGCCTGGGCGCACGCCTGTTAACCCGGAAAATCACCCCCGGCTCTTATCCACGCGGCGGGGCGGTTCACCTGCGGATCTGGGCGGCCCAGCGGCTTGTCGACGTCACCAGATCGCATTCCATCTCAGGCGCCACCTGGGTGCAGTTCTATTCCAGATGCCTAGGGGTGCGGGTGGGAACGGGTGTTGATTTGCACTCATTACCACCGGTGACGGGCATGTTGTCCTTGGGCGACTACTGTTCGGTGGAACCAGAGGTCGATCTTTCCGGCTTTTGGCTCGACGGCGATGTTCTTCACGTCGGCGCAATCTCCATCGGCGACTTCGCACGCATCGGGGCGCGCAGCACGTTGCTGCCGGGCACGACTGTGGGCGAACACGCCCATATCGAACCTGGATCCACCGTGCTTGGCGATTGCCCCATCAAGCCACATTCCCGGTGGGCGGGATCACCGGCGAAGAAAGTGGGCAGATCCAAGCACCGATTCCCCACCGAACCGCCCCCACGCCACAGTTATTGGGTGCCCTTATACGGGTTGACCTCGCTGATTTTAGGGCTACTGCCGTGGGCTGCCATTGCCGTAGGCGCTGCCGTCATGCTGCGGCTTCAAACCGGATGGCGGCTACTGACGGTGGCTCCGCTGGGCGCAATCACCGCTTTTATCAGCTACATGTGTGTGGTGTGGGTGATAGTGCGGCTTTGTAGTATTCGGTTGCGGGTGAGCGTCGAAAAGCGAAACGGCATAACCCCGGTACGTTCTAGCCTTGGCTGGCGCATCTGGGTGATCGAACGACTCATGGACGACGCGCGAACCTACCTGTTTCCGCTGTACGCCGCGCAACTTACCCCGCTGTGGCTGCGCAGCCTGGGCGCACGGATCGGCGCCGGAACCGAAATCTCCACCGCCGTCATGGTGCCTAGTTTGGTCACCGTGCGCGACGGTGCTTTTCTTGCCGACGACACCCGCATCGGCGGCTACGAACTCGGCGGCGGCTGGCTGCTCAGCGGCGAAACCCGGATCGGCAAACGTAGCTTCGTCGGTAATTCCGGAATCGCCGGTCCGGCGCGGAAACTCGCCAAAAACTCGCTCGTAGCGGTGCTTTCCTCCACACCGAAGAAAGCCAAAGCCGGATCGAACTGGTGGGGATCGCCACCGGAACGCATGCGGCGCGTCGCGCTTAACACGGACAGCGCAACCACCTACCAACCTGCGTGGCGGCACCGGTTAGGGCGCGGCGTTTTCGAAACCCTTCGGCTCCTAGCCCCCATAACCTCAGCCGCCCTAGCCACGTTATTCCTGCTTACCGTGCATTATCTCCTCGGCATGCTGGGGCTGTGGCTCACCTGGCTGCTCAGCGGCTTCGTCCTCATGGGAATCGGTCTTGTAGCGATGGCGCTTACTATCTGCATGAAATGGCTATGTGTAGGCAAACACCAGCCTGGCGAACATCCCCTCTGGAGCCCATTCGTGTGGCGCAACGAACTCCAAGACACCTTCATCGAAGTGGTCGCCGCCCCCTGGTTTTTAAACCCCAACCTTGGAACCGGCGCAATCAACAGTGCGCTTCGGCTGCTCGGTGCCCGCATCGGCTCCGGCGCCTGGGTCGAAAGCTACTGGCTGCCGGAAACTGACCTCTGCCACATAGGTTCTGGTGCCACGATTGGCCCCGGAACGGTGGTGCAAACCCACCTATTCCACGACCGCGTTATGAGTCTTGATACCGTCACCATTGAACCAGGGGCTAGCCTCGCCGCCCATTCCGTCGTGTTACCCGGTGCCACCATAGGTACCGGCGCCCACATTGGCCCAGGCTCGCTGGTCATGCGGGGCGACCAAGTGCCACCCCACACCACCTGGCAGGGAAACCCAGTCGAACCAGCCAGCTAGTCGCCGATCTGATCCCGACCCCGCATCACGATATTAGGGTCAGGCTCGCCCACCACTTCGTGATCCTTATTGGTGTACTCAAACTTGCTCAAAATGTAGCGCATCGCGTTCAACCGTGCCCGCTTCTTGTCATTCGACCGAATGGTGATCCACGGCGACTCATCAGTATCCGTATACCGGAACTGCTCCTCCTTCGCCCGGGTGTAATCATCCCAACGATCCAAAGAAGCCAGATCCATCGGCGACAGCTTCCACTGGCGAACCGGATCAACCTGACGAATAGCAAACCGAGTACGCTGCTCCTTCTGCGACACCGAGAACCAGAATTTGGTCAACGAAATACCCGAACCCAAAATCATGTTCTCCAGCATCGGAACCTCACGCAGGAACTCCGCGTGCTGCGATTCCGTACAAAAACCCATCACCCGCTCCACGCCGGAACGGTTGTACCACGATCGGTCAAAGAACACGATCTCACCCGCACACGGGAAATGCTGAATATACCGCTGGAAATACCACGAGGTCGATTCCCGTGGGGACGGCTTCTCCAGCGCCACCGTCCGGGCACCACGCGGATTCAAATGCTCATTAAACCGTTTGATGGTGCCACCTTTACCTGCGGCATCGCGGCCCTCAAACAAGATGATATGGCGTTGGCCAGTATCCTTGGTCCAGTTCTGCCATTTCAAAAGCTCAATCTGCAAAGCCCGCTTCGTGTGCTCATACTCATCGCGAGTAAGGCGATGATCATACGGGTAATTCTCCCGCCAGGTATCAATCGGGGTGCCATCGGGTGCCAACAGGACCGGATCATCCTCGTCCGTGTCGTCGACGATGTACCCCTCGGTTGCGGCGAGGTCAATCACGGGAAGGTCGTTGTTGGAGTCTGCCATAAGTCGATAGTACCGCGTAAACCCACATGTTTTCACCAAAGTGTGTGGGATTTTTCTGCGAGAAATCCCACCCTAACAATACGAAAAACCTCGTGCACCCAATCAACATTGAGTGAACGAGGTCTTGCGAAAAACCGTTGCGGTTTTGGAATTACTTGACCAGCTCAGCAAGGTCAGCGGTGTGGCCAGCGAGCTTAGCGAGGCCCTGCAGGAACTTGAAGATGCCGCCGAAGATGCCGTCGTTGGAAAGTGCAACCCACTTGCCCATTACTTCGAGGAAGTTTGCCATTTTAGACTCCTGTATATAAAGAGGTAAAGAATTTCTTGTGGACAGGGCAGGAATTCGCCCTCATGATACGGGAGTAACCCGTATCAGTTTTATTACTTAGAAGAAGAGCTGGAGGAGCCAGCGCTCTGTGGATTCTCCAAACCTGGGGTTGGCTTACCGTCGAAAGCGTTAGGGTTGGTGCCATCCATTTTCGTGGTGTCCTGCCAGAAGGCGCTACCGTTAGCGAAGAATTCGCCGGAGTCACGGATGAACTTAGGGAGGAACTCGAAGATCCCAGTGAAAGCTTCGACGAACTTCTTGAAGTTCTTCAGGGAATCAATGATCAGGGAAAGATCCATGAAAATGTCTCCTTAGAGAGGGGTCAGCGTTGCTGACTTTTGGTTTTCCAGTTTGCCGACACCCCTTAGGGCGTCATGCAACTTATTGTGCCACACCAATGCCATAGGTCAAGCGGAAACGCCGACTAAATATTCCCTACCCGATGCAGTATTTTCAATAATTTTCAATTTGGATAAAAGCCATTTAAGCTGCAAATTCAAGACACATCGATTGACTTGGTCATTTTTAGATAACGAAAAGATGTAACAACGTTATTTATGGTCACGATTAATACGCGACCAGGGAAAAAGAATCTGAAAAAATTTTAAAATCCCCCTATTACGGGGGTGCTTTTAATTCGAAGCACGTGCCGCAAAATCGTTACATCTTGCAGTTTTACCCTGGTTAACTGCAATATTTCGCATACATTTTGGAGGCTTGGAAATATTCCCAATTTGCCATTGCACTTTCCTCCACTTGTGTGCTGCGATCCTGCCCCGTGCCGCGTCGATAAGCGGCCCCAAATCCTGACAACGCAGCACACACCCACGCCCCTATAACATCCACCCCGCACCCACGCACTTGCGTGCTGCGATCCCGCGCCGTGCTGCGTCGGCAAGCCGCCCTAAAACCCGGAAACGCAGCACACACCCCCACACACCAACAGCACACAGCACAGCCGTAGAACTAGAAAATCCCGAACCCCAGGGCAGGGGGTTCGGGATTTGGTTGGAGGGAGCGCGGGTTAGAAGCCCATGCCACCCATCTCGTCAGCGCCAGGCATTGCTGGGGCAGCTGGTTCTGGCTTGTCGGCGACAACAGCCTCAGTGGTCAGGAACAGTGCCGCAATGGATGCTGCGTTCTGCAGCGCGGAGCGGGTGACCTTCACTGGGTCGTTGATGCCTGCGGCCATGAGGTCCACGTATTCGCCGGTAGCGGCGTTCAGGCCCTCACCGGCAGGCAGGTGGGATACCTTGTCCGCAACAACACCCGGCTCGAAACCAGCGTTGAGGGCGATCTGCTTCAGCGGCGCAGACAGCGCCTCGCGGACGATCTTCACGCCGGTTGCCTCGTCGCCGTTCAGGTCGAGGTCGTTGTCAAGAACGTGGGCGGCCTGCAGCAGTGCCACGCCACCACCTGCGACGATACCTTCTTCAACCGCCGCCTTGGCGTTGCGCACGGCATCCTCGATGCGGTGCTTGCGCTCCTTGAGTTCAACCTCGGTAGCTGCACCTACCTTGATTACCGCGACGCCGCCAGCGAGCTTTGCCAGGCGCTCCTGGAGCTTTTCGCGGTCGTATTCGGAGTCGGAGTTTTCGATCTCGGCGCGGATCTGGTTCACGCGACCCTGGATCTGGTCGGCGTCGCCAGCACCCTCAACGATGGTGGTGTCGTCCTTGGTTACAACGACCTTGCGGGCGCGGCCCAGCAGCGGCAGGTCGGCGGATTCCAGGCTGAGGCCAACTTCCTCGGCGATGACCTGGCCACCGGTCAGGATTGCGATGTCCTGCAGCTGTGCTTTACGACGATCACCGAAGCCTGGTGCCTTAACAGCAACCGACTTGAAGGTGCCGCGGATCTTGTTCACCACCAGGGTGGACAGGGCTTCGCCCTCAACATCTTCGGCGATGATCAGCAGTGGCTTGCCGGTCTGCATGACCTTCTCCAAAAGTGGGAGCAGGTCCTTGATATTGGAAATCTTGGAGGAGACCAGGAGGATGTATGGGTCTTCCAGGACAGCTTCGAGCCGTTCCATGTCGGTTGCGAAATATCCGGAAATGTAGCCCTTATCAAAGCGCATACCTTCGGTTACTTCGAGTTCCACACCGAAGGTATTGGACTCTTCAACGGTGATGACGGATTCTTTGTTCAGCTTGCCGCCACCGACAGCGTACATTGCCTTGGCGATCTGAGCACCGATGGCTGGGTCCGCTGCGGAGATGCCAGCGGTTGCGGCGATCTCTTCCTCGGTTTCGACTTCCTTGGCGCCGTCGAGAAGCTTCTCGGTGACGGCAACAACAGCCTTTTCAATGCCGCGCTTAATGCCCATTGGGTTGGAGCCAGCTGCAACATTGCGCAGACCTTCGCGAACCAGCGCCTGCGCCAGAACGGTTGCGGTGGTGGTGCCGTCGCCCGCTACGTCGTCGGTCTTCTTTGCTACTTCTTTAACAAGCTCAGCACCGATCTTTTCATAAGGATCTTCCAGCTCGATTTCCCGAGCGATGGAAACACCGTCGTTGGTGATGGTGGGAGCTCCCCAGCTCTTTTCCAAAACCACGTTGCGGCCCTTTGGCCCGAGGGTAACTTTGACGGCATCGGCTAGGGTGTTCAACCCGCGCTCTAGGCCGCGACGTGCTTCCTCATCGAAGGCAATGATTTTTGCCATAGATTTTCGCTCCTTATATATAGGAAAAGTTTTGTGTCTTTTATCAAAAGTTAGCACTGCAAGCTTTCAAGTGCTAAGTCCGTTTTTAGCAGCCCCGCCACCCCAGTGCAAGGTAGTACGCTACGGGCGAACGCCGCCATATCCGCGCCACACCGACCCGCTACGAGCAGCACCGTACTAAGCTGAATTTCATGACAATTGACTCCACAATCGCCGCAGTTCGACCCATCATTGAGGCACAACGCGACCAGATTTTCGCCGATTTGCAGGCCATCACCTCCTTCAATTCCGTCCACTCCGTTCCCGAGCTTGCCGCCGACCATTCCGGCGCAGCGCAGTGGGTTAAGTCCGCCTTCGAAAACGTCGGGCTTAGCGTCACCGCCTACCAGGAAGAATCCGGCTCCCCGGTTTTCATTGGCACCAAACCAGCGGGCGGCGACGCCCCCACCATCCTGCTGTATTGCCATTACGACGTGGTGCCAGCGGGCGATACGGCCAACTGGCTATCCGATCCCTTCACGCTCACCGAGCGCGACGGCCGCTGGTATGCGCGCGGTGCCGCCGACTGCAAGGGCAACCTCGTGATGCACCTTGCCGCATTACGCGCGGTCACGGAGCTCGGCGGCACGGATCTAGGAATCAAGGTCCTGATCGAAGGTTCCGAGGAGCAAGGCGGAGCCGAACTTTCGGCGTTGATCCAGCAATCGCCCGAGCTTTTCGACGCCGACGTGATCCTCATCGCCGATTCCGGCAACGTCGCCGTAGGCGAGCCCACCTTAACCACCACACTGCGCGGCGGCGCGCAGATCGATATCCAGGTGGATACCCTGGAAACCCCGGTTCACTCCGGCTCTTTCGGCGGCGCCGCACCCGACGCCACCGCAGCATTGATCCGCCTGATCGATTCCTTCCGCGACGAGACCGGCCGCACCATCATCGACGGCGTCGATTGCACCGGGCGCTGGGAAGGCGCAAGCTACGATCCTGAAACGTTCCGGTCGGATGCCGGAATCTTAGACGGCGTTTCCATCATGGGCGACGCCACCGATAACCCGGCGGACATGGTGTGGGCCCGACCCGCAATTTCGGTCACCGGATTCAGCTCCACCCCGGTGGCAGAAGCGGTCAATGCGGTTCCGGCTACCGCGAGCGCCCGGCTTAACCTGCGAGTCCCTCCCGGAATGGAGGCAGCCGACGTGGCGGAGAAAGTCATTGCACACGCGCTGGCCCATGCACCGTGGAATGTGAAGGTTTCCGCCAAAGCCCACGATATTAATGACCCCTTCTCGGGCGCCATCGAGGGTCCAGCCGTCGGAGTTTTCGCCGAGTGCTTGAAGGGAGCATACGGCAATAAGGAGCTAACAATCGTTGGTTCTGGCGGCTCAATCCCGCTGTGTTCGGAGCTCATGGAGGTTGCCCCTCAGGCAGAACTCACCCTATTCGGCGTGGAGGACCCCAAGGCGACGATCCACTCCCCTAACGAGTCCGTCGATCCGCGCGAGATCCGGGATATTGCCATCACTGAGGCAGCGTTCCTGCTCAATTACGGCAAATAACCCCCACCCCCCGAGCCACCCCCAGGTACCCCCGTCGCATAGCTGCAAGAAGCGCAAACCGATGCAGTTTTCACATAAATCCGCTTCGCAAGCACCGCTTCACAACCGTAACACACCCCCGAAAGTGGGGAACCGCGCCAACGCATGGAACGTCGATAAGCAGCAAGAATGCGCGCGGGGGTAGTTATTTTCACCCCCGATCCAGTGCTTTCACAGCGCGGCTTTTGCGCCCAGCTGTGATCGCCATTACCATTCACCAGTGTGACCTAGACCATCCTAACCCATTGGATGCATGAGTCACTGTGGAAAATTGTCGGTCCACCTCACACCGAAACCGTTTCCCAACCCCACCACCGGTGGGATGCAAGAACAGAAGAAAGATGACACAAGGACCGCCATGATCACCGCAACTGCTACCAAAAAGCGCTCAACCTTTACTGAGTATCACCGCAGCCCAACCATTCGGCCAGCCACAACCCGGGTTTTCGCCGATGATCCGTTTCTGGCTCGGTTCGGCCACAAACTTCCGGCAGGACTACGGCAAGAAGCACGCGGAATGCAGTGGCGTACATTCACCGCAACGTATGCGCCCACCGCCGATCTGCGGTTACAGTTCACATCCATTACCCGGTTGCCGGGCAGCCACCAGCGCTATGCCGCAACCCTGACCCACACCACCACCTCGGGCCGCACGGTAACGGAAACCGAGATCATCGCCTCCGGCCCCATGTCCGCAGCAACGCACCTGCTTGCCGACGCCGGACGCCGAGTCGAGGTCCTTTCCTTCCACCAATTCGACATCTTCGAATCCACCGTCACCTTCATCTACGCGGGCGACAACAACCGCAAGCACTGGGCGATGGGATTTGGTGGATCCCGGGAGCAATCGGCTGCCGCAGCTCTAAGCAACGCAGCGTACCTGCTACACGGCTAGGGCACGAGCCCCGGATACCACTCTCACCTTCGGGTTCTCCGTGGGTGAGATTTTTTCATGCCCACCTACAGCGGTGTGCTGCGTTTGCGGAATTTTGGTGGTGGCATGGGGCCTGAAAACCATAGGATCGCAGCACACAGGTTGAGGGGGCCAACCGGATTGAAAGGCCTGTAATTCCTGCCGCCGCGCCACTGACGCGGTGTGCTGCGAAACCTGCCGTGGGGGCGTCGAAAAGCACCCCGGAAACCAGGAAACGCAGCACACACCACACAGCCACGTTCACCCTGCTCGCCCACCCTCAAACCCGTGTGCTGCGAAACCTGGCCACACCCCTAACCAACAAACCCGCATTCCACACAAACGCAGCACACGCCGAAACCACAACTAACCCGGTACAACCCCAACCCAAATCGGTGTGCTGCGAAACCTGCCGTGGGGGCGTCGAAAAGCACCCCGGAAACCAGGAAACGCAGCACACAGGGATCCACGCCAACCGGCGCAACTGATAAATAGCTAATTTTTCATTCACCACACCTAGCGGCATCCCAACTCTAGAGAATGTGCTCAGTAGTCTTTTAAGGTATGCGTCGACTACAGCTTGCCACCAGCATCCCGCTCGCCCTGTGCGCGCTGTGGGTCATCATCTCGGAATTTCGACTACCGCCAGAAAGCCAGATTTTTCGGGTACCGCCAGTTGACCTACTTGTTTATAAACTCGCGGCGATTTCCCTTAATAGCGAGGGAAACCTCTACGATGGCGATTTCGTTCCGGGGCTGCCCTTCACCTACCCGCCGTTCGCGGGCGTGGTGTTCCGTCCGCTGCCGCTGTTTGCTGATCTGCCGCTGACCATTGCGTGGCAGCTCCTCAATTTCGCCGCAATGTTCCTCGTGGTCTGGTTGATTTACCGGGCGAGCCTTCCGGCGTTTTTGCTTTCCATCGCGGCGATCGGCTTAGACGCCGTCCATGGCGGATTCTATTTCGGCCAGATCAATCTGCTGCTCATGCTGCTGGTTGCGCTGGATTTCCTGCCCAAGAATCGACGCTTCGCCGGTATTGGGGTGGGGCTGGCTGCGGGGCTGAAACTAACGCCGGCGTTTTTCGTCCTCATTTTCATCATCGAACGGCGGTGGCGCGCGGCGGCGGTGAGTGCAGTGACGTTCATCGCAACGGTGGTTATCGGTTGGCTGTCCGTGCCGGACGCCACCCGGTTCTGGACGTCCGCGATCACCGATTCCTCCCGGGTGGGGGTGCACGACAATCCCGGCGCGCAATCGCTGCGCTCGGTGATGGAACGGGTGCTCGGCATGGAACAGTGGTGGCTTGTCGCGGTGGCAGTCACGCTGGTGTTGGTGGTGCTTGGGATCGCGATGGCGGTGCGCAGTAACGATATGGCCTGGGCGATGGTGATCGCTGGTATCGGGGCGTGCTTGGTGTCGCCGTTTACGTGGTTCCATCACTGGGTGTGGATGGTGCCGTTGGCGGCGGTGCTGACGCGCGGTTTCCATAGGCGTCCGTTCGCCCAGGTGGCCTGCGTTATCGGCACGGTGGTGTTGCTGTTGCCGCATCTTTCGGCGGCGGTGAGCCCGTACACGGTGAGTTCCCTGTCTGCGGAGGACGTGTGGTTCATCGCCGTGGGGTATGTCGCAATCGTGGGTTACATCATTGTCGCGGGAATTAGGCGGCTGCGCGCGAGCTAGCTGTGTGCTGCGTTTGCTGGTTTTCGGGGTGCTTTTCGACGCCCCCAGAGGTGGTTTCGCAGCACACAGGTTATGGTGAGGCGGGGTTGTGGGGCGTCGGCAAGCACAAGGTTAGAGCAGCCGCAGGAGTGCTTGTTCGTCGGGAATCTCGGTGACCGCTACGTCCGTTGGGATCAGTGACTTTTCCCGGAACAGCAGGCGCGGCAGCTTTAATAGGCGGTGCGGGTAGCCGATCGCTAGGATCGCGGCGATGCGGGTGGGGTGTTTTTCCTTCATGGCTTGGGCGACAAATGCGCCGGTCCCGCGGGTGATAAACACAACGTCGCTGCGCAGTTCGTGTTTGTCAAGGAATTTCTCACAGTCGGTGATCTGCTGTGCCAGGTTTCCGCCAACCGGGCAGATTTTCGCTCCGGGCAGATGCTGGATGAGCTCGGTAAACACGTCCGGCAGTTCGCTTGTCGACGGCACCAGCACGTAGGTCATTGGTGCATCTCCGCGATGACGGCGTCGACGGCTGGGTACCAGGAACCGTGCTTATTAAAGAGTTCCCGCTGCCGCTTGTAGCTCGCCCCGGTTTCGATGATCTCCAACACGTAATTGAGTTCCGTTAGGCATTCCAGCTCTTCCGCGATGGGGCGTAGGGTTTCCACCAGGTCTTTTAGGTCGTCGGTGACCAGGCGTTCATCGGTGTCGCGGGAGGTGATGACGATGGCATCAAGCCCGTACCGCGCGGCCCGCCATTTGTTCTCGGCGACGTGCCAGTCTTGCAGGCTCGGCAGTTCCTCGCCGTTGTCGATCATGCGGTCGTAATACACCACCAGGCAGTGGGTCAGCGCCACCACGGCGGCTAGTTCTTTCAGGTTGGAGGTGGAGTCGCAAATGCGCACCTCAACGGTGCCCCATTTGCCGGCGGGGCGGATATCAAAGTGCATCGAACCGGTGTGGTTAATCACCCCGGAGATGTCTTGGTCTTTCATGTAGCGTTCCCACTGCTCCCAGTTTTGAAACTGGTACGGCAAGCCAGCGGTGGGCAATTGCTGGTAGAGCATGGTGCGGTTGGAGGCGTAGCCGGTATCAATGCCGTCCCAGCCGGGCGAGGAAGCCGTCAGCGCCAACAGGTGCGGGTATTTGGTGAGCAATGCATTAATGATGGGCCACACTCGCTCTTTGTGGGAGATTCCAACATGGGTGTGGATTCCCCAAATGAGCATCTGGTTGCCCCAGTATTGAGTGCGAGCGATGATTTCCGCGTAGCTGCCCTTGCTGCTGGTGGGTTGGGTTCTAAAGTCGCTGAAGGGGTGGGAGCCGGCCCCCCAGAGTTTCAGGCCGAAAGTGTCGGCAGCTTCTTTGACCGCGGTGACTGCCTTGTCCAATTCCGCGATGGCCTCGGGCACCGTGTGGCACACCGGGGTGACTAATTCGACGGTGTTGGCGAGGAATTCTCGCTCCAATTGGATGTCCGGGTGGCTTGCCGCCACCAGGGCCACCACGTCACCGGCGCGGGGAACCAGGTCGCGGGTAACCGGGTCGATGAGGGCTAATTCCCATTCCACACCAATGGTGGGCTTGTCAGAGGCGGAAAACTGTTGCTTCACGAACACACCTTTTAAAAATCAGTTGCCAATACCACAACGAGCGAGCTGGGCCCTTGGGTTTCGGCAGGCAGGTTTGCTGGCCGAGGTACGGCGACGCCGCCAATTTCAGCTGCTAATTCCCGTGCTTGGGCTTCATTATCAGAGAAATACACGGTGTTTTGCGGCACTACCGTATCGGAGTAATTACCAACGTGGCCGATGGTGTAGCCAGCGTTATCCAGCCGGTCGCCCGCACGGGCGGCTAGCCCTTGGACGGTCGAGTTATTCAGAACGTGGACGGTAATCGGCTGGTTGCCCGCAGGTTGTTGCGGCTGCTGTGGCTGTTGCTGCGGCGTATCTTGTGGAGCCGCCGACGGGGTGTCCTGTGGCGTTTCCTGCGGCATCGGCTGCTCCGGCTGCGTCTTTGGCTGCTGTTTTTGGGCAGCGGGGGCTGTGCTTTTCGACGTCGCCGCGGCAGGCGCTGCTTGCTGCTCGGAATCGCCACCAAGGCCGCTGACCGCGGTGTAGATTCCCCATCCGGCTAACAACACTGCCACCGCGATTAAAATCATGGCGACGCCACGCAGCGGCAATGGTTGTTGTGCAGGTTTTTTGTTGTCAGTCACGATAGTCATCCTATCTGGGTCTGGTTACGTTCGGTGGCCCGTTGGTCTCGGATTCGCCGCAACCGAGCAGTCAACTGGGGGTATTTCGCCATCATCTCGGGCATATCAATGACGATATTCAACCGCTGATAATACCGTACAGGGCTTATTCCCAGTTGTGTACGGATCGCTTCTTCCTTAGCGCCGATGCTTTTGGGGGCGGTTTCTTCGAAGCTGAGAATGTCGCTGGGCTCTAGCATGTTTACACTGTATGACATGACTGTACGACCCATCGTTATCTACGGCACCCCTGTGTTGCATAATCCGACCAAACCGGTGACCGAGCCCATAGCCGAGCTGGCCGAATTGATCGCCGACATGTACGAGACCATGGCCGCGGCGCACGGGGTTGGCCTTGCCGCCAATCAGATTGGGGTGGATAAACGCATCTTTGTCTACGACTGCCCGGACGATGAAGGAAACTTCCATAAGGGATGCTTTATCAATCCGGTTTTGGAAACCTCAGAAATTCCCCTCGGCATGCCCGCCACCGACGGCTCCGATGAAGAAGGCTGCCTGTCGCTGCCCGGATTGGGCTTCCCCACCGGCCGGGCCGACTGGGCGAAAGTCACTGGCTTTAATGAGCACGGCGAAGAAGTCACCGTGGAGGCAACCGGCTTTTTGGCCCGCTGTTTCCAACACGAGGTGGGCCACCTGGATGGTTTCGTCTACGCCGATGTCTTGCAGGGCCGGTGGAAGCGGGCGGCGAAAAAAGCTATCAAACGGGAAGGGTGGACCGAAGCTGGGTTGACCTGGCTGCCCGGAGTCGATCCGGACCCCTTCGGCCACGACGACGAATAAACCATGTCCCGGATTTTCAGAAGCGACGCGATTGCCCCCGGCGACCGGGTGGTGCTCAGGCGGGTCATTGACGGCAACCATTCCGACATCATCGGCCATGTGGTGGAAGTGACCGACGAGTACACCCGAATCCGGCCGCAGCTGGCCGGTGGGTTTCCCTCCCAGAAGCCGGAGATTCGGGTGGCGGCGGACGAGATCGCGATCGTTAAGAAGCTCAGCCCGCGGCGGGTGCGTAATTCCGATATCCGCACCATCGAAACCGCCTACGCCAAGGCCTTTCCCGGTATTGACCATATGTGGGTGGATGGTTGGTTGCTGCGGGCTGGTGATGGGATCACCGAACGCTCCAATTCGGCAGCTCCGCTGGGACCGTCCGCGCCGTTTAACCCGGTCCCTATTAAAGAAATTCGGCAGTTTTATGCCCGCCACAACCTGCCGCCGCAGGTGCTCATTCCGGAACGCATAGGTCGCGGCGTCGAAAAGCATGTGGCTGAGTTGGGGCCGGAGATCATCGTCATGACCACCCCGTTAGACACCGTCCCCGACGTGCCGGTTAGCTGCGAGTTTCGCATCGACGACCAGCCTGACGACGACTGGCTGGCGCTCTACCATTTTCGGGGCAAGCCGCTGCCTAAGCACGCGTTGGAGCAATTACGCCGAACCATCGACGGAACCATGGGGTTTGGGCGGCTTCTTATCGACGGCGCCACCGTAGCGATCACGCGCGGCACCATAACCGACGACCACCTGGGATATTCCGCGGTGGAGGTCGCCCCCGACTATCGCCGCAACGGCTTAGGTACGCAATTGGGGGCGCGCATGATGGCGTGGGGTCGCGCCAACGGGGCTCATACCGCGTATCTTCAAGTCATCGCCAGCAATACTGCTGGAATCGCGTTGTACAGCAAACTTGGTTTCGTCGAACACCACCGTCATTGCTACGGCCTATTAAAAGCTTAGGTATGGTTAAAGTCATGCGTATTGCCAACTGGAACGTCAATTCCGCACGCACCCGAGTCGCCCGCATGACGGATTTCCTGCACCGCCACGACATCGATGTTTGCCTTGTCCAAGAAACCAAGTGCACCGACGACCAGTTCCCATACGACGCCTTCAGTGGCTACGAAATCGCCCACTTCGGGCTCAACCAGTGGAACGGCGTGGCGATCATATCCCGGGTCGGTTTAACAGAGGTGGAAACCAGTTTTCCCGGCCAACCAGGATTCCACAAGGACCCCACGAAACCCCAAGAGATTGAAGCGCGCGCCATCTCCGCGCTGTGCAACGGGGTTCGGGTCTGGTCACTATACGTGCCCAACGGCCGCGAAATCGCCGACCCGCACTACGACTACAAGCTGCGGTGGCTCCACGCCTTGGCCAACCACGTGGCAAACACCACCGGACCGCTCGTGCTCGGCGGCGATTTCAATATCGCCCCGCTCGACAGCCACGTGTGGTCGCCCACCGCGTTCGTGGGGCTCACCCATGTCACCGAGCCCGAACGCCAAGCCTTCGACAATCTGCTCGACGCGGGCCTCACCGTCACCTCCCCCTTTGAGGGGTTTTCCTACTGGGATTACAAAGGCGCCCGCTTCGACCGCGGCGAGGGAATACTCATCGACTTCCAGCTGGCGCGGGATATGACCGCCACCGGTTCGCTTATCGACGTCAAAGAGCGCGCCGGTAAAGGTGCCTCCGACCACGCCCCCGTGATCGTGGACTACGCCTTATGATCACGCTCGGCAATTTCGACCTGTCCAGCTGGCAAACCATCGGCCTGATCATTGACTATTCCATCAAGATAATCGCCATCGGTTTCGTGCCCGAGGGCCGCCGCCCGTCCTCCTCCACCGCCTGGCTGCTCGCCATTCTGGCCCTGCCCTATATTGGCCTGCCGCTGTTTTTGCTCATGGGCTCGCCCTATATCAACCGCAGGCGGCACCGGATCCAACAGGCCGCTAATCGACGCATCACCAACGTCCAAGCCAAAGTACCCAACCACCCATTAGAGGAAATCAGCCGCGAACTCGATTCGATGATTGCCCTCAATCGGACCCTCACCGCCATGCCGGCCGTCACCGGCACCAACCACGGCGTCCATAGCGACTACAACGACATCATCAAGCGCATGGCCGAAGCCGTCGACAACGCCCGCGACTACGTGCACGTCGAAATCTACATCATGGCCTGGGACGACACCACCGACGTGTTCTTCCAAGCACTCGCCCGAGCCGTCAAGCGCGGGGTTAAAGTACGACTCCTGCTTGATCACGTGGGCTCCTGGAAATACCCCGGATTCTACAAACTAGGCCGCAGGCTCAGCGCCATCGGGGTGGAATGGCACCTCATGTTGCCGCTGCAACCGTGGCGGTGGCGGTTCCGCCGACCCGACCTGCGCAATCACCGAAAAATGCTCATCATCGACGGCGAACGCGGATTCCTCGGCTCGCTGAACATGATCGACTCCTCCTACCTGTTGCCCGCCAATATTAAAGACGGACGCCATTGGGTCGACATCATGGTGGAGCTTTCCGGGCCGGTGGTCGCCAGTATGAACACCATTTTTGCGGTGGACTGGTACTTAGAATCCGACGAACTTTTAGAAGTCGTCGACCAGGCTCCCCCGAACCTGGAGCGCGAGGACGTCAACCTGGTCCAATTAGTACCCTCAGGACCGGGATACACCACCGAACCGAACCTGCGGATGTTTAATTCCATCATCCACCACGCCAAAGACCGGCTGGTGATGTGCTCACCCTACTTCATCCCCGATGAATCCATGCTTGAGGCCGTCACCTCCGCCTGCTACCGCGGGGTTCGGGTCGAACTGCTAGTAAGCGAACAAGCCGACCAATTCATGGTCGGCCACGCCCAATCCTCCTATTACCAGGCGTTATTGGAAGCCGGGGTGCGGATCTTCCAGTACCGCGCCCCCTACGTCCTGCACTCCAAGTACGTTCTCGCCGACCCGGAATCCCCCGACGCGGTGGGCGTGGTGGGCTCATCCAATATGGATATGCGCAGCTTCGGGCTCAACTACGAAGTGTCGCTGATGATGACCCGCGGCGATATCATCACCCAATTAAACGAACTGACCGACGAATACCAGGCGAACTCCACCGAGCTCACCCTCGATGTGTGGAATAAACGAGGGCTCACTCGCCGGTATATCGACAATATTATGCGCCTGACATCGGCGCTGCAGTAGAGCGTCGACAAGCAAAAACTAGGCGTCCCGCGACCGCAACACGCCAATGCCAAAAATGAAAACCGTAATAGCCCAGCAGGCGAAATAAATGCCGGAACCGTAAACCCCCCACGGCCCATCAGCGATCGGTTCCTTCAGAATAAACGCCGTCATATTGCTCATCGGGCCGTACTGTCTGACGTACTGGCCGATATGCGGCAGCAAGCCAATGATGCCTTCCAGGGCGAGGATCCACAAGCTCATCAGCGCAACCGCGCCGGCGGTTTGCCGCAGCAACCACGCAACGCCCTGGCTAAAGGTAACCAGCAGCACCAACGTCACCGGATACGTCCACATGATGCGGCGGGCGTTATCATCCTGCCACACCTCAAGCGTTGCCGAAGCCGCCTCCGAGGCCGTGGTCTTCGCCATGTAGAAACACAAAATCACCGTGACCAGGGAAAAAATCGCAACGATAATCGAATACAGCAACCACTTTGCCAACGCCACCACAATCCGATTAGGGGTGGCCATGAACGTCACCGACTGGTAATTATGCCGATACTCCGCCGTCACCACCATGATCGCCTGGACACTAACGACAAACGTACCCAACGCGGCAATCGCTGTCACGACCTTATCCGCATACAAAATCGGGATATTAAACACCAGCGGATCCGGTTCCACCTGGCTGCCCGCCAAAGCTGCGAAACCAACCGCCATGAAAATGAACAACGCCGTAGTCCAATAAATAGCGTTAGTGGTTGTTAATTTAGTCCACTCAGAAATAAAGGTCTTCATGGTTACTTCGACTCCCTTTCGGTGGCCTGATACTGGACAGCGTGATTAGTCATTTCCATGAAAGCATCCTCCAAAGACGCCTGCCGCTCCGAGAGCTGATACAACGCAACCTGGTGCTGGAATGCGACCGCACCCACCTGGTCGGTCTGGGAGTTATCGATCAGCAATAACGGCCGACCTTCCTGATCCACGTCGGTACGCGCAACGATCCCCTGCTGCTCCAAACCCGACCGCAGGCGCTCATTATCAGAACTGCGCACAATCACCGTCGATTTAGAATTTTCTTTAATAAAGGAGTAGGTCGAACAATCCGCAACCAGTTTGCCTTTACCGATAACAACCAAGTGATCCGCTGTCTGCGACATCTCGCTCAGCAAGTGCGACGACACCAAAATCGTACGCCCTTCGCTCGCCAACCCCCGCAAAAACTCGCGTACCCACCGAATACCCTCCGGGTCAAGGCCGTTCACCGGCTCATCCAGAATCAAAATCTCCGGATCCCCCAGAAGAGCCGTGGCCAAACCAAGCCGCTGACCCATGCCAAGCGAGAAACCGCCTGCCTTCTTCTTCGCCACCCCGGTCAAACCAACCAGGTGCAACACCTCGGCGACCCGAGATTTCTTAATCCCATTCGATTGTGCCACCCAGGTTAAATGGTCGACCGCCCGGCGGTTTGGGTGCACCGCCTTGGCATCCAACAACGTTCCCACCTTGAATAATGGGTCTTTCATCGAGCGGTATGGGACGCCGTCGATAAGCGCCGTTCCCGACGTTGGCGTGTCCAACCCCAGAATCATCCGCATCGTCGTCGACTTTCCTGCACCGTTGGGGCCCAAAAACCCCGTGACGATGCCCGGACGCACATCAAAAGACAAATCATCCACCGCACGAACATCACCGTACTGCTTGGATAAACCTCGCACTTCAATCATGCAAGCAATTCTGTCACAAAAAAGCCACGCTGTGGCCAAGCTCCATCAAAAACCGAAAATCCACTATCCTTTAACACAAAATAGTATCCCCGCGTGAAGGCAGAAACATTGGAAGCCCACACCAGCCCCATCGCCCACCTTGTGCCAGATGACACCCAAGATCGGTGGCTCGACAAAACCGCCCGTCGCCGCAGCGTCATCCGCCGCCTCTGGCACGGATACATTAACTATCCCCGCCGCTGGACCAAAAAATTTCTCCGCTTCCTCCACACCACGCCCGGCAAAATGACCGCAATGGTACTCCTGCTCAGCATCTTCACCCTCTCCGCCGGGTTGTCCATGTCCAATATTGCAGCCGACCGCCGCCTAGACTTCGACCACCTCATTAATAACACCGAACCGGTCAGCTACATGGCCCACAACCTCTACACCTCACTCTCCTCCGCCAACACCGCCGCATCCTCCGGATTCGTACTGGCCGGAACCGACTCCGAAGCCGCCCGGGCCGACTACTTCACAGCCTTCCAAGAAGCAGGACACGCCATCGCCCTCACCGCAGGCGGCATATCCATCGACGACACCCAAGAACTCGCGCTGATCACCGAACTGTCCCAAAAACTACCCATCTACACCGGGCTTGTCGAAACCGCCTGGGCCAACAACCGCCAAGGCAACCCCGTCGGCGTGGCCTACATGTCCGAAGCCTCCACCCTCATGCGGGAAGAACTCCTGCCACTAGCCGCGCGCCTATACACGCTGACCAGTGAGAACGTCGAAAAGCAACAACAGTCACTCACCGAACCCCTATGGCTACCCATCTCCGGGCTCGCCGCCGCCCTCATCGCGCTCGTACTCGCCCAAATCTGGATGTCTGCCACCACCAACCGCCGCTTTAATAAGGGGATGCTGCTAGCATTCGCCCTCATGGCGATCGCCACCACCTGGGTTGTCACCGCCAACGCCATCACCTGGCAAGCAGGCTCCAAAGCCTACGAAAAAGCCTCCGCCCCATTAGAGAACCTCACCGACGCCCGCATCCTCGCCCAACAAGCCCGCACCCAAGAAATGCTGGCGCTGGTGTGGCGGCAATCCCTAGAAAGCTCCGGCACCACCTTCGCCACCGCCACCTCCTCTATTAAAGAAACTCTCGCCACCTTCAACCACCCCACCGCCCGCGAAGCCGAGACCGCACTAACCACCTGGGCCAATTCCCACAATGACATCCTCGCAGCGCTCAACGTCGGCGACTACGAAACCGCTCAATCGCTCGCCCTGAAATCCGAAACCGCCCAAGCATACGAAGACCTCGACACCGCGCTCGCCACGCTAATCGACGAAAACCGCACCATCATGCGCGCCTACCTCGACCAAGGTGTAACCGCCTCCACCTTCGTATCCACCATGGTCCTGCTGATAAGCATCATCTCCGTATTAAGCCTATGGATCGGAATCCGACCCCGACTGCAGGAGTACCTCTAATGCACCTACCACGCCTCATCGCCGCACTAGGCTGCACCCTTCTCATCAGCGCCTGCACACACCCCACCCCAGGTCCCACCCTCATGCCCAACACCAGCCTCCCCTACACCCCACTGCCGCAAGGGGCAGTCATAGAAAAAGCCGGTGCCAAAAAACCCCGAACCGTCGTCGACGCAGAACTGCTCGGCAGCCTCGCACCCGACGACAAAACCCCCGAAGAACGCGTACCCCACATCATCGAACGCGGCCGACTCATCGTCGGAGTCGACCAATCCCAAAACCTCCTCTCCTTCCGCGACACCGCCACCGGGGAACTCCAAGGATTCGAAATAGACCTCGCCAAGGAAATAGCCCGCGACATCTTCGGCGACCCCAACCGCATCGAATTCCGCTACGTCGACTCCGCCAACTGGGTCGCATCGCTCGAATCCAAAACGATCGACATCGCCATGCGCACCATCTCCATCACCCGGCACCGACAAGACCAAGTCTCGTTTTCCACCCCATACCTCGCGGGCAACACACGAATCCTCGCCGACAAATCCTCCCCTATTAAAGAAATAACCGACCTTGCCGAACGCACCATTTGCGTGACGGATAAGTCAACCGGCGCGGACGTAGCGCGTCGACAAGCACCCACATCGGACCTACTCGTCGTCCGCAACAGCGCAGACTGCCTCATCGCCCTCCAACAAAACCAAGCCAGCGCCGTTATCACCGACGACGCAATACTCTCCGGCATAGCCGCCCAAGACCCCTTCACCACCATCATCGGCCAATCCCTTAATACAGACAACTACGGCATAGCCATCGCCAAACCCGGCCACCGACACCACACCGACGGCCTCATACGACAAGTCAACGACACCCTCGAACGCACCTACACCGACGGAACCTGGCAAAAAACCTACAACAACTGGTTCGGCAACTACCTACCCAACCAAACCCCGCCAGCCACCAAATACCGAGCAGAGCCGAAATAACATGGACAACCAACCCCACACCGAAGCAGTCCCCTACAACCCCTTCGACGACGACACCCCAACCAGCCCCACCACGGCCGCGGTGCCCTACAACCCATTCGAAGACGAATGGGAAGACGAGGACTACCAATCCTTATTAAAGCCACCACCGCCTGAGGACCCCTCCACCCGATCACGTAAACAAGCCCTCACGACATTCAGGGAACGCAGAGGCGCCGCGCGCGGGGACCGGGCAGTTGCCAATGGGATGGTGCGGTTGCCTTTCGTCCCTATTAAAGAATTTGGGCTCATCGATCCGGAAGATGAAAAGGTAGTCGGTGCGGGCGTCGAAAAGCCAGTCCTTAATAGGGGGGATGTTGTTGCCGGGCAGTACGAAGTCCTCGGCGTCATCGCCCACGGCGGCATGGGGTGGATCTACCTCGCGCAAGACCGCAACGTTTCGGGCAGAGTCGTCGTATTAAAGGGGCTCATCAGCAAAGACAACCCCCGCGACTACCAAGCAGCCGTCGCCGAACGCGAATTCCTCGCCGACATCACCCACCCGGTGATCGTAAAATCCTACAACTTTATCGACGACGACCGCGTCGACGGCGGATTCATCGTCATGGAATACGCGCCCGGGCCGTCGCTAGGCACCCGGCAAAAAGAGCAACCCAACGGGGTATTCCCGATCGATATCGCGATCGGATACATCCTCGAAACCCTCCCTGCGCTCGAATACCTTCACGCCCGCGGCGTCGTCTACAACGACCTGAAACCAGAAAACATCATCGCCACCGAAGACCAAGTAAAACTCATCGACCTCGGCGCAGTGACCGGCATTGGTGCCTTCGGCTTCATATTCGGAACCAAAGGCTACCAAGCCCCCGAAGTAGCGACCCACGGACCCACCGTCGCAAGCGACATCTACACAATAGGGCGCACGCTCGCGGCGCTGACTATTAAACTCCCCACCGAAAACGGCGTTTACGCGCCTGGGCTTCCCGGCCCGGACGACGAGCCGCTGTTTGCGCAGTATTTGTCGTTCTACCGCTTATTAAAGCGGGCGACGGACCCGGACCCGGACAAACGCTTCTCCACTATTAGAGAACTTGAAACCCAGCTGTATGGCGTGCTGCGTGAATACCTCGCAATTCACGACGAACGACAGTTTCCCGCCCAGCATTCATTGTTCTCTCCACAGCGTTCGACATTTGGTACCAAACATATAGTTTTCAAAACCGACCAGCTTATCGACGGCATCGAACGCAACATCCGAATCACCCCGCCGGAGGTGGTCGCCGCTTTACACGCCCCTCTGCTTGACCGCACCGACCCCGGAGCCGCAATGATCGCGGGGTCGAGTTACACCGAACCTTCCGAAGCATTAGAGACGATGCGGGAGGCGATGGCACAAGAGGAATTCTCGCAAAGTAAAGAGATCCCGCTGGGTATCGTCCGATCCCTATTAGACCTTGGTTTTACCAGTGAGGCGCAAAATTGGCTTAATACATTAGGGCCTTCCATGGGAACCGATTGGCGCTACCAGTGGTATGCGGGCATAACGAGTTTGCTGCTTGATGATTACTCCGAATCCCAAATAGCCTTTAATAACGTATTCAGCATCCTCCCCGGCGAGGCCGCCCCAAAGCTGGCCCGGGCGGCGGTCAGCGAGATTATTTTGCAGTCGCAGGGGTTTGCCAATACCCCATTATTAAAACCGGAGACCGCAATTGAGGCGGCATCATTAAAGGGTGAGATTGTTAATGAAATGGCTGGTCTTTGGTCGAAACTCACTCAGGATCCAGCGATTTTACGGTACAAGGCAATTTACATGTATGCCCTGGTGTGGGCTACTAACCCAACGACGGTTAGTTCGGGTTTCGGGTTAGCTCGACAGTTGATGGCTGAGCAACAGGTGGATATGGCAGTCCAGGCATTAGATAAGGTTCCTTCTGCGTCGATGCATCACCGGATGGCGCAGTTGACAAGTATTTTGTATTTGACGTCTCAATCCCCTAATGAGCAGCGGATCCGACGAGCCGCGCGTCGATTAGAGGAAATTCCCACTAATGAGCCGAGGTTTTTGCAGGTTCAGATTGCGGTGCTTAATGCTGCGCTGCATTGGTTGCGTTCCGAGAACCTTGAGGCGGCCGCTAGTAAAAATGATTTGTTTGATTACCCATTTACGCAGCTGGGTTTGCGTGAGGGGTTGGAGCGGGCGCTGCGGTTGCAGGCGCGTAGCGCACCGTCGGCTGATCATCGGTACCAACTGGTGGATACCGCTAATAAGGTTCGGCCACGGACGTGGTTTTAATACAGCACGACTAGGCCGCGAACCTGTGTGGTTGCGGCCGTCGTAAGGCGTGTTTAGTCGCGGGGCGGTGGTTTTTCGATCGCTCCCATCCGCGCTGCGTAGGCGGCTAGTCCTCGGTTGTTAGCGCGGTGTCTGTTTCTTCTAATAGTGCCGTCGGGCATTTGGTAGTGTGTCAGTCCGGTCGCTGGGTCGGTGATGACTCTGCCGTTTTTAATAGTGGGGCCGTCGTCGTTTTTGAGGTTGTGTTTTCGGCACAGCGGACAGAGGTTGTCGGGGGTGGTTTTTCCGCCCGCTGCGAAGGACTGGATGTGGTGGGTTTCGCAGCGGATTGCGTTGATGGTGCAGTCGGGGTGTTGGCACACGAGGTGGCTGAGGATGCTGATGAATCGATCGTTGACGTCGGCAAGCCGTTTGATTTCGAGTACGTCTTGTGGCCGCATGACGCCGGTGTGGTCTTTGTAGACGGTGACGGCGAATCCGTATTTTTCGAGCCGCCGGTTCGCTAGGTCGTCAATATTGACGACTACTCCATTCGTGTCGACGACGGTGCCGTCGATGTTTTTCGTCAATTCCCAGTCGGGGATGATGATGCAGGGGCGCTGTCGTAGGTCGCGCGGGTTTTCGGGGTTTTCCCACGCCTCGGCGTATTCGATTTCTTTAATAGAGGTTGGCGTCGCAATCCGCCGATAGAGAGCCTTGGCGTGGCCTTCGGCTTCGTCGACGGCGTTGTGCGAGTGGACGAGCGCCCGGGCTTCGGGGGTGAGTGAGCTGCGCAGGTGTTCGGCTTGTTCGGCGGGTAGTTTGGCGATGATGTAGCTCATTCCGTCGGCATCGGGGGTGGCGGAGTAGCGCAGATGCCATTTGCGGTTGCGGGTGTATCCGCCATTAAGCTTTTCGACGACCTCCGTGACGTGTTGTTTGTTTTCGTCGACGGTGCGGTTGCGGGCGTCGTCGAAAAGCTGTGCCCGCAGGGCATGCCTGTCGACGTCGGGGTTTGTCAGCTTGCGCGGCGTGATCGCAATGTCGCGGAGGATTTCGAAGCAGATTCCGTCAGCGTGGGCGAGTTCTTCGGTTTCGTAGACTTTCGCGGTGGAGATCATTCGGCTCGCGGTGGCTTGCGAAATCCCCAGTGCGGCGGCAAGTTCGACTTTGTCCATGCTGGTTTCTTTAATAGCGAGGAGAAGCTCCGCGCCTCGCCGCGCTACCTGCGCGTATGCGGTGAAGATTTCCGGCATGTCCATGATTTAAGGGTATGGAGCAGCGCTGTGGCTTAGCAATGGGTTTAGAAAGTTTCTATGCGTGGTTGTGCCTGTTCATACGCCAGATAAGAATTCGGAGCCCGCGGGAACCATTCGGGGGTTTCGGTGAGTCTTATTAAAGAATGGGCACTTTTCGATTCGGGGGCACCCACCTAAGAGTTTTTAAGCAAAAAAATCGGGCTGACCAATCATCAGCCCGATTTTCTTTAATAGGGTTAGCTGGCGAGTTTCTTCGCGTACCTGGCGATTGCCAGTTCTTCGTTGGTGGGCACAACCCACACTTTGATGCGAGAGTCGTCAGTGGAAATGAGTCGCGGCCCGGTGTTGGGTTGGTTGTTGCGCTCGTCGTCAATCTTGATGCCGTACATTTCCAGCCCGGCTAGCGCATCGGCGCGCACGAAGGTGGCGTTTTCGCCGACGCCTGCGGTGAAAGTGATGGCGTCGACGTTTCCGAGGGTGATCATGTAGGAGCCGATGTAGCGGCGCAGCTGATGGATGTAGACGTTGTAAGCCAGCCAGGCGTCCTGGTCGCCGTCGTCAATTTTGGCGCGGAGTTCGCGGAAATCGTTGACTCCGGAGATTCCCTTGACGCCGGATTGTTTGTTTAATAGGGAGTCGATCTCGTCGATGCTCATTCCGGCGGTGCGGTGGAGGTGGAAGACGATACCGGGATCGATGTCGCCGGAGCGGGTTCCCATGACCAAGCCGGCTAGCGGGGTCATGCCCATGGAGGTGTCGATAGGCTGCCCGGCTTTAATAGCGGCACACGAGGCGCCATTGCCGAGGTGGAGGGTGATCTGGTTGATCTGGTCGGATTCCATAAGCTCGTGCACCTTGTGGGACACGTATTCGTGGCTAGTGCCGTGGAACCCGTATCGACGCACCCCGTTTTCGGCGGCTACTTCCGCATTGATGGCATACAGCGCCGCGGCTGGCGGCATCGCGTGGAAAAAGCCGGTGTCGAATACTCCGATGTGTGGAATATTTGGGAGCAATTCCCGGGCTACTTCGACGCCTTGGATGTTTGCCGGGTTGTGCAGCGGTGCCAGTGGGATCAGGTCGCGAACCATTTGGAGGATTTCGTCGGTGATGATTTCCGGTTTGCTGAACAGGATTCCGCCGTGAACAAGCCGGTGGCCGACCGCGACGAGGTCGACGTCGAGCGGGCCGCAGCCGTGTTGGCTCATGAGTTTAAACGACAGGTCCAAGCCGGTGGCGTGGTCCGGGATCGGCGCTTTAATAGTGTGTTTTTCACCCGCATGTTTGAGGGTGATGGTTCCTTCGGTTTCTCCGATTTGTTCGACGAGTCCGGATGCAAAGGGCTCGTCGGTTGCGTGCTGGTCGGGATCGACAAGCTGGAATTTAATGGAGGAGGAGCCGGAATTGAGCACAAGGACGAGGGACATTAGGCTTTGCCTCCTGTTGCCTGGATAGCGGTGATGGCAACGGTATTGACAATGTCGGGTACGGTTGCGCCGCGGGAGAGGTCATTGACCGGCTTATTAAGGCCTTGGAGGATAGGTCCAACCGCGAGGGCGTGGCCGGTGCGCTGCGCGGTCTTGTATCCGATGTTTCCGGCCTCAAGATCCGGGAAGATAAAGACGTTTGCCTGGCCAGCGACCTTGGATTCGGGGAGCTTCTTGGCCGCAACACCCGGATCCATGGCGGCGTCGAACTGCAGGGGGCCGTCGACAAGCAAAGCGGGGTCTTTTTCGTGGGCAATGCGGACTGCTTCGGTCGCGCGGTCGACGTCGGGGCCAGTGCCGGAAGTTCCGGTGGAGTAGCTAAGGATCGCTACCCTCGGATCAATGCCGAATTGGGCTGCGGTGCGGGCGGAGATGACGGCGATTTCCGCCAGCTGTTCCGCGGTGGGGTTGGGGTTGACGGCACAGTCGCCGAAGGCCCACAGTTTTCCACGCATGACCATGATGAAAATCGACGAAACGACGGAAGCGCCGGGGACGGTTTTAATGATCTGGAAGGAGGGTTTAATGGTGTGGGCGGTGGTGTGCGCCGCACCGGACACCATGCCATCGGCCAGACCTTTATGGATCATCATGGTGGCGTAGTAGGAGATGTCCTTCATGGTTTCTTTGGCTTCTTCCAGGGTCATGCCCTTGTGTTTGCGAAGCTCGTAGAATTCTTGGGCAAATTCCTCGGCGCGGGCGTCGTTAAGCGGATCGGCAATATTCGCATCCGACAAATCAAGCCCCAGCTCCACGCCGCGGGCCAGGACGGTTGCTGGGTCGCCCAGGATGGTCAGCTGGCAAATACGTTCCCGCAGCAGCTGATCGGCTGCGGTGAGGATTCGGTCGTCGTCGCCTTCCGGCAAAACGATATGCGCCTGGTGTTGCTTCGCGCGGTTTAATAGCCAGTGCTCGAAAACGTCGGCATTCATGACTTGCTGCGCTTCGGTGGTGCGCGCCGCGTCGACGGCGGTGGTTAACGACTGCTCGCCGATGACAATGGCTGCGATTTTCGCCCCCAGCTCCGCCGCCTCAATCCGGGCCAGTTCGGTGATGGTTGCTTCTTCCGCCGCCTGGATCACCATAGCCACCCCGAGTGCCGCCGCTGAACGAGCGTCAAAGTTTAGATTTCCGGTGCCGGTGTATACCACTGGATCATCTGATGCGTGTTTGAGAACATCGGCGATTTCTGGTGCGTCATGTACCAGTGGACGAATGTTGACGCCTAATGCGTTGGCAAATTCGGCAACTTCCGTTGGATTAAGACGGCGGCCGATGGCGGTGAGCAACACGGAGCGAGTAGTTTGGGTCACCAGAAATCCCTTCTTTGAAGTATGAACGCGAGTGTGAGACAGGCGTCAAAAGCGTGCCGCCTGTGAATCAACCCATAAGTTTACAAGGTTTAGTTCCCCTGTGGGTGCTTCGGATTAGCAAAAATACTTGGGTGGAGAAAAGTTTTTCTAGCACGCAGGGTAGCAATTACTTTCTTTAATAGGGCGGATGACTATTGCCCAGCGGCTATTGGGCGTAAAGTGCTAAAGGGCGCGTACGTAATTCACGCGCACTATGTTTGTGTTGTTTTTAGCGTTCTAAGGATTTCGAAGCGACTATGAGCTCTACCCCGTTAGATTCTTCCCGCCCATTACGCGTCGCGGTGGTCGGTGCTGGCCCGGCCGGCATTTATGCTTCTGATTTGTTAATGAAGTCTGGTACCGATGTCGAGATCGATTTGTTTGAGCGGATGCCTGCACCGTTTGGGCTCATCCGCTATGGCGTGGCCCCGGATCATCCCCGTATTAAAGCGATTGTCAATTCCTTGCACGCAATCATGGAGAAGCCTCAGCTGCGGTTCTTGGGCAATGTTGCGGTGGGAACCGATGTGACGGTTGAACAATTGCGCCAGTTCTACGACGCCATCGTGTTCTCCACCGGCGCGGTAGCTGACCGCGATTTGGATATTCCGGGTCAGGATTTGGCCGGTTCGCATGGCGCCGCGGAGTTCGTTGGTTTCTATGACGGCAATCCGGATTTCAAGCGGGATTGGGATTTGTCCGCGGAAAAGGTTGCGGTTATCGGGGTGGGTAACGTTGCGTTAGACGTGGCACGTATTTTGGCCAAGACTGGCGACGAGCTGCTGGTGACCGAGATTCCCGACAACGTGTATGCGTCGTTGAAGAATAATAAGGCCACCGAAGTGCACGTATTTGGTCGCCGCGGCCCAGCACAGGCGAAATTCACCCCGTTGGAGCTGAAGGAATTGGATCACTCCCCCACCATCGAGGTTATCGTCGATCCGGAAGACATTGATTACGACGCCGCCAGCGAGCAGGCCCGGCGGGATTCGAAATCGCAGGATTTGGTGTGCCAGACCTTAGAGCAGTACGCGATGCGGGATCCGCAGGGCGCGCCGCATAAGCTTTTCATTCATTTCTTCGAGTCCCCAGTCGAGATCCTCGGCGATAACGGCAAAGTCGTGGGCTTGAAGACCGAGCGCATGGAACTGGATGGTTCCGGCGGGGTTACCGGCACCGGCACATACACGACCTGGCCGGTGCAGTCGGTATACCGCGCGGTGGGCTACCGTTCCGACGCGGTCGCGGGTGTCCCGTTTGATGCCGAGTCCGCAGTCATTCCAAACGACGGCGGCCACGTGCTTGACCCCGCCTCCGGCCAGCCGGTTCCGGGTTTGTACGCCACGGGGTGGATTAAGCGCGGCCCGGTCGGCTTGATCGGTAACACCAAGTCCGATGCTAAGGAGACCACGGAGATGCTGTTGGCCGATTATGCTGCGGGCAAGTTGCAGGCACCGGCGCAGCCTACCAAGGAGGCGGTGTTGGAATTCCTGGATGCACAAGGTATTACGTTTACCACCTGGGATGGCTGGCACCGGCTGGATAATGCCGAACGCGCCTTGGGCGCACCGGAAGGCCGGGAACGGAAGAAGATCGTGGAGTGGGATGAGATGGTGTCCCACGCCCGGCACGACGCCTAGGCCCCTAGCTTTTCGACGCCCCCACTATTAAAGAAATCTTTGTAGCTGGGGGTGTCGCCGTTTCCGCCTTCCCTATTTGGCGCTCTTTCGGTGTGCTGCGAAAC
>NZ_JAUNKC010000002.1:83012-209803 GCF_030532965.1 Corynebacterium sp.
CTCACTGCGGGGCGTCGACAAGCGGCCCGAAAACCCAACAACGCAGCACACGCAAAACCCTTGGATCACTCCCCAACCAACCGCCTGATTCCAGTGTGCTGCGAAACCTCACTGCGGGGCGTCGACAAGCGGCCCGAAAACCCAACAACGCAGCACACGCAAGACCGGGAACACTAAGAAGCGTCCGGCGTGCTTCATTGCAGATTTTTAGCCTTTCATTAGGTTGGATTTTAAGTCACTGGAGCATTTGGCCGTGAACTTGCCCACATCTAGCGCGCTACATAGTGCCGGTGAACTGGGTGAACGCGGTTCACTCAGCATGTCGAGTTCCCCAGTGTGTGGTTTGAAAGTGTAAGTTGGGGCGTCATGAACGTTTTCTTCGCGGTAGATCAACTCTCGCGCTTGTCTGCGCTAGAGGTACATAAGATTTATAAGTTGCGGGTGGATGTGTTTGTTCATGAGCAAAAGAGCCCGTACCAGGAAATTGACGAAGTCGATGCGCTCGACACCACGTTCCACGTCCAGGCGTGGAAGCACGCCGATTTGGTAGAGCGGGATTTGATTGCCTGCGCCCGGCTATATCCCGAGGTGTCACCCTCCGGTGACAAGCGATTCCACCTGGGGCGGGTGTGTGTGGCGCAGCCGTACCGGGATCGGGGGTTAGGCACCGAGATTATGAAGCAGACTTTGCGGCTGGCTGCGGAGCAGAACCCAGAGTTTGACGTGTATATCGAGTCGCAGACCACCGGCGTGCCATTCTATGAGGCACTGGGCTTTACTGTTTCTGGTGCAGAATTCGACTGGGATGGTGTGCCACATCTGCCGATGGTACTGCCCGCCGCCAAGGTGGCAGCGTTTGCCACCTTGGATTAGTTCGCAACCACTTGAATGCTGCCCGCTGCCGCTTTGGCGCGGGCTTTTGCCGTTGTGACGTCTTCGGCGGTGGAAAGCGCCACGCCCATGCGTCGATAAGCAAATGATTCGGGTTTGCCGAACAGTCGGATATCGGATTCGGGGATGGCTAGTGCCTGGGCAAGCCCGGTGTAGCCCACAGCTGGTGCGTCCACCCCGCCATAAATCACGGCGGATGCGCCGGGGCTGGTGCAGGTGACGTCGATAGGCAAGCCGAGAATGGCGCGGGCGTGGAGCGCGAATTGGTCGAAACGCTGGGTCGCCAGGGTAACCATGCCGGTGTCGTGAGGGCGGGGCGAAACTTCGGAGAAGTACACCTCATCGCCAGCGATAAACAGCTCGACGCCGAAAACGCCACGCCCACCCAATGCATTGGTGATCCGGGCCGCGATGGAGCGAGCCGCATCAAGTGCGGTGGGGCTGAGCGGCATCGGCTGCCACGACTCCACATAGTCGCCGCCGAGTTGGCGGTGCCCGATCGGTTCGCAGAACCAGGTGGCTAGCTCGCCGCTTTGCGGGTCGATGGAGCGGATCGTCAGCAGGGTGATCTCGAAGTCAAAGTTGACGAATCGCTCCACCATCACCGTGCTGCTGGGGTTTCGGCCGTCGCGTTGCGCGGTCCGCCACGCACGGGGAATATCCTCCGGCCCCTGCAAGACGCTTTGGCCTTTGCCGCTGGAGCTCATGCTGGGCTTAGCCACGCATGGGAAACCGGCGTTTGCTACCGCCTCTTGGAATTCCGCTTCGGTGCTGGCAAACCAATAGGCGGAGGTAGGAATGCCGAGTTTTTCGGAGGCAAGCCGCCTAATGCCTTCCCGGTTCATGGTCAATTGGGTGGCTTTGGCCGTGGGGACGACGGTTCGGCCCTCTTCCTCCAATTGCACCAGGGTGCGAGTGTTAAGCGCTTCAAGTTCCGGCACGATGAAATGCGGATCGACGAAGTCGACGAGTTCTTTAATAGCGGCACCGTCTGTCATATCGACCGTGTACCCGAAGTGGGACACTTGGTGGGCGGGCGCGTTTTCGTAACGGTCGACCGCGTGCACTTCCACGCCAAGCCGTTGAAAGGCGATGGCGATTTCCTTGCCTAGTTCGCCGGAGCCTAACAGCATGACCCGGATAGCGTTGGGACTGAGCGGGGTTCCGACGGTTTTCGGTGTGAACATGAGGTAACTCTTCGCTTGTGTAACGCTCGTCGTTTAGTCAGCCATCACATCATGGATAACGATGGTCTGATCCCGGCCAGGGCCGACACCAATGTAGGAGATCCGGCAGCCCGAAAGCTCTTCCAACCGGCGCACATAGGCCTGGGCTTTTTCTGGGAGCTCGTCAAAAGTAGTGCAACCAGTGATGTCTTCCTCCCATGCTGGCATGGTTTCGTAGATCGGAACCGCATGGTGAAATTCGGACTGGGTCAGCGGCATTTCGTCGTGGCGTACCCCATCCACATCGTAGGCCACACAGATGGGGATTTCCCCAATGCCGGTGAGCACGTCCAACTTGGTCAGGAAGAGGTCGGTGAAACCATTGACCCGGCTCGCGTAGCGGGCAATCACGGAATCGTACCAACCGCAGCGACGCTTGCGGCCGGTATTGACCCCAACCTCGCCGCCGGTGACCTGGAGGAATTCGCCCCATTTATCGAAAAGTTCGCTCGGGAATGGCCCAGCGCCCACCCGGGTGGTGTACGCCTTGATAATGCCCAAGGAGCTGGTGATCCGGGTCGGACCAACCCCAGAGCCGACGCAGGCACCGCCTGCGGTGGGGTTGGAGGAGGTAACGAACGGATAGGTGCCGTGGTCGACGTCCAGCATGGTAGCCTGGCCGCCTTCCATGAGCACGTGCTTGCCAGCATCGAGTGCCTTATTAAGCTCCAATTCGGCGTCGATCATCATGGGCTTTAGCCGGTCGGCGTAGGAGAGGAAGTAGTCGACAATCTCGTCGGCGACGATCGCCTGCCGGTTGTACATTTTGACCAGGATTTGGTTCTTAACATCAAGAGCGGATTCAATTTTCTGCCGCAGAATCGACTCGTCGAAGACGTCCTGCACCCGAATACCCACTCGGGAGACTTTATCCGCGTAAGTAGGACCAATGCCGCGACCGGTGGTGCCGATGGCGCGCTTGCCTAAAAATCGTTCCTGCACCCGGTCAAGGATTTGGTGGTACGGGGCAACAAGGTGAGCATTTGCGGAAATCCGCAGCCGGGAGGCGTCCGCGCCGCGTGCTTCGAGGCCGTCTATTTCGTCGAAAAGCGCCTCAAGGTTGATTACCACGCCATTGCCAAGAATGGGGGTGGCGTTTTCAGAGAGCACACCGGCCGGCAACAGCTTCAATTCGTATTTTTCGCCGCCGACGACGACGGTATGGCCGGCGTTATTGCCGCCGTTGGGTTTGACCACGTAGTCAACCAAACCGCCGAGGATGTCGGTGGCTTTTCCTTTGCCTTCGTCGCCCCATTGGGCACCGACAATCACTATTGCTGCCATGAATTACACGTCCTTGACTTTGATTTATTGAACTTCCCAGCCAAAACAGAAAGTTCACAGACGTTTGATTATTGTACAGTGAACCACCCTAGTTCCTGGAACTAATGCAGGTTTTCTCAACTGTTGCACGATAATTTTCGCGGATTGCGCTTGTAATTTTCTCATCGACATTGCGCACCAGCGTCCCCGCCCCATATTAAAATTACAACTGCTACGAACACGACTCGAAAGAAAACCTTATGTCATATTCTGGCCCCACACCTTCCGGCATGGATGATAAAAACCAATTACATGACGCATTTCGCGGCACCCAATTGCCCCCAACCGTGGCGGCGCCTGCGGCCACACCCGTGGCAGTAACGCCGCAGCCAACCACCGGAAATTCCCGCCCGCTAACCGCCATTTTGGTTGTGATCGCCATAGCGTTAGTCGTTGTAGGTGTCCTCTTGGGGCTACAACTTCTCAAAAGCTCCACCTCGGAATCTGTGCCCGCTGCCGCGCCCGAAACCGTAACCAAAAAGGTCGAAGTAGTCACCGAGGTTGTTACCGAAACCACGGTGGCAACGCAGCACCAGCAACCACCTGAGCCCGCAGCTGATATCCAGGCCGCCAGCCGGGCGGGGCTGAAAGCTACCGGGTTTTCCGCGCTCTCGTGCGTGGGCAACGATACCTGGGTGTTTGCTGCGCTAAGCACCGACGGCAAACACGTGCTGATCTGCCAAGTCGGCACCAGCGGTGGGTACTACTACACCCACGACTATTTGGCGGATGTTTACCAGAAGGATGTGGACGAGGCCAATCTGGCGGCGGGCACCTTCCGGGTGTTTAATTCCGACGCCACGATCAGCATCGCCCCATCCGGTTTATACGTCGACGCCGTCCAAGGTTCAGATTTCAGCAGTTCGTTTAGTACGTCGTTCACCTCAAACCCCTGGCGCTAGCATTCGGTAAGAAGCCGCTCCACCTGTTCCGTGGCGCTTCGGGTATCGGTTTCACCAGTAGTGCCAGCCCCGTGCGCGGCCGCCCACAGGGCTAGCAGTTCGCCGACCGTCATGCGGGTACTCAAGGATTCCAATTCCGCCCGCACCATGTCGACAGCGCCGGTTCCGCCGGTGTGAAACCTGCCGCGTTTGACGCCTAACGACGTATCCAGCCAGATCAGTTCCTCATTTTTGAGGTCAATGACAAACGGGATCGCAGAGGTGCCATCGTTCACCAGCCGCATCGCGGTTTCCACTGTGCGCGGTTCAAAAACTTCACCCGACATTAATCCGCGGCGCGTCATCACCCCGGTGTAGTTGTCGATCAGCCGAAACGGCAGGCCACTGTAACTAATCAGCACCGGAATGGCGTAGCGAACGCCGGGAATTGTGTCGAAAACAGTAGCCGCCCCGGCGCGACCGGCTTCGGAACGCAGGCGGATATTAATGAATTCCGCCGCACCGTTCGGCTTCGGCGCGTACACGATGTCCCCGGAATGGGTGACCACGTGCCGCAATCTATTGTCGGACAGATTGGTGTAATCGACGTAAGCCAATTGTTGCGTAAGTGTGTCATCGGCGAATATCACCCCGAGGTCAACATCAAAGCCAAACCAGTGCATGAATAGCCGGATCGAGCAATCGTCAGCGGCGACGTCAAGCGGAATACGCTCGCCACGTGCGAGCGGCCGGATGGTGTCGGAGACATCGCGCCGCACCAATTCCACCGGATCCGGGCAGCCGCAGGCGACCGGCCCGCATGGTGGGGTGGTGGTTGTCAGGCGGTTCCGTATGGCCAATTCCAGCGCGGTTTTCACCTGGGCAACCGTTTCTGCTGTTACCCCGTCGGGGATGCGACGCAATAGTTTGGGGCCGACTCCCAGTATTCGGATCACCACTAGTTCCGCGTTTCGGTTGCGCAGGGCGTTATACGCGGAGATTAAGGTGCTCAGCCGTGACTGTGCACCGATTTCAGTAATGGCATCGCATAGCCGCGCCATGGCGGCCGGGTCGGTGTGGCTTAGCCGCATGAGATGTTGGGCACGGCGAATGAGCATTCCGGGGTTGGTTTCCAAAAGTTCAAGGGCGCGCTGCGTTTCGCCATCGGCCACGGCGGTTTCCACCTGGCTGTTAAAGCTGCGGTAGGTGATGTTGTCGTGGATGATATCCAGTTGGAATTTCACTTGGTCGTGTCCGGAAATGGAGTACGGCCGGATGGAGCGCATGACTTTTTGCCACAGGGGTTTCCGGCGCACCAGGAGGTTGAGGTTGGTGGGGTCGTCGAAAAGCGCGAGAGCCTTAAGCACTTGCCGCCGGATTTTTCGCGGCATCGTCGCCACCGCGATACCTGGGTATTTCAGGTCGGCAAAACTGAATCCAGAATTTGGCACTTTGGTGTAGAGCACCAACGCGGCGCGCAGAACGTCGTCGAGATTGCGCGCTTTGCCCAACGCCGACGCCATGATGCGGTCACGGTCAAGCCCGGCGTGCCGCAGCCCGTGCAATGCCGCCCCGAAGTTTTCACTGTTTCCGATTGTGGTGGTTTCCATCAGCGCGATCGGGTCGAAGCCGGTGCGGTTGTCGGTGTTAGCCCGCACCAGCTGCCGGAACCGCCCGAACAGCGGGTTTTTCATGGGCAGTTCGGAAATTTGGGTGCCGCGTAGCGCGTTAATCAGATCGATGCTGTGCAAAACGTCGGCGGCGGACATACTCACTGGCTTGGCCCATAGCTGCGTTAACGCGGATTCGTCGAGGTGGCGGAGCGTGAGTTCCCGGAAATTCTGGGTCCAATCGATGGCTTTGAGCGCTCCCCGCCGATAGCTGCGGCCGCGTGTTGGCAACCACTCGCCGAATTCGTAGTAGTGCATAATCGCGTTGCATACGAGCGTGATGTCGTCTGCGTCCATGACTTCCTGCGGAAAGCCCGGATACATCACCTTATAAGTACGGTCGGCACCGGCGACGGTGCGGGCGTTTTCTAGCAACACGACGAGTTCGATGTCTGTTAAGTGCGCCAGTTCCTCCCATGCGGCAACGAAACCGAGCCGCAATAGTTGATACGCGGCGGTGACTGCTTGCGCTTGAGTGGCAGATGGCTGGGTTGCGGACGCGACGAAGTACCCACGCCGCAGCATGCTTGCGGTGGTAAACACTTTTCCCCCAAAGTTTTTATCTAAAACGGCGAGGAAAGCGACATCCGAGTCCGAATATAAGAATTGAAGTATCGTCTGTCTAGGGCCTCGCCACCTAAGAATCTACACCCGCCCCCACCTACCGTCAACGGATGTGGTGCATATCCCCCTGTGCGGTTGCGTGGTTTCTAATACAATTGGTCGAAAGACGAACGACACGATACAAAAGGGAAAGATCACCACATAATGAGCGAATTGACCGAGCCGTTCACCATCGACCGGGTAGCGGATTATTTACGGGCGCAAGATTACAACTTCACCACCGACGAGGACGGCGATATTTTTACCGGATTCGACGAAAACAACTTTGTTTTGGTTGCCACCGGAAAAATGCGGGAAATTTACGTGGTTCGTGCAACATGGAAAGTAACAGCACCGATTGATGCGCGGGGGAAATTAGTAGAGATCTGCAACGACTGGAATCGGGAAAAGCTGTGGCCTAAAGCCTATGTCACCGTGGACGATGAAGGAATGGTGCGGGTGCATGCCGAAACCAATACCGATTTGGAGCACGGGGTGGGCGACCGGCAGTTAGCCCAGCTGACTGACTGCGGTATCGCCACCGCGTTGCAGCTGTTTAACCGCCTTGATGAGGAATTCCCCGACACCCGGTTCTCCTAATGCGTCTTGTAATTCTTCGGTGCGGGACCGTCCCTGAACTTAGTTTTCCGCCCACCGCCGAGCTTTTCGACGTCTCCGCGGTCCCGGGTCGCCGTGAGTTGAATCCGCTCAACGTCATCACCGCTGAGATTTTGCCGGTTGATCCCACCCCCAGTCTCACGGACATTGCGCAGCAGCCTGACGTCTCCCACCTGGGCACGCCCACCTTCGCGCCGCAGCCTATCGACGAGCCCCTGCGGGTTGTCGTCATCGGATCGGATGCAGCGCTATCGGCCGTTTTGACCAGGCTGATGCGCGCCGACACCATGTGGGTGGAAATCGGTTTCGTCCCCACTGACTCGCACTCCAATGCCGCACAACACTGGGGACTGGCCGACCTTTCGCCCCAGGAGCAAGTGGATTTCGCCACTACCGGCCGCGTGCACCCGCTGCCGGTGATTCGGGACGATTCCGCCACGGTTGTTGCTGGTACCGCCACTGTCACCGATTGGGACAATAAGGAAATCACGGCGGAAATAATCGTCGACGACGACGTTTTGCTACGGCACGAATCCGCCCGACGTATTCCCCGCTACGGGATATTCGGTGCCAAGCTGGTGCCCATGTTTGATGCCCCTGGGATAGCGGCGGCGGTTTTAGATTCACCGCTTTCCCGCCCACCGAAAAAATGGTGGCAGCGCTCCCCTCTCCCGGTTGCCACCACCGACCCGGACACGGTTCACACCGGCCGGGCGTTGCAAGCTGGCGGTGAAACTTTGCGAGTCACCATCGATGGGGTTTCCCGTAAACGCGCAGTGGAACGGGTGACTTTCTACCGGCACCTGCGGGACCTCCAGGCGGTTCGGAAAGTCTAATCCGCCACGCTGCCGTCGTTTTCCCACAGCTCCGGCGGCTGCCCCGGATGTTCCGAGGTTGGCCGCAGGATCGCCACCGCACTGCGTCTCGATAGCCCGCAGATCTGGAGCAGGTCCACAATAATCGACCTGGATTGCCCCAGAATCATCTGTGCCGACAACACCTTGCCTTCTGCTACTTCCAGCCGCGCCTGATTTCCTAATACCCGCAGCCGTTTAATCAGCTCCGGCATTTCCTTATGCGCGTCCTCACCACCGCTGAATAATTCCTGCAGCCGCAAGGAAACGTCGGCAAGCTCGGCGATAATCGCAATTTGTTCGGTCGACACCTCGTCGTGGTCCTCTGACAGCACCAACGCCCGGCGCGCCAACACCCGGGTATTACGAATCGCGTTATCCACCGGATTGAGAATCCGCAGCAAGGACCGAATCTTCGGCCGCTGCCGCCACAACAATGGGCTCACAGTGAGGTTTTCCGCGCCCGCCTTTGCCGCCGCGATCATATTATTGATACCCCCTTGGGTGCCGCGCGCCTCCTGCAGTGCGGTGCGAATCGCCTCGGTATCGCCGGTTTTCAATGCGAAAGCCACTTGATCCAAAACCCGGGACGTGACCCCCATGAGCATGGATATTTCCTTACGACCCTGTTTGAGCGGCGACTCCGGGAACACCGCGATAACCGCAAGCCCCACCAAACCTCCGATGAAGGCATCAAGCATCCGGTCGGTTCCGCCAGTTGTTCCCGGCGGCAAAATCGTGGCGATCAATACTGAGGCGAAAGCGGCCTGATTTGCCACCAGCACTCCCTTATCCAAAAACCGCCCGAATGCGATGGCCACGGCAACCGCGACCGCGATCTGCCACACGCCCGACCCGATGAAAGCTATCATGAGGTCGCCGATGCCCACGCCGACGCTCACCCCAACCACCAGTTCCATCGCGCGACGGAATCGTTCGCCACCGGTGGTGGACAGCACGATGATGGTGGCCATGGGGGCGAAAAACGGGTCTGGGTTTCCCACCACGTGTGCCGCCACCCAATAGGATAATCCGGCGGCGACGGCGGCTTGGATGATATACAACCACCCTTCGTTCAGGCGGTGCCAGCCCTCTTCAATCCGGGTTTTAATACGAGCAGCTGTGTTCTGTGTGGCTTTCGGCATGGTTGTTGTGTTCAGCCTCCAATTTCACCACGAGTTCGACTTTTGCTTCTTGTAGAGTCAACGTCGCCACCACCCGTTGTGTTCCCAACCCACACAGCCAAAGCCCACCACACACCCGAAACCCGTGTGCTGCGAAACCTGCCGTGGGGGCGTCGAAAAGCACCCCACAAACCAGGAAACGCAGCACACACCACACAGCCACGTTCACCCAGCTCACGCACCCTCAAACCCGTGTGCTGCGAAACCTGACACTTAAGCGTCGAAAAGCACCCCACAAACCCAACAACGCAGCACACACCCCACAGCCATATTCACCCAGCTCCCCACCCAAAACCTGTGTGCTGCGGAACCTCCCCACACTCCTAACCAACAAACCCGCATTTCCCACAATCGCAGCACACACCGAAACCACAACTAACCTGGCACAACCCCAGCCGAAACCTGTGTGCTGCGAAACCTAACACCCAAGCGTCGAAAAGCACCCCGGAAACCAGGAAACGCAGCACACACCGAAACCAGGATGAAACGCACAACACCCGCACCTTAATGCGGGTGTGGGTGTGGGTGAAAGCGGGCGTGAGATTACTTGCTTAAGGTGGTACCTACGGAGTGCAGATCCTGGCAAGCCTCAACGATGCGGTCGGCCATGCCCTGCTCCGCCAGCTTCAGGTAGGAGCGTGGGTCGTAGGTCTTCTTGTTTCCGACCTCACCGTCGACCTTCAAAACGCCGTCGTAGTTGGTGAACATGTGGCCTGCGATTGGGCGGGTGAATGCGTACTGGGTGTCGGTGTCAACGTTCATCTTGATAACGCCGTAACGCAGTGCTTCCTCGATCTTTTCCTTCTCGGAGCCGGAGCCACCGTGGAAGACGAAGTCGAATGGGAGGGCGTCGTCGCCGAGTCCCAGCTTCTCGCGGGCGACCTTCTGGCCTTCAAGCAGAACCTCAGGGCGCAGCTTCACGTTGCCTGGCTTGTACACGCCGTGGACGTTGCCGAAGGTGGCGGCCAGCAGGTAGCGGCCCTTTTCACCCACGCCGAGGGCGTCGACGGTCTTGGCGAAATCCTCTGGGGAGGTGTACAGGTTGGCGCCAGCCTTTGCCTCAACACCGTCCTCTTCACCACCAACGACGCCGATTTCGACCTCGAGGATGATGTTGGCTTTGCGGGCCTTCTCAAGAAGTTCCTGGGCGATGACGAGGTTCTCGTCGATTGGGACAGCGGAACCGTCCCACATGTGGGACTGGAACAGTGGCAGTTCGCCGCGGTCAACGCGCTCCTGGGAGATGGCGATCAGTGGGCGGACGTACTCGTCGAGTACTTCCTTTTGGCAGTGGTCGGTGTGGAGTGCCACGTTGATGTTGTAGTGCTTTGCGGCTTCGTGTGCGAATGCTGCGAGTGCGCAGGCACCTGCCACTTTATTCTTGACGGACAAGCCGGAACCGAACTCTGCACCACCGGTGGAGAACTGGATGATACCGTCGGATTCTGCCTCCGCGAAACCACGAAGCGCTGCGTTGATGGTTTCGGAAGAGGTGCAGTTAATCGCTGGGAAGGCGAAGCCGCCTGCCTTGGCGCGATCGAGCATCTCGTTATATACCTCAGGAGTTGCGATTGGCATGTGTCATCCTCCAAGAATGCATGTAGTAATGATTGTTTCGGGAGCCGCAAAACTTTAGGCAACCCGCCTTTACAATTATGCCAGGATCACCGCGTATATGTGTGGTTCTAAGTGGGTGAAAAACCACACATTCGGGCATGGGAAATGCCCACTTGCCGACAAAACCATAAATGAACCTTAGAATGAGAAACCATGCGAGATCTTCGGCCATACCCACCGCTTATTACCGATGACAATGACATCGATTTGTTTGTGCAAAATTTTTCTCGCGCCGCCGATCAACCGTTCCCGGCACCGATTGTGGGTTTCGTTCCGCTTCTTTTCGTCGACCCCTACCGACTGCCGCCTGAGGTCGTCGAAAAGCTAGAGCCTTACCTGGGCAAACTGTATTCGCTTTTCGACGACCCCACGCAGCACGCCACCATCGAACGCATCGTTAACACCTGCGTACCCGTGGCGGCAAGCGCAGCTGATGTGCAGTACTGGGCTGGCGTGTACCACACCATGCTCGGGGTGCTCACCGGCTCAGCGTCCACCGTTTCCGCAGGCTACGCCCGGCAGGCGCGGGGACTGCGGGCGGCCGGGGACAGCGAGCGCGCTGCGGAATTATTAGCACACACCGGGGTGGAACCAGCGCCGGAAAGCTCCCGCATCAACGACATTTTCGCCGGCCGGGCCGATTCCACGGTTAGTGATTCTGGGGTTGCGGTGTCGGATTTCATCGGGGAATTCGCCCACGCCACCCCCGCGCAGGTGGCGGACTGGATGGCGGTGATCCTGCCAGTAATGCAGAACGAACTCGACGCGAACCGCTCCGCCAGCATCAGTTTCGTGACGCAATTCGATACTGAACTGAATAAACGATTATTTGGTTCCGGGCAGGCAAATCCCGCGTTCGATGAGGCTCTGGCCGGTTGGTATGAGCTTTTTAGCACCCAACCCATCCCCATTTTTGAACACCTGTCGCCCCGCACCACTTATTTCGCGCTTTTGCCGTTTGCCCGGGCGGATTACGACCAGCAGCGGCCACTTCACGACGTCTTGAACCGGCTCGATGTTCTTCAAAGCGTGGCCTATAGTCTCGCTGACTACAAAACTTCCCTGGCTGCGGCGAATAACCAGATCCGGTGGGCGCAGACCGCTGGCGATTTCTATCAAGCAAAGAAGGCATCCGAATCAGCTTGGGAATACGCCAACCGGCTATTAAAGACTGGGGTTTCTAATATCCACACCGAAGCCCTGTGGGCGACCCGCAGTTTCGCCCAGTTGATGTCGTTGGATAATAACAAACATCGCGCTGCGGAGCTCCTTTTGAGCGTGCGACAGAACTTTACGTTTAGCTCGCTCGAATTCAGCGCCCAATTAAATTACATCCTGGCGGTCATCGAGCTTGCCGATCTCTTCGGCGAGGCGCACCAAGACGCTAATCGACGCCGGTTACTCGCCGAAGCCGCCCAGCTTTACGACGACATTGGGCTCAGCACCGAGGCGATTAAACTGCGGCAACTCCACAAGCTGTAACGCCTTAGGGCTTGCACAAGGGGTAAAAACGGGTGAAAAATATATAAATTAATCTCAGTTTTCTATCCGCAAACCTAAGGAAACGGTATAGTGCTATCAGGCTAAAGCTAGGGGAAGTCTCCCCTATCACGCCTAATTGACGCCTGACCCCGAACGAAACACACAGCTATGTCGAATACACCCGCGCATCGCCCCGGCACCGACCCCTTCGAGACAACCAGTTTTCCGCCGGTCACTGAGCAATTAGGCAACCCGTTTCACGCCCCACAGCACCCCCAGTATTCGCAGCAGGGGTTCCACCCGCAGCCGCCGATCCAGTATCAACAACCGAAATCCAACACCGGCAAAATCATCGCCTTAATCCTCATTATTTTCTTAGCACCAGTGGTGCTGCTAGCCGGATGCATGCTGGTCACCGGATACACCTTCGTCGATGCGGTCAACAGTGAACTTAGAAGCGCTGGCTTTAGCTTCGAAGACACCGAAAGCGCAGTAGAAACCGTCACCGTGATGGAGACCCCCGCCGCTGGCGAACGCCCTACGGAAGAGAATTTCCCCATCCCGGTCACCCCTGTCAACAGCGCAGCGATCAATGATGAGCCCGCCGGAAAATTCACCAAGTACTTCAAATCCGGCCCCACCAGCGACCCTTTCGCAACGGCGGTCGGTGACCAGTTCCGCATCAATTACAATGCGACTGGCAAAACCAGCGACGAGTTGCAGGTGTTCTCACCAGTGACGAACCAAAGCTACACCATGCAGTGCGTCGACCGGCATTCCTATGTCCACTGCACCGGTGGCAATAATGCAAATGTTTATATCTCCTAAGCGCCTGGTTAGCGGGATGCTGATCGCGGCACTAAGCCTCAGCGCCTGCACTATTCCGGTCGACCGGGTGGCGTCGAAAAGCAAAGCAACATCCACCACCACGGTGACCTTAACAGCACCCACGCCGCGGCCGGGCTCGCTCGACGGAACTGTCCTTGCGACGATAGCGACCAACGTCGAAGCCGAAACCGGGGCACAAGTCGGCATAGCCGTCGATGGCATGGTCGCGGGCAGTATTCTCAGCGGCCCTGCTTGGTCAACCGCGAAGGTTCCGGTCGCAATCGCCGCGCTGCGCCAATCCACCGACCATTACGAGGCGATGCGAAGCGCCATCACGACCTCCGATAACGCCAGCGCCCAGCAGCTCTGGGACGCCCTCGGGGGCGGCGAACCCGCCGCGGAAGCAGCCACTGCGATCCTGCGGGAAGGCGGCGACCTAAGCACTCACATACAGCCGTTTGTCCAGCGTGACGGCTTTTCCGCGTTCGGGCAAACCCAATGGTCGCTCATCGATCAAACCACCTTCGCCCAACGCTTAACGACGATCCCCCAGGCCGAATCAGTCTTCGCCGCGATGGCGGAGATCGCCCCGGACCAGCGCTACGGCCTGGGGCTCTTCCCCGGCGCGCAATTCAAAGGCGGCTGGGGGCCAGAACCCGACCAGGGTTATCTTGTGCGGCAATTCGGGGTCATTCCCGCCACGAACGGTCCGGTCGCCGTCGCGGTTATCGCCAAGGCCGACAATTACGCGGCTGGGCAATCCGCGCTCACCGCGCTGGCAGTCAAGCTGCAACCTCACGTGCACTAGAGGGCTGTGTGCTGCGAAACTTATTTCGCGCGCACTACAACGGGCGCCAAAAACCCACAAACGCAGCACACCTCTTGAGCAAGGCCACCCCACCGTTGTTTCCCCTGCCGCCCGGTGTGCTGCGAAACTTCAAATCTCGCCGGATTTTCCTACCTGCCAAACCCACAAACGCAGCACACAGCACGGTCCCCTGAAACCCCTGCACTACGTGCCCACAAAGGAGTGCTGCGAAACCTATTTCGCGCGCACCACAACGGGCACCAAAAACCCACAAACGCAGCACACCCCTGAGCAAGACCACCCCACCGTTGTTTCCCCTGCCGCCCGGTGTGCTGCGAAACTTCAAATCTCGCCGGATTTTCCTACCTGCCAAACCCACAAACGCAGCACACAGCACGGTCCCCTGAAACCCCTGCACTACGTGCCCACAAAGGAGTGCTGCGAAACCTATTTCGCGCGCACCACAACGGGCACCAAAAACCCACAAACGCAGCACACCTCAGAATGGGAAGTGACCTGCTACAAAACCCCAAGTGACCGTGTGCTGCGAAACCACGTGGGGCGGCGGTGAAAAGCCCCCTAGAAATACACAAACGCAGCACACAAAAATCAGGGGGTGACGTGGGGTTTTAATAGTGTTGATTATGCGCCGAACCACGCGCTATTTCGTGGCAGCCACACCATGCCAGCGGCGATCGCGCCGATGACGCTGAGCGGCCAAAGACTGGTCACAATGTAGAAAAAGCCGACGAAGCTGGTGGTGGTCACCAACCAGCGCGCCCACCGGCGCGCCTTGAGCAAACCCACAGCACCGACGATATTGATGGTGGCGATGAATACGGCGGTGAGCACCACCAGGTCGCGGGCGTTGGCGCGGGTGGTGAACTCGTCGACAAGCAGCCAGAGCATGACACCGGCGACGATGACATACACGGCGGCGGCCACTTTCACCGCCAGTGGTGCATCCCACATGCGCACGGCGGCGAACGTCGGATGCTGGCGGTTCGTGGCGGAGGTAGCCACCACCTGGTAGGCATAGTCGGTGCCGACGCGTAATTCTTGCTGCTCAGGCGGGTCAGCGAACGGGTCATGGAAGCTCATCTAGTTTCCCTCACATCAATACCCGCCGTTCCGAGAGGAACCAGCGGAGCGGATCCAAGACGCGATACGGGGCGATTCCTTTCCGGTCCAAATTCTCACCGCGCGGCGACTCCCCTAGCGCGGAGACCGCGAAATACGAGAGCCGCTCCGGCACGCTGCGGTACGCGTCGGCCATCATGTTAAGCAACCGATCTGCTTCTAATTTGGTCAACAGGGATTGGATTTCCAGGTGCAGTACCCATTGGCTGTGATAGACGTAATTGAAGCCGGTGTCGCGCCGAAACCCGGCACCAAGATTTCCCATGATGCTTTTCCAGTCCTGCTTTTCTTGCAGGCGTTCCAGCTCCTGCAAGGTATCGAACTTGGATACCGCCACCGCCAGTTTCGGGCGGGAATCCCCTAACAGCCGCACGATATTGCGAAAGACATCCTCCGGATTTCCGCCCAATTGGCGGGGCGTGGGGATAAGCCCCTGCAGGTATGTGGCAATGCTTGGGACTTTCAGCGGGTCGAAAAGGAAAATCACCAGGTCACAGTGTTTGAAAAACCGCATGGAGTCGGGATCCACATTGGGGTTTTCTAGGTCTTCGCCAGCCACGTCGCGGATGACCAGGTAGTGTTGGCGCAATTCGCCTTCCGGATCCGGCCAATGCCCCAGGCTGAAAATGAATGGGTCGCGCTGGTAGGCGTCCGCATTCACGCTGGTGGGCGTGGGTGGCATGTGTTTGAGCTCTTGGTACAGCGGCTTTTCGTATTTTTCCTGGTACCGCACTCTGGTTGATTCATCGGCCGCTTCGATGGTGATGTGCGGGAACCGCTGTTGGGCGAGAAGCTCTAATTGCTTCACCAAAACCGCAAGATACAGGCTCTTGCCGGAGGCGCGGGCACCGGCCATCGCCACGCAAATGGTCACGGATTCTTCCCAATCCGGCAATAGCGGCTTACCAGTGTAGGAGGTGGTTTGGCCGGGTGTTAATGGTTCGTAGGTGTCGGGGCAACGCGCGTACATGGCTTAGGAACCTCCATCGGCAAACGGATTGGTGATGGCGACCACAGCTGGTTGCTGCAACGCGGTCGCTACAAGCCGGGCGTTATCGGCGATCGCGTCGTGGTTTCCTTCGGTCAGCGCGGCAATCTGCTTTTCGTCCCACGGCACTAAGGTGAGCCGGTGGTCGGCCCCATACAGTTGGTGGTAATTGCGTACTTCCGCCTCAGCGTGCGTGCCGATGACCATGACGATGGGTTCCGGCCGCAGCTTCGATAACACCGGCCGAGGGGAATCTGTAAGCACCACCACCACATGATCGGGTTTGGTGGTGGTTTCCAATTCGGGGCGGCCCACCCGAACCGGAGCATGGGTCTCAAAATCGGTGAGCTGGGTTTCCACATCACCGGCAACTGTGATGTCGAAATGATCGGCTATTCCCAGCACCGCATGTTCAACCGCGCGCAGATCCGAAACGGAAACGTGGGCGCACATGGCGGCGGAGGCGTCGACAAGCAGGTGGAGGGAGGTGGCCGCGCACTCAGTCGCCTCAAGGGCGCGCAAGGCAGAGACCATCGTCATAGCTTCGCGGGGCAGATCAACCGCCACGTTCGACCCGATGGCGCTGACCGCCACGAAGCCCGGCTGCCCGGCAACAGGATGGATTTCGCCGATGAGACGTTCGCTTGCACCGTCGACGCGGACGACGGGTAATTCCAGGCGAATGTGCTCACCGGCGGTCGGCTGCTCCACCACCACGCTGACCGAGTGCTCCGGCGGGAATTGGCCGCCGCCACTCGGGCGCACCACTATGCCCACCCGATTGTCGCAGCCCGTGAGATAGACCTGGGCCGGGTCGGGGCGATTTAATGTGGTCGCACCGGGGGTAACTAGTTCCACGTCAACTGCCTGGCCGTGGACCAGCCACGCCCGGAGCCGAAGAAAACTACCAGTGGCAAGAACATGCGACTCGCCGTCACGAAGCGTGATCGTTTTCGGTGCCATCCGCATTCACTCCAATCCAGGATCAATTCATCGGTGGGATCGTTTGCGACTGTTGGTTGATAAACCGCTGGCGAACCGCATCAATCGTGGGTGATGCCGGTTTTTCAGCCCGCAGCCGCTGCCGCAAGTCGCCCAGAAGTGCGGCGATACCAGGGTGTGGAGGCAACGGCGACGTCTCGTTAAGCGCATGCGCAACTGCACCCGACTCAGCGGGATCGGCCGCCAATTCGCCGAAGAGTCGCACCGCCTGGTCGAGTACTTCTTCGCGTTTCGTATCCGCCAGCGCCGCCAGGTTGTCAGCCCCATGAAACTGCGGCGGCATGCCGTGCAGCAAGACCAGCGCCAGGAACCCGGCGCGGATCGGCAGGTTGGCTGTTGAGGATAGGAGTTCATGCGCGCGTAGCATCTGGGCGAAAGACTCCGGCCCCGGGGTTTGCCGGAGTCTACCGTAAAGCTCCCGCGCTTGGGACAATTCCGGTGCTGGCAATTCGCCTGGTTGCAGTGGTTTTACCCACGCATTCGACTGAGTGAGGGTTCCCGGTATCGGCGTTGGGGGTAATTGGTGGGAATCCGTAGGCGGCAGGGCGGCTGCGGTTGCTTCGTCTTCGGCGAAAAACGGATTCGCGAGGTTTTCGGCATGAGCCGCGGTAAAGTGCTGCAAATGTGTGGTTTGCGGTAGTGATGCGGGTTGGCTCATCGCCTCCCGATACCGATAAAGTTCGTCCGGAATCGGCTGATCGGTGCGCACCAATAGCGCACCGGTATGTGCCACCACTGGGGCTACCGCCGCAGCGGATTCCAGCGGCACGATCGAGAGCTTGCAACCGACGTGAATGATGGATTGGATGCGCTCGGGGGTTTCGTACGTCGAAAAGCTAAAGTCGTCCGGCAACCCCAATTCGCAGGCAACTGCGGCGACCCACAGTGCTGCTTCGGGAAGCGGGCAGGCCAAAACAACGCACCGCCGGGAAACCGAGATGGTGGCGGCGATACACTGCACAAATTCCCGCCGGTATTTGGGTTCCACCTGGACGAAATGAATCCCCAGCGGGTTGTCCCCCACCCAACCATCGGCGAAAGCATCAACCATTTTCTGGTCGATCGGGCCGGGAACCGTCAATTCGGCAGGGATTTCAGCGTTATCCACCTGGGTTTTCCCGAATGGGGTGGGGATTTCTGGCGAATACATGAACTCCGCGGGGTGGTAATCCCCCATGGAAACATCGCTGCACACTTGGGCGAAGGTGAATACATTGCCCGGCCGACCCGTGGAATCCTGCCCAGCTTGGGCGGAAGCATAGAAAACGAAACCCGGCTGCGGACCGACATTCTGCTCAGCCCGGGGCAGCCACGCAAAGCGACGCGGCAAGCGGGCGATCACCTCAGCGGACGGGTAATTACCTGGGTTCTCCCCGCCCACGATGGAGGACGGAATCCATTTTCTGAGGTTATTAGCCAGGTTTTCATCCACCACGCCAGTGCGTTGTCCAACACCCCAACCCCCGGTGCGGTCATCCCGCCGGGAAAACGAAGCGTAACTAAAAGTACCGTTTAACATTTGCCATCACTTTTTATACGAAATCATAAACACAAACCGGACACTGCATCATCATCGACGACGATGCGATCGCCGAGAGTATCCTGCTCCCGGCCATCATCTTGAATAAATAACCGGAGGAAACCGCCTGAATACGGACGACAGTCGATCACCCAATGTTCTCCGCTTTCCTCCGCCGCCGCAACCGACCCCAAAAGCCTCTGCGGCACCAGCACCGAACCTGGCTTAATGTATCCCGATTCTGCACTCGCGGCGCATTTCACGGGGGTGCCGTCGCCCGGAAACAGGGGAAGCCGCAGCGGGTTATGCACCAGGATGAACCTCGGCGGTTGGCGGTCTTCGACACCGTCGCGCCATAGCCACAACCGCGGAAAGCGCGAATCGCCCGCAATATGGGGGTTATTGTGGTCGATGATGTAGCGGTAGACCTTCAACCCCGGATAGGTGATAACCGCAGGTTTGGCCTTGGTGGTCTCCCCTGCGTAAATGCTTTTCGGGGTCAGCGATACTTCATCACCGAAATTATTCAGCTGCAATCGGATACCACCCTGCCGGTGATAATTCTCCGCCGTCAGCTCCACCGATTCGCCTTGCTTCTGCGCCACCTCGACCAAATCGGCGCCGAAAGGCCAGTCGAAGGTTATCAATTGGCTATCGACGCGTTGAATTAGGGTTGGTTCGTGAATCTCCCCCACCCGGTGCAGCACTTTAAACTCGCCAACCAAGGACTGGTCACCGACCACGTTCACCGGCACGCAATACACCTGCGGCCAGTCACTGGGCCACATGACCTCGATAAACACGGTTTCGCCCGGCTCCGAATCAGTGGTGCTTATCCACTCCGTCGCCCCCAGCGCATCGTCGTCCGCCAAGTAGCGGCTGTCCACGGCCTGATTAATGAGGTCGGGCGCCGGTTCAGATTTTGTGAGATAAATCTTCACCTCGCCAGTCGGCGGTGCCACCCATTCCAGGGCTATGCTGTCGTTATCCTTCTTGGGGATACGTATGGCGGTAAGAAGCTCAACCGCCTGAATGTCCGCACTGATGCGGCGGGTAAAGACGGTGCTTCCGTCGCCACGAATGACTTTCCCGCGGAAGACGATCTCCGGAAAAATCTGAAATTCGTATGTTCCGCCGCGAACCGGGACGCTGCACACGAAGCTGCGGGAATCCACCCCGTCGCGTAGCTGATGCGCCGGAAAATCAATCGGGTTATCGGCCCCTGCCTGCCGCATGAATACCGCCATTGAGCTGTGCCCGCGCAGCGGGGTCCAGGTTCCGTTGACGATCCCGTTTGATTCCACGATCGTGACGTCGTGCGGGGCAATGGCGATGCCTTGCTCACCGACGAAAACCGGTTGTACCTCCAGTAATCCCTCCACCGTGGGGGCGGAGTACGCCCATACCATGTAGTGCCGCATTCCGACGTTCGCGGCGATCTCATCCCGAAACGCGGTGCCGCGGGTAAACACCAGCTGGCTTCCCGACTCGGGACTTTGCGGCTGCTCGCTGTCCGCACCGACAACCAGGTAAACGAGGGTGTGGCCCGGCGGGACGGGGAGGGGGTTCCAGTGAATCAAGGCATGCACGGCGTTGCGGTTGTCGTCTCGGTTGCCGGTGTGCTTGTCGACGTCCCCCGGCGCGGCTTCCCCCTCAGCCCGTTCGATCTCCACCTGAATCCCGGGTGGGACGTTGTCGGAGGCGGCCCACTGGTAGGGAACGAATGCGTCGCGGTCGATGCCGAGGATGAAATCCGCCTCATTGACGACCTTGTGTTGGGCGCGCTTTTTCTTCGCCGCAGCCACAAGTCGTGCGGCAAGATCATCCGACGCGGCGGCTGGGGCCGGGCCGGAAGCGGCGTTGTCGTCGGCGCTCGTGTCGGTTTCCGCCAGTTGGTCACGCGGTCCCGCGGCTGCCGGGGTGGCGGGTGGTTCTTCCGAAAGGGGTGATTCTGCTGCGGCATCTGCTTCTGGTGAAATACCTTCCGGCGCAGCGGCGGTTGCGTGCTGCGCCAGGTATTTTTCGAAGGCGGCTTCGTCGCCATTGAGGATCGCTGAGAGTGCGTGCGCCATGGCATCGACATCTGAATGGCGAATCTCGGCGACGGCTTCGGGGGTTGGGTTAGCCAACGCGGATACCTGTAGTAATTCCGCAGCGGGAATGTCATGCAAGTGTTTTCGTAGCGCCATGCCTGATCCTCCTACACCAATCCATCAAATTCGGGGAAGGTGGTATCCCCACCGTTATCGGGTGACTCCGTATGTGTCTGCATGACTGCGTGATCGGCGTCGAATACTGCCGTTGCAGAATCGAAGCCGGACTGGGGCTCCCCCACCAGGTACATCAGCGGCACCGAGGGGCTAAATTGGGCGACGGTCACGCTGTGGTTGAGGTTATTGCTGGCTGGCTCCTTGATATCCGTCGCTGAGAGATTGGTGTCAATGCTGGTGGCGTTCCGGCTGACCCCGGCCGAGCTGACACAGGCATTGGAGAACCGTGACTGAACCCAGTCGAAATCGTGCAGTGGGCTGAGGAATTCAACGCGGCTTGCCGTCTTAGGCGCGTTGTTTTCATAAAATTCCACCGTGTCCACCGCATGTTCAATACGGTGGGTGACCGACTGGTCACTGATGGTTTCCAACCATTTCTCCGCAATGCGATTGCGGTTTTCCAAGGGCTCACCCACCGCGTAGCTGGCTAATTGATCCAGGGTAGAGTTCGTGCCGTAACCAGGCTGACCAAATAGCTCGGCCATTCGGGTGGGGTTGATGCCTTCGGCGCGTTTCATCTCTGTGAATGTGTCCGCCACAAAGGATTGCAGAGCCGATCCCGCCCAACCGGGGCCAAACAGAACCGACCGGATCTCATTGACCAGTTCGGTCTGGGCGGAATCGCTAGCCACCGCGCGACCCAATTGGGTGGATCTGGGCAAACCAGCCGTCGGAATGTTCAACGTCTTGGTGGATTGATCCGGCTGGCCAAATGGCCGGTGCAGCACCCGGCCGATGATGGTATTCCAGCTTAAAAATTGCAGGTATGCGCCCGATAGTCGGTTGACGTCGTGAATCGCGGCGCAATAATTTTCAGAACAAATCTGGTGGTTGTCCAGCAGTAATCGTTTTCGTTCTATCCCGTCGATAATGCCCCGGCGTGCCGCCATGAATACCGCCATTTGGGTACCCAGAATCACCCCGGTGACAATGACCAACAGCAGTGTGTACCAGCGCCAATCAATTCCTTCCCAGCTTGCCAGGAAGAAACGCCAATCCGGTTTGTAGTAGCGGATCATCGCGTAGGTCAGCAGCACAAACAGCGGCAGCCAGATGAGACTCAACAGGCGAAGCTTCGTGGCTAACGTACGGTTTTCTTTTTCGTAGTCTCGTTCTTTAAGTTGCGCCAGTTCTGACTGAATGGCGTGTAGCCTACCCCAGGATTCCCCTACTCGGGACCGGGCGGTATCTAACAGCCCCAACAGGTGGTTGCCCATCGCCCAGGCGAAACTGGTGGATTGGCGCTGGTGCCACTGGGAGAAATCGTCACGCAGCCGCATGATGGAGGAATCGGTGGACTGGGTGGCGGCGTAGGTGAGTTCGTTTTCGAAAACCCGGGCGCGGTACACGTCAAACGGCAGGATATGGGCGTCGTGTTCGGACATGCCCACCAAGTCTCTAAGAATCGGGTGGTAGCCGTCGAAGGCCTGCGCCACATCGGGAACAACGTCACCTGGTCGACGAGCGATCATGGGGTTGTTGTTATTGTCGCGCGGCCCTGCGAGTTCGCCGTGCAGCCGCTCGGCGCCGTCGACAAGCGTCACGGCTGCGTCCGTGTAGTCTTGCCACAGCATGGACAAACTCGGTTCCGGCTCGACCTTAAACCCGTGCCGTTGCACGTGTTGCGAAATGGTGTGGGACTGATCGCGTAGTTGCTCGATCGAGGCGGGCCGTCCCGAACTGTTACCGACGACAACTTCCACGACGGATTTTTCGCCGTATAGGCCCCGTTGGATCGCTGAGGCGGCATTGTCCGTGACCGCGCCTTTGATGGAATCCGCCCACCGGCGGGGTGTGCCGAAGATGGTGAGGAAAAACTCCCGGATAAACGATTTCACCGCCGCGAATCCGTCTTGCCTGATGCTGGCCAATTGCTTTTCGGCCCGCGGCGTGGTGGTGAGATTCGCCTCGTGTTTGCTGATTAACCCGCTGGTGTAGCGCTGTGCCACCTGGGCGGAATCATTGGTAAAGACCGTGTAGCGACCATCCCTGAAGCTCGTGAGCGGCAATTGCTCCGAAATATCGACCACCTGTCGCACCAATTTTTCTTCCAGCTCGCTCGCGTCGATGGTGCGGTGATACGCCCGGGCCAGCCGAAACGCGGATTTCGGGCCGGTGGAGATCGCATGACCGGTACCGTCTAGCACGGGAATTGTGGTAGAGCTGCGCCACAGACCGCATAAACCGATAAGTACTGGGGCGAACACCCGGGCGGCGCCGCTGGGGTCGGTTGAGCGGTACAGCGGGCTTAACGACGACACCGGGCTGTCGGAATCCTCCGGCGCCAGCGCGATGGTCGACCACCCTTCTCGCTCCGCGGGCGGCTGCACCGGGTGCGGCAGCCGGGGCAATAACACGCGGATGCGCGAAACCCGACCCGATACCCGGTTTTCAATCTCGGCGAGCCACCGATCGACCGGGGCAAAGTCGGTTTCCACATCACTATTTATTTCTTCTAGGGCGATCACCGCGACCGTACCGCGCACCTGACGCAAGGCGGCATCAACGGTGAGGAACGGTTCGGCTGGTTGCGTGTCTATCACCCGTACTGCGGGCGAAAAGACGTCGCTTGCGGTGTCGATCCACAGGAACCGTTTCAGCCGACCCAGGGCGGCCACGTCGGAGAGCGTGTGCCGTATTTCCTCGACCACCAGGCCGTGGCCTAAGACCACTACCTGCACGTTATCTATGTCACTCATACCAAACCACCAAAGTCACCGAAATCAGCGGAGCTTGTAGAACCGTTGTCGCTTAAGTGTCCGGCATCAAACACCGGTGCCGACTCGGCCGCCGGTCGGGCGGCTACCAGTTTCGCCTGATCCACCATGGATTTCAGCTGGCGGATCACCGCCAAGACGTCTGGTGCGAAATCCCGATAAAACGGCATATTTGAGGCGTGCTCCCTACTAGGCGGGTTCGCCCACACCTTTTCCACAGGTGTTGCACCGGGGAAACCATTGCTCGGTGTGTGTACGAATTTATCGGCCACCGCCCCGGCCCGGGTCAGCGCCTCGGTAATCAGCTCGGCACGGTCCTCAATCCCGTCACCGACCACTTTATTGTCCCCCGCCGGGAACACCCCGTCCCGGAGGAATTGCGCAATATAGCCAACCGCCGGGTGCTGGATCCCACCCTGGCTATTGGTTGGGTGCTGGGAAGAATCATCGTAGATGCCGCGCAGCGCCTGGTAGGGGCGCAACGACTGCGCCAACTTGCCGTTCGCATCCTTGTTATGCGATTCGGCGTAAGCCAGCAGGATCGACTCGATGACGGCAGGCATCCAGTCCACCGAGTTTCGCATTTGCGACGGCGGAGTCAACATCGGTTGTGGGAATGGCAACCATTCTTTGCCGTCAAATACCCAGGCACGCGCGTCTTTTTGCCCCTGATTGTGCACGTAGACCCGGCCGGTAGCCAGCCCCAAAATCCAGCCGGCCACCAGGGCACGCCGCTCGTCGTTGGACAGCGGTAGCGCCGCCGGGAGCGGCCGAGCCCGGCGCAGCATCCAGGCGTTTTCTTTATCCATCCGGGCGGACCAGTCGTTGGAAATCGCGGGCAGCAGCGAGCTGAACACAATCGGTGAATAGTTCGGGTAGGAGCCGAAGACGTCGATGCGCTGCACCTTTTTCGCGTCGGAAAGCGACTCCAGGAACACCGTCTTGGTTTGATCGTGCAGGTGCGGGACGGCGTTGAGGACGTCGGAAAGCGTATCGGCGGCGGTTAGGTGCTGGAATGGGATCTCCGAGAAACTGTACCTATAGGTCACATCCGAACCGTGCACCAGGCTCACCATAGCCGCATTCACCCCGGCAAGTGGCCGGGCCTGGCTTAATGCGGTGGAAAACGCCGAGCGGAGCCGGTTGAGCCGCTGCTGGTATTCCACATCGTTGACCGACTCGTCCTGGGTCATGTAGGAGCGCAGATCCATCGAGATAAACCGCTCGAAATGATAACCCGTGCGGTTAATCCAGGACCGGGCCCGGCCAAGAAGATCCGCCGGGCGGATCTTCGCCGCAAATACCGCCGGGCTGGATTCCCGGATCTCCCCGCCTGCCGGAGGCGTCTGGAGGTGCTTAGATACCCAGCCTGCGCGGTTGCCAGAAACCTCGGGTCGGCTCGGTGGCGCTAGGGTGTCCTCCGGCGCCTTGATCGCGTCGGTGCTCTCCCACTTGCCGACGATCACGGACCGAGCCGCCAATCGAACCGCTTGGCTGAGGTCGAAAACTGATGGGTCGGACACCTTGACGGTTTCGATCAGCTGATTCGCGTAATCGATCGGGAACGAATCGACCTCGGTTATCAATATCTCGTTGAAAGACCCCCGGAACCGGTCGCTGATCCGTTCATCGGTATCAGTCGGCCACGCCACCGGATCCGTGGTGGACACATCTGCCAGGTGGGAGACGGTGTCTTTCCTGCGGGCGGCTTCCGAAAGATCAACGTGGGCAGTTTCGAGCTCCCGCATTAACCGCTGCAAGGCGGTGACCCGGAAGTCCTCCAGCACCGGGTGCACCACGCGCGCCAGAGCCACCAGCATGTAGGTGCGCAATTGCGGCCGGTATGCCGCTGCCACCGCGTCGAGGATTTCCCCACCCCCGTGGACTCGTTTATTGCCGCTCAGCGGGTGCAGCAAGGCGTCAATATCCGCAGGTTTCGCCGCCGGGTTCATTCCGGTGGCGTTGCCAATGGCATTGTGCAGCGCCACCGCAATCCCCTGCTGGATAATGTCGTTGATCTCGCCCAGAACCGCCTCGACGAACGGGACACCCACCACGGATAGCTCCCGCTCCGCCACCGACAGTACGCTGTCGAGCAACCAGTCGGCGTATTCGTACACGGCCGCATACGCCGCATTATTGAGGTTTGTCGCCAACGTGGTGGAAATGTTCGGATGCCCCAGGCGCTGCTCAATCTCCCGCGCCCAATCCCGGCTTTGCTGCCCGTCGCTTGGTTGTGGCAGAGCTTGGCGCAGCCAATACACCGCGGCAGAGACTGCGTTTGTTATCTCCGTTTCGAAATTTGCATCCAGCCAACCAGAGATCATGGAACCGGTAGGCTGTGTGCCCCTAAACTCCGGGTTGATCCGTAGTTCTTGCAGGATATACGGCATGCGTTCGGCTAATTTGGCTTTTAATTGCTCTTCGCCGGTTGCCAAGTTCGTGGGATCAATGTGCCCGGTTAATAGCCGGTCGAACGCGCTTCGGGCTAGACGTTGCGCCGAATATTCGGCGTACTTGTCCCGCCCCATGCTCAGCTGCGCATAGCCCATAGAACCCCACGGCATTCCATCCCACTTCAGTTGCGCCGGGTCAGCCCAGCCCAGGTAATCCCGGTTAGCCCCCGGCGATCCGGTATTAGCCAGCGAATACTGGACAAAACTGTCGCTTGCCTGGTCGGAATACATCAACGCGCTCAGCGCCCGCCCTAGTCCGCGGTACACGCCGGTGGAACTGCCGTCGCCGAACTTCGCGCCCTCTTCACCCATCCGATTGCCGATCGGGAACATCCGGCCGAACGTGGTCGGCCGGTTAGCGCCATTGATCCCCAGCGCCTCATACAGCTGCGCATCGGAAGCGGCTGCGGCGCCGGTTTGGCTAGCGATCGCCTCGCCGAACATCGCAAGCGAATTAGGCCACGTACCGACCATCATTTCCGGCGGAATTTCGGAAAACACCTCCGGGGTGAGCATGAAAACACCCGTGTGTTCCGGCTTTGCGTTGGGCAGCGTCGATAAGATCCGGCAGATGTCTAAAAACATCGAAGCGCCCGCGCCACCCGCCATGGAGGAGATCACGAGAATCACCGGTGAGGTGTTTCGCGAATGCGAACTCTTGCCGGTAATCGCCAGGTTAAGTTCGTCTAATTCGGTGTGTGCCTCGGTGGTATTGAGCGCGTCCAATGCGCTATTGAGCCCGTCTTGGATTTTCTTTATCGCGGGAATCGTCAGCATCCGCCCCAATGCCCGGTACTGGCCAGCCCCTTCGGACACCGGTGTGGTGATCGCGCCTGGTACCCGGGGTACCCACGTTGCTACTTCCTTCAACCCGCCGTTGTGGATCAGTTCGCTAGTGGTGCCGGTATCGAAGGTGGAGTAGCGTTGCCTGCTGCCGATGCCGATGTACCGGCCGCCGCATTGTTGGACGTTGGGGAGGTTATCCGGCCCAGCTTCTGGCGCAATCGGAACGTCGATGGTGACGAATTGCCAACACTGCGGCAGTCGCGTGCGCTCCGGTTGGATTGTGCGCAACAATGCCTTGAGCTGGTCAATCATATACGCTTGGGTTTTTGCGCCTGAGCCGCCACAACCAACTACCAAAAATTTACGCATCAATTCTCCTACAAGGATATTTCAGTTAAAGCCTCGGCCGGTTCCTCAACAACCACGACTTTCTTAAGGAACAACCGGTTGAGCTTGAGGTTTCCGACACTATGAACGTTGTTAATCTGCAAAGGGGTCCTGCACACCGCCGGTGGTCGGACCCGCCGGAGGTTTCGTATTCGGATCAGGTCTCTCGGCCGCGTCCGACTGCGATTGTTGCCCACCGAATCCCGACGAACCGCCGAAAGGTCCGCTCTTCGTCCGCGGCGTATCACCACCGTGTGGCTTTACGACGCCACCGGGCCGAACGTCCACCCCATCACCGAATGGATCGGCGGCACTTCCTGGGGCTTCCACCACCGCGCCGACCGCAGCAGTCGGGGCTGGTGGCGCAACCTTTTCGAAGAAATCCGGGGCCTTTTCGGTTATCTCCTGGGACATGCGCTGTAATTCTTCGTTGCTGATATTGTGATCGACGATAACCAAAACCTGCCCCCGGTTCTCGTCCTGCGGGTTGCCGAACAACACCCAGTTTCCGCGCAACGCCAGCGGCAACCGGGCGGCTTCCCCGATCTGTGTGCCAGTACCGGCAATCGCCGGGCTATCAGCGGTGACAGCATAGGCGGCGGTGAAGGGGTTGAGGTCCCGGCCGACGGTTATCTCTTTGCCCGCCAGCACCACCCGGCGCGGCTGCGGGGTTACGCCGGTTGTGTTTAAGACAACGGATTCATAGTCGAGCTGAACCCGGCCGCCGGTGTCTTCGCGCACAAGGGTGCCGTCTGGCGTGCGGGTTACCGGGAAGCTGTATCCGTGCAGTTTCGTACCCACCAAAACACCGGTGATGTGTTTGATGATGTACAAAATAGCCAATGGAATCAGGATTCCCAGCAGGATGGCGATGACGAGAACCGCCACGAATACCGGTGGATTCACGGGCGCACGCATGCTGCCGCGCATTTCCACGGGTACTTCGCCGCTGGCGTTGTCTTCCAATGCCATCATTTTCACCACCGCGTCGAATGCCAGTGGGCCGTCCCGGAGCGAGTCGACGGTTATGGTGAGCGGCAATTCGCCGCGATCGCCTTCCTTCAGCAGCAGGGCGGAATCAGCACTATTGTGTTTTGCGGCAAAGTTTAGCGCGCCAACATTATCCGGGGCGGTTAGGTTTTCTTTGATTCCCGCCGGATCAATCCAGAGCTTTCCGGGCCCTTCGACGGGGATGGTGATGGTGGTTTCTTTTTCTTCCACCGCAAAATTAACGACACGTGGGGCTTTAGGCAGGTGAGCTGGCGAAATGACTATCGGGTATCGCGCCACCACCGGCGATAACTCGGTGCCGGGTGTATCCCCCACGCCGCGCGTGGTGATGGTGGTGCTTAAAACGATCTCACCCGTGGTGGGTTCGGTGACCTCAGCCAGGGCGAATTCCACCGCTTTGCCGTCCACAATCGGCTGCGGTTGTCCCATAGCGACTGGTTCGCCGTTAGCTGGCACAAATTGTGCCGAGATCAATGCGTCACCGTCGAGCGCCCGGGGTTGCCCATGCCGATCGACCAGCGTGGCGTGCAGCGTGTCGTTGGTGGATAAACCCACTGTCTTGGTGTTGCTTAATTCCTTGACAACGGTGTTGAGACCAGGGAATATCTGCATTTTGGCGCTATAATAGGTGGTCTTTTCCCCGTGGGTTTTATAGCCGAACGCCCACTTGCCCGCCCAATCATCGTCCTTGGCCTTTTCCATGGAAATATCGACCATTCCAGGCACACTGGCGCCGAGTTCAGCCTCGATCGTGGCACCATTCACAGTGTGCTTGGGGGTTGTTAGTTCCAGCGTTTCTCCGCTTGGTGTTACCAGAACCGGAATTAAAGTCCCATCGGGTACCACTTCTTCGGGCTGGGAGGAGATGCGCACCTCGGTGATGGAATTGTCCAGCACGAATGCCAGTTGGCTGTGGGTATCGCCTCGATGTTCCACGGAGGCGGAATCTGGAAGCAACGAACGAAACGCAGCGAATAGTCCCGCCGGGTTCGATTCCGCATTGAAGAACGCCCCGTTGGCTTCCTCCCCTGCCGCGCATTCATTGCCTTCGGCCATCGACCGCAGCAATTGTTCCGGGGAGTCTTCGCCAGCGGGGATTAAGCCGACGGTGAATAGTTGGACACCGGCGTCGCGAGCTTTCGATACCACACCATTCTCGCTGCACACCGCCTCCCGGGCAGCAACGTCCGCTTGGCTGTCGCCCGGAACTGTGAGCAAACCGTCAGTGAAGAACAGGATGCTGCGGCACGTATCTGGATCGGGTTGCGCCGCAATATCGGCAAGCGCGCCATCAAGCGCGACCCCGTAATTGGTGTAGAGGTCATTGTTGCGGTTTTCAAAACCAGAGATTGCTGTATCCAGCGCGGCGGGATTCTTCGACACGTTGGTCCATTCCCCGTAGGTTTCGGGGTTGGAACGATACCCCTCGCCGAAGCCTGCGAGTTTGACGTTAATGTCCGCGTCGATGTCGGCTGCGGATTTCCCGAGTTGAGCCACCAAATCCTCAACCGCAGCCACCCGAATGTTTTTCGGGTCCGATGCAGGTCCGCCGTTATGTCCCCGCAGGGAGGCCGACTCGTCGATGACGAAGATGATGTCCGCCTTTTTCTTGGTGGCGATACATGAATTCAGCCGTTCCAGATTGCGGGCACCAGTTTCGGAAACGTTGTTCTGCTGCGCGAATGCGGCTGGGGCCGCGACAAGCCCGGTGAGGACAGCGGTGGCTATAACTCCTATGGTTTTGTAAACGGCGTTACCAAAGTTTTTCACAGCGATGTCCTGACGTTAGTTTCCGATGGTCTTTGACAGCCAGAGGGCGATCTCAACGGCCGTTATGATGACCGCGATGGAACCAAGCGCAAGCGTTGCCCGCACCAAGAGGGTCTGCGTCGGGTTTTCGATATACAGCCCCGCCGCTTTTCGACGATTATCCGCGCCGATGTGCAGCCCCAATAAAATAAACCCGGCGATTCCTGCTAAAAACCACCCGATGATCGCCATAATCCGGAAACCATCGTCCGTCGCACTGCCGCCGATGATGGGGGCACAAACGGCAAGAACCACGGCTATTCCCGCGCACAGTACCGCCACTATCACAAACGGCCACGGGCCGGTTACCGGCGTGGGTACGCTGCGCGGCGCTTCAGGCACCTCCCCGAAGCCGCCCGGTGCCCCGGTTCCGAACTCCGTCGTGCCCGATTGGCTGGGTTGGTTGGAACTGAAGGGGTCAAAAGCGGCCGGACTAGAGCCAAAATTTGTGGACATCCTGGAGTCCTCCTTGCGACGGAACCCTCGTTGCACGGGGTTACCTGTGGTTTTCCTAACTGACCGTGAAGCGACTATCGCTTAAAAGAATATCTAAACCGCCCGCTATCGGTGATCATCTGGATGAGGTCAACCCAAACCCACACGAATACGGCTAACAGCATGGGGAGTCCGATAAAGCTCAGGAGCACCGTGGCCGTGAGTAAAGCACCAAAGAACCCCAAACAAATCTGAGTTATGGCGATGCTGTAAAAACCCGTGTAGAAATTATGCGCGCTGGCACCGGATAGGAAGACCCACAATAGTATTGCGATTGTCTTATCTTTGGTCGGCTGCATGGTACCGGGCACGAAACCATACTGGGGCATTAATCCTGGTTGCGTGTATGTTTGTTCTAGCGGAACCGTACCGTAGGTCGAATCATACATTCCCGGTGTAGAACCGTAAGTGGTTGGGGTTTGATAGGTGGTCGGTTGCGGGGTATACGCGGCATAGCCGTCAGCGTTGTACGGCTGGCCGGTGCCGTAATAATCGTTATGGGCCGACGCCGGGTTCGGGAATGGGTTTGCCATTGGATCCGGGGTGTTATTGGGGTTGGTCATCGTAGCGTTCCTTTGTTTGTAGCATTGTGCTTTTTCTACACCAGGCAATCTTAAATCTTACCTGCAACATGACGACCCAAATGGGGTTAGCCTTCCCATTCGTCCGTGCTATGCGGGATAAAACCCCACGTCACGGCGGAAACTGAATGTCCGGTTTCCTCCCCCAACCTCCCCCGATTTCCGTTAATCAGTAGCACACCCGCCGCACACAGTCTGCGATATACCACCCGGATACGCAAAAAACGACACGAGCCACACCGTGGCCGTGTCGCGTCGACAAGCACAAAGACCGGGCCGTTACGCTTCACCCTCAGCTTCAGCGGTCGCTATCCGGGCGGCGGCCTCAAGCAACATCCACCCCGAAAGCTGAACCGATAGGTCGCGTTCGTCAATGCGCACCAGGCGAACGTAGTCGGTGATGGTGGATGTGGCGGCTAGGCCGAAATTATGGGGTAGCTTCGCATCGCTGAGCCAATCAGAGGAGAATACCGGAAGGCCATCGACCTCAAGCCGGTGGTTCCACACGCTTTCGGCGCTGGCCATAACCATCTTCTTAGCCAGTTTCTTCGTGGCGATATTCGCCTCAGTATCGGCTGGCAGCCGCACCGCAAGGTCGGCTAAGTACCGCACCAGGATACCTTTAAACAATCCGCCGTCGCCGTCGCCGGTGCGCCAATTGATAACGCCGTTGGCGTTGGCCATTTCTTTGAACACGGCGGCCACCACGGAACGAATATGGGTGAGGTAAATGACGGCATCGTCGGCAGTTTCCGGAGACTGGCGCAGGTGAAGCGCTAATTCCAGACACGCGCCGATCATGACGCCCTGGCAATACGGGTGGGTGGGTTTGACCATTTCCGGGCCATTCATCGACATGCGAATGCCGTCCATGACCAACCCGTTGTCGTCGATAAGCTCGTCGAATACCCAGTCCACCAGGAACCGCGCCTTGGCGATCCGGCCCGTGCGCGCCATCATGATCGCAGCCGGGCCGTTGGTGGGAACGTTAAAGAAAGTCTCCCCCACCCGCCACGGCAGAACCGCCGTAACCGGATCGATTCCGTCCAGGATATTTTCTTCCAGCACTTTGAGGTATTTGCGCTTGGTTTTCCCCGGATACAGGACTTCCGACGCGCGGTTTAAGGCGAGGGCAAGCCACAGTTTGTCGTCGTAGTAGTTATTGCGGGTGAATTGCCCGAAATTGCGCAACCGGATTCCCCGGATGGTTTCTTTGATCCGAATCTTGCGGGCTTTGGAGGGACGCCTGTGCGCGGCGTCGATCAAACAATCGAGGTAGTGCGCTTGCCACCAGTAATGCCACCGGTAGAAGAGTTTTTCCTTAGTGTGTGGCGGCCACGCGGCTACCGCGAGATTGGTTCGGGGCAATCCCCATAACCTGCTGGCATGACGCTCGTTAATCGCGGATTCTGCCAGGTCAGCCCGGTGCAGCCACATCTCGTTCACTTAAGGTTCACTCCGCTTCGCGTCATGGATTTTTCTAGCCTTTTGAAGATTATAACGTACAGATAACAACGTTTATTACATCCACGCATGCGAAAGATCGGCATGTTGCCTAATCCATGCGTGCATGGCTATTCCCGCCGCGACCCCCGCGTTGATGGAACGCGTGGAACCAAATTGGGCAATAGAGCAGGTCATGCTGGCATTATCCTGGGCTTGCTGCGTCACGCCCGGCCCCTCCTGGCCGAACAGCAGGAGGCATTTTTCCGGCAACGTGGCAGTTTCTAAGGGGACGCTGCCCGGCGTGTTATCGATAGCGACGATAGTCAGCCCGTGTTCCGCAGCCCACGCTACCACCGAATCAGTATCAGGGTGGTGCATGAGATGCTGGTACCGATCGGTCACCATCGCGCCGCGCCGATTCCACCGTTTCTTCCCTACGATATGCACGGTATCCACGGCGAACGCATTGGCGGTACGTACCACGGTTCCGATATTGGCGTCGTTTTCAAAATTCTCGATCGCGATGTGCAACGCGTGCCGCCGGGTGTCAATATCCGCCACGATCGCTTCCCGACGCCAATACCGGTAGGCATCCACCACATTGCGCCGGTCCCCGTGTTCCAGCAGTTCTGGATCATAACGTGGATCGGTAGGGATCGGTTGATCTGGGTGTTCTTCCCGCCACGGACCCACGCCGTGCCGCCCGGCACCCCATTCGGTAGGGCCAGCTGCCTCGTGATCGTTTTCTGCCATTACAGTCCGAGATCCTCAAGGCCGATGAGGTACCGGTATTCCAAGCCTTCGGCGGCGATCACGTCGTCCGCCCCGGTTGCCCGATCCACAACGGTGGCGATTCCAACCACCTCTGCGCCGATCTCACGCAGCGCCGCGACTGCGGTCAGCGGGGAATTTCCGGTGGTCGTGGTGTCCTCTACCACCAGCACCTTTTTGCCCACCACGTCCGGGCCCTCCACGCGGCGCTGCATTCCGTGCTTTTTCGCTTCTTTGCGCACGACAAACGCGTCGATGGCGCGGCCGTCGGCGTGCATGATTGCGGTTGCTACCGGGTCAGCGCCTAGCGTCAACCCGCCCACGGCCACGTAATCCCAATCCGCGGTCAGTTCCCGCAGCAGCTCACCAATAAGACGGGATGCTTCGTGGTGCAAGGTAGCCCGCCGCAGGTCAACATAATAATCCGCTTCCATGCCGGACGATAAGGTGACCTTGCCGTGCACTACCGCCAGGTCTTTAATCAATTGGGCGAGCTGGGCTTTTTTGGACTGATTCAGCATCTTGTGGTTCTTTCCGGTGGTCGGGGTTGGGTAACACCTGTTCGGCGCAGGCTAACTGTCGGGTAGTTTAGTCTGTTTCCGGGGTGTCGTTAAATATGTGGGCGGGATGGGTTGGTTCGCGCAGTATCCGGGTTCCGTGGTAGTTGGATTGCCGTTTCTGAAGATCATCGGCGATCGGGGTCACGTCGTCCGCCCCGATCTCGTGGGGAATTACCACGCCCCGCATGTCGCCGCGCACCCGGGTTGGCAGCACGACGTGCTCTTCCTTCGGTTTTATGGTGGGAATGAGCTTCAGCGGCGTGGGTTCGATCGGTTCTTCGTCGCAGAACGCGACCGTCGGCATCACTCGAGTGGGGTCCGCATCGGAGTAATTGAGAAGTTCAGCTGGTTGATCGGGCGGCAGCACGCACGCAGAATCCGCCAGGAGCACCAACGGATCGAGCATGGCGTCCCAATCGTGATTGCTGCTGTTTTTCTGGGTTTGCGCCAGCACCCAATTGGCCTCCGCCCATACGGCGACGACGGTTTCCGGCAGGGCTGCCAGCGCGGTTGTCACCCGATTGTCGATAAATCGTTGGCCAACGCCGGGTTCGGTGGCAAAAATGTCGAAATCCGCCACCGATTGGATTTTAACGAGGTCGTCGGTGGGGTGCGCGGTGCTGCCTGCACGAAGCGCGACGATGACCTCGTTGCTGATTGCTTTTCGACGAATCGCCAGCACCGGGTTCCCCTGCACATCCGCAAGATGAACCTCGTACCCGCCGACCATGCCGCTGACAACGTCTTTGGCCACCAAGCCAGCTGCGGTTATCCCCCGAGACCATTCGTCGCTTAAAAAAGAATCTGATTTGCTGTAATCGAAATTGTGGTGATGCGCCCACAGCCGCCGCCGTTTCCGGTTCTGCCCCAATAGCCCCGCCAGGCTGCTGCGCATAGCGGCTTTTTGTTCCGGCTCAGACGCGACATTTTGGTGCTGCTTCTCTCCGAAGCCCGCAGGCTCAGCCTCGGCATCGCCTCCGGCTTCCACAGGTGCTGGCTCAGCAACACCCGATTCCGCAATCTCGAATTCCGCCTGCTGAGCTGTGCGTTCGACCGTGTCTATCCCGGCATCTTCGTCGTCATCATCGCTGCGCGTTTCCCCGGCGAAGCCGGAGCTTTCGGCGGCAGGCGCTACTTGCGCCTGGGCATCCGCAGTGCGACTCATGGGGGTGCGGCGCGATTCCATTAGCAATAATGCCACCCCCAAACCTGCGCATATCGCAGCGATTAGGAAGATCATGCTCTTAGTCTAAGTCAGGGGTCTAACATGGCACCAACAGATTTATCTGAATGTTGGTGCCTTTTTAGGCTTCCCCCATAGTTTAAAAGCCGCGTTCTACCGGATTGCGGGGATTTGCGCACCACTGCGACCAGCCGCCGATGTAATGGCGTGGGGTTCCAATTCCCGCCAGATTCATCGCGGCGATCACCTGCGCCGAATGGTTTCCGGAACCCGAATACACGATCGCGTCCGATACGGTGTGCTCGGTTATGCCGTGCGACAGGAAGATTTCGCGCAGCTCATCGGGGGTTTTAAAGGTGTAATCGGGGTTGAGGACTTCCCGGGTTGGGATATTGACCGCGCCTGGGATGTGTCCTGCTTTCAGGTCTAAGAATTCTTTCCGCCCTGCGAACCGATTGGGTTCCCGGGCGTCGATAAGCACCCCCGCATACGCCTTTACGTCCTCGATGGTTGCGGTGGGCATTCCGCCCAAGACGGGGGACGTTCCTTCCAGGACGCGGGGGTTACCCGGCCCACCGATGGTGCTAAAACCTGCGGTTTCCCAGGCTCCTTGCCCACCGTCCAAGATGCGCACGTTTGATACGCCCGCCCATTTCAGAACCCACCAGGCCCGGGCGGCGAAAAGCCCCCGGTTGTTGTCGTAGACCACCACGTCGCGGTCGTGGGATAGGCCCCAGCGTGTGAACCAACGATCCAAGGTGGATTGGGTGGGCAGGGGATTGCGCCCGGAGGTGGAGCTGGGCACCGAGGCTAGTGCTTGCGCGGTGTCGCAAAACCTCGCGGTGGGAATGTGCTCGGAATTGTATTGCGCATAGCCACCGCCTTCCAGCGGCGACCACAAACTTGCAAGAATAAGTGGTTGGCGACCGGAATTGATCCGTTGTGAGAGTTCGGCTGCGGAAATGGTGACTGTCATGGTTGTTGATTGTAAATCCCAACCGGAGGTTTTAGTAGTTAGCCACGTTTACGCTGCGTGATCGGCTTTATTCCTCGGGCCCTAAAAGTAGATACTGCGCTAACCCGTAGGTTGTAATCACCGCGAAATCCAGACCTGGGTGTGGATACTTATGCTTCAGATCGATCAACGCATCCGACAGCATAAACAGTGGCCCGCCGAGCGAATGCGACAGGCTGCTATACGAGGCCAGCAACGCACCGTAGGTGATGAGCCAGGCATCGCGCACGAGTGGCGCCGCCACCGCCATTGCCGCAAGATGCGGAACGACAAAAGCGGGCCGGTAGCCAGCCCGGAGCCGACGCGCGATAAACGCGGCATGCCCCAGACCGAAGCAGAGCGCACCACGCCGTAGATTCGCACCATCGCGCAGCAACACGATGTCGCCCGCAAGGTGCGCCGCCGCCCCGATGACAAACAGCGGGTCACGTAATCGATGCGGTTGCGCTGCCATCAGGGCGGAGACGATCAGTGGTTTCGCCAGCTTTTCCGCCCGGGTTTTCCCACCACACAGCTTTGCGACGCTTGTGGTTGCGGTGGCTGCTAATGATACGGCGTTAAAGAACTTCACGCCTTTATGCTAATCGACTCGTTTCGGTTGTCACCTCCAACGAACCGGATTCGTTCTTGGTCACCCGAACCGTATCGCCATCCCAAATCTCACCAGAGAGCAACTTCTTGGCCAATTGATCGCCAATTTCTTTCTGGATCAACCGACGCAATGGGCGAGCACCATATGCGGGATCGTAACCATGTTCCGCCAGCCACTTCTTGGCGTCCTCGCTGACATCAAGTTCCAGCCGACGATGCGACAGTCGCTTGCGCAGGTCAGCCAGCTGAATGTCCACGATGCTGGTCAATTGATCCTCGCTCAATGGGTCGAAGATAACGACATCATCGAGACGGTTGATGAACTCCGGCTTGAAGGCACGTTTGACCGCCTCCATCATCTGCTCCCGGGTACCGCCGGCACCAAGGTTGGAGGTCAGGATCAGCACCGTGTTCCTAAAGTCAACAGTGCGCCCCTGGCCATCCGTGAGCCGACCTTCATCAAGCACCTGCAGCAGGATATCGAATACATCTGGATGCGCCTTCTCCACCTCGTCGAAAAGCACGACGGTGTAGGGCCGCCTGCGTACCGCCTCGGTGAGCTGGCCGCCCTGGTCGTAACCCACGTATCCCGGAGGGGCACCGACGAGGCGGGCAACGGAGTGCTTCTCGCCGAACTCGGACATGTCGATGCGCACCATCGCACGATCGTCATCGAACATGAACTCCGCCAATGCCTTAGCAAGCTCCGTCTTACCCACACCCGTAGGACCGAGGAACAGGAAGGAACCCGTCGGACGGTTCGGATCGGCGACCCCGGCGCGGGAACGCCGCACCGCATCGGATACCGCTTCGACGGCCTCCAATTGCCCGACAACGCGCTTACCCAGCTCGCCTTCCATATTGAGAAGCTTCTCCGTTTCCCCGGCGAGCATCTTTCCGGCGGGGATACCCGTCCACGCCGAAACCACTTCGGCAATCGTGTCTGGGGTTACCTCTTCTGTCAGCATGGTCGGAGTTGTCGAGGTTACTTCGGCGTCTGCGAGTTGCTTCTCCAGCTCCGGAATGCGGCCGTACCGCAGTTCCGCAACCTTGCCGTAGTCGCCGTCGCGTTCTGCGATTTCCGATTCCTGGCGCAATTGCTCCAGCTCTTCTTTCGCTTCCCGCACCTTATCAATGGCGGCTTTCTCGTTGTGCCACCGGGCTTTCAGCTCGCCGAGGCGCTCCCGTTCGTCGGCGAGCTCTTGCCGCAGCTTCTCCAACCGGTCTTTCGACGCCGCGTCGGTTTCCTTCGTTAACGCGACTTCCTCGATTTCCAACCGGCGCACGATCCGCTCAAGTTCGTCGATTTCCTGTGGCGAGGAGTCGATTTCCATGCGCAGCCGGGAGGCAGCCTCATCCACCAGGTCGATCGCCTTATCCGGCAGGAACCGCGAGGTGATGTACCGATCCGACAAGGTTGCGGCGGCAACCAGGGCCGAGTCCTGAATCCGGACGCCGTGGTGCACTTCGTAGCGTTCTTTCAGACCACGCAAGATACCGATGGCATCTTCAACCGATGGTTCACCCACGAACACCTGCTGGAACCGGCGTTCCAGCGCGGCATCTTTCTCAATGTATTTGCGGTATTCATCGAGCGTGGTTGCGCCGACAAGTCGCAGTTCGCCGCGAGCGAGCAATGGCTTAATCATGTTACCCGCATCCATCGCGGATTCACCGGTTGCACCCGCGCCGACGATCGTATGCAGCTCGTCGATGAAGGTGATGATTTCGCCTTCCGCTTCCTTAATCTCATCCAGCACAGCCTTGAGCCGTTCCTCGAACTCGCCGCGATACTTCGCACCCGCGACCATCGACCCTAAGTCCAAGCTAATGAGGGTCTTTCCCCGCAACGATTCCGGAACGTCGCCCGCCACGATGCGGCGCGCCAATCCTTCGACAATTGCGGTTTTACCCACACCTGGTTCACCGATAAGAACTGGGTTGTTCTTTGTCCGGCGGGACAGCACCTGGACGACCCGGCGAATCTCGGCATCGCGGCCGATCACCGGATCGATCTTGCCCTCCCGGGCGCGTGCCGTGAGATCCGTTGAGTACTTTTCTAATGCTTGGAAGCTGCCCTCGGGATCTTGGTCGGTGACCTTCTTCGAGCCGCGCACGGTTGGAAAAACGCCTTTAATCGCGTCGTAGGTTGCGCCGCGCTTGGTCAGCAACTCGGCGGCGTCGGATTTTCCACGGGCAATACCGGCGAGCAGCACCTCGGTGGAAACGTATTCGTCGCCTAATTCGCCCGCTAACTCCTGAGCCGCGGTCAGCGCGTTTAACGCTTCGCGATTAAACGTCGGATTCGCCATCCCAGAGCCCTCGGCTCGCGGATAGCCATTAACTAAGGCGACAGCTTCTTGCCGTACCACTTCTGAATCAACACCAGTTGCACGCAAAACCGGAATGGCAATGCTATCTTCCTGGCCTAAAATCGCTGCCAATAAATGGGCAGGCCGAATATCTGGGTTCCCCAGAGCTGAGGCCTGCTGCAATGCCATTTGCAGGGCTTCCTGCGTCTTTGTCGTTGGGTTAAATGCGTTCATTTTTCTCCTTTTCGGGTTCAACTTTTCTGAAATTGAGTAAGTTACACTCAACTTTGATACAAGCATACACCACTTTTGGAAAAATGTTTAGCCCCCTAGACTCAAGTTTTTTAGATTGACGAACCCCACATCCCCGATTCTAGAGAAAACCCCGCGCAGCCAGCCCGCTCCCCCTATAATTTTTAGCCCGCAAACGCAAAAAATTGCGGCCCGGTTAGCTGCAACCTGGCCGCAATTCGATTGGCTTAATTCCAATTAAGCAACTTCACACTCATCCCAGTGTCCATCATGCTCGCGATGCCGATGTCCATCATGGATGTAGTCCACGTGATCGCCGTGCTGAACAGCCTCGTGGCCGCAGCCCTCGCCGTGAACATGGTCATGATTCTCGTGAATCTTGCAGCTCATTTTCAATAACCTTTCCGGTATCCGTTACTCTTCGCTCTCTAATTTACCGAATTTCCGCACGTTGTAAAGGGTATGGCGAAATTTTTTCCAAAGGAAAGCATTTTCAATAGCGACGCGCCGGTGCTGAAAATTTTTCAATAGCGAACCTTAATGAAAACAGCACCACTAAACTGGAAATATTAAAATTAACGATCGAATTTATATGTTTTTCTAAGGAAGGTTACCCCTGTATGAACTAACCACATTCGGGGTTACCGGTTCGGCCCGAAAACAAGGTTAAAATAGACATCGTGACTGTAGAAACCCCGTTGAACCAAACCGTTGAGAAACTACGTGTGCTCAGCGACGAGTTTTCCCGGGACGTTTTCCACTCCTTTTTCCGAAGTCATCCCCATGAACGGCTCGTTATCAGCCCCGAATTCCCCATCGCCGCCGCAATCAGTTTCATTTGCCACGGCGCGGACGCGAACGGGACGTTATACCCCGAAACCGAAAACCGGCTCCGGGAATTAGCAGAAATAATCACCGCCCACGGGTTCCGATCCATCCTGCCGTTTGCCGACGCCATCACCAAGTCCATCCGGCACTACTGCATGCGCGATGATTTTTTTGGTGCCATCGCCGCAGAACGCGCGGTGGAACAAGCTGCCGAGGTCCTCAACCACGCCGCCCAATCGTCGATAAGCCAGCCGGTCATGGCGGAAGTCGTCGAAGTTGAAAAGCGTTGCCGCAATATCTCAGTGGTCCGCGTTCTTACTGATTGTCAGATCGACTACCGCTCCGGGCAGTTTCTCACCGTCAACTCCGACTACACCGGCGGTCGCTGGCGCGACCTCTGCCCCAGCATCCCCTCCAACGAAGCCCGGCAAGTCGAATTCCACGTCTACGCTGGCGACGAAGCCACCTCCATTCTGGGCGCTTCCCGCGCCGGTGACCGGCTACGCATCGGTGCTGCTGGCGGCGGCTTCACCATCGACTACGAAGAAGACCTTCTTCTTCTCGCCCACGGCACCGGCCTTGCCGCCGCCCGTTCGATCATCATCGACCTGCTGATGCGCTCCAACCAACCCCGCACCCACCTCTTTGTGAGCGCCGATTACCCCGGTGAACTCTACGAACTCCAGGGGCTGTGGCAACTCGCCAGTGCCGCCCCTTGGTTATTTATCAAACCGATCGTTCGCAATCGAACCGATGCCTGGTGGGTAGGCGCTACCGAACACAGTACTGCTCCGCGCGGCCTGCACCTGATGGAAGTCGGCAAACTCGGCGAAGTTGTTTCCAGCTACGGCACCTGGGAAGGCCACCAAGTTCTTATCACCGGCCCCACCGATATCGTCACCGAAACCCGGCTCGCGCTGCTACGCGGCGGCACGCCTGACTCCATCATCCAGACCCAAGGTTCCAGCCGCGATTATTTCTGGGACTAATTTCCCACCCATTTTCTCTCCCCCACGCGCACTTTTCCACAGCGTTATTACGTCGGAGATTGCCTCAGCGGGGGTCGAAAAGCGCAGGCCAACACCGGCTACATGTCGAAGTCTCCGACTTTAAAGAAACACACGAAACCCACGTGCATTAGTGCGTGGGATAGTGTTGGTTCTTATTTGGTGGAGTAGTCCTGTGGGTAGTCGACGACCGGGAGCTTTTCGCGAACTTGCGCCACGTCGGCGGTGGTGACGTCGAAAAGCACGAGTTCTTCCTCCGGCCCCGCCTCAGCGGCGATCTGCCCTTCGGGGGTCGTGATCGTGGAATGCCCAACCCCACGCGGCGCGCTGCCGGAAGTGTCGGTCTCAGCCTGGTCCGCCGCGATTACCCAGGAGGTGGAATCGAGGGCACGGGCTTGGCTAAGCAGGTGCTTTTGCCGTAGTTTATCCGGGCCGCCCGCCCACGATATGGGCACCGCGATGACTTCCGCGCCGCGCGCCGCGAGCTGCCGGAAAAGTTCCGGAAACCTCAGGTCATAGCAGATGGCCAGGCCAATTGTGGTGTCGGCGTAGTCGAAAACGACGAGTTTCTCACCGGGTTTCACGGTGTCGGATTCGCGGTAGCCGAAGGCGTCGTAGGTGTGGATTTTATCGTAGTGATAGATGTCACCGCTGGGCAGGGCGGCGATGGCGGTGTTTGTTATCCGATTGATGGTTTTATCACCGCGCTGGACGGAATCGGCCGGGCAAAAAATCCCCACGATAATGGCAATGTTTTCCCGTTTCGCGCAGCGGGCAACGGTGGTGACGAAGTCGCCGTCGAGGGGTTCGGCAGCCTTATCGAGCCGCCCGGTGCCGAAGGCTTGCATGGTTGCTTCGGGGAAGACAATGAGCTGCGCGCCGCGCGCGGCGGCCTCGGCGGAAAGCGTGCAGACTCGTGCAAGATTTGCGGGTTTATCCACAGATGAGCGAATTTGGCCGATTGCGACTTTCATGGCCCCCAGCATAATGCCTGGTTGCCTCCGAAGTTATCCACAGGCAAAAATTTTTTTCGAGATTTTCCCAATTTTAGTTGCGCCGTTGTTGCAATGGGTCTATGAGCACTTTTACATCATTTGATCGAAACGTTGTGTTTCCGTTTTCTCCGCCGCCGCAGCTACCCGCAAGTCAGCACGTTGGGGCAACGAACAACACAAATGCCGCACTGGCACAGTTTCATACAGAAACCCACGCCGCGCTAACAACCCAGGAAGCTGCGTTGGCGGACCACATTTCAGCTTTGCGACGCTTCACCGCCGCCCAAATTCAGATCGATTCTTCCTTCGCCACCAACTTGGAGGACAAATAATGCTCCCACTCGATTCCACTTTGTTGAAACAAGCCGCAGCCTCCCACCGGCAATTTGTCGCCGCAACGGGACAATTCCTAGCAGAACACCAGCCGCAATGGAGTCAAGCCTTCAGCGTGGCAACCGGTCAGGCATACGACGCAGGCCAGGACACGCTGGGGGAACTCGTCACCTCCATGATGAAAAGGTGGGAGAAATCCCACCAGCTGGCAGAATATCTGGAGCTTACCGCCGCAGCGCAGCAAGATTTGGAAGAAAAACTCGACATGGTCAAGCGCATTGCCGCAGCTTTCGGGGTAATTGTCGTGGATCGCGTTGTTACCCCGACAACTATCACTGCGGTGAAAACCGCGCCACTGGTGCAACATATAGTCGATACGATTTATCTCTGGGGAGAGATGCTGGATAAGGCCTGCGCATGGGAAGTCAGGTCGCTGACGGAATGCGCCTTGCCGCCGGACCCCAAGGCCGAGCTTCTGGGCGACATTGAACTTCAGCAACCGCCACAGAACCGATTGGCACAGCAACACAGCCAGGCAATGGCAGTTGCTCCCCCAGAAATTAAACAACTATTGATCGATCATCCGGGGGCCAAACTGCTCCAGGTGTCGGACAATAATTTTGCGGTTGCTTTTGGTGATCCCTACACCGCTACCGCGGTTAACTCCGTCTATCACGGAGTTGGATCGGCTAAACCTGAGCAATGGCACGCAGACCTCGACAGAATCAAGGACTTTCATGGGGCGATTGTGGGAAAACTAGCGCCAGAAAAAATCAGCACCGCAACAGTGATGTTTGTAAACCTAGATTCCCCGCCTGCGCTACATAACGCGATAGAACCATCAGCGGCCATTCGCGGGGCTCAGCAGGTTCAGGATTTTCAACATGCGCTTACCAGCTCTAACCCAAACGCCAAGAGGATAACTTGTGCGCACAGTTTTGCGTCAGTCACGATGGGTTACGCAGCACAGCTTCCCAAAGGCTTAGATACGGATACCGTGATTAATGTTGGCAGTCCCGGAAATCGGACGGATTCCGCACAAGATCTCCAACTTAACAGCGAAAACCCGCGGGTCATAACCGCAATTAACGATGAAGACCCCATACAGCTCGTGGAAGGCATCCACGGGGTTGATCCAGCGTCGCCAGAATACGGCGCCGAGGTGTGGAATTTGCACGGCGATCATTCGTCATATTTCCGTGACCCCACATTCCAACACCTCGTAGCCGAAGAGATCAAGAAACTCGTTCAGTCGGAGTAGTCGCTAGTCGTACCGGATTGCCATACGGCCATCAATGGCACCGCGGCGCATATCCTCAAATACCGAGTTCACGTCACCGAGTTTGCATTCGGTGACGGTGGGCTTGATCAATCCGCGTGCATAGAAGTCCAAGGCCTCTTCCAGGTCTTGGCGAGTTCCCACCAGGGAACCGCGAATTGTCAGAGCCTTGAACACAATATCGAAGATAGGTGCCGGGAAATCCCCTGGTGGCAGGCCGTTGAATACGATCGTACCGCCCTTGCGGGTCATGTCGATTGCCTGGCCGAAGGCCTTAGGGTGCACCGCAGTAACCAGCACGCCGTGGGCGCCGCCCTTGGTGTATTCATTGATGGCGGCTGCGGGATCCGTTTCCGCCGCATTGACGACGAATTCCGCGCCGTGTTTCTTGGCCAGTTCCAGCTTTTCCGGCGCAATGTCGACCGCGATGACCCGCAGTCCCATCGCAACCGCGTATTGCACCGCGATGTGGCCAAGGCCGCCAACACCGGAAATGACCACGAATTGTCCTGGTCGGGTGTCGGTGACCTTGAGGCCCTTGTACACCGTGACACCAGCACACAGGATTGGAGCAACTTCGATCGGATCAGCACCTTCGGGGATACGAGCGCAGTAGCGCGTATCGACCAACATGTACTCGCCAAACGAGCCATCGACGGTGTAGCCACCGTATTCGGCTGAATTGCATAGGGTTTCCCAGCCGGTGCGACAGTGTTCACAGGTGCCACATGCGGACCAGAGCCACACATTGCCCACCATGTCGCCCACTTTCACATCGTGATCGCCGGGCCCTAGTTTCACTACTTCGCCCACACCTTCGTGACCTGGGACGAATGGTGGCTTCGGTTTGACTGGCCAGTCGCCTTCTGCGGCGTGGAGGTCGGTGTGGCAGACACCGGAGGCGAGGTTTTTCACCAGCGCTTGGTGTGGCCCTGGTTCTGGCAGGTCCAGCGTGCCAATTGTGAGTTCTGGACCAAATTCTTCAACGATTGCGGCATTAAATTGATCGGACATAGGGGGATACCTTTCTCCCAAAACCGGTAATAACAACAGTTTTCAATAACTGTTCAAAATGCCGAAAGACCGGGAATGCCCCGGCCTTTCGTTCGCCTAATCTTAAGGATTCGTACGTGCGCAAAACCCCTAGAATAGACCCGTTGGATTCTCATCGTATGAAACCAGCATACACTTGGTTTCCTGGTAGTGATCCATCATCATCGCGTGATTTTCACGTCCAATACCAGACTGCTTATAGCCACCGAAAGCGGCGTGCGCTGGGTAATTGTGATAGTTATTCACCCAGATACGGCCTGCCTCGATAGCGCGGGCAGCACGGTAAGCATTATTTTGATCGCGGCTCCACACTCCGGCGCCCAGGCCATAGATGGTGTCGTTTGCGATCTCCATAGCCTCGTCGAAAGTCTTGAAGGTCGTGACGGCGAGGACTGGCCCGAAGATTTCTTCCCGGAAGCAATTCATGGAGTTATCGCCCTTCATGATGGTCGGCTCAATGTAGTAGCCACCTTCCAAACCATCGAATTGGGCTACCTTACCGCCGGTGAGCACCTCAGCGCCTTCGGCTGGGCCAGATTCGAGGTACCCGGTGATTTTCTCCATCTGCTCTTGCGAGGCCTGGGCACCCATCATGGTGTCGGTATCCAGCGGGTTTCCGGTCTTGATTTCCTTGACCTTTTGCACTGCAAGTGCCAGGAACTCTTCGGCAATGTCTTCATGCACCAAGGCCCGGGACGGGCAGGTACATACTTCGCCCTGGTTAAGGGCGAACATCGCCAGACCTTCGATACACTTCGCCCGGAATGCGTCGTCTTTATCCATGACGTCTGGGAAGAAAATCGATGGGGACTTGCCGCCCAGCTCCAATGTGATCGGGATGATCTTGTCCGAGACTGCTTTATGGATAATCTGGCCGACGGCGGTGGAACCGGTGAAGGCAATCTTGCCAATCCGGTTCGATGCGGTGAGCGCGGCACCTGCTTCTTCGCCGAAGCCGTTAACCACATTAAGCACGCCAGCGGGCAGGAGGTCTTGGATAAGTTCGATAAGCACCAAGAGGCTAGCCGGGGTCTGCTCGGCTGGTTTTAAAACGATGCAGTTTCCGGCCGCGAGTGCAGGCGCGATCTTCCAGGCGGCCATGAGGATGGGGAAGTTCCACGGGATGATCTGCCCCACGACGCCAATCGGCTCCTTGAAGTGGTAGGCGACGGTGTTCTCGTCGATTTGCGAGATTCGCCCTTCTTGGGTTCGCGCCACTCCGGCAAAATAGCGGAAGTGGTCAATAGCAAGCGGAATGTCGGCGGCCAATGTCTCCCGAATGGCTTTGCCGTTTTCCCAGGTCTCGGCGACGGCGAGTTTCTCCAGATTCTCCTCCAACCGGTCGGCGATCTTGTTCAAGATCAACGCTCGCTTAGCCGCCGACACTTGTGCCCACTCTGCCTTGGCGGCATGAGCTGCATCTAACGCCAATTCGATATCTTCCGCCTTTGAGCGCGGCACCCGGGTGAATACTTCGCCGGTGACCGGGGTGATGTTATCGAAGTACTCCCCCGCCACCGGCGGCACCCATGCACCTCCGATGAAGTTTTCGTATTGCTCTTTGTAGTCAAAAATGGCGCCTGGGGTTCCAGGGTTGGCGTAAACAGTCATGAAGATTCCTTTCGGTAGGAATTAACTTTCGGGGCGTTACCCCGCCGTCACGCATGCGTTACCGCCACTATAACCGTGACATAAGTCACTGTAAAGGAAAAGAGTGGCACCGCCCATATGCAAATGGTCGAATGCATATCGACCCCGCAGGCTGCCACCCTTTTTGCTAATTTAGCCACATCCCCCGTTCGCCGAACCGGAATCAGCGTTTCCGACCCCGGCGCGGCTCCCACATGACCACCGCTGTCGAGCGGGGCACGTGGACGATTTCACCCCGGGGGCGACCTCGTTTCAGATCTTCGTTTTCTTGTTTCACTTCGGCTAATTCGGCACGTAGCTTTTCGTTTTCTTTCTTCAACTCGATAATCGCTTTAATACCCGCCAAATTGACGCCGTCTTCTTGGCTGAGCCGTTGCACGGTGCGCAGCAGTTCGACGTCGGCACGCGAATAGCGGCGACCGCCGCCGGTGGTGCGCTGCGGAGTCACCAATCCCATGCGGTCGTAGGTGCGCAGCGTCTGCGCATGCATCCCCGACAGTTCCGCCGCGACGGAGATTACAAATACTTCTTCTACTCGGTTTTCTTTTTGCGCCACTTCTCACACCTCCTTTTACGCCTTAGTTGTTTCCGACCCAGCCAGCGCGAGGGTCAAATCCGGATTCTTTTTCGGTTTCAATGTAGTGCTTGAGCGTACTCGTTGCGGCCGCCGACAGGTTCTTGGGCACCTGCACTTTCACCCGCACATGCAGGTCGCCGGATTGGCCGTCGCGCTTCGGGATTCCGCGACCACGCACTCGGAGTACCCGCCCGTCTGGGGTTCCGGCGGGGATTTTCACCCGCACCGGCGAGTCGAGGGTAGGCACGGTGATCGTGTCGCCGAGCGCCAGTTCGCCGAAGGATACGGGCACTTCGACTTCCAGGTCGTCGCCTTTGCGGGTGAATACTTTGTCGTCACGCACATGCACGATGACGAAGAGATCACCAGCGGGAGTGCCGTGCGGCCCGGCTTCTCCCTGCCCAGCTAGTCGCACCTTTTGCCCGTCGACAACACCGACTGGGATTCGGACGGTGATGGAACGGGAGCGGCGTACCGTGCCGGTTCCGCGACAATCGAGACAGGGGTCAGGAATGATCTTTCCGGTTCCGTCGCATTCGCTACACGGTGCGGAGAAGCCGAACGCGCCTCGGTTTTCCGAGCGATACCCGGTGCCGTTACAGCCTGGACAGTTGACTGCCGCGCCGGATTGCGAACCGGATCCGTGGCAGGCCGCGCAGGGTGCGTCGCCGGTAATTTGCAGCGGGATTGTGGTTCCCTTCGCGGCCTCCCGGAAGTCTAGGGTTATTTCCGTTTCGACGTCCGCGCCCCGCGTCGGCCGAGCTGTCCGGCGAGAACCGCTCCAAGCACCACCGAAGATGTCGCTAAAACCGCCGGCAGCACCACCTCCTCCAAAAATGTCAGAGAAGTCTTGAAACTGTGAGTTTCCACGAAACCCACCTCTTAAACCACCTCCCGCCCGCAGCATGGCTTTAAATTCGTCATACTCTTTACGTTTGGCGGTATCACCTAACACGTCATACGCTTCGGCCACCGCCTTAAAGCGCTCTTCGCGTTTAGCATCCCCAGGATGGGAGTCGGGGTGATTTTCCCGCGCTAGTTTCCGATATGCTTTTTTAATTTCGGCATCGGTCGCGCTTGATGCCACGCCAAGATCCGCATAATAGTCTTTGTCTGCCCATTCGTTTTTCGCAGCCATTAATTCCTCCAGTTTTATAGTTGAGTCTATCTCACTAAAGTTTAGCGCGTTTTCCCTTTGCAGACACTATCGGTTCTCCCACAGCGAACTACTTCGCACATTCCTGATGCAACCAGTCGCGCGCGTGTGCTTCCGGCTGATCGGACCGCTCATCGGGCTCGATCGGGTCCTCGGCGAATTCCTCGCCGGTTCGGGCTACATCTTTTGCGGTTGTGACCATAATTCCGGCGCCGTCGGGCATATCGAATACGGTGTTTGCGCTAGCGTAACCCGCCGACGGCTGCCCAAAGGTTCGCACATTATCAAGGCCGCGGAAACTTAGTAGCGTGGCTTCGCCGGAGCTGCCCGTATGTCCGTCGAAAAGCACCGCGATGGGGCCGGTAAATTTGCTTTGCGACGCCACCGTGATCGGCGACCCACCCCCTTGAACGGAACCACCGGATACCGTGACATCGGAGCTAGCCCGCCCCTTAAAGGTCAGGACCACTCCATCTGGCAATAACGAACTCACCCCCGCCAACATCGGCCCCATATCGCCACCAGTATTACCCCGCAGATCCACGATCACCCCGCACGCTCCCGCAACATTGTCGGCCAACCCCTTAGCCAAGGTGTCAGCATATTGCTGGGCGACAGGGCCCCGCGCCACTCCCGGCACCGTCGCTATCACGATGTCGCCATCCTTGGACACGCTCGGCAACGTCGTATCCTCAGTCGTTGCTGGCGTATTACGTTCCGGCGGAATGACCCCCGAATGTTTACCGCCGGCGGCCTTGAGCACCCGCTCGATGATGGGGTGGGTTTGCTCAATCGAATCCACGCCCTTTACTTCTTCTTTAGCCTCGGCGAGCACGTTGGCGAATTCTTCCGAATCAGCATAAAGCCCTTGCATTTGGGCAACGTCGAAGGCGAAATGTGCGTATCGCTGCGGGGTCGCCACCACAAATATCGGCCGACCCAGCAACCCTGCCCCCAATACCGGCCCGAAGAACCAGGTGACGATGCCCGCCAACACCAGCACCACCACGGCAATAATTCCTAGTACTTTTTTCATTTTCCTACTCCGTTACGCTAAACAGGTCGCCTGGCTGGCAATCCAGCGCCGCACACAACGCCGCCAATGTTGTAAATCGCACAGCCTTCGCCCGGTTGTTTTTCAAAACTGACAAGTTCACCACAGTCACCCCGACCGCGTCCGCAAGGGCTGCAAGGGTCATGCCTCGCTTCTCCAGCAAGCTATCGAGATGACACACCACCTCCGACATTTACACCAGCCCTTCCTGATCCTCTTGCATCTGAATACCTCTCCTCGTCACCAGCCTAAAGAAATACAGCGTTACGAAGACCCCATAGACAATGGCCACCTTTTGCCCCAGGAGCCGGAAATCCCACCAGTCCGCAATATCAAACTGCGCGGCCACATAATTGGCCCCCATATTCTGAACGAAGAATCCCAGCAGGTACACCACGACCGCAACGATCGCGAAGGTGAAGCACTTTCCGTTTTTCTCCGTGAAGAATTGTCCCCGGAGCGCCTGGCCGATCACCAGTGCCAACGCCGTGAAGCTGCCGATGATCGCCAGCCATTTAATGACGACACCAACAACAAGAAGCACCGCGGCCGCCTGCTCCACCCGACCCAGGAGAATCATTCCCGAATCGCCCGCATCGCCGATCGCATAGGCCAGCTCGTGCTCGACCCGACCACGCCACGCAAGATCAATGAAATCTCCGATGACAAAAAGCACCGCAAGACCATAGGCAACCAATAAGGACTTTAAGTCCCGCTGCTCTTCCCGCAGTTCAACACCTGGTTTTTCCATGGGAATCACCTTTCCATACCCCATCGCATATCGACTTTCGATATATCGTTAATCGTTATGCTATATCGAAAAACGATATGACGCAAGGGGTTGAGGAAAAATTCCCCTCACCCCTCCATAAAGTCGGAGATTGCACCTTTAGGGCGTCGAAAAGCAAGGCCGAAGCGGCCACAAAACGCCAATCCCCGACCTCTTACCCCGGCAGCCGACAAACCACCCCGGCCAGCACCCAAGCCCGCCCCCCAACCAAACCCGAGGCCGCCAAGATAGGTCCGGACCCTCAAGTCGGAGATTGCACTTTTGACACACCGGAAAGCCCAGTTCACCCCGCGCACACCCAAACAATCCCCGACCCCTCACACACCCCCATCACGTCGGGCAGCACCCCCGAAGCTTATGGAGAAATCCATAAAACTTACCCCCAAATAAAATCAAAATAAGAAAAACCCCAATCAAGTAACAGTAAACGTGCCATATTATTTTCATGCGTAAGACAATTTCATCACTCGTTCTCGCCACGGCAGTTGCGCTTAGCGCGCAGCCTGCGCTGGCTCAGACCTCCGAAAGCCCGGCGGCCCCCGCCGTTACCGAAACTCAACCGGCACCTAGCCAACCGGAAACCAATCCTGAAAATCCTGAACAGGATCCTCAGCAAGAAGGGTTGAGCCCGGGCCAAATCGCAGGCATCACCGCGGGCGTCGTCGCCGCCATCGGTCTCGCTGGCGCTGGCGTCCACTGGGCCATGCAGGAAGGCTTGATTCCAAACCCATTCCAGCCACCAGCACCGCCTGCACCTCCAGCCCCACCTGCTCCGGCTCCAGCGCCCGCACCGGCTCCCGCCCCAGCTCCGGCACCGGCACCTGCGCCCCGCCCTGCTCCTCGGCCAGCTCCGGCACCAGCCCCAGCACCACAGGCTTTCCGTTACGAGAATTGCCGCGCCGTGTGGCGTGACCTCGGTCGACCAATCCGCAGCAACGAACGCGGATACCACCGTGGCTTAGACCGCGACGGTGACGGCGTCGGCTGTGAGCGTCGCCCACGGTAGTCCTCGATCACTCATTCCTCCGACTTGAGGTCGTGCACCAGTTTCCAAACCGGCGCTGACTACAAGTCGGAGATTACGCATTTCCGCCTACGTTTCCCCAGTTCGGCACCGCTGGCCGGGCCGGAAAACACACAATCTCCGACTTCATAATCCCCCAGGTCCCACCATTTTGTACACCATGAACGTTCAACCGCACCGATCACTAAAAACCCACTTAAGCTGCATCATCACTAGTTCCATCGTTGCTTTCGCCGCCCTGCAATCGCCGGTGGCCGCACAAACACAACCCCCGGTAAACCAGGCACCAGCGCCCACGCAGCCGACCCAGCCAGCGCCTCAACCCGAATCCCCCGCGGAAGACAGCGGGTCGAGCGCATCCTCGGCCGTTGCGGAGCTCAGCCCGGGCGAAATCGCCGCCATCGCAACAACGGGTGTCGTGGTGGTCGGGTTTATCGGAACCGCTGCGGGCTGGGCGATTTCGGAAGGCATTATCCCGAACCCCCTACCAGGTGTCATTCACATCGGCCCGAATCCCAACCAGACCCAACCAGGGCAGCAAAAGGCGCAGCAACAGCAGCAGCCAGTGCCGAAGTTCAAGAATTGTGACGAAGTGGCAGAAGCTTTTAATCGTAGAGGCCCCTACTTCGAAGGCGATCCTGCATATCAAGCACACCTAGATAGAAACAGAGGTGGCAAAAATGGCGTTGCTTGCGAAGAACACGCTAATTAACCCTCCAGCAATTGCTGCAACCGCTTGGGGTAGTCGGTGATCAAACCGTCGCCCCCGAGCGAGATCAGTCGCTGCATGTCGGCTAGGTCATTGACCGTCCACGGCACCACCCGCAGCCCGGCGTCGTGGGCGCGCTGGATCAAGTCGGCATCAACAAGGGTGTAATCCGGCGATAGCACCGCGATGTTATGGTCTTTAGCTGCGGAAATAATATCGGGGTTGTATGGCCCCCACGCGGTGTTCTCGTGCCAGGTCGTTTCGTCCCACAAAGCCACCAGCGGAATGTCCGGGTCGATGGCGTGGACCAGGGGGAAGGTGCGCCAGTCAAAGGACTGGATCATGACTTTATTGCGCACGCCCGCCGCGTCGATCGCGGCGAAGATGGCGGTGACGAATTGTTCGGGGGTGGCGCAGATGTCGGGCTTTTCCGCCTCAATTTTGGTTTCGATATTAAACCACACATCGTGACCTGCGGCGATCGCGAATACCTCGGGCAGGGAAATGATGCGGTTACCCGGCACCACTTCGGCTTCGGGGAAGTCCGGCAGTTGTTTGGCGCATTCGATCTGGCGCAGCTCTTCAAAGGTGAGGTCGTGGACGTTTTCGCCGATGCGGCTGGAACATTTTTCTTCCAGAATGACCGGGTCGTGCCATACCGCTGGCACCAGGTCTTTAGTCAAAACAATGTCGAGTTCGAGGGTTGTTACGCCTACGTCGAGGGCGTTTTTGAATGCTGTTGCGGATTCTTCGGTCCAGTGGCCGCGCCCGCCGCGGTGGGCTTGGGCGTCAAATGTTGGTAGTGGATACACAGTTAAATCTTAGCTTTTCGACGCCACCCGGGCCGCTTTCACGCATCGTGTGCTTTTTGCGCGACGCGCGCCACCGGCACCATGGAAGCCACGCACACAAGTGCGCCAAATAATAAGCAGAGGATAAAGCCTGTTTCTTCCGTAGCCCCTGTGATCCGCGCGATGAGTGGGGCGGTGTATGAGAGGACGAAGGGCACGAAGAATCCGATATATGTCAGCGCATAGAATATGCCGATCAGCGCACCCAGATTGGAATTGCCAGCGATGTCCTCAACTTCCTTTAAGCCACTGACCATCATGATGCCGTAGCTAGAGCCAAGCAGCATCGCGCTGGGAAACACCAGCCACATGTTCGCGGTGTAGACGGTGAGCGCGGCAACGAGCAAGCCGACGCAGGCGGTCGCTAGTCCGGTGATCGCAAGAGGGCGGGTGGTGCGCAGCCGGGCGGCGAACGGTTGAATATTAACGCCCGATAATAGGGCTGTGGCGGCGGCTAGACCGATAAATGCCGTGGGGTATGTGGCATGCGCGAAAGGCGGCAAGCTAGCGAAAGCCACCGTGACCGTGCCAAATACCCACGGTGCCCATGCCGCGACGGCCCAGAAAAACCGTTTGGTTTTCGCCTGCGCCGGAATCCACACCCGTTCCGGCTGAGGGCCGGTGGCGCGAGGTTGGGTTTCGGTAACGGTCCAGATCAGCGGCAGAATGATCGCGACCAAACCAATATGCACCAGGTACGGCAGCACCTCAGGGTGGGGCAAAAACTCGGCTATGAGGCCAGCGCATAACGGCCCGATGCCAAAACCCGCCGACACCGCGACCGTCGCCCGGCGCGGACCTGCGGCTGGGTTGTCGGTGGAGAGTTGTTTAATCCATGCCGCACCCGAAGCCATGGCCATTCCCACCGCGAGCCCCGCTATGAATCGCCCCAGGAAGAGGACGGATTCCGAGCCCACCGCCCAGGCTAAAATCACGGAGCCTAGCGCGGAGAGGACAAGTGCGGGGCGCAGCACCGCGCGGCGTCCCACGTGGTCGGAAAGCGGGCCGAAATACAGTAATGCTGGTACCAGCCCCAGGGCGTAGATCCCTAGCATGGCGGTGACGGAGGAATGGCTCAAGCCGGAATGGGTGCGGTAGACCTGGAGCATGGGCGCGAAGAGATTCGCGCCGAAGCCGATGGCGAACATTGCGAAACCGACGCGGATCCATTGTGTGGCGGGCATGGTCTTAGCTTACGGTAGGTCCAGGTCGAAACGCAGGGCGTCGAAAAGCTCAAACGCCGCTTCGAAGCCGGCGTCGACCCATTCCTGCAACTGTTCGTCGGTGGCGCCGTTGCCGATGGGGAATGCGCAGTCGCGTCGCACGAAAAACCCGCCGTCGGCGACGCTGCCAACGACCGTTTTGCCGAACATGCTCATGCGGTTGGCGTAGCCCGACCATGCTTCCAACTCGGGGAAGCGTTCGGCGGCGATGGGGACGTTTTCGCGGATGACCGCCATGCGCACCACCTGCGGCGATTGGATGTGCATGAGCAGGAATAATCCGTCCAATTCGGCGGCAAGAAAGTCGCCGTCGATCTCTGGAACCACACCATAACCGGCCAAGATATGGGTCAGCCGCTGTGGCGTTACCAACGGAAACTCGGTGGCCATTAGTGTCCCTCCATGACTGTGAGCTCGGGGAATTCCTCCTCCAACGCGGCGATCGCGCTGCGGATGAATTCGATGGATTGGGTCAGGAAACTTTTCAGTTGTGCATCGCTGAGCCCGCTGGCGCAGGCCAATGCGCAACGTCCCGCAACCATCAGGGCGTCTGTTTCTTCGAATTCAAATATGAGATCCGGTTCCAGGTAGTTGCGGTTGTACTCGTGGACGGCTGCGATGACCTTGTTATGTATAGGACCGCGAATTAATGGCCGCCAGATACCGTGAATATCCAAAACCTGCTGGTCTTCGAAGTATTCGCATTCGATGACCACCGTGTCGAACCATATCCGGGTTACTGCTTCATCGTGGGTAATTTCGCCACCCAGAGCATAAGCGGCATCGCGTAGCCGCTGCGCAGTAATGGTTGCTAGCCCCATTGTGCTCCTTGCGTGTAATTAAATATCAGCGTCATAATGCTACGCCACAACCGGTGTTGCTTCCCGCACTTTGTGCTTTACGACGCTCGATCACGCCACATCGAAGCGATACACAGCCGGGGTGGTGTGTTCAACCGCCAGGAAACCCGCACGTTGAAGGATCGGACGCGAGTACTCCGAGCACTCACTCACGACCACGGTTGCCCCAAGATCAAGGGCCCGCTTCGCTCGTGCTGAAAGCAACGCGCGATAAATCCCCCGGCCTCGGTACTGCGGCAGCACCGATCCCGAAAACAATCCGGCCAGTCCCGCCCCCGCCAGTTCCTCCATGCGGCCGATGCCCACCATGCGACCGTCGGCGACAGCCGCGAACAGCCCGGCGCCTGGTATGTCGTGCCGGGTACGTTCGATAAACTGGCGCGTTCGGTCCTCACCCAAGCCGAAGACGTCGCTGCGCACCTGGCTGGCGGCGGAGAGGTCTTCTTCCGTAACAACCTGGTGCACTCGCACCCCGTGCGGATTCGGCCAGCGCGATAAAACCTCAGTGTCGCCCATCATCACCGCTTCTTCCGGCTCCCACTGGAAACCAAACTTATCGAGCGGCAAGCGCGGATCGCTTCGCCAGGTCTTCCATTCAAAGGAGCGGATGTAACCGGTGTTGGCCAAGAAGTCGATGACGTTTTGAATGTCGGGCTCGCGTACCTCCCGCGCTTGCTCCGGCGAATAGCTCACCAGGCCCCACCCCCGGTCGCTGCTTTCGGCCACCCACACCGGACCTATCTGGTGCACCTGCATTCCTGCCATGCTGCGCACCTCAGCTTCGCCGCGCATGGCGGCTTCATACATTGTGCGAAATCGTGCACCCTGGTTTGTTTGCATTTTTAAGGAGTCCGCCTTCCTGCCATAACCTCGCCCTTTTACCCTATACGAATGGTTGTAACCGCCAGTTATGAGCGCAAGGTGACCGCGACACCCCACCCCCTATTGCTGATTCTGCTAACGATGTAGGGTTAGAATCCACAAAACATCAGAATTGCTGATGTAGGTCGATCGCTCGCAACAGGGGGCCGGAATGACTTCGCAACTATATAACCACAAGCTGTTTCGGCTTATCTGTGTAGCGGCCGTGGTGAGTTTCAGCGTTGTCGCTGCCTTTTGGTCGTGTTTAATGGCGTACGGCAACGCCACTCCTCGCACCACGGCGGCGCTACAAGTTGGTGCCGTTGATCCGAAGACGCCATCCGCCGAGTTTTTCGCGGCTCTGCAAAGACTAAGTAGCGAACACGGGTACGCGATTTCCGCACTGGTGGCGCAGGATATCGGCGGCGAATTCGCGCTTTATACCACCAACGAGCAATCCAGCTATGACGGAATCTGGCCTGGCCAGACGATGGCAACATTGCCGCTTGACCAGCTGCCCGCACAAGATCCCCGAGTGACCTATGTTGTGGAGGGCCCCTCAGAATTCCACCAGTTGGTGCACAATGAACTTTCATCATTAGGGGCCACAGCCACGTTTTTACATAATGACGAGTGGCGCTACTTAATTGGTGGTGACCTGGGCAAGTTTCTGGCATTGGGCGTGGGCACCGTGATCTGCGCTGCGTTCTTTTTGGCATTCGCCCATGCCAAGGGCAGCGGCATTGCGCGGCTACACGGACATGGGATTACAAGAATTGTACTGGGGCTCTTCGTCCCCGTCGTGGTTATGTCCGCCCCAGCCATCGCCGTCATCACTGGGATCATCGCGCTTTGGCGTGGGGTGGATATCGGGTATCAATTCGGCCGGTATGTTCTGGTGTTTAGTTCTGTGTTGCTGTGTGCACTAGCGTTCACCCTTGTTCTTAGCATGGGATTGCTCTCCTTCACCCCCATCACACCATTGCTTAAAGGGCGGCTTAGGGCCAGTCCCGTCTTGGGTCTTGCCGCAGTTCTTAGGGTTCTTATGGTGGGGATTTGCCTGTCGTGGGCTTCGCTGGCGATCGCGTATAACACGGAATACCAGTTGCAAACGGAAGATTTGAAGGTCTGGCAGCAACACCCTGTAAGCTACAAAACCTACGTGAATGGGGCTCTTGACGCCGACACGGTGCGTGACGCTGTTGCCCCCATTTCCCAGCAGCTTCGTGCGATGTCGTCGGCTGGCGAATTGTACTATCACAATTTTCAGGTGCGACAAGTAAGAGGCGAAAATCAGTTATCTGCCGCTAATCTCAGTGCCGACGACGTATTTGATTCCATCACGTATAACCGCACTACGGCAGCGAAATCGCTTCCCCCTGAGATCCTGTCCGCGATAGACACACACCCGGCTGATTCCATCGTCGTGATAGCACCACCGACACAACCGCAAGCATTAGAAGATGTACGCATCCATTTTCCGTTGTGCGATGAACAGCCCTCCGCGTGCGTCCTAGAGACTGCGAACCGAGACTATAACGCTTTTAGCTGGCAAGCTGGGGAAGGTGTTTACCAGCCGCGAGCACTGGTCGCCTCACCGGTGGTCATCGTGGTTCCCGATGATCTTCGGGGGATTTCTGATTACAACGTCAGCGCCGGTTTGACCAATAATTCCATTAGCTTCCAATCGCTTGCGCAGCTCAAGCAGTTCACCGCCAGTGACGAACTACTGAAGAATCATTTCTACCAAGCAGTACCATTGGTTCAGAAATGGAAAGAAAACCACGATGATCTGGCAATTTCTCGGTCCATGAGCTTCGTCGGGCTGATCTCAAGCCTGGTGTTGATCTGCATTTTCGGCTTCGCCTACGGCGGCCTTTTGGTACTCAGTTACGCCCAGCGGGCACGCAACTATCGCATCTTCGGGCTGCCGCCGTCTCGTTTTTACCGAAAGGTGGCATGGTGGGACGTGGCAGTGCTTGGTGGTTCAGCGTTATTGCTGTTGCAGAAAGTAATTGCTTTTCGACGCTTCGCCACCACGCCAGCGGGCATCTTTATGCCAGATATTCTGGCTTCTTATGTGTTAAGCCCCTGGGCGGTTGCCGCGATCAGTACGGGCATTGCCGCATCAGCTGCCTTTAGCATCTACACCATTTCTAGGAAACTGTCATGATTACTGCCACTGATCTGAATAAAGCCTTCGACCGCAAAACCCTATGGGAAAACTTGAGTTTCACGGCGCTAAATGGTCAACTAACGGCATTGACGGGCCCGTCCGGTTGTGGAAAAACCACCCTGCTGAATTGCTTAGGCATACTCGATAAACCCGACAGCGGTTCAATCCTGGTGGAGGGGCGCGAGATCACGACCATGAGCGCCCGAAAGGCACGCAAGTTACGCGCCGACTATCTTGGTTACGTCGCCCAAGACTATGCGCTGATGGACAATGAAACTGTCGCTGCCAATATCACAGTCGCGATCCCGCCCCGGGCGCTGCACAAAAAGAAGAAACTGATCGCGAGTGCGCTTGAAAAGGTCGGCCTTGCAGGCTACGAAAAATACCCCGCCCACTCGCTTTCCGGCGGGGAACAACAGCGCGTCAGCATCGCCCGGTTGTATGTCCGCAAACCCTCCCTGATCTTGTGTGACGAACCCACAGGTTCACTCGACCAAGCAAATGCCGAGATCATCATTAATGCGCTACGGGAACAAGCCGACGCTGGTGCAACCGTCATTATCTCTACCCACGATCCCAAGGTGATGGCATTATGCGATAACCACATTGAACTGGCACAAAAGAGTGCGTGAATCCCGCACCGTTGGCGGCAATGAATGAAGGGCTTGTCCCCGATGTCATATCTATCGGGGACAAGCCCTTAGGCTACCAAAGGTTATTCCGCGGAGCCTTCAGCTTCGGTTTCCTCCGCCGCAACTGGATCTGCGATGAGAACCATTGCGGTGCGCAGAAGACGACCGTTTAACTGGTAGCCCTTACGCAGGACGGTGCCGATTGCTTTTTCGTCGCCAGTGGAAAGGTCCTGGACGGCCTCGTGGCGTTCCGCGTCAAACGGATCACCTTCAGCACCGAAGGCTTCCACCTTCATGGATTCCAACACCGTGTGGAACTTATCGTGAAATGCCTTTAGCGGGCCTTCCACCAGGTCGCCGTGCTGAGCAGCCAAATCGAGATCATCCAAGATCGGAAGCAGCTTGGCTATGACCTGGCCCTTGGTGTGCTCCACCACCGCCTCCCGCTCTTGAGCGGTGCGGCGCCGGTAGTTGGCGTATTCGGCGTTGAGTCGTTGCAGGTCCTCGGTGCGTTCGGCTAGTTCTGCCTCCAATGGAGTGACTTCGCCATCGCCGTCAACGTCGGGTTCAACGTCAGCGGTCTCCTCGGTGATTACCTCCTCGACCTGCTCGACCTCTGGCTCAACGTTGTTTTCTGATGTCACTTCTTGTCTCCATCTTCTTCAACTACCTCAGCGTCAACAACATTGTCGTCGGCTGGGGTACCGGAATCGGCGTCTGCCTGTGCCTTTGCAGCCTCAGCTTCGTAGATGGCCTTACCCATCTCCTGAGCCTCGGTGTTCAGCTTCTCAGCGGCGGCGCGAATGGCCTCAAGGTCGTCGCCCTTGAGCGCCTCGTCCACTGCGTCGCAAGCCTCGGTGACCTTGGTCTTGATGGACTCGCTCACCTTGTCGGAGTTTTCGTCCAGGAACTTACGAGTCTGGTAAGCGGTGGATTCCGCAGCGTTGCGGGTCTCCTGCTCTTCACGACGCTTCTTGTCTTCCTCAGCGTGAGCTTCGGCGTCCTTGATCATGCGATCGATTTCTTCCTGGCTCAGGCCGGAACCATCCTGAATCTTGATGGTGTTTTCCTTACCAGTGCCCTTATCCTTCGCGGTGACGTGCACGATACCGTTGGCGTCGATGTCGAAGGTCACCTCGATCTGAGGAACACCACGTGGCGCCGGAGCAATGCCACCGAGCTCGAAGGAGCCGAGCAGCTTGTTGTGCTGCGCGATTTCCCGCTCGCCCTGGAACACCTGAATCTGAACCGAAGGCTGGTTGTCCTCAGCCGTGGTGAAGGTCTCGGAACGCTTGGTGGGGATGGTGGTGTTTCGCTCGATCAGCTTGGTCATCACGCCACCCTTGGTCTCGATACCAAGCGACAGTGGGGTGACGTCGAGAAGCAAAACGTCCTTAACTTCGCCGCGCAAAACGCCAGCCTGCAATGCAGCACCCACGGCAACAACCTCGTCAGGGTTCACACCCTTGTTAGGCTCACGGCCACCGGTTAGCTCCTTCACCAGGTCGGAGACGGCAGGCATACGGGTGGAGCCACCAACCAAAACAACATGGTCGATGTCGGAAACCGAAATGCCAGCATCGGCAATCACCTGGTTAAACGGTGCCTTGGTGCGATCCAGCAGATCCTGGGTGATGCGCTGGAATTCGGTGCGGGACAACGTTTCATCCAAGAACAGTGGGTTCTTGTCAGCGTCAACGGTGATGTACGGCAGGTTGATATTTGCCGACTGCGAGGACGACAGCTCAATCTTGGCCTTCTCAGCAGCCTCACGCAGCCGCTGCATAGCCATCTTGTCCTTAGACAGATCCACGCCGGTGGAGGTCTTGAACTTTTCTACCAACCAATCAACGATACGCTGATCCCAGTCGTCACCACCGAGCTTGTTATCACCGGCGGTTGCACGAACCTCAACCACACCGTCGCCGATCTCCAGGAGGGAAACGTCGAAGGTACCGCCACCAAGGTCGAACACGAGAATGGTCTGTTCCTTCTCGCCCTTTTCCAACCCGTATGCCAAAGCAGCAGCGGTAGGCTCGTTCACGATACGAAGAACGTTCAGGCCTGCGATCTGGCCAGCTTCCTTCGTTGCCTGGCGCTGGGAGTCAGAGAAGTAAGCAGGAACGGTAATAACAGCATCGGTAACTTCGTCACCGAGGTATGCCTCAGCGTCGCGCTTGAGCTTCATCAAGGTACGGGCCGAGATTTCCTGTGGCGTGTACTTCTTGCCATCAATATCGATGCTCCAGTCAGTACCAATGTGGCGCTTAACAGAGCGGATGGTGCGGTCGACGTTGGTGACAGCCTGGTTCTTAGCGGACTGGCCAACAATCACTTCACCGTTTTTAGTAAAAGCAACCACGGATGGCGTGGTGCGTGATCCCTCAGAGTTGGCGATAACCTGCGGCTCGCCACCTTCCAAAACCGACACACATGAGTTTGTGGTACCTAAGTCAATACCGACAGCGCGTCCCATATTCAATTCCTCCTTGAAGTTTTAATGCTTATGAACTGTAATTTTTCGTGAAGTTGATTGGAAACCACTCAACTTCTTACAGATAACCTACCAGAGCCGTCGCCGAAAAGCTAGTACCTTGAGCGAAACTCACTCAACTTTTTGCTAAACTGCCGTTAAGCTCCGGTTTATGGCAAAGTAGACTCCATGAATGAACGCGATGATGACATTCAATCTGTATTAGACAACACCGATCTCGACCTCCATGTGGTGGAATCTGACACCGAACCCAACGTCGCCCACACCGACCGCGCCGTCATTTTAGGCAGGGACGGGCGCTGGGCCGCCGGTTGGGCGCTGCGCTTTATCATCATGGTTGTCGCAGGTTACCTCCTATGGCGCGGATTCGGCGCCATTTGGACCGCACTGCTTCCGGTGCTCCTCGCCCTGCTCGTTTCCACCGTCATGTGGCCGCCAGTGCGCTGGTTACGCAACCGCGGCGTGCCAGCCGCACTCGCGGTAATACTCGTTATCGTTGGGTTCTTCGCCATCCTCGCCGGAATTATTTCCGCCATGGCGCCACGCGTGGCCGGGCAATCCAAAGACCTGGTGCAAAAAGCAACGGAAGGTATTGAGAAACTCCAGGAATGGGTGCAAGGCCCGCCGCTTAACTTGGACCTGGATCAATTCGACAACGTCATCAAGGAAATCCAAGGTTTCGTACAGAACCGCTCCAGCGACATCGCATCGGGCGTCTTTACCGGACTTTCCACCGCAACCTCGGTTGTGGTCACCTTGGTTTTGATGCTGATTCTTACGTTCTTCTTCCTTAAAGACGGCACCCGTTTCCTGCCGATGATCCGCAAAGCAACCGGCCCCAACGTCGGCTGGCATCTTACGGAACTGCTCACCCGCGTGTGGAACACCCTTGCTGGATTCATCCGCGCCCAAGCCATCGTTTCGCTTGTCGACGCAATCTTCATCGGCATCGGCCTCATTATATTAAATGTCCCACTGGCCCTCGTGCTGGCTGTCATCACCTTCTTCGCGGGATTCATCCCCATCGTCGGTGCCTTCACCGCCGGTGCCCTGGCAGTGGTTATCGCCCTGGTTTCCAACGGACCCACCAACGCGTTACTGGTCGTCGGCCTTATCATTCTCGTGCAACAGCTCGAAGGAAATGTCCTCCAGCCAATGCTGCAATCGCGCGCCATGAACCTCCACGCCGCAATCGTGCTGCTGTCCGTGACCTTAGGCTCCACTATTTTCGGTGTTGTTGGTGCCTTCCTGGCTGTTCCCGTCGCAGCAACACTGGCGGTACTCGTGCGCTACCACCAAGAACTCGTGGCGCTACGCGCGGGCGAAATCACCATCGACGACATAGAGATGGCCACCACCTTGGAAAACACCACATCCGTTACCGCCAACGACGCCTTCAAAATCTTCACCGACCGGTTGGCGAAACTCGGCTTCAAACAACCTGGTGGAAAGAGCGCTAGCGGCAAGGATGCTAACGGTAAGAGCGCTAACGGCGGGAAGAAAACCAGCTCCAAAACCAAAGCGGCGAAAGCTCCCGCCGACGACACCAAAGAGGGCTAACCACGACTAGCCATCCGCAGGCACTTACACCCGGACTAAGCCGGGGAGGAATTGCTAAATTGCTATCCTCCCCGGTTCTTGCTTTCCTCTGAAACTTTCCCATCGAGCCAACTACCTACCGATTACAGCTTGCTCGGGTTTTTATGAAGTCGGAGATTCCACGTTTCCGCTTTCTCAGGCTGCCGCTTTCCTGCGGGTTTTCACCCACCGTTTGTGAATCTCCGACTTCAATCCCCGGTGAGGCGGTACCCCGGTCGATGCTTGTAAAACTCCAACTCACGGTTTCGCCTTGTCGACGCAGTCACAACAACGCCAGCCTGCTACTGCCCGCACCCCCAAACCCACCGAATGCGAATCGCGGCTTGCTCATGTTTTTTCAAGTCGGAGATTCCATGTTTCCGCTCTCTCAGGCTGCCGCTTTCCTGCGGGTTCTCACCCACCGTTTGTGAATCTCCGACTTCGATCCCCGACAGCCGTGCCACCTAAGACTTCAACCCCCGACGGACATGCCGCCTTGAATAGCGACCACACCCAGTGCACTAGCTCGCCACCACAACCACTCGCGTTGATTCCAGCTCGTCTTCCAACAACGTTAAGTAGATTAAGCTTATGGAAAATTGCCACCACACAGACTTATTCCCGCAGGAAACCCACGACTTGGTTTCGCAGTTGTTCAGCGCGTTGGGCGAGCCGGAGCGCGTGTCGCTAGCGGGTGAGCTTGAACCGGAAGAAAATCTCAAGAGCATTTATTCGGTTTTGATTTTGAACGATTTTGGCGTTCATTTTGTATTTGGCCTCCTCAGCCACTTCCGGGGAAACGATCAAGGCGATGCCAATATTTTCAGATTCGGAAATCGGGGTGATTTGCTCATGGTTCCGGGTTTTACCGAGGATGGTGACATTCTGGCGATGTGTTTGTGGTTCACGAAGGGAGACTCGTTAGCGTCGCTGCTCAAATGGCCACCGCCTGCGGAGGAAACGACAAAAGCCGACCACAGTCGGCTTTTCGAACTCCTTAAAAGTCACGAGACCAGGTGACCAGGTCCACACCTATCCCCAGATTGCGTTGAGCGCCAGCACGGCGACTGAAGCCACGCTGGCGGCGGCGGGCAGGGTGATGATCCAGGCCAGGGCGATGGGCTTCATAAGCGACCAGTTCGCGGCTTTATTAACAATGCCCACGCCGAGTACCGCACCGATCAAAATGTGGGTCGAGGACACCGGAAGGCCTAAAAGCGATGCCGCCATGACCACACCGGCGGCCGCCATTTCGGCGGCAAAGCCGGAGGCTGGGTGCATTTCGGTAAGCCCAGACCCGACGGTTTGGATAACGTAGCGCCCAATGAACCACAATCCGGCGATCAGCGCCACACCGCAGGTGATCATGGCGGCGGTTGGTACGGCGGCTTTTTCATTGATGGCGTTGGTTTTCAACACATCCAGGACTGCGGAGAACGGACCGATGGCGTTTGCGATGTCATTGGAGCCGTGGCTGAAGGCGAAAGCCGAGGCCGTGAATACCTGCATCCAGGAAAAGAGGATGAAGGTCGCCCGGGAGAGTTCTTGGCGTTTGAGGGTGCGGGAGAAGATGAAAACCGCCATCCAGACGACCGCCGCGATCATAGCGATGATGAGGATGTTTCCCAGGTTGGAGAGTTCAAACTTGAGGTTTTTGAGCCCCTTGAAAATCATCATCGCACCGATGACGGCGGCACCGGCGGCGGCGAGAAGCGGAACCCAGTTTTCCAGGGCGCGGTGGGTATTGAGCATGTCGCGTCGTTCGTTGAGGCGATGCAAGTCCCGGTAGTAGTCGGATTCGAGCTCATTGGGGTCGAAGTCGCGTTCCGCGATCAGTGCGGCGTCGCGGGTCATGGCGTTGGTGTATGCCAGCTGTTGGACCTCGGAAAGCCGCTCGAAGGAGGATTTGAAGTCACGGTGAAGCTTAATGCGTTCCTCTTTAATGGAACGCAGTTCTTCGTCAGCTTTGTCGTTGAAAACCAGGATGTGGCGTTTAATAGCGCCGAAGAGAAAGTATGCGGCAATACCACCGAGCACTGGGGAAAGGACCCACGATAGCGCGATGCTGCCAATCTGATCCCATTGCACCATGTCGGTTCCACCAATATCGAGGAAGAACCCGAGGGTAAGCGAGGAACCAACAATGCCGCCAATGATGGAGTGGGTGGTTGATACCGGCCAGCCCATTCGGGTGGCGACCAGCAGCCAGATTGCGGCACCTAGCAGCGCGGACATCATGATGAAGGCGAAATGCAGCGGGTCAAGGTCGATGGCATCAAGGTCGACGATTCCGGATTTCACCGTGTCGGTCACTTCGCCACCGGCGAGTACCGCGCCGGAGACTTCGAAGATGGCGGCCACCACCAGCGCTTGTTTCATGGAGAGGGTGCCCGCGCCGACGGAGGTGCCAAACGAGTTGGCGACGTCGTTGCCGCCGATGTTAAAGGCCATGAACACGCCGAAGGCGATGGTGGTAATGAGGATGAGTTTATTGGCTTCGGGGCCAACGTAGTCGAAGGACCACAACAAGAACACGATGATCGTGACGCTCAGCAACCCGCCGAAACTCAGGTGCCACCATTTGTCGTTATTTGGGGGGCCAGGTGGAGCAACCGTCATGGTGGAGTTTGTCATGCGTGGTTCTTTCTCTTAAAAGATTGGTGCAGAAAAAGCTTGCAATCTTAAAGTGAACACTAGGTTAACCCTACCCCCGTCAGGGGTGACTATAACGCCTTGACCTTTACATATCGATCAGCACTACGAGGTTCGGTGCTGATGATAATGTGGGCGCGCCGGGAGCGGCGGATGCCACGGCGGGTCAGTAACACCCCAACGACAACTGCCACCGGCCAGAGCACCGGAAGGTTGAGCGCAATGAGCGTCGTGCCGACGAAGCCGCCCAAAATGATCGGATTGACCTTGGTCACCAGCCAGGCCGCCACCGGCGCCGCGATAACACCACCGAGCATGAGCTGCCCGATGGCAAAGAGGTGGGTGTGTAGCTGGTCCCACAGTCCAATGACGAATCCGCCGGTTGCCGCCGCAGCCACCAGGAATTCTGCGGTGTTGACGGTACCGACCACCCGCCGGGGTTCGTCCTTGCCCAGCGCCAGCAACGTCGACGTTGTCATCGGCCCCCAGCCGCCGCCCCCGGTGGCGTCGACAAGCCCGCCGACGGCACCTAACGCGACAAGCATCGGGGTGGAATACCGCTTAGAACTGCGGTTTCGAATGCGCCCCTGCGAGAATCGCCACAGTAAGTTCACGCCGACCAGCGCGAGAATAACGGCGGTTACCGGCCGTGCGGCGTCGGCGGCGATGTGGGACAGCACGGTGGCACCAACACCCGCACCTACCGCGCCGGGCAAGCCCAGCCGGAAAACGATGCGCCAATCGACGTTGCCGAACCGCCAGTGGGCAGCGCCGGAGGCCAGCGTGGTGCCAAGTTCGGCGGCGTGCACCACCGCGGAGGCGTGGGCGGGCGACATTGTGAGCAGAAGGATCGTCGTGGAGGTGACGCCGAAGCCCATGCCCAGGCCGCCGTCGACAAGTTGGGCGATAGCGCCGGCTATGACTATGAGCATCGGATTCGCCTCCCTACTATCTCGGCAAGTTCCGTGATGAGCGGCGGCGAGTAGCTTAAATCCGCACTCGGCGGGTGGTTTTTCACCAGCGCATCCAGCAGCAACCCGTGCGTGACAAACAACGGCACGACGTGGACTCGCCCGCACGGCAGCCGCCCGCCACGCCGGGTGGCAAACAGCGCGGTGCCGCCGATCGTCGCCGCAAGCTTTTCGACGCTCGCATTCGCCGCCTCATCCCTCGAACCCACTGCATAGACCACCGGCTGCGCCCCAGCCGGAACCCGGCGCGCCAACAGTTCCGCGATCTCTGGCCCGGTCCCTAAATACGGGCGCAAGCTCAGGGGAATGTCGCAGGAGGCAGCTATCTCCGGGACGTCGACTTTGTGGTGGTAGGCGTCGGTAAACAGCAGCGGGATGACCTGCGCCGACTCATGCCCGGCGCGCGCGATGGCGGCGGATACGGACGGCAAGGAATCTTCATGGAAGTCGAGGTGGGCGGCGTATACCGGTGTTTCGGTGCGCTGACGCACAGCTGCGGTTAGCTGTCGTATTCCCGCTGCTGCCAGGGGGTGGCGGGAGCCGTGGGCCAACAGCACGGTGGCGGTCATGTCACTAATCCCGCCGCTAATGTGTCACCCGTCGTGGGATGCACCACGAGGAATGCGCCGACGGCCCCGCGCCCGGCGTACGGTTCCACCGGCAGCGCGGTTTGCAGGGAGACCGCGGTGGGCACGATCGCGTTGTGCGCGATCTCATCGGCGATGCGTGCTTTCACCGTTGACGTTGCGTAGCGCAGCTCCACCACCTGCCCCGCAGTCACCTTTGTGGGCGAAAGCCCCACGATCGTCGCCGAGAGTTGGGTGACAGGCTGCGGCGGGTTAATCGCCACCAGATCACCTCGGGAAAGGTCGAGTTCATCGGCGATGCGGAGGGTGACCGCAGCGCCCCGGTGGGCGATGGTCACCGGACCGTCGCTGGTGTCGATGCCGGTGATGGTGGTGGTTCCCGATGGGGTGTCCACCTCTTGCCCTACCCGGATGCTTCCGCTGGCAACACTGCCCGCATAGCCCCGATAGTCGGTGCTGCGGATGACGTATTGGATGGGGAACCGGAAGTCTGATTCTTCGGTTTCCACATCAATGGTTTCTAATAGTTCCAAAACGGTGGGCCCGGTGTACCACGGCAGGTTGGTCGAGGCTTCCACCACGTTATCGCCGTTGAGCGCCGAGATCGGCACCGCATGGGGCTGGGTGATACCCACGTGTGCTGCGATGGAACGGAAATCCGCGTCGATGGTATTGAAGACCGCCTCGCTGTAATCCACCAGGTCAATCTTGTTCACCGCCAGGATCACCGTCTGCACCCCGAGCAACGCCGCGACCGAGAGGTGGGTGCGGGTCTGTTCGATGACGCCTTTGCGGGCGTCGACAAGCAAAACCACCACATCGGAGGTGGAGACCCCGGTGACGGTATTCCGGGTATATTGCACATGACCTGGGGTGTCGGCGAGTATGAAGTTTCGGTGCGCCGTTGCGAAATAGCGGTAGGCGACATCAATGGTGATCCCTTGCTCCCGCTCGGCCCGGAGGCCGTCGACAAGCAAGGAGAGGTCCAGCCCATCGAAACCCCGGGTGGCGGAGCTGCGCTGAATGGAGTCGAGCTGATCCGCCAAGATGGATTTCGTGTCGTGCAGCAGGCGGCCCACGAAGGTGGATTTGCCGTCGTCGACGGAACCGGCGGTGCAGAATCTTAGGGTATGCATCAGAAATAACCTTCCTTTTTACGATCTTCCATTGCGGAATCCGACAGCCGGTCGTCCGCGCGGGTCGCACCCCGTTCCGTGTGGGTGGCGGAAACAATCTCCGCTATCACCTCGTCCACCGTGGCGGCAGACGACTCCACCGCCCCGGTGCAGCTCATGTCGCCGATCGTGCGATACCGCACCGTTTTGGTTTCCACCACCTCACTGCCCCGCGGCCCACCCCAGTCACCGGCGCTTAGCCACATGCCGTCGCGGTTAAACACGGCGCGGCGGTGGGCGTAGTAAAGGCTGGGAAGTTCAATATCGCGGGCCTTGATATAGCGCCAAATGTCCGCCTCCGTCCAATTGGAGATCGGGAAAACCCGGACGTTCTCGCCCGGCTGGTGCTTGCCGTTATACAAATTCCACAGCTCCGGGCGTTGGCGGCGCGGGTCCCACGCCCCAAAACTATCCCGGACAGAAAACACCCGCTCTTTCGCCCGCGCCCGTTCCTCGTCCCGCCGCGCCCCACCGATAACGGCCGTGTAGCGGGAAGCGGCGATGGTCTCGTTCAGCGGCACGGTCTGCAGTGGATTGCGTGTGCCATCAGGGCGCTCGGTCAGTTCGCCCCGGTCGATCCAGTCTTGGACCCGCGCCACCTTCAGCCGGGCACCGTGTTTTTTCACGATCGCGTCCCGAAACTCAAGCACCTCGGGGAAATTGTGGCCGGTATCAATGTGCAGCAATTCAAACGGCATCGGGGCCGGATAAAACGCGCGCCGGGCTAATTCGAAGACCACGACGGAGTCCTTGCCGCCGGAAAATAGCAGGGCTACCTTGTCGAATTGTCCCGCCACTTCGCGCAGAATGTGGATGGATTCGTTTTCTAGGTCTTTGAGGTGTTCGGGCAGGATCGTGGTGGTTGGGCTGGTCATGTGTGCTCCTTAACGGTTAGGTGTGTAGGCCGCATTCGGTTTTGGTGGTTCCTTGCCACCGGCCGGACCGGGGGTCGTCGCCGGGTTCTACGGGGAATGTGCAGGTGGCGCATCCAATTGAGGGGTAGCCCTGCGTGGTCAGTGGGTGGGTGATTAGCTGGTTGTCGGTGATGAATTTCTCGGTGTCGGCAAGGCTCCACGTGACAAGTGGTGAGACTTTTAAGCGCCCAGTCGCATCGAGGCTGAGCGCCGGTGCCGTCGCGCGCGTCGGGCCGTCCGCCCGGCGCAGGCCCGTCACCCAGGCGCTGTAATTGCTTAACGACGCCGCAAGCGGCTCCACCTTCCGCATCCGGCAGCACGCGGTCGGGTTGGAAAGATACAGGCTCGGGCCGTATTCCTCGTTTTGTTCCGCGATGCTCAAGATCGGGGTGGCGGTGAGCACATGCTGCGGATACCGGGCCGCCACCTGGTTTTTCACACTCAGGGTTTCGGGGAAATGGTAGCCGGTGTCTAAAAACAACAAGTCGGCTTCCGGCAGGTGCCGGTGAGCAAGTTCTGCCAGGACGGTGTTTTCCATGGACATGGTCACCGCCACCGGCCCGGGGGCGTGGTCGTTGAGCCAGTCGAGGATTTCGGCGGCGGGGGCGTCGAAAAGCGAATCCGCGTAGCGGTTGACCAGGTCGGCGTTTGCGGCCGCCACCTCGGGGGCTAATGGTGCGGTCCGACTGGTGCCAGCCGGAGAAATTGCTGGGTCTTTTTTCGTGATATTGAGCAGGTTCATAACACATGTCCACGGGTCGAAAGGGAATGATGGAGCGCCTGGCTTGCCGACAGCGCCGGGGCAGGTGAGTGCTGCGCATCGTTGGTGCCGAAGAACTTCACCTCAAACACCCGGCTGCAATCCACGCAATGCCAGGAAAAATCGGAGTCCTCCGCCGGAAACAACACCTCGGCCGCACAATAGGGGCAATGCAGCGGATGGTTGCGATTCGGATTAGGCTTTCGTCGCATCCTCATTGCAGATCCTCCTCCGCTGCCCGTACCACCCAGTCCCGAAACTGTTCGCCCGGGTTGCGTTGCGCCCGGAACTTTTCGACGAGACGCACCACATAATCACCCAATTCCGCACTGGTGACCTTGTGCCCGCGCAGCTTACGGCCAAAATTCGGGTCCAAACCCAACGCCCCACCCAGGTGCACTTGGAAGCCCTCCACCCGGTTACCAGCATCGTCCGTCACCGTCTGGCCCTTGAGCCCAATGTCCGCCACCTGGGACCGCGCGCACGCATTCGGGCAGCCATTGAGCGAAATCTTCAGCGGGACATCCAGCTGACCTAGCCGATTCTCCAGCTCGTCCACCAATTCGATGGCCCTCGCCTTGGTGGTCACATGCGCAAGCTTGCAAAACTCCAGGCCAGTGCACGAAATAATGCCGCGGCGAAACTCCGACGGCTGCGAATACAACCCGGTGGCATCCAGCGCCGCCGCCACCGCCGCCAGCTGGGATTGTTCAATGTCTAGAAACAACAACTCCTTATCGGTGGTGGTGCGCAGCCGGGTGATACCGAACTTCTCCGCCACCTCCGCGATAGCGATCAGCTGCTCACCAGTGGCATGCCCAACCGTGGGCTTAACTCCCAGATAAAACCGGCCGTCCTTCTGCGGATGGATACCGAGATGATCCCTGCTACCTGGGTTGATTGCGGCGGCTGGGCCGTCGACAAGCGGATAGCCCAAATACTCGTCCTCCAGCACCTGACGAAACTTCTCAATCCCCCACTGCGCCACCAAAAACTTCAGGCGCGCCCGATTACGCAACCGCCGGAAACCGTAATCCCGGAAAACCCGCGCCACCCCGGCCCACACCCGAGGCACCTCAGCCAGCGGAATCCACGCACCCAGGCTCTGGGCCAACATCGGATTGGTGGACAAGCCGCCGCCCACAAAGCATTCGAAACCAGGGCCGAACTCCGGGTGCACGCTGCCGATAAACGACACATCCTGAATCTCGTGGGTGACATCCTGGCGCGCATGGCCGCTAATCGCCGACTTAAACTTACGCGGCAGATTCCGAAATTCCTCCCGCGGCAAATACTCGCGGATAATCGTGTCGATCGCGGGGCTGGCATCAATAATCTCATCCGCCGCGATGCCCGCCACTGGCGACCCCAAAATCACCCGGGGCACGTCGCCGCACCCCAGCATCGTCGATAACCCATGTGCCTCCAGCTTCTCCCAAATGGCAGGCACATCTTCGATGCGAATCCAGTGCAGCTGAATATTCTGACGATCCGTAAAATCCGCCGTCGACCGGGCAAAATCCCGCGAAATCTCCCCCACGACCCGTAATTGTTGCGGGCTCAACCGGCCGCCGTCGAAGCGGACACGCAGCATGAAAAACTCGTCCTGCAATTCCGTGTTGCTTAACTGGCCGGTGTGCTCGCCGCCTAAATCCTGCCGCCGCTGGGTGTAAAGCCCTAGCCACTTGAACCGGGGCGCGAGGTCTTCCGCCGAAATCGACGCGAACCCTTTCTTGGAATACACCTCAATGATCCGCCGCCGGGCTTCTAACACGTCTTCTTCTTGCTTAATCCGCTCATCGTCGTTGAGCGGGGCGGTGCCGTCGATTTTCCACTGCCCTTCGGGCTTTGCTTTTCGACGATTCGTGCTCGGCGTTTTGGTTGGTGTTTTGGTTGGCGCGGTCATGTTCACTCCTAAAAATCGAATTATCTGAACGCTAACCGCACCAAGTGGTCTATTTCAAGCATACTATGTAGTTTTTTATTTACACGCAGTTAAATAGCCTATTTTTTAGTGAATCAAATTGTCTAGCCGACTTAGATCAACCCAAGCAAAAGTCATAACAGACCACTTTGTCTACAATCTCCCCCATCGACACTTCCCCAATTTCAGCACCCCCGCCCAACGACGCGCATCGCCCCGCGTCGACAGGCAACACCCATCGCCCAACACGACTGATATGCCCCCACAATCCTGCAAGTCGGAGATTCCCCTCGCATGCCCTAAAACACCACGCTTTTCCATCGCCGACAAACACAATCTCCGACCACTAACCCCACCCCAAAAGCCCAGAACCATACAGGCAAAGACCCGCGCCCACATCGCCAAACATTGCACCCCCGCAAGTCGGAGATTCCCTCCCCAACACCCAGAAACCCCAGCGACACCCACCCAGAAACCCCAAATCTCCGACCGCAACCACACAGAGGAAAACCACGCCGACAACAACGCACATCGCCCCGCGTCGACAAGCAACACCACCCGCCCAACACGACAGATACAACCCCCACACCCCCGCAAGTCGGAGATTCCCTCCCCAACACCCAGAAACCCCAGCGACACCCACCCAGAAACCCCAAATCTCCGACCGCGAGCCCGATCGCGACCACAACCTTCACCCCAATGCACCACAGCCACCCCCGCGCTGCAGCTTTTATTCCCACGTAGAGGAGGCAATGACGCGATACACTACACCCGTTTCGGCAGCCGTGTCGGCGTCAGGTGCGATACTTTTTGCATGTTCACCGATGCGCAGAAAGATTTCATTTACCTACGTTCACTTTCTCGTAATTTAATGCAAGCGAAGGAGTTGGCGGGCCGGTCATGCAGCGTTGTCACGCTTAGCTCAACCGTGGCGATGCCAATGAGATCGTTCGCGAATTTGAAGAGATGGCAGCAGTTTGAAACGCGTGTGCTGGCGGTGGCGCATTCGACAAAACGGGCGGTGTTATGCGGCGTTGCGGCTGCGGCAGCGTGGGGAATTCCATATCTAATGCCGAGCAGGAATTTCAACATGGTGGAGTTGTGCCTTCCGGGCAGCACCTCTCCAAAGGCGAAAAGTCGATGGCAGCCTGGGACTTTGTACCGTTACGGAACGTTGCCCGCCGAGCATATCACCACAGTCAATGGCATGCGCGTGACAACCATTGAGCACACTTTCATTGACCTTTTGCGGCATTTCGGCGAGCTCAATGCATTGGCGTTCATTGAGGCAGCGATGTATAAGTTCAGCCTGTCGAAGGCGAAGATATTGCGCAATTTGTTGTCCATGCGCAATATTGACGGCCGGTCTCGAGCAATCGCGCTCATGAAATCCGCCAGGGAAGGAATACAAAGTATATACGAGACGGTTGCACGATTTTCCCTTGAAAAAGCTCATCTACCAGGTGTTTCCTCGATTATTCCGCAAGCAATTTTGCCGGAGCCGGGCCAGATTTATATCCCTGATCTACTGATAGATGGCTGGCTAATCATCGAGATCGATGGCGCCGCAAAATACCAGCAGAACCCCACCGTCACCATCATGGCGGAGCGAGAGCGGGAGCGTTTATTGCTGCGCCGGGGCTACACAATTCTGCGCTTTAGCCCCCGGGAGGTTTGGCATGACCTGGTACCGACGGTTCAGAACCTCCTGGAAAATCGGAGGAGAAAGAAGCAACTAGCCGCTTAAAACAACAGAAAATAGACAAATCTGTCTATAATTAAATTCACAATAAACACACAGTACAAGGCGAAAATTAACGGAAATTGCACGCCGAAGCCATTTACTTATCAGACTAAGCGGTCTATAGTTTTGAGCATATCAACCAAAACTCATTACTACCGAAAGGGTTGGATCGATGTCTCAACTTCGCATCGCAGTCGTTAGCGCCAATGCTGCTGGCCTTTATGCCGCTGACTTGCTGATGCGTTGTGCCATGCCAATCGCGGTGGACATCTTCGACCAGGCACCCGCCCCGGTGGGGTTAACCCCTAACGCAGTGCACGCAAACACCAATCAGGCAAACACCGAGCAAACAACCCAAAGCTCGGTGCGTGTCATTGGCAATGTGACCATAGGTGCCGATGGCGACCTGTCGCTTGAAAGTCTCAAGCCGTTCTACGACGCGGTAATTGTCGCCGATTTCGCTTCGGAGGCGCAGGCTCATGGTGCGGTAGCGGCTGCGGTTGGTATCGCAAAGTCCAAGGCCAAGCACGCCCTTAGCGACATTACGCACGCGCTTGGCACTCACGGGGTGGCGTTTACCGAGTGGCGCGATGCATTGTCGCTACCGACCGATCGGACTTTGGCACAGTGGCAGGAAGTGGTGCGGGTGGCACGCGGTGTGCCGGTTTGCGTGTAGTTAATCAAGCAGTTAATCCGGGGTAAGTGGTTTGGCCGCTGGCCGTATTAGAGTATGACTCGGACATATTCTTTTATCAGTTGAAAAGGTTTACTCATGCCGTTTACCGCCAGCGTATCCACGATCCTTGGGATCCTAGGTATCGCGTTATCGATCCCTGCGTGGTTGTTTTTTGCGCGGGCGGTGTACCGGATCTTTCGCCTGATTTCCGCAGGTCAACCGTCGCCGAATCGCACGAATCGCCCGTTTACGCGGCTAAAAACGATGGTGACGGAAGTCCTGTTCCACACCGAGTTGATGCGCAAGCCCGCCGTGGCGGTGGCCCACTGGTTTGTCATGATGGGCTTCGCGCTCGGCGCCATCGTGTGGTTCGAGGCATATATTCAAACGTTCAATCCGGCGGGCGGCTGGCCGGTGCTTTCCCGGCTGCGCGGCTACCATTTCGTTGAGGAAGTCCTGGCGGTCGGTACGATCGTCGGTATTTGTTTCCTTTTCGCCGTCCGCTTTTCGACGCACTACCGTCGCAAGTTGTCGCGGTTTTACGGTTCCAACGTGCGGGCGGCGCTCTTTGTAGAGTCGGTTATCTTATTAGAGGGTCTTGGAATGCTCGCGGTGAAAGCGGGCAAGATCGCAACCTTTGGCGATGGATCGCCGTGGGTGGATTTCCTCAGTATTCATATTGCTAAGCTCCTCCCGGCATCGCCGGAGTTGATTAGCGTGTTTGCGCTGATCAAGCTGCTCATCGGCATGGTGTGGTTGGTTGTTGTCGCCCGTAATCTGAACTGGGGTGTCGCCTGGCACCGGTTCTTGGCGTTTTTCAATATCTTCTTCCGCCGCGAGCCCGACGGCGGAAAAGCTCTGGGCAAACTGCCGCCGCTGGTTTCGCATGGCGAGGTCGTGACCTTGGAAAGCCTGGAAGAATCCGAGGAAGAACCCCAATTGGGCGTCGGAACGCTTGCCGACGCCCCCTGGAAGATGCTTCTCGACGTCGCAAGTTGCACGGAATGCGGCCGCTGCCAGGAACAATGCCCCGCGTGGCACACTGACAAACCGCTATCGCCGAAGCTTCTTGTGCAAGACCTGCGCGATGCGGCCGTCGAAAAGCCAGCGTATTTAGCCGACGTCGACGTACTCAAACTCGTCGGCGAAGGGCTCACGATCTCCCCCGACGTCCTGTGGAGCTGCACAAACTGCGGTGCCTGCGTCGAGCAATGCCCTGTGGACATCGAACACATCGACCATGTAGCAAACCTACGACGCTATCAAGTGCTCGCGGAATCCGAATTCCCATCCGAGCTGACCAGCCTGTTTAAAAACCTTGAGGTCAAGGGCAACCCGTGGGGACGCAATAAGATCGAACGCCGCAGCTGGGTCGACGAAGCCCGGCGCGACGGCATCGATGTCCCCATCCTCGGCACCGATGTCACCGATTTCGAGTACCTGTTCTGGGTGGGCTGTGCTGGCGCTTTCGACGACGCCGCCAAGCGCACCACCCGAGCCGTCGTCGAACTGCTCCACACCGCTGGCGTCAACTTCGCCGTCCTCGCCCACAACGAAACCTGCACTGGCGACCCGGCCCGCCGCGCCGGCAACGAATTCCTATTCCAACAACTCGCGCTGGAAAACATCGCCACGCTTAACGGCGCCTTCGACGGCTACCCCAAAGGCCAGCGCAAAATCATCACCACCTGCCCGCACTGCCTCAACACGCTGCGCAACGAATACCCCGATTTCGACGGACACTACGACGTGTTCCACCACACCCAGCTTCTCAACCGGCTGGTTCAGGAAAAACTCCTCACACCCATCCCGCGCAGCCCCGAGAACCGCAAACCGATCACCTATCACGACCCATGTTTTTTGGGCCGACACAATAAAATCTTCGACCCACCACGTGAACTCATCGAGGCAACCGGCGCCAACCTCACCGAAATGCCGCGCAATAAAAACGAAGGATTCTGCTGCGGCGCGGGCGGGGCACGGATGTTCATGGAAGAAAAACTCGGCACCCGAATCAACGAAAACCGCGCCGCCGAAGCCACCGCCACCGGTGCCGCCGAAGTCGCGGTCGGCTGCCCATTCTGCAACACCATGCTCACCACCGGGCTGAAAACCGTCTCCGACACCGCCCCCCAGGTCAAAGACGTCGCCCAAATGCTTCGCGACGCCATACTTATCGACGGTGCCCTGCCCACCCCACAGCCCAAAAAACCCATCAGCATCACCAGGCCGCCGAAGAAACCCACTCCCCCGCAACCGGCAGGCAGCACGCACACAAATGCTGCACCCAAACCTGCAGCTAGCGACGTAAGCACACCCAAACCACCAACAATCCCGGCACCTGTGGCGCCACCTGGCGGTGCCACGCCCGGCGTTGCGAAACCACCAGCAGCGACCCCACCTACCGCAGTGCCACCTGCGGCAATACCTCCTGCGGCTACGCCGCCAACTCCTGCGCCGCCCGCAGGCGCACCTCCCGTTACCGCGCCTCCTACCCCAACGCCGCCTGCGGCTACTCCCCCTGCCGCTGCACCACCCGTCGCTGGCCCACCTGTAGCAACTCCTCCTACTGCGGCACCACCAGCGGCTACTCCCCCTGCCGCTGCACCACCCGTCGCGGGTCCTCCAGCAGCGACTCCGCCAACCCCAATGCCGCCTGGCCGAAGCCCGGAAGAATCTGACTAACCACAGTCATTCGAGAAAGTAGGATCATGTACCGCGTCAAGCTCAGCCCTATGTTGCGTTCATACCTTGAGCAGGCAGGTTACGTGGGCGATTACCTAGTGGATGCGGCTAAAAGCCCGACGGTGGCGGAATATCTGTCCTGGGGGTTTAAGCTGTCGCAGGAGTTAAAGGACGTGTTGTTGGTCTGTGCTGGTTGGCGGATCACGGTTGCAGAAACCACGTCCGGCCAGGCAGCGTTTGATGTGGAGTTTCTCGATTCTGCGCGCCTTAATGAATTGTTTTCGCCGGAGACCATCCAAGATTATGAGCAAAAGTTTGGGCTGGTTGGTCTTGTGCCGTTTGCGGTGTCTCATGATGGGATCGTCGAATTGTTTAAAGACCATTTGCAGCGGGTGGTGGCTGTTGCCTATCGGTCCGAGGTCATAACGTATGGCGGGCGATCGTTTAAAGCCAGTGTGGATGCATGGTTATCGGGTAAGAAAAATGCCCGTATAAATCAGGGCAAACCCTTCAGGGACAGCTGATACTGGATGGGCTATTGTTATGGGTATGAGTCACCCGTTTAACCCCGATTATCGTATTAGTGACACGGAGCGCCAGCAGGCCATGGAAGACCTGGGGGCGCATTTCGCGGCAGGGCGGCTGACCATGGAGGAATACGACGAGCGGCTGACCCTAATTGCGCAGTCCGTAATGAAGTCGGATTTGTACCCGGTGTTTGATGATCTTCCGACGTCGATAAGCCCCGTCGGCGGCACTGCGGTGGAAGCAAGCTATTCCGTGCGCGAGATTGACGAGCTGCGCAACCGGGGCCGCAACGTTCGGTTGGGGATTTTGGGGTTGGCGGCAGTGCTTGGTTTCACGTTGGAGGCGATTGTGATGCCCGCGGCGCCGATCTTTCTTTTCACCATCGTGCCGGTGACGTTCATCATTTTGTATGTCCTGAAGCTGGGGCCGAAGGAGTGGTACACGCCGAGTTCGGCGCGGTTGGAGCGGGCGCGGCTGCGGGAGTTGAAGCTGAGTCAATCGAAAAGACTTATGGAACTTGAGATTGCTAACGCACAGATGCGGGCGGAGCAGAAAGCAATTCGACAGCAGCGGCAGGCTGAGTTAACAAATAATGCGATGGACTTGGCTAATCAAGCTATTAAGAAATGGCGTAACCGTAAATAAGGACAACTTGCGTGCGTGATTGGTTAAAACGTGGCAAAATTTAGCGGGTGAATAAGAAAGCTGCCCCTAAACGCTCCCGGCGGGTATTCGACCAGTCGGAGAAGATGAAGAATGTTCTGTATGAAATCCGTGGCCCGGTCGCGGAAGAAGCGGAGCGGCTGGAGCTGGACGGGCACCGGATTTTAAAGCTTAACACTGGTAATCCGGCTATTTTTGGCTTTGAGGCGCCCGATGTGATCATGCGCGATATGATTGCGTCGTTGCCGACGTCGCAGGGTTATTCCACCTCGAAGGGCATTATCCCGGCCCGGCGCGCTATCGTGACTCGGTATGAGGTAATCCCAGATTTTCCTTATTTTGATGTCGATGATGTGTATTTGGGTAATGGGGTTTCCGAATTAATTACGATGACCACCCAGGCGTTGCTTAACGACGGCGACGAGGTCCTCATCCCCGCCCCAGATTATCCCCTGTGGACCGCCGCTACGTCTTTGGCGGGCGGCAAGCCAGTGCACTATTTGTGCGATGAGGAGGATAATTGGAATCCGTCGATTGAGGATATCCGGTCGAAGGTTACGGAGCGCACGAAAGCAATCGTTGTCATTAATCCCAATAATCCGACGGGCGCGGTGTACCCGGTCAGCGTGCTCAAGCAAATCGTTGAGATTGCCCGGGAGCATGATCTATTGATCCTGGCGGACGAAATTTACGACCGCATACTTTACGACGACGCCGAGCACACCTCTATTGCCACCCTGTGCCCTGACCTGTTGTGCATTACCTACAATGGCCTATCCAAGGCGTATCGGGTGGCTGGTTATCGGGCTGGCTGGATGGTGGTCACTGGACCGAAGGCGCATGCCAAAGGCTTTATTGAGGGCTTGGATTTGTTGGCCGGCACCCGGCTGTGCCCTAATGTTCCAGCTCAGCATGCTATTCAGGTGGCGCTAGGTGGGCGGCAGTCCATATACGATTTTACCTCTGAAAGCGGCAGGTTAACCAAGCAGCGCAATGTTGCGTGGGAGAAGCTCAATGAGATCCCGGGGGTTAGCTGCGTGAAACCTATGGGTGCGTTATATGCGTTTCCGAAGTTGGATTTGGAGTATTACGACATTCATGATGATTCGCAGTTAATGCTGGATCTGCTTCGTGCCGAAAAGATTCTCCTTGTGCACGGCACCGGCTTCAACTGGCCGAAGCCGGACCACTTCCGGGTGGTGACCCTGCCGTGGGCGAGCGAATTGGGTGAAGCTATCGACCGGCTGGGCAATTTCTTGTCCAGTTACAAGCAGTAGGGGCTGGTATGGGTAGACATTCAAATAGGCCAACTGTGCGGGCAGTCGCCGCCCCTCCGCCGTCGAAAAGCAAAGAAACAACCATGACGCTGTGGCGCTGGTTGCTTGTAGGTTTCCTTGCGTTATGGATCGTCGGCACCGGTGTCGGCCTGGTGAAAATGTGGCCCGGTGACCAAAAGCCAAATATCGCGCCGGAATTTTACACCAGCTTTAACTTGGGCCACAAGCAGGTAAACGGCACGGTGTTGTTCGTGCAGCCTGGTGCCTGCTCAGCGGCGGAAACTGGGACGCTTTTCGATACCGCCCCCCGGGTGGTTCTAGGAGCGCCGGAAGAGTGCGAATGGTACATCATTGAAATCAGCGAAGGCGCTGGCGCTGGCATGCGGACTCTGATTATCAATTCCAATCAGCCCGGCGAACCCAAGCTGGAACAAGGCGACAAGATCCTGCTTTTGGAGTCCGAAGGCGAAAACGGGGCGCCGCTTTACGCCTTCAGTGATTTAGAACGCACGATGCCGCTGCTATCTTGGGGGATTCTCATCGCGCTGGTCATTATTGCCTGCGCGTTGCTACGCGGCGTCCGCGCGCTTATCGGCTTGCTCATCACCATGCTCGTCGTCGTGTTTTTCACACTTCCTGTGCTTCTTCTGGGCGCGCCACCGATCAGCACGGCCGTCATCAGCGGCGCAACGATCCTGCTAGCCGTCGTGGTGCTCGTCCACGGATTTAACTGGAAATCCGCCTCAGCGTTGGGCGGCACCCTGATCGCGCTGGGCATCGCGGCGTGGCTCGCAAGCGTCGCGATCGACAATAACCACCTGCGCGGGTTGGGCGACGAGGACAATCTTTCGATCATTCTTTACCTCCCCGACGTGTCCGTTCGCGGGTTGATGTTGTGTGGTTTCATCATTGGCGCGCTCGGTGTGCTCAACGACGTCGCTATCTCCCAGTCCTCCACGGTCAACGAGCTCGCCGAGCTTGACCCCGACGCGGGCCCCATGCGCATCTTTGTTGGCGCGATGAAGGTCGGACGTGACCACATTTCGTCCATGGTCTACACCCTGGTGCTCACGTATACCGGCGCCTCCCTACCGTTGTTGCTGCTGCTGACAATTTCCGACCGTCCACTGTTGCAGACTCTCACCAGCGATACTGTCGCCACCGAGATTCTGCGCTCGGGCATCGGCGCGTTAGCACTCACCCTCGCGGTGCCGATCACGACGCTGATCGCAGCGTTCACGGTGCCCGACTCTACCCGGCGTTAGTGCCCGTTTGCTCGCGCCTACCAGTTGCCCGCTGGTAGGCGTTTTTTGGGTTTCCACCCGGCGACTCGAAGGCAGCCGCACCGCTGTTGTTTAACGTTTCCGCTTGTCGACGCCCCACCCTGCCAAACATTCACCAGCAGCGCTGGGCCCCCGGGGTTCCGGGCGCTTTGTGAAGTCGGAGATTTGCCAAAAGCAATGACGCTACCTACCTGTTTTCCGTGGACAACGAGCACCACGTTGCAAAATCTCCGACTTCTGCGGCTAACACTTTGGCACCCCTAGCCCCATCAGCTTCTATAGCCGCTTGCCGTCCCCGGCAGCTAGCCGGTTATCAAGTCGGAGATTCCGTAGCGATGGTGCCAGAACCCCAGGAAAATATCGCGCACCGACTGCCCCCAATCCAAATCTCCGACTTCAACAATTCACAAGCCCGCCCAACGGTGCAGCGGTCGGATCCCTGTCATGTCCAGGGCGTTGCACAGGAGTTAGAAAGGCCAGAAGCCTGCCACTTTCCACGGCGGCAGGCTTCTTTATTTGCGCGTTTTTTCTTGTCGGGTATGTGTCTCGCCCGACGTCGTAATTGCAGATGGGCTTCCAGTCGTTCTGGATTCATTTTCCACATCCGGCGGTCGGCTTTCTTCGCCATGGTTGCACCTCCTTCTCATGTTTCTGGTGCGGCTTTTATCTTAGCCATTAAAACCGTCGATGTCCCAGCCCGCTGCACCATCAATGCCTTTTCGGTCGCCCGGTCGACCAGAAACAACAGGACAAAATTAAGGTTTCTTAGTTTTTTCCAAGATATGGTAGCATATTGTTTACATTTCAACATTTCTCATATGCCAAGGGAAAATCATGAAAAATCTGCCATTTAATCCCCAAGCACTCACGGCAATCGCCACCGTGCTTGGACTCATCATAAGCGTGCTCAGCCTTGCATCTATGGGGTTGAGCATCGGATTCACCGGCTCCTCGCAGCCACAACAGTACGAGCCCAACCTCAAGCCACAGGGCAACGTCAAAGTAACCCCGCTGAAACCCGGCGAAACAGTCAACGTCTCTCAGGGCGATACAGTATTCACGGCCAGCACCAACAAATTTGGAATTTGCACGCTCGGCTACGTCAATCCTGCCTCTCGTACCGGCGTATACCCAGCACACTGTACAGCCCAATTCCCCGTCGGATCACTGGTGTACCTCAACCCAAAGGGAACAAAGAATGCCATCGAAATCGGGACCTTCACCGGAGCTAACGCCAACTACAGGCCGTTCGGCGGCCAAACGGCGGACAACAACGCCAATAACCTCGCCTATATCTCCTTCAACGATTCGGTCACCTTCACAGCACAACCAAACCGGCATTCTGGCGATACGATCCGCACCAGCGCCCCCGAAGAAGGGACCCGCGCCTGTGTGCTACTTACCAGTGCGAATACCACCGAATGCGGGAGCATCATCTACACAAAGTTTGGCGATCACCCTGTGATTGCGCTTGACGACGCCCCCGCAGGCGAAGCTGGCGGCCCTGTGTGGACCGAAACTAGCGAAATGCTCGGCCTGGCCACCCTGCCGGTAGCCGGAAACCGGTTCACCCCAGAGAACGCCATTGAGCCGTTCTCCGGATACCTGGTAACAACTTTGAGCCACGCCTACGACAGAGACCGCACCGACCTGCCGTTTCGCTAGCGGAAGTTCAAATACGCCCGGGATGGGGTTGGCCCCCGCTGACCTTGATACTTTGACCCCAACGCCCCCGAACCATACGGAACTTGGGCTGGGCTCGTCATACGGAACAGCGCCAGTTGCCCCACCTTCATCCCGGGCCATAAGGTGATCGGCAAGTTCGCCACGTTAGATAATTCCAGGGTGATATACCCAGAGAAGCCCGGGTCGATAAAACCTGCGGTTGAGTGAGTCAACAACCCCAGGCGACCCAAGGAAGACTTGCCTTCCAGGCGGCCTGCCATATGGGGCGGCAACGTGAATTTCTCCAGCGTGGAACCCAACACAAATTCGCCTGGATGCAGAACAAACGGCTCATCTTCGGGCACTTCGACGAGGCTCGTTAAGTCATCTTGCTGCAGCTTCGGATCAATATGGGTGTATTTCGAGTTGTTAAATACTCGGAAGAACCGATCCATGCGCACATCTACACTCGACGGTTGAATCAACGCGGGATCGAATGGGTCAATACTTAAGTCGCCAGCTTCGATCGCTGCACGAATATCTTGGTCTGAGTAAAGCACGCCCTCAAGTGTAACGCCGAAAGCCAGTAAGCACGACAACATACAGGCTATTTGCACGCGCGACGCTGGACAGTGCTAATATATTTTTCGTCGCTCAAGGCACAACCACTGCCGATGTAGTTCAATGGTAGAATTTCTGCTTCCCAAGCAGACGGCGCGGGTTCGATTCCCGTCATCGGCTCCAATCCAACACCCCCTGCACCACCTGGTCAGGGGGTGTTTTTCACACTACCCATCATGACAAACTTACCCATCGGCGAGTATGCCTTCCCCGGACCACTCCGCGATCAACTGGTCGCGGCGATTGTCGCGGGCGTAAAGACGTCGACAAGCAGCCTGGTTGCGGAATACGTGGATGAACCACTCCCTAAGGTCGGCGACAGAGAAATCGTCGTAGATTCCGACAACCAGCATGTTTGTATAACCACCGTCACCGACGTTTCCGTCGTGCGGTTTGCCGACGTCCCACTGTCGCACGCCCTAGCCGAGGGCGAGGGTTTTCGCACCGTTGCGGACTGGGCCGCCGCGCACCGCAGCTTCTGGCAATCGCGCGAGTTTCAAGAATCCCTACCGCGGCCGATTGGTATCACGGATCACACCGAAGTGGTCTGTGTTAGCTTCGTTGCAAGCCAAGTTTTTTAACGCCTTCGCCGCGCGACGCCAGTATTTTTAAAAAATTTTTTCCGACAAAATGCCAGTTCAAACCCCATACAACCCCAAAAATCTCGGGAAACAAACAATCATTGGTTTGCACCAAAGGTTTAAGCGTGTAATGTAGACGAAACTACATCGAAATTAGTGTGGCTATTTTTGTCACCCTCTCACCTACAAAGAAAGGAGCATGCTGGACATGACACTCACAATGAAAAAGACCACCAAGCTCTCGACTCGGTGGGGGCAGTTATTCAGCAACTTCCTTCTGTCCCCCGAGGAGCAGAAGACTACGCGCGAGCCTGCCGAGGCAGTCGTCGAGACTGACACTCCGCAATCGCTGCACGCCTTCATGAAGCAAACGCTACGGGAAAACCGCTCCGCCAAACCAGCTGAGGGCGCCCCGACCTGCAGCATCCTCTTCGTCTCTGAAGACAACGCGGCACGCACCCAGATCGCGTCCGCCTACGCCCGTTTCCTGGGCGGCGAGCAGGTATTCGTTCGCTCCGTAGGCACCACCCCGGCATACCAGGTGGATCCGGCAGTCATTGAGGTTCTGAAGGAACGCGGCGTCCCCACCGAAGACCTCAAGCCAAAGACCTTCAACCCCCACTCCGTCAACAGCGTGGATGAAATCATCATCTTCGGTGAGGACACCAATATTGGCGATGCCGCCCAAACATGGGACATTACCAAGCACACCGACGACAAAGCACGTATTCACGCAATGTGCGACGCGGTGGAGGCTCACGTGCGGGAACTGCTCATTAAGTTCAACATTGAGCCCACGCCCCACGACACCGTGATCCCGGAGTTCCTCGCCGCCTAGCGGCTTGCAGGCTCCGAACCCTACCGCCTACCTCCCTGACACTTAAGGAGGTAGGCGGTTTCGCTTTGCACCCCCACCCCACCGTTCTTGGCACACCGTTGTGAAGTCGGAGATTAGCCTATGCCGGGTGGAACACTCCTGGGGTTTTAGCACCAACAGGGAGGAATCCCCGACCGCAAAAGGGTGCCGCTGGCGCGCGGGGTGTTGTACGACGCCCACACCACCGCACCCGCACTCACCCCACCCGCCTGCTATCGCGCCGCACCGGCGGGTGGATGTGAAGTCGGAGATTAGCCTATGCCGGGTGGAACACTCCTGGGGTTTTAACGCCAACAGGGAGGAATCCCCGACCGCAAAAGTTTCTATAGCCTTGCTTGACTGTGTATGCATGAGACGCATTGAAGTGATACAAAAACGCCAGCGGCTTGCGCTTGAAGACGCAACACCACTGGCGTTAGCAAGAGCAATTAGCCGAGACGCTTAATTGCCTTGTTGGATAGCCGCTCTACAACGAATGCGATGTTCGGAAGATAAGGTGCCAGGAAGGCTGCCACGGTACCAACCAATGCAAGGAGGGAGACACCTAAACCAGCTACCAAACCATAGAACTGCTTCTGGTGCTTAGCGCTCTCTTGCTTATTCTTTTCTTCCAGTTCCTTCGCCTTACGCTCGGCTTCAGCCTTCTCCTGCTCGGCTTTCTGCTTGTCGGCTTCGGCCTTCTTCTTGGCTTCGTCGGCTTTCTGCTTATCGGCTTCGGCTAGCTTCTTAGCTTTCTCGGCTTCATCCTTCTCCGCGATGGCGTTTGCTTTTTCCTGTTCGGCCTGGGCTTGCGCATTCTGTGCTGCAGTTAGTGCATCCTGCGCACGCTTGGCCTCCAATGCAGCTTCAGCGGTTTTCTGTTCCAATTTCTGCTGCGCCTCAGTTGCCTTTTGCTTGGCATCTTCAGCAGCTTTGTGGGCGGTTTGAGCCTCTGCTTTCGCCTTGTTCGCTTCCATCTCAGCCGCCTGCAGCTTGGACTCCAGATCGGTTACTTTGCCTTCAGCGTCCTTTTGCGCCTTTTCGGCGGCAATGAGTTTGACATTCGTCTCAGCCAATGTTGCTTTTGCGGATTTGAGTTCAGCTACAGCGGAAGCCTTGGCCTCTTCAGCGCCCTTTCGAAGGCGTTCTGCCGTGTCAAGTCGCATTTGGAGGTCGTTCTGCCCGTTTTGGTTTTGGCTCTTGAGATTGTCAAGCTCACGGTTAAGGTTTTGGATGGCTTCTTGGAGCTTTTGTTTTTCGTCGCCAAGTGTCTTATGAGCCTGCGTCAATTGCTGGAGCTGATCGTTCAACGTATTGACCTGATTGGCCAGTCCATCGTTGGCGGTGTCCAGGTCTTCCAGCTGCTTTTGAAGCTCCGCTTGTTTTTCCAAAGCCTCGGTCTTTTGGCGCTCAAGTTCCTGCTTTTCGTTAGTGAGCCGCTCCAGCTGCTGGTTTAGGGAATCGCGTTCGTGGGTCAGCGTGTCGTTCTGTTCCTGGGCCGTCTGTAACTCTTTTTCCTTTTCCTTCAGATCCTTAACCGTCACATCAAGAAGCCGTTGGACGTTTGTGAGGTTTTCTTCAGTATTCGCAAGCGTGCCAGCCTGCATTTCCAGCTGCTTTTGAAGCTCTTGCTTTTCGGAAGAAAGTTGGTTGATGGTGGATTCTTTGGTTTTTGCGTCCTCAAGTGCCCGAGTGAGCTCTGTTTCCTTCGCCGCCAGTGCTTGCTGCGCCTGATCGATGTTGGTTTTAGAATCGGCCAATTCCTGGGTCAGCCGCGCTACATCAGCTTTGGCTTGAGTAAGCTCCGCGCCGTCTTTGACGGTGAGGGTGGTCAGAACGTTTTCGTTTGCGTCGAAGGTACAGGTGATCCGGGAGACCCGGACTGGGTTGGCCTTGGTTTCAGCTTTTTGGGCATACAGGTCCGCGGTGAGCGAATCGAAGGCGATTGGCAGTTCGCCGACGGTTTGTGGAACTACCTGAAGGTTCCATGCGCCGCCGAAGGAAACGGTGAATTTGCTTTGTGGGCCGCGCTGCTTTGCTGCGCCCAAATTAACGTCCTGTGGCGCTTTTAATTCCGATAAAAACCCTTGGGAATTTGAGTTTAAATTAAGGTTTTTAAGGTTAAAATAAGGAAGGCCCGTTTTTGGATCTAAACCGAGCGCTTTGTTTGCCTGGAAAGCAGATTTTTCCACACCTGTGGAAGGCAATGCCGCGGTGATGGACACCGGCTTACCCACTTCAACAGCCTCAGGAGCAGTTACGGTGACCGGCAATACGAATGACCCCTGCAGCTCCGTTTGCCCGCCAGTAGCATCAACGTCCTGCACACACTTAGAAACTCTTAGGTTAGCGACCGCTTCTTTTGCGTGGGCAGCTGGCACATGAAAACTTCCAAGTGCGACGGCAGCCAGGGTGATCGCACTGAAACCTGTACGAAACTTTTTCGCCATGAGGTTTTTATCTCCTGTGATTAGGGTGAGCAATTTTCAATAGAAAAAGTTACCTAAATCAGGAAAACCTGAAAGTCGCATAGATGCTTTTTTAGCTTTTTAAATAGAAACCCAAGGTCGCATTAATTCCAATTAGCCGAATTTAGGGGTAAAAGAAACTGGCTTTAATCACCAACGCAATTAAAGCCAGTTAATAGCAAAACAACTACATTTTAAATAGCCAGTTAGCTACATTTAACGATGGGGGAAGGATCGTACACAGTGGTCGTGGTTTTTCGCGAAATCTCATTTCCACTCAAATCCCGCACCACTCGGGTATCGGAGGTTGTAAACCCAGGCGCACCACCAGAGGGGCTGCAGTTAGGGCCCGGCACGCTGACGGTGTGCGGCTGAGTGGTTGCCCACCTGCCACCGCTGATGGATTCCACCTGCACCGTTTTCACACCCATGAGCTTGACCGTCACATTGCCGCCCCCGGCAGAGGTAACGATCCGCACTGGGTGCGGCGAGGTGTTTTTAAAGATCAGGTCGATTTGCCCTTCAAAGACGGTCGCCTCACGGCCTGCTGGGTAGCGGGAAATGTAATAGCTATGCGGTGTGTGTGCCACGTCCTCCATACCGGCGAAATAGGCGGCGTTATATAAGGTGGTTGCAAACTGTGAAATACCGCCACCGACGGCCTTGTCCGCACGGCCGTTAAGGATAATCCCAGACTCGACGAATCCTTGGGCCGCACCACGCGGACCTGTAAAGCCATTGAGGCTAAAGGTATCGCCAGGGGCAACGATGGCACCATTGACCATTTGGGCCACCCGCGCGATGTTCACGCCGGATGCTTCGGAATAACCACCCGTGGTGAATTCGCCAACCACCTGGTCGAAGGTGGCAACTTCAGCCATTTCGGTGGTGAAGGTTGCGGGCTCGTCAATATAGATCGCCTCAAAGTCGCGGGGCTGATCGCCGATGATGCGGTCGTTGATGTTTTCAAAGGTTTTTTCCCAGTCGATCCGCACCCCGTCGACATGTGGGGTGACGGTGCGGGAGGAACCGGAGAAGGTGATGTCCGCGTTTCGTTTGGGTCGCTCCGTCTCATGGAGTCGTTCCAAGAGAATATTGCGCGCATTGTCGTGGTTGACGTCTACCCGGAACTCGCCGTTTTCGGGGATAAAGGTCACCACTTCCCCCATCCGGGCGGTGGGGATTTCGCCCGCAATATCGTTACGCCCATGCAGAATGACAGGACCTGCAACCGCTTGTTTCGCAGCGCCCTCAAGTATCGGTTTTACTTGTTTTTCGCCGTATTCTGGCGAGAATATTTCAGCGTCGACCTGGGGCCCTTTGGGGTCGAGCCATTCCTCAATGATGGCGGCCGAAAGGTCGGCGCGTTCCACCTTTTGCCCGTTGGTAGGTTGAGGTTCGACCACTGGGTTGCCGTCGACAAGCACAATGCCTGCGTTAACCGGAGCTGGGTTGAGCTCCGGGGTTATCCGGTCCAGCACTGCGTCTAATTTCGCCTGGTCAACGTCGGTGGCGATGGGAACTTCTCTGTCGCGGAAGAAACTTGCCAGCCGGGTGAATGGGTTGAGCGGCTGTTCGCCGGAACCGTCGAGGGCGGCTTCCCAGTTGATGCTTAAGCCCGCTTCTTCGGCCCCGAACGTGGCGGTGCGTTCGCCTGCGGTCAGGGTGACCTGCTTGGTTACGTCGTCGGCAAGCTCAGTTTGGAGTTTTTTCAAGGCTGCGGTGCGTTCCAAGCCGCCGATTTTCACCCCGCTGATGGTGCTGCCGCGCGGGATGCTTCCTTGGCTGAGAAAATAATCAATGCCGTATGCGCCGCCACCGAGAACGAGGATTCCGAGCGCAAGCCCACTGAAAAACCGTGCGGTCTTGGTGCGCTTAGTTTGCGAAGTATCGAGCTGTTTCACTCTAACCAGAGTAGTGGAGCACCCCGTCCGCAATCTAACTGTTTAGCGTTGCAATTGCGCAACACGACCCGCTTTTATTGCAACATCCTCGGCTTTTAACCGCCCATCTGTGACATATCCCAAGGTTGTATCGATAGCCGCGCCAAGCTCATCGGTGGTTAACCACAATGCCTGATCGGCACCAGCGGCGATGGCATGAGCGGCAGCTTCATGGGCAGGCAAGGTGTCGCTGATCGCCTTCATGCCGGATAGATCATCGGTGACAATCACGCCGTTAAACCACTGCCCACCTGGGTAGTCGCCGGTGCGCAACAGCTCGTAGGCGTCGTGATTAAGCGAGGTAGGTGCGTCGCCAAGCCCCGGCACGGTCATATGCCCCATCATGACGGCCGCCTGCGGCACGGCGGGCAATGCGTGGGCGTAGGGAGCGAGATCAAAGGTTTTTAATTCCTCCAACGGCGGTGTGGTCACCGTGTTGTGGTGGGAATCGCCACTTGCGCGCCCGTGCCCGGGGAAATGCTTGAATACCGGGGTGACACCGCCATCCACCATGCCTTGGGCAAAGGCCGCCGCGTAGCGGGCTGCCCGTTCCGGTTCGGTGGAAAACGCCCGGTCGCCGACGACGTCAAGCCCTGCGGCGTCGATGTCAAGCACCGGGGCGAAGTTGACGGTGATACCGTGCTGCGCCAGCGAGGTCGCCATCTCTTGGGCGAGGGCGCGAACCTCTTCTTCGGTTTTGGTGTCCGCCATCACCCGCGGTGCCGGGAAGGTGCCCAGGATGCCTGCATGCCGCAGCACCCGGCCCCCTTCAAAATCAATGCTGACGGAAAACGGGCGACCGACCTGGTCGCGCAATGCGTGGATATCGCGTCCGGGCTCGGTGAGCAGGTTGGGGTCGGTGTCGGAGGCGATGAAAATGCCACCTGCCCCTAAGTCCAGCGCCCGCTTGGCGTCGTCGAAGTCGCGTACCCCCACCATCATTAATTGTGCAACAGCGGCGCGTAGCTCGGCGTCGGCGGGTGGCGCCTCAGTTGTCGGCGTTGCCGGTGCCTCGCTCGACGTTGTGGCTGCCGCCTGGCTGCTTGTTGCTGTAGGTTTCGGGGCTGATTCTGGTGCGTTGGTGCAACCACCAACCGTTGTTGCTAGGCCAACGGTGAAAATTATTGGCACGTAGCGGGTGGTGCGGCTGAGTCCTTTCGCGTGAGTCATAGGTTCCACCCTATGGCAATTTGGCCGCATGGCATTCACATCCGCGCCGATCCCTGCTATCTTTGCTGGTATGGCCTATGAATCCGATACGCTTAATCGCCGCACGCTGGGACCTGCTATTGCCAGTGGTGTTGTTGGTATCGCGTTAGGTGTCGTGGCGGTTGTGGGAGTGTCGGTTTTTAGCTCCGCCAATTCGCTGCCGGATTCCGGGGCGAAAGACGTCGATGCGGCCGTGCTGGGGGATCCGGAGTACGGTTCTAGAAACTAGCGGCTATGGCGATACATGTCATTGGCTGGTTGTTATTGGGCTGCCTTAGTGTCGCCCAACCCTTCGGCAAAATCGCCGCGGATACGAAACATGATTTAGTGGCCAACCCGGGCGGGTTTTTGGCCCAAGCCAGCCACGCATGGACGGATGTGTTTCCGTTTGGGCAGCTACAAAACCAAGCCTATGGCTATTTATTTCCCCACGGCACCTTCTTCTGGGTTCTGCAATCCGCCCCCGACTGGATCACACAACGGCTGTGGTGGTGGCTGGTGCTGTCGGTCGGATATTCCGGAATGGTGGCGGTGCTGCGTGCCTGCGGGCTCACCGGGGTTGCGGTTCCGGTGGCGGCGGGTATGTATTGCCTATCGCCACGGACGTTGACGACGCTCACCACGATTTCGTCCGAAACCTGGCCGATGATGGTCGCCCCGTGGGTACTGCTTCCGCTTCTTCGCTCCCCGCTCACAAGCCAAGCGGTGTGCCGGTCGGTCGTGGCGGTGGCGCTGATGGGCGCGGTGAATGCCACCGCCACCATCGCCGCATGTGTGCCCGCTGGCTTGGCATTGCTGTGGCAGGTGGTGTTCTACGCCCGCCCTGCTTGTCGACGCCGCCAGCTTGGCCTGAGTTTATGTTGGCTGTGCGGCTGCGGCTTGGTCAGTGTGTGGTGGATCGTCCCGCTTCTGGTGTTGGGGGCGTATGCCAGCCCATTTACCGATTACATTGAAAACGCCACGGTGGTGACCAATTGGCTCAATATCGCCGAGGTGCTACGCGGCACCACCAGCTGGTCGCCGTTTGTGGAGGCAGAACGCCAAGCTGGGCACCTTCTGGCCACCAACCCGTACCTGGTGATCGCCACCATGATAATGGCTGGTATTGGGGTATATGGCCTCAGTAGAAAGTTTGTCGGACGCGGTTTCTGGTGGGTCATGCTTGCGCTCGGCATCGTCGTTCTGTGCGGTTCGACGCTGGTCACCGGGTTTTTGGACGGGGCTGGGGTGGCGTTTCGTAATGTTCATAAATTCGATGTGTTGGTGCGGCTACCGCTTACGATCGGCCTCGCGCAGGTAATCAGTCGACTCGCCCTGCCTCAACCGCGCAGAGTGGCGGCAGCGGTTGCCGTGGGGTTGATTGCGGCGGCTGCCACGGCACCGGCGTGGTCGTTGCGGTTGCTTCCCCTCGGGGCCTATGACTCGGTACCGGGGTATTGGGCTGAAGCGGCGAAGTATCTCAATACTCACGCCGCCGGGACCCGCACGTTGATCCTGCCCGCGAGTTCCTTCGCCCGCCAAGATTGGGGCTGGACACGGGACGAACCCGCCCAGGCGCTTCTTGAGGTCCCCTGGGCAGTCCGGGATGCGATCCCGCTGGTCAACCCCGAAACCATCCGGGGCTTAGACGGCATGTCGATGTACCCCACCGAAGAGAATTTGAGTAGGCACGGCATCGGGGCGGTGATTATCCGGCACGACCTGGCCCACAAACACCGGCTGTTTTCCGCCGAACGGAATTTCCCGAATGCTATATCCAAACAATTCGGCGAAGTGGAAGTGGTCATCTTCAATGGCCAGCACGATATGTACACCGTGGAAAGCTCAGAGATCCCCAGCGTGGCCGGTGGCGGGGAATCCCTGGCGTTGTTAGGGCCCGGCGCGTTTCGCTTGGTGGCCGGTGATGCAGACATTGTCACCGATTCGCCGCTGCTGCTCGCCCGGAACTTTGGTGGCCACGAGGCGGTTTCCGCCCCGCTGAGCTCGCGGGCGGAGAACACCGACGTGTTCAATCGTGTGATCGACTATCCGAGTATCGGTCCGCTGACCACGGTCGTTGAGGAAGGCGGCACGGTGGCGGTGTCGTCTTCTGCCGCCGACCCGTCAAGTTTCACCGGACCGAACCCGGCGCGGTCGCAGACCGCCGCCGTCGACGGGGATCTCTCCACCGCCTGGTATCCCCGCCCTGGGATGCAGAAAGGCGAGTGGATTGAACTACGCACCCACAGCGCAAAACCCGTTATTGAAGTGACGTTGACGTCGACCAAAGCGGTGCGGATGGAGGTGACCGTCACCTCCGGGGATTCCCACAGCACGGTCATGGTTACCCCAGGTACATCCACCCAGATTCCGGTCCCGGGCGGCGCCACCGACGCGGTGCGGCTGACCCTTGGTGCCGCCGCTGTCCCGGTGGGGGTGGCGGAAATTGCGTTGACGGATTCGCCCATTACTCGCACCGTCACGGTGCCGGATACCTCCCCTGATGCCCACAGTTTCGTGTTCAATCGGGTGTTTTCCAATACCCAGGTGCTAGAACGGGCGGTTACGCTGCATAGCCAGCGGGACTTTGTGGTTGCACTGTCTGCATGTAATCACAGCGTGGAAATTGACGGCGACACCTACCGCTGCGGCGATGTGGTCACGCTTGCTGCGGGAGAACACAGGATAAAAACCACCGCCCGGGTGGTGTCGCTGATTGATCCGCAGCGGAGTCTTGACGGCGCACCGCCGCAGTGGTTATCGCAGCGGCAGGTTCCGAAGTCGGATACTGAGCGGATTCTGGTGACCAACCGGGCCTTTAATCCTGGGCTGAAAGGCACCCTCGATGGTGTCGTTGTGGAGCCGACCATAATCAATGCCGGAATCCAAGCATTCATCATCCCGGCAGGTGAAAGCGGCACGTTCGAATTGTCGTTCCCTGCGGATCGCCCGTACCGGCTGGGTCTTGGCATCGGCGGGGTAATCGCCATCATCACGGTTGTGGTGGGGGCTTTGATCGGGTGGCGTCGACAAGCAAGCGGTGAGATGGCGGCAACCGATAGGGACGAAATCCCCACCACCATCGCGCTCATTGCCGCCACCATCGTTGCGGTCGGCTGGCCCGCGCTTATCGCCGTCCCGCTGGTGTGGGCGGTATTGCGCTACACGTTATTTAATCGCGGAATACTCATCGCCGCCGCGTTCGGTATGGCCGCCATGTGGCTTGGCCGCGCCCCGTGGCCCTCCCCCCACTATGCGGGCGATGCGCTGTTGCTGGGACTTGCCTGCGTCGTGGGAATCCTAGCCATGTGCATCCCCACTACGAGGCGCCGACGACCCTAATATCGCCCGCCGCCTGCACCGATAGCGCCACCGGCGACTGGCCCACCCACACTTCTAACACCCCGGCGACCGGGGCACTGCGGACCAGTAATTCGGTGCCGGGCGCGATATTATGCTGCGCCAAATACCTCAAAAAATCCGGGTCCCCATCGTGGATCTGCTCCACCACCACCGGCTGGCCCGGCAGAACCGTACTGAGCGCTTGGCGCGACAGGGTTTCAATATTCCCATGCGCATCAGGGATCGGATCGCCGTGCGGATCACGGGTGGGGTGGCCCAGCATTCGGTCGACCCGGTCTAAAAACGTATCCGAAACCGCGTGTTCCAGCCGGTCGGCCTCCTCGTGAACCTCGTCCCAGGAATATTCCAATACCTGCACTAAGAACATTTCCACCAGGCGATGCCGCCGCACCATGGCCAATGCAATCGCATTACCCTTTTCCGTCAAGATCACCCCGGCGTATTTTTCGTGGTGCACCAATCCGCGGGCCGCCAACCGCTTGACCGCCTCACTGGCGGTGGGGGTTTTTTGCCCCAAGGCAGTAGCGATGGTGCCCAAGGCGGCGGGTTCACCCGTTCGTTCTACGATGTCCCAAATGCACTTGAGGTAGTCTTGCGTCTTTTCCGGAAATTCCATGACATGCACGTCCCCCATCCTATAAAACGACAGGCAACATAAAACACACCCGCCACAACGGCGATGGTGCCACCTGCGGAAAGACTAAAATGCACCGCAATATAAAGACCAGTTAACCCGATCCCTACCCCCGCAACCGCAGCCAGTAGAACCAAACTGCGCATTCGGCGCACGAACCCCATCACACCGGCAGCCGGGGCCACCAGCAAGGCGATCGATAAAATACTACCCACCGCCGGGATCGCCACCACCATCGCAGCACACAACAAACCCAAGGTGGCGGCCTCCGCCAGGGTCGTCGACAAGCCAGCAACCCGATACGCCACCGGGTCGAAATAATACACCACCAATTTCCGGCCCCACACCGCAAGCACCACCACGGCGGCCAGCAACACCACGATTGAAGCAACCACATCGGATACGGAAACCGCCAAAAGCGAACCGGTTAAAAACCCCTCCACTTTCACCGGCAACGGCTGAAACCACCGCAGCAAAAACACACCCAGGGCGAAACCCAAGGTTAAGACGATACCTGCCGCCGCCGTCGCGGAAATCCCCGGCAATCCGCTTAACAGCCGCATCAACCACGCCAACGGCACACACAATAAACCCGCGCCGATAAACAACCACGTACTAATATCCCCGCCGAGCCACTGCCCCACCACGACGCCGACCACCGCGCCAGGGAAGGTGGCGTGGGACAGCGACTCGGCGAAAAACACCCGCCGGCCCGCGATCGCCAACGCCCCCACACCGCCCATAGCGGCGCCGAGCACCACAACCTCAATGATCGGAAGCAATAAAATACCTAACACGCGCGCCTCCGAAGGAAAGACCCAGCAAAGGCCGCCGCGAAAACCACGATCAGCGAAAGGCTCACCGCTGCCTGCGGCGAAATCTGTCGGCCAACATCAATATTCATCGCAACCACCCCAATGATCGCCGCCACAACCCCGGCACCGACGGCAATAATCACCATCTGCCGGGTATTTTTCGCCAGAAGGCGGGCGGCCGCGCCGGGGATAATCAAATAGCCGATCACGAGCAGCACCCCCACCGCCGAACTAGCCGCCACAACGACAGCCGCAATAGCCGCGTTGAGCACCGCGTCGACTAGCAACACATTGACCCGGCGCGATCGCGCGTAACTGCGGTCGCAGGCACAAAGAACCTGCCGCCGCCACGTGATAATCAACAACACCAGGGCAATGACGCTGCACACGAGGGTTTGATAGAGCCGAATCTCGGTAATATCGAGCAGCCGCCCGAACATGAGCGCATCCAATTGTCCGGAATAATCCCCGATAGAAAGCGACAAAACAACACCGAGCCCGTAGAAGCTGGTCAGGACCACTGCGGTGCCCGCCTCGCTGGCGGCTTTCGTGGTCACCACCGTCAGCGTTGCCGCAGCTATTGCCGCAACCGCCGCCGCGCCGGGGACTATGCCGTTGATGCCGTACAGCGCCAGGCCGACCACCATGCCGGGGAAGATGGAATGCACGAGAGCCTCGACGCTAAATTCCATGGCTCGCAGGTTCACCAGCACCCCGACGCTGCCGCCGACGATCCCTAGGATTAACAGTACGATCAGCGCCCGTTGCAGGTAGGGGATGGTGAGAATATCGACGAGGATGTCACTGCTCATAGTCTGCCAGCGCTTCCTTCGTGTCGCGCACAGTGACGGTCCCATCCGCCACGACCCCGCAGCGTTGGCAGGTGTCGTGCGCCAGGCTGTAGTCGTGGGTTGCGATGATCAACGACGTGCCGTTTGCCGTGAGGCTTTGAATCGTTGTCACCAATTCGGCGCGGCTTTCGGGGTCGAGGCCGTTGAAAGGCTCGTCGAGCAGGAGCACCTGAGGTTGTGTAACCAGGGCACGGGCGATGAGGATGCGTTGCCGCTGGCCGCCGGAAAGGTCGCCGAATCGGCTGTTTTGGATTGCGCGCAACCCTACCGCGTCGATGGCTGCGGTGACCGGCTGAGCGGGTATCCGCCGCCACCATGCTGTGCTGGGATAGAGCCCCATTTCCACAACGCCGCGGGCGGTGGCGGGGAAACTGGGGTCGATGTCTTGGTGTTGTGGTACATATCCCACGGTGCCAGCGATGCTGAGCTGGCCGCTGACCTCACAAAGCCCGGTTATCCCTTTGAGCAGGGTAGATTTGCCGGAACCGTTGGCGCCGATCAGTGCGAGCGCTTCGCCGGGGTGTAGATCGAAGGTGACGTCGCGAATGATCGGTGGGCCGCCGTAGCCGACGGCGAGGTTGCGTGCTGCGATTACTGGTTGAACCATGGGATACCTACAAGGTTATTTCAGTGATGTGGGTAATTCGGCCGGGGTGCCGCCCCACGCCTGAACCAAGGTTGTCACATTGTGGACAATTGAGCCAATGTAGGTTTCGCCGGGGCTGCCGACCGGCCCAAGCGAGTCGCCGTAAAGAGCGTCTGCGTCGGTGATTGCGGTGACGCCAGCGGCGCGGGCGATGGCGGAGATGGATTTATCGTTGTTGGAGTTCTCGGCGAAGAGCACCGTGGCGCCGGATTTCTTTACTTCCTCGGCGGCTGCTTGGATGTGCTCGGCGGTGGCGTCTTGCTGGTGGTTGAAGTCGCTAAGCGCTGCACCGATGAAGGTGATGTCGTAGGCGGCCGCGAGGTAGCCAAACGCGTCGTGGGAGGTAAACAGGGTTCGCTTGTCGACGGGTACTGTATCCAGGCTCTTCTTAGCCCAGGAATCAAGGTCGGCTAGTTTCTTGGTGTAGGATTCCACCGCTTTGGTGAAGGTATCGGCCTTATCCGGTGCTGCCTTGGCCAGGGTGTGGCCGATGTTTTTCACCTGAATGGCGGCCAGCGGTGGTGCGGTCCAGACGTGTGGGTCGTGGCTGAATTCGGCTTCTTCGCCTTCTTCCACGAACGGCCAGGGGCGCACGTCGATGGCTTCTGCACCTTTGTCGATGGTGAAGGCATCGCCTGGGATTTCGCCGACACCGGAGGTCACCGATACCGTTCCGCCGAACCCGGAGGTGGACACCGCGGAATCGAGGAAGTGTTCCAAGTCGACGCCATTGATGAAGAGTACGTCGGCTGCCCCGAGTGCTTTCATTTGCTGCGGGGTCATTTCGTGTTCGTGGGCCGAAGCGTTGGGGGCGAGCAGGCAGGTTAGTTCCATATCCGCTGGGCCGTCGCCGATGGTGCTGTGTTGCCCTTGGGCGTCGGTCTTGTCCATGACGATGCCTGCTTGGGCGATCTGGGTGAGGTAATCGCAGATCTGGGTGGTGGAGGCCACGACCTTAAGCGCATCGGAATTGGTGTCGGTTGGTTCGGTGGTGGCGCAACCGATCAAGGTGAGTGGGAGTGCGGCAGCCAGGGCGGCTGCGAGTTTTCGGGTATGACGCATGTGGGCAACCTAGTTTCTTATTGGCGATATTTCCCCTTTATCTAAACACTCAGAAGTAAAAAGTTCAATTAGATGAACTCTTTAGTTTTTGCCACAGCGCCATTGGATTGCGCAGCGGGGCCTCGATAAGGACATAGGAACAAAACCCGACCGCGATCGACACCACCACGGTGACAACACACACCACCAGGAAACCACCCGAGAACGGCCGCACCCCCACAAGCGGCAACACGGCAGTCAACACTGGCACGTGCCACAAAAACACCGAATAGCTAATCGTGCCCAAAAACTGCATCGGCCGCGATTCCAGAACCGGCGAGACGGGGCTAAACACATAGGGCGCGACTATGCACCACGCGCACACCCCACCGGCAATAACCCGCAGCATGAATTCCAGCGCCGAGGGGTGCACCAATCCCACCGGACCAAACGATTGTTGGCCAGCCAGCCACATGGTCGCCACCGCAATCGCCCACCACAGCACCCGCCACCGACTCAACCGGCGTAGCACCTTAAGCCGCGTGGGGGTGTGGTAAAGCATGCCCTCTAATTCCGCGATCACCAGCCCCACCGCGAACCACAGGAAAAACCCCGGCAGGAATATCTGCATATTCGCACGAGTGTCACTGGGCGAATCCTGCACAAACGGCAGAAACGCCCAACCCAAACTGATAAGCGTCACCCCGATAATCACCCCAAGGCGCTTCCCGCGCGACGCGCCGCGCAACGCTACCCCGAACACCGGCAGCACCACGTAAAACGCCACCTCCACGCACAACGACCACAAGTGGGTGAGCCCACCAAGAAAACTGTGCGGGAAATACAGCTGGGTAAAGGTGACGGTTTGAAAAATCGTCGCCGCACTCGCACCGAAGGTTTCGGGCAGAAACGCCACACATACCACCACGCACACGACATACGCCGGGTAGATTCGCCAGAACCGCCGCCAATAATAAAACCGCACCGTATCGGACGTAAAGTCCATGCCGCGCCACAGCAGAAACGCCGACAGGCTGAAAAACACCGCCACGAAAAAATCGAACCGCGACACTATCGCACCGATATGCGTCCGATAATCCATTCCGGTTTGAAACCACACGTGGGTCACCAACACCCCTAGGGCGGCGACGCCCCGCAACCCTTCCAGGCTCGGGTTAAACCGGCGGCGACGTAATCGACCTTGCCGGTTCACCTGCGCTACTGCTTCAGGTTTGGGTTTTGATGGGTACGATAGAGACACTATTTGCCTTAAGTTTTTTGACCTCGACCCTCAGACGCCACTGTGGCACAATCTGAACGGCCAATCTATTTGGGGCACTTCCCCATGCTTGCAAACAACACAGCAGAAAGGCAATACAGTGCGCGCAGTGTCTTCCGTGCCCAAAGCATCAGTCATAAGCATCATTGCCGCCATACTGCTGTTCCTCGTCGCCGAGAACGTGCCGAAACTGGTCATCACCAACCTCAAACCGCTTCCGGTCAACACCAGCCGAACCATCCACACCACCCCCGCACCGGCCGTTTTCTACGACCCGACCATCACCTGCCCGCCGTCCGCCAGCAACGACTGCCACTCGACTAAAACCACCGTCCAGTGGCGCACCACCTTGCACACAACAAAAGCCGACCTGACGGACGACAAAGGCAAAAAAATGAAAAACGTCGCCGAGCTGTCCGTCACCGAGGACCTGGTTCGCACCGATTCTGGCTACCGGCTCATCAGCATCAAAGACCTCCTCCACCTTCAGCGCGGCTCCGCCCACCCCATCCTGGACGACACCTCCCACATGACGGTCACCGCCAAAGGCTTCGGCTTGAATTTCAAAACCGGCTCCTTCGCCCGGGACGGGCTGCAGTACTTTTTGCCTTTTAACACCGAACGCCGCTCCTATTCCTACTTCGATGTTTTCGCCCAAGCCGCCTACCCCTTGGATTATGTTCGCACCGAACCGAAAGGCGATAACCCCTATATCAGCACCAGCGACGTCTACGTTTTCCGCCAAGAAATCCCGGTCGTCAACCTTGCGCGTTCCGCCACCCGGTCGTTTACCCACTCCGACGAAATCTCTGACGAACCAGCCACCCCCACCAACGAATCTGACTTACCAGAAGCCCAACAAGACCAGATCGCCAAGATGCGGCTCGAAGGCCCCCGCTCCCGCTTCTACCCCGACACCACCGCCGAAGACGACCCCACCATCACACTCACTCCCTATTACACCGCCACCCGCACCCTTTGGGTGGAGCCAACCAGCGGCGTCATCCTTAACCAGGAAGAAGAAATCCACCTGTTCTTCGCCACCGACGCCACAGACGCCCGTTCCACCGCCCACTCCGGGGTCAATAAATACCGCACCCTGCTGCACACCTCATTCTCCTGGGACGACGCCACCATCAACGCTGCCAAAGAAACCGCCACCCCGACGGTACGAGCCATGTACTACCTGCGATTAGGCGCATTCCTGTGCAAGTACCTGGCAGGCGCGTTGCTGCTCTATGGGATCTGGCGGTTTAGCCGCCGAAACCGCACCCAACCACCCACGACCACCGAATAACCACCATGCCCAATAACCACAGCAGGCGAGACTGGTTCCTGTGCGGCTACGCCTGCTTTCTCATCGTGGTTCTACTCGGCAGCCTCCTGCAACCCGGGGTGCTGCTCCTACGCGACATGGTGGTCCTCAACCACCCCGCTTTGCACCTATCCGCCCTCGGCTTCGGCGACCTACCGGCGCGAAACGCTCCCCAAGACGGTTTCCTGGCACTGATCGGCCACGTATTACCCGCCTCCTGGATGGTACGAGTACTGCTTTTTGCCACCGCAGGCATCGGCGCGTGGGCCGCATATAAACTCACCCGCGCCCACACCCTAAGCACACTGGCCGCAGCCGCCGCCATCACGATCACCCTGTGGAACCCATTCACCATCGAACGCCTCCTCCAAGGGCACTGGTCGGTAGCACTCGTCGCCTGGCTGGTCCCCGCCCTGCTCTACTTCCACGATCGACCTGGCCGTCAAACCTTGGCGCTGTGGCTGTGCAGCCTCACCCCCACCGGGGCCGTCCTCGGCACCACCATCGCCGTCATCGCAAGCCGCCACCACCGGCTCCGCATCGCCGTGACCGGGCTGCTGGTATCCCTCCCATGGCTCGTCCCCAGCCTCATCACCCCACCCGCCGCAGGTGCCCACAAACTCTTTATCGGCCGCGGCGAAGCATTCCTCGACCCGATCACCTCCTTCATCACCCTCGGCGGGCTATGGAACAGCGAAGCCATACCCGATTCCCGACACCACGGCTGGATAATCGCCGGTATCGCACTGTTCGCCCTGCTTGTCTGGCACATGCCCCGCAGGTGGGCCATCACCAGCAGCGTAGCCATCGCCCTATACTGCGCACTGTGGCTTGGCCCCTCGGACTGGGTTTTCGCCCACGCACCCGGCGCGGCGCTGTTTCGCGACTCCCACAAACTCGCCCTCCTTCTCATCCCCGGCTATGTCACCGCCGCCACCCGGCTGACTAACCGGTGGTTGGCGGGACTAGCCACCGGGTTAGCGATCCTCCAAATCCCCGACGCTCCCATCGCCCTTAGCGCGCTTAGCCCCCTGCCCGCCCTCCACCAGTGGCACACCCCGGACCGCACCCTCGGCGACCTGCTCAATCTGGACTCGCAGGGGCTCATTACTTACCAGGGTCGCCCCCTCGTCGACCCGCTTTATAAAGCCGAATCCGTGGTGGAATCGGGGCGCTTGATCGTCGACAAGCACCTAGCCGACCCCGCCTCCCGAAGATACCAACAGGCCAGCGCCGCGTGGCGCGCGAACGATACCGCCGCCCTGGCCCGCCTTGGTGTTTCCCAAGTGCTTGTCAACGGCACCCGCACCACCATCCCCCACCCCGCACCGCCGCCTAAACACCGCTACCTCCTAGGGTTAGCCCTCTTGCTTTTGTGGTGCGCGGTTCCCATCGCCGCAGCGTGGTTGAGCTTGTGCAGAAACCGTCGACCGGTTTCCTCCCAGGAATAACCTTGCGCCTTGATCGCCGCTGCCGCCCCCAACCGGTGTCGCAGTGGGGCGTCGACAAGCAAAAGCCGCAACTTGCGCCGCAGCTCGGCGGAATTCGACACCAACACCCCCGTCACGCCGTCCTCAATCGAATCCTGCAACCCGCCGGAACTGCGGTAACCGATGGTCGGAACCTCATGCTGCGCGGCCTCCAAAACCGCAAGCCCCCACCCCTCTTTACGCGACGGCATCACGTGAACCGCCGCCCGTGCCAGCAACGCGTGCTTATAGTCCTCCGTCACCTGCCCATGAAACACCACCTGGCGCGCACCCCGCGCCTGGGCGTACTGCCGCAGCCGGTCGCCCCACCAGCCGGAACCGATCACGTCGAGCACCACATCGTCTAAATCCGCCACCGCATCTATCGCGTGTTCAATCTGCTTGTGTGGCACCAACCGCGACAAGGTGACCACATGCAGCTTCCCATCATCGCCCAACTGCGGAATCACTGCCGGAACCGGATCGACGCCGTTGCGGATAATTTCAATGCCACTCGCCGGAAATCCCAAATCCACCAATTCCTGCGCGCTCGGCACCGAAACGGTAACCACCGGTGTGGAACGATGCACCCGCGGCGAAATCTTTGACTCGATAAACCACCCCACCCGCGCCAGCACCTTACCCGCAACCGGCCACTGTTCCCGGTGGCAATGATGCGTCAACAGCACCGTCGGCCGCCCCGAAAACAGCCGCGCAAAAAACGGAATACCATTCTGGGTATCCACCACCACATCGACACCGCGCAACGGGCCCAACCCCAGCCGCCCGAGCATCATCAGCACTGCTGCCTGCGGATACACCCCCAGCTTCCCGCCGCCTCGGGAAAACATCACCCCGTCCCGCACCGCCCACCGGGGACTATCCGTCGGCTTCGACGTGCGGAACACCACCTCGTGGCCCTGTTCAACCAAATACCTGGCCACGTGTTCTAAGTAGCGTTCGCTACCGCCCCCCTGCGGATGATCGGTGTCCCGCCAGCACAACAATAAAACTTTCATAACAGCTATCTACCCTAGCCCATGCCCAACCCCCGCCGAATTACTAGACTAAAAACCCTCATGTCTTTCTCGCACTTACCGCGCACCGCCCGCCGCGCCACCCTCAGCCGCTCCTTCGGCCTGCTCAACGACTTTCGCTACGAGCAAACCCAACCCGACCGGTTCTACTCCCACCTAGCCCGCGACACCCGGGAACTCATCGAAGCACTCCATGCGGACATCAACCACGCGCCCCTCAGCGGACTCCGTATTCTCGACGTCGGCGGCGGCCCCGGCTACAGCGCCACCGAATTCGAACACAAAGGCGCGACATATATCAGCCTCGAACCCGATGTCGGCGAAATGGCGGCCGCCGGCATCACCATCGCCAACGCGGTGCGCGGCGACGGCATGAACCTGCCGTTTCGCACCGGCAGTTTCGACATCGTCTATTCCTCCAACGTCGCCGAACACGTGCCGCGCCCCTGGGACATGGGCGACGAAATGCTGCGGGTATGCGCCCCCGGCGGGCTTGTGATCCTCAGCTACACCATCTGGCTCGGCCCGTTCGGCGGCCACGAAACCGGGCTGTGGCCCCACTATGTCGGCGGCGACTACGCCCGCGATCGCTACACCCGCCTCCACGGGCACCCGCCCAAAAACAGCTTCGGCACCTCGCTTTTCGACGTCTCCTGCCGCGCAGGACTCACCTGGGCCCACACGAGCGGCGCCCAGGTCGCAGCACTCATCCCTAGGTACCACCCGCGCTGGGCGTGGTGGCTGGTACACGTCCCCCTGCTGCGCGAATTCCTGGTGAGTAACCTCATCATCGTCCTACGCAAGCCCGCCTGACGCCGACAGGTTGCTCGGGCGGGTGGGCCGGTTCGGCTCGCGTCTTGGTCAAGTCGGAGATTCCACTTCTCACCCCACCAAAACCCCAGAACCCACCCCGCCGAAAACCACAATCCCCGACTTCACACAACCACACCAACCCCGGCACACCCCACCGTCGTCAAGTCGGAGATTCCACTTCTCACCCCACCAAAACCCTGCATTCCCCCAGGAAAACACAACGCCTAACCACAATCTCCGACTTCCACACCCCTGCGGCCAACTCACCGCACGCCCCAACCACCAAAATCGTCAAGTCGGAGATTCCACTACTCACCCCACCAAAACCCCTGCATTCCCCCAGGAAAACACAACGCCTACTCACAATCTCCGACTTCCACACCCCCTTGCGGCCAACTCACCGCACGCCCCAACCACCAAAATCGTCAAGTCGGAGATTCCACTACTCACCGCACCAAAACCCCAAGACCCACCCCGCCGAAAACCACAATCCCCGACTTCACACCCCAATGCCCAACCCCTGGCCCATGCGAAACCCCGCGCCCTCAAAGATTTGCGAGGTGCGCGGGGTTGTAGTTTTCGTTTAACTGCCGCCGGTTCAGCGACTGACAGGAGCCTGCCGTCTAGAGCAAACCTAGAACAACAGTGGCGCTGGGTAGTGGGCGAGTTGGATGAGGGTTTTCTCCCCATTGCGTTCGACCCACTGGGCGCGGCCCGGTGGCAGGTTTTGCAGATAAACGTTGGGCCAGATCTGACCTTCATTGTGGTCGCCAGACAGCAGGATTCCGGTAGCGCCCGCGTCCTTGAGCGCTTGGATGACTGCCTCGTAGTTGGCGCGCCCCATTCCGGAGGAGCTGCGGGCGATGATGACGTGCAGCCCGAGTTGGTTTGCGTGGGCAAAGTATGGGATGAGCGGCCGTAATGGGTTGCCGGAGCCTTCGATGAGCTCGTAGTCGTCCACCACGATGTAGATGTCGGGGCCGTCCCAGTTGTCGCCAGTTGTGGTGACCCGCATTCGGTGGTCGAGTTCTTTTTGCAGGAATTCCACCGCAATATCGGCGGTCTTCGTGGTGCCCACGTATTTGGAGATGTAGTCCTTCGGGACGAATCCGAGGAGGGTGCGGCGGATGTCGAAGATGGCGAAGGTTGCCTGCTCCGGGAAGTGTTGGGCCAGCAGTTCGCTGATGATGGTGCGCAGGGTTGAGGTGCGCCCTGTCTTCGTGTCGCCGATGATCATGAGGAGCTGTTGCTCGCCGTCGAGGTCGAGGACTGCCGGGCTGAGGTCGTTCTCCGTGACGCCGACCAGCGCTTCGGGGGTGCCGGGGTGTTCGGCCCGGAGGTCGTCGTAAAGTATGTTGGTCGGCAGCATCTTGCCCACCGGGGTGGCTTCGGCGATGGTGCCGTTCCAGCCGTTGGTGATGGCGGCGACGAGTTCGTGGGCGGTCTGGGCACGTACCACTCCTGGTTGGTTGAAGGTTGGCAGCGCGATCTGGCAGTAATTTTTGTCCATGCTGACCGCGCGGCCGAGCGGGGCGTTTTCCATTTCCATCATGAGGCCGCGGCCGTTAACGGAGGCCAGTGGGTCGTCGATGCGCAGTTCGATGCGGGAACCAATGGCTTCCTGCACGTCGCGGCGGAAGTCGGACCATTGCCCGGTGGTGAAAATGACATGGATTCCGTACTGCAGGCCGCGCTGCGCGAGGTTTTGGACGATTTCGGCCAGGACGTCGAAGCGTTGTTTAAATTCTTCCCAGCCGTCGATGACGAGGAAGAGGTCCGACGCCGCAATTTCGGGCAGCGCGCCGCGTAGCTGCATGTTTCGCATGTCGGTGGCGTCGGCGAGGTTGTGTTTGGTGAAAAGTTTTTCCCGCCGCGACATTGCGATTTGCAGCTGTGCGATCATCCGGTTGAGGCGTTCCTCATCGTTTCCGGTTGCCACTGCGGTGACGTGCGGCAGGTCGGCGAGGTAGTCGAGGTTGCCGCCCGACATGTCAACGATGGTGAAGTTGACTTCGGTTGGGGTGTGCGACAGTGCGGCGGAGAGCACGAGGGTGCTCACAGCGGTGGTTTTTCCGGAGTGTTCGCTGCCCATGATGGCAAGGTTGCCGTGCTCACCAGCGAGGTTGACGGTCAGCGGGCCGCGCCATTGCTCCCGGGGGTTGTCTTTCACGCCGAGGGTGAAATCGAGATACTGGTCCCGCGGCACGGCGAGTCCCCGGTTAGAGGTGAGTTGCGCTTCGTAGAGGACTTCTTCGAGTCCGACTTCTTCGGCTAGCGGCGGCAGCCAGATTTGGTTGGTGCGCAGCTCCGATGGCCGCAGCCGGTCGAGCACTACTTGGATGGTGGAGCGATCGTCGGCGCCGTCGGTGGTTGCGGCGGCATCGGCTGCTTTTCGACGCTCCAGCCACGCGCGTGTCGTGTTGCGCAGCTCCAACGGCATGCCGATGGCTGGCAGGGCACCCGGATGGTGTTTTTCGCTTGGCGAGTACGGGTCGGAAACGATCACCGCCCGGAACCTGCTGTAGGTCCCATTGTCGGTTTTTAAGTACCCGGAGCCGGGTTGTTCCGGCAGGTCAAGCGCGTCGGTGGTGCCGAGGGTGTAACCGGAATCGGTGGCCGAGTCGGTGCGCAGCGTCAGGTGGTAGTTGAGGTACGGCGCGAGCCCGTTGATGGTTTCGTCTTCCAGATGTTCGGTTGCCAGGATTAAGTGCAAGCCGACTTTATGGCCGATTCGACCAATTTGAACCAAGAGGTCAATGAAGTCAGGTTTAACCTCGAGTAGTTCTTGGTATCCGTCGATGACGATGAACAGGTGCGGCATCGGTTCTTGGATTTGGCCGCGTTCGCGCAATCGGTTGTAGTCGTGGATGGTTGCGACGTTTCCGGCGCTTTGCATCATCCGTTGCCGTCGCTGGATTTCGCCCAGGATTGCGTCGTGCAGTCGGGTGATAAGACCAGCCGAATCCTTGAGGTTCTGGACGATAGCGGCGGTGTGCGGCAGGCCGCAGAAGCCGGTGAAGGTGCCGCCCGCTTTAGCGTCGACAAGCACGATGGCGAAGTTCTCCGGCGAATGGCGCACCACATTGCCTAAGACGATGGTTTGCAGCAGCTCGGATTTTCCGGAACCGGTCGCGCCGACACAGATGCCGTGCGGACCCATGCCTTCCAGGTCTGATTCTTTAATGTCGAGCCCCACTGGGTCGCCGTGGGCGTCGATTCCGAATGGGACGGTGAGGAAATCGTCAAGGTGGCGTGGGGCCCAGAGTTCTTCGATGTTGTAGTCGTTGAAATTCCCGACCCCTAACAGGGCATCAAGGGTGATGGGGTGCTGCAATGGGTCGTCGTCTTCGACCGTTTCGTCTGCCCGCAGCGGTGCCAATTCGCGCGCGATGGCGTCGGCAAGCTGCGGCGAAAGATCATCAAGGGTACCGGCGGTACCGCCGTACAAAAGGCGCGCATCGTAACCCTCAACACCAGCGGGTGGGGCAAAGCGCCCGAGGTCGACGGTGAAGTGTGGGGTGGGCGAGCCGAAAACGGAAATTCGGATGTCTGCCGCGACGGAGGCGTTATTGCGCGATGTGACGATCACGCTGATGCCCGCTGCCGCTAAATCCGCGACGGTTGCAACGTGGGAAAGAATTTCCATTCCGTGTTCGGAGTCGGCGTCAGCAACGATGAGCAGGTGTGGCGTGTGTGCGCCAGGTTCCTCGCGACGGCGCTCGATTTCGGCGACGAGGCTCGCCGCGGATTCGGCGTCGTCGCTGACGTTTCGGGTGCCGACCGGGCCGTCCAAGGTGCGGTCGTCGATAAGGTGCGGCAACCACAGCGCCCACGAACCGGTATCGGCGGCGCCGGATAGCGGCAACGCGAGGTGAATCTTCAGATCGCTTGGGGAATGCATGACGGCGGCTTGCAGCATCAGCGCTCGAACCGCATTGGCGGTGGCGTTCGGCGCGCCGGTGATGAGCACCACCCCGCGCAGCGGAACCGCAATGGGCAGGTCGTTGATTCGTTCGACCCGCCGCAGCATCCGCGCAACATGGGCGTAAGCGGTCTGATCGGGCACCGCGTCGGCGGCGGGCACCTCTATCCCGCACGCCAAATCGCCGGGGCCTTGCCCGAGCCGAACAACGAGGAAATCCGAGTCGGAGGGTCGGCGTTCCCAGAGTCGTTCCGGCTGGCGGATTACGGTGCGCAACGCGGTCGGGGCGGGATGGTGCCGTAGCGCCTCGCTGCGTTGCGTTTCCGCCTGGTTTCTAAGCGCAGTTTCGCAGTTTTCCAATTCCGCAATGTACAGCGCCCGTTGCGCCTTCGCTTTTCGACGCCCACCAGTGTTGCCGACCACCCACAACAGGGCGCCCAGCACGATGGCAACAAGAAGCATGCCGCCACCGACGACTAACCAGACCGGGTCCTGCAGGAACCAGATGACGAGCCCCATACCAACGGCACCGAGCAACAGCAACAACACCTTAAGCAGACCTGAAGCCTTGCTTAAGACGCCTGCGGCTGGCGGCAGAGGACTGAGCCGCACTGGATTCTCAGGTGTAATATCGCGCTGCACGCGGTCAGGGCGATGAACTAAACGAGTACTCATGAATTCCCTTCGGAAAACGATTATCCGACGCGTTTAATTATCCACGTTTTCGGCGTTTCAGTCTAAAGCTTTCTTTTAAGCAATAAACCGTGAAATCATCATTATTATGGCAACTGTGTTTATTCGCCTTAGCGTTTTTTACAATGATCGACAATTAGACGTGAGCGTGCCTGCTCACCGGCCAATCGTCGACGTCATCGACGACATCACCAACCTACTCGATGTCCCCTCCGTCGCTCCCGGAAGCGACGATGATCCTAAAGCAGACACTCAGCCTTGGGCCCTGTCCTCCCCCACAAAGGGGTTATTAGATTCGGAATTAACCCTCGACGACTATTCCATCGTCGACGGCCAACGCCTCTACCTCACCCCACAGCTGGCTGCTGCCCATTCCCCCTTTGTCGATCACGCAGTTCCTGAACTACGCAGCGCCGTAGCGGCAACCACCTGGCGCTGGGCGGATTCCATCCGCGCCACTGGTTACTTCATCGTCGCCACGGTGCTTGCGCTATTGGTGTACATCCCCACCCTGGGTGCGGTGTATGGCGCCCCGAACGATTTCACCGCCTGGAAACTCCCCACGATCGTCCCGGCAGCCGTATGCCTAGCTATCACCCTGATATGCCTGATTGCGGCATTCCTCCAGCCTGTTAAACCCATGCGGTGGCTCGGGCTACTCACGCCGCTGACGGCAATGGCCGCCACCAGCCCATTCCTCGCCCCGCTGCCTGCTGGTCGGGAATGGTCCGGCCTGGTATCGGTAGCCTGCATCGCTGCGGTTCCCGCCGTACTCGCGGCTGGCCGAAAGACCGAACGCACCGGCCGGGGTGGCGCACTCGCGCTCTTCCTGGTGGCCCTCGCAGGTGTCGCCCTGTACACCGCCAATTACTTCGGGGTCAGCGCACTGGCGTTTAGCGCCTGGGGTGCCTGGGTTCCAATCGTGGCGCTCATCATCGCCCCGAGCTTCGCCGTGAAATCGGCCGGGCTCACCGCGCTGCTTCGGGAAAACGACAACGGTGCGGCGGTATCGCGCACAGATGTTCGTCGAAAAGCAATCAAAGCCGCGACGGTATGCGACGGTTTGGTGTGGTTCGCCACCGCCACCGCGTTCTTTATCATCGTCACCTTGGCCTCCAGCCCGTACTGGCAGCAAGGCATTCTGGCCGCCGTGCTGTCAATCATCATGCTGCTGCGCACCGCCAGCTTCAGCGATGCCCGCCGCATCACCCCGTTGATTCTCACCGGAACCGTGGGGCTTGCACTGTGCGCCGCCGCCTGCGTGCCGTGGGCTAAGACCTTCTACGACATCGAAAAACCACACAATCCGTGGTGGCTTATGGCAGCATCCGACCAGTGGCTGGCAGGCGCGGTTTTCGCTGGCACCTGCCTGCTGTTCATCCTGCTGATCATCGTCGTTGCCAAACGCAAGCCAAGTACCACGCCTACCAATTCCTCCAGCCTGGTTGGCAAACTCGACACCATTTTCACCGTGGCCGCCATTCCGGTAATCCTCGTGGCACAAGGTGTCTTTACCTACTTCTGGGCGTTGTCGTAGCGCCTGATTCCCCGACATCGTGTCGAACACTCCCGCCGATTGATGCACACGCATCGCGGCGGGAGTGTTATTTTTCACCCCGTCGCTGTCACCCTTGGTGTCTTCGCAATCAGCGCCGCCCTGATTGCCGCAACCCTCCTCTTTTTCGCTTCCGTGATGAAGTCGGAGATTCACAGCGCGGCCCCCTAAGTGGAAGAGTTTTCCCTGGTCACGTTCCACCGGTTCCTCGGCCGTGGCGTAATCTCCGACTTCAACCACTCATGACTTAACCCGAATATGACGTATCCGCTATGGATCCGCTGTGGATCTACCGGGGGACGCGGCTCGAGTCGGATTTTCGCCCTTGGTGGGCATGAATCGGCGTCGGATCCTGGCGGTTTTTCGCATCCGCCGCGCAATCTCCGACTTCAAGTCGGATTATTCAAAAAGCGCTGGCACGTATTTTTGCGAGCGGGAATCTGTTGTGGAGAGCGACCTGCATTGTTGTCGCGGGTGGGCAGCAAAAAGCCCAGTAAAACGAGAATCCTTAGCGTTATGCAACGCGCTCGTTGTACTGGGCAACTGCCATGGTTTTTTACATCATTTGCATGATTTTCGCGGTGGCAATTAAAACAGCAAGCAAAATGACGGCCACAGCGGCAGAGATGACCATGATGTTTAACGTCAGTGGTTTCGTCCGTGGAGTGGAATTGTCAAAGCACAGCGCCTGAGTAGCCAATTGCATCCGTAGGCGATCCGCTTCCCGCGTTGTCGGCATTGGAAACAATGTGCTCGTTTCCAATTGCGCGGCGGGCGGCGCTGGAACAGCTACCGGAGGCTCGGCAGCAACCGCTGGTTGCGGCTCGGGCTGTACCTGAGTGTTCGTCTGGGGGTGCGGCTCAACAACCGGCTGAGGTGTTACAGGCGCTGCCGGTGTCAGAAGCTCCGCTTCCGGCTGTGGTGTGGTCTCGACGACCGGAGATGACGATTCTTCCACCTGCGGGGCTTGCGCAACGGGTGCGGAAGCAGGCTGACGTGTGGTGGCGCTCAGCGCCGCCGCCACGCCTGTAACCGACGCAGCACCAGCGGCGGTGATAACTCCCGGTGCCGCCGATTCATTCACAGGTTCTGCCGCAGGTTCTATAACCGGCTCAGCTACTGGTACAACAGCCGGTTCGACCGGGGTTTCGACCGGCGCTTCCACCACGTTATCCGCAACCGGCGGTACCGGTTCGGTTTCCACCACTGGAGCTAGCGGCGGTTCCACCACAGCAGGCTCAGGTTCACCGGTCGGCCACTCCTCAGTGACGGGGGATACGACAGCCTCTTCTACTGCCGGAGCTGGTTGTTCGACGTAATCGACGGTGTCCACCGCAGCGACCGGCTCAGCCCACTCGGTTGGTTCCGGTTGTGCAACCGGGGTTTCCACCATGACATATTGTTCGGCCACCGCATCAGGGTGCGGCACGAAAACCGACCCGCCTTGAGGTTCGGCAAGGATTTCCCGCTGTGGCTGGACAACCGTCTCTGGCTGCTCGGCCACAACGTCATAGGAAGGTTCCGGCTCGACGGGCTGCGACGTGGTTTCGTCGACAAGCTCGGGGCGTGCTTCCCCCTCGGAAACTGCTACTGGCTGCTGGTAAGCGGCATCCACGTATTGCGGCTCCGCGACAACCTCGGGTTCTGGCTGCATAACGCTGCCGTGTATCCCGCGCATATCTGGGTATTCATTGATGCGGAACTCTGGTGCAGGTTGCTGTACATCATCGACAGCATCATGCGGTTGTGGCTCCAGATGGTAATACTCGGTGGTCTGCTGCGGAGCCGTCTCCTCCGCAACATCCTCGGAAATAGGGATCACGTCCGCTAACTCAAACTGAGCCGCAGCACTGTAGCTGTATCCCTCGTAAGAAACAGCGGGCTGTTCCACCTGATTATCCGCCGCAGGCTGCACTGCATCGTAGTTCTGCACCGACGCCTCATCGGTGTAGGACTCATAGCGTGGCTCCGGGGCGTAATACGGTTCAGGGTTAGTGTCGGCAGGAACGGCCTCTGCGGAAGCGTTGGCATCGTAAAACGGCGTGCTGGGCTGCTCCGCTTCGATCGAAGGCGTGCTGTAATCCGCTACCGCCTGCTGTTCCTGCGGCAGCTCAGCCACACTGGGGTCATACTGTTCACCTACATCTGTTAGCGGCTGCTCAGTGAACGGCTGCTCGGTGAGTGGTTGCTCGGCAAGCGGCTCTTCAACGTACTGGGGCTCATCAGGTTGAACCTGTTGCGGCGCGGCAGACACCGCAGCGACAGGCTGTACAGGCGCAATCGGTGGCGCGGCCGCAGCCGCCGTGGGCGCATACAGGCCACCACGCGCTACCGCCGCAGCCGGATCAAAAGGCGGTTTGAAAACCGGCTGCACCGTTGGCTCTATTATCAAGCTGTCGATGTCTAGTCGTGCCTTCATTTTTGGTTCTTTCTTGTTTTCCTATGAGATTCCTATGATATTGCCTTAACAGAAATTATGTAAGCCGCTTTTTATTTTTGGCGCGGTTTCGGCGCTTTTATACCAATGTGTGCCAACTTTATGCCGACACCGTGGCGGGCTTTCGACCACCGCGGTTGTCCGGCAGCAGATTTTCTGTTTTTCTCACACCTGGATTAGAACGGTATAGGTATTTCAGGCAATGGAAGCCCCGGAATTCCCGGAATGCCTGGGATCCCCGGAATGAATGGTTCCGGTGCAGGTGGTGGCTCAGGAGCCGGTAGCGGCGCTGGTTCCGCCGGAGCTTGCGGCCGAACTGGGCTCGGCTGTGGATTCCGGTTCTGCGGAACCTCAATCTCCGGCTCCGGAATTTCCGAACTTGACGTCGAGGAAGTGGTCGAAGGCGCCGTGTAGGAAGCGGGTAGGCCCGGTAATTGTGCAACCGGCGGGGTGCGTTGCTCAAAATCCTGCATCTTCGCCCAGCCTGGTTCTTTGCAGGCAGCAATGGAGAGCACCAAACAAATTCCGGCGGTGGCAGTCAACACCCGGCGAATGGCCGTGGGGATCAAAGGGGCATCGTGCATGTTATCCATCGTGTGTTTTACCCTGCGCTTTTTGAGTATTCGTGAGCTTTGGCGTGAACCGCTTTAATGAAGTCGGGGTTCGGGTTAACCAATTTCATCCCATTATCCCAAGCGGCCGGGGTATTCAGTGAGCCTTTGGCGCATAATTGGCGCGCAATGGCCAAGCTGGCGTCGTCGATATTGTCGGGTGACGGAACAGTGTCTGGTTGAGCGCTTTCGCCAAATTTTTCCCAAGCTGTTGCTTTGATCTGCATCGGCCCCATTCCAACATCCATGGTGGGGTCGCCGTCGAGCATGCCTTCGTCGGTATCAGCGACTGCCTCATTGCCAACGAATTTAAGATCCCGCAGCTTTCGGCTGGTCGTTCCATCGTTATCGACGGTCGCCCCCGCGATAAAACCGTGGTTACTGGCGACATATCCGATCGCGGCTAGGGTTTGCCACCCAACATCGCAACCCGATTCACTCATGGTGACTGATGCATAGGCATACGCTTGAAGCGAGCGCGGCGGAATCGACCGGATAGCGCCCTCTTGCGTCGACCATTCCGCTAACTGAAAGGTATTGGAATAGTTTTCCGGTGTGGGGGGCTCTAGGCGGTCGGCGCAGCCGGTGAGCGCTGTCGCAGAAAGTACTGCCACTGCAGTCAGCGCAATAGGTGTGGTTTTCACAACCACGGTCGGGGTGCGACGCATTTTCCTTCAATCACCTCTTAGTTGGCGTGTCGGTGCCAGTTGGGAAAATCCTGAGCCACCAGGCCAGCGAGCTCAAGAAATGCCAAATATGTCCTCTTGTCCAACCGCTCTAAGTCGATGATGGTCCCTTCGGCGAGGTGCCGATCGAATGGGATCACCTGCACCGCACGGGTGCGTGACTTGAAGTGCTCAGAAAGCTGCTGAATATCAATTCGCGGGTTTCCGGGCGTGGATTCAGAGACGACAACAATGGCGTTTGTTGCGAGTTTTTCATATCCGTGGTGATTCAACCAATCGAGGGTAGCCGAGGCGGATTGCGCCCCGTCCAACGCGGATGATGTCACCAGGATAAGTGTATTCGCTAAGTCCAAAACTCCCGCCATCGCCGAGTGCATTAACCCCGTTCCGCAGTCCGTCAAAATGACGTTATAGTGATGCTGCAAAATATCTATTGCATGCCGGTAGTCCATCTCGCTGAACGCCTCGGAGACCTCCGGGTCGCGGTCGGACCCGATGACTTCCAGGCGACTTTCCGCCTGGGTTGTGTAGTAGCGAATCTGGGAATATCGCTCCAGGTGTTCCGCATTGAGCAGGTCACGGATGGTAGGGCTGCCGGGAAGCGCGGCGCGTTGCGCCAGGGTGCCAAAGTCGGGGTTAGCGTCGATAGCGATCACTCGATCGCCGCGCAGGCTGGCGAAGATGCCACCCAGCATGACGGTGGTTGTGGTTTTACCCACACCGCCTTTCAGCGACATCACTGCGATCCGGTGGTCGCCGCGCAATGGGGTACCCGCTAACCGGATGAGCTGTTCGTACCGCAACGCTCTCTGCGAATCCCCTAGGTTGAGGTAGCCGCGTGTGACGTTGTAGACAAACCGCCGCCACCCGTTTTTGGGGGCAGCTTTGATGGGGTTAACCAAGATCGACTGGTCCAGCGCAGGCGGCGGCGCCAAGTATTCGGCACCGCTGGTGTCGATTTTTGCTGCTACATCGAGCTTTTCGACGTCCCCAGCGATGACCTTCCCCGGCTCGTCGTCGGAGCGCGCAACGAAAACCCGAGAGTCATCGGAAGTACTAAAGCTAAAAGCCTTGCTGGCGGTCGCGACGGGCGGCGTCGCCTTTTCAGCCGGTTTGGCTGCGGTTTTATCCCCCGCCGCTGGCTCTTTCGCCGCGTCGGCTTGGGGGGATTCAACAGATTCCTTAGATTCTTTTGGCTCCTTCGGCGGAAGGCTTTGCGCAAAATATTCGCGGATGAATGTGGTGTCTTCCGGAATCGAATCGACTTTCAGCGTCCGGGTATCCGGCGCAGCTGGCGGTTCCGGCTGTTTCGGGGCGGCTGCTTCGGTCGGGGGTGGCACTTCGACCGGCTCGGTGGGAATACCGTCGCCGGTGAAGTCGACTCGTGTAGCCGCGCTAGCGGTCGGCTGTGTGGGGCTTCCGCCCCGACGTGGCCGATCAGATGCATCGGTGCCTAAATTCCACGAATTTGGCGTTTTCCGTTCCACGGAGGGCGTAGATGAAAGATTATTAATGGAAACTCGATCAGAAACTACACCCGAATGTGTGAGTTTCTCCCCAATAGTGGGGGGAGGTGTCGGACTTTGCGACGACCCCAACGAGTAGCTCGACGGCTCATCAGACCCCGCCGGTTTGGCATGCCGGGCACGCCTGGGGGCATCCTCCGCCCGCCGACGCCCGGGCCGTACATCAGCGAAAGCCCGATTCGGGGAACCGGTTTCTGCCCGATCATCACCAGTTACAGCAGATTCGGGTGCTGAATTTGCTAATTCGGTTTTTTGCAACCACGGTGGCACATTCTGAGGATTATCTATTCCTGTCACCATTTGCTCCTTCACGAATCTATTCAGCTTGCCGCCCACTAAAATCATTTAACATAGTCACCATACCGCGTTACCAACAATCCATATTTAGTTAATGGACAGTTTTTTGCTTAAGGAAACCCGCAACGTGCCAATTAATAATTTACCCATTTTAAATTCTTTGCAATGGACAAATAGATTCGCACATTCACAGCGCCGGGCGCCAGTTGGTACTGAAAACGCAAAGATTATCGCGGTTGCGGCAATGGATAATCGGCTTTTAACGAGCCCAATTACTGCATTAATTGCCCAGGTAGTTAATGCCGAATCGAAATTACCGGTCGTTACGGTGGACGCTGACGGGGAAAATCAGCCGTTAAGAATTCACCTTCAGGCTGGCGATAACACAGATTTGATTGAATTAATAAATTACAAACATGACATTTTAGATCAAGAAGTAATTACCAAATGCGTCGACCAAACCGGCGATATTCCCATGCTTTCTTGCAACCGGGAAACCCCATTCGCATTAACGCCACCAATGCTGGCACACGCAGTGCGCCGGGTACAGCACCGCTGGCCAACGGTGATCCTCAACCTGCCGCACACCTGTGCACCTGACACCATTGCCGCCGGGGTGAATATGGCCGACCACGTCCTCCTTCTTACCGATCGCGCCCACAAAAGCCATCAGTGGCTATACCAACCGGGACACCAGCTGAGCCTTCTGGCCGCCGATAACCGGGTGACGATCCTTACCGTGGGCGGGTCGGCAGCCACGGAAGTATCGGCGGATACCATTCATCTTCCGCGCACCGGTCAGCGCTTGGATTCCCACGCTATTTTCGTCCCCACCGACACCGAATCCTTAACGGTGTTTTACGAGATTCTGCGGCGCATTTACAGCGACTAAACAAACCCGTTTACAGATCAGTTTTCCAAACCTCCTGCAGGATTCGTGCTTCGGTTACGGTTCCACGGTTCCCGCCATGCTTTTCGACGCCTCCCCACCCCGGATTTACCCGAACCCGCCCAATCCCTCAAGTCGGAGATTTAGCTTCACAAGAACATCAACCTGACCAGGAGTAGCTACCTCAGCCAGCTAGGCACAGCGCCAATCTAACAAATAGCGGTAATACAGGCCGCGCCGAATGCGGGCACCGGGAAGAATTTGTGATGCCTGACGTTTAATCTCACCCAAGCTCATTCGTGGTGCCGTGATGGGAGCTGGCGGGGTCGAGATTTCCCGGTGTATCACTGAGCTCACCATCACGATCGGCAAGCATATTCCATCCCACAGATAATCTCGCCACGTTTCGTTCCGCGCCAACCCAATCACAGCGATCGTTCCTTCCGGGTTGAGGAGTGACCGCGCCTTTCGGAGTGCCTCTTCAAAATTCATGTGATGAATGCTGGCGCTGAAAACAATGAAGTCAAACGTTGAGTCGAAAGTAGTGGTGAGAAAATCCCCGACATAAAACTCCACATGCTGCATATCCGCGCAACGTGCACGAGCTTGAGCAACGCTTGGGGAGTCGACGTCAACCCCCACGGCACGGGTGACCTGTGGTCCAATGATGGAGAGCAGATAGCCATCACCGCACCCGACGTCCAGGACGGAAGCTGGTCGGGTTGTGGCTATGAGCCTGCGCAGCCACGGGTGGTACGCCACATTGTGATTCCAGTAGTTGTGTTCCATATCTCTGGTGCTAAAAATACTCCCCCAAATACCGGAGTGGATGTTTGGGGGAGTATCGGTTAGGAAAGACTACTTCAGTGCGTCTTCAACGCGCTTACGCAGGGCTGCGAATTCCTCATGGACTTCGGCTGGGACGTGCTCGCCGAGGAACTTCAAATATTCCTCATTATCATCGAGATCGTTTGCCCACATCTCGGCAGGAGCGGAAAGAGCTTCCCGGACGTCGTCGAGGGTGTAGCCCTCCAGGCCCTCCATGTCGATGTCTTCTGCGCGGGCGGTGTGACCAACGACGGTTTCGTCCGCGCCGACGCGACCCTCAATGCGGTCGATGATCCACTTGAGTACGCGGCTGTTGTCGCCGAATCCTGGCCACAGGAAGCGGCCATCATCGCCACGACGGAACCAGTTGACAAGGAAGATCTTCGGCATCTTATCGCCGCCCTTCTTGCCCATGTCGATCCAGTGCTGGAGATATTCACCAGCGTTGTAGCCGATGAATGGCAGCATCGCCATTGGGTCGTGGCGCAGCGCACCGACCTCACCTTCGGCAGCAGCGGTCTGGCCAGAAGCAAGTAGCGAACCGATCATGGTGCCGTGGTTCCAGCTGTGCGACTGGGTCACTAGCGGCACGGTGTCGGGGCGACGACCACCGAAGAGGATCGCGTCGATCTTCACGCCCTTTGGATCATTGAACTCAGGGGCGGCGATTGGGCACTGCGCGATCGGCACTGCGTAGCGGGAGTTTGGATGAGCGGCATCGACGCCGGACTCTGGGGTCCAGTCGTTGCCGTGCCAGTCGATCAAGTGAGCTGGCGGCTCCTTGGTCATGCCTTCCCACCAGATGTCACCGTCGTCGGTTAGCGCGACGTTGGTAAACAGCGTGTTGCCCGGCTCCATGGTCTTCATTGCCATTGGGTTGGAGCTGTAGTTGGTGCCTGGTGCCACACCGAAGAAGCCGTTTTCGGGGTTGAAGGCGTAGAGGTGACCGTCCTCGCCGAAGCGCAGCCACGCGATGTCGTCGCCGACGACCTCTGCTTTCCAGCCTGGAATGGTGGGGGTGATGAGGGCGAGGTTGGTCTTACCGCATGCAGATGGGAACGCTGCTGCGATGTTGTAGACATTGCCTTCTGGGTTGGTGAGCTTGAGGATGAGCATGTGCTCAGCCATCCAGCCTTCTTCTTTCGCCATCACGGATGCGATACGCAGCGCGAAGCACTTCTTAGCCAGGATCGCGTTGCCGCCGTAGCCGGAACCGTAGGACCAAATCTCCTTGGTTTCTGGGAAGTGCGTGATGTACTTTTCGTCGTTGCATGGCCATGGGACGTCAGCCTCGCCCGGCTCTAGTGGTGCACCCACCGAGTGGAGACACGGCACAAATTCACCGTCGCCCAAGCGGTCCAGAACATCTTGGCCCATGCGGGTCATAACCTTGACCGACAGCACCACGTATGGGGAGTCCGTCAATTGCACACCGATCTTCGGATCGTCGGCGTCGAGTGGACCCATAGCGAATGGCACCACGTACATGGTACGACCGCGCATAGCGCCGGTGTAGCGCTCGGTCATTTCCGCTTTCATCTTCTTCGGGTCATACCAGTTGTTGGTAGGGCCAGCGCCCTCTTCGGTTTCGGAGCAAATGAACGTACGGGATTCCACACGAGCGACGTCGCTGGGGTTGGAACGTGCCAAGAAGGAGTTGGGGCGCTTTTCCGGGTTTAGTCGAATCAGGGTGCCTGCGTCGACAAGCTCCTGGGTGATGCGGTCCCATTCCTCCTGCGAGCCGTCGGCGAAGACGACGCGATCAGGTTGGAGCATTTCGACATTTTCGGCGATCCACTTCAACAGTGCTTCGTTTTTGGTGGGGGCTTCACCCACCAGCCCGTTGATAACCACGTTGGACATTACATTCTCCTGACGTATATGCACGTGCCAATAGACAGTCTTTCCAATTCACCACGATAGCGACTAGGGTCCTTAGCTAGTACGCACCCTCCATGAGACCAATCTCACAAATTTTTCACCACGAAACTCGCTTCGGTCAGCTTCTCCCATTAGCCTGCGAAGATTTTGGGCAAATCACATCCACAACTCCCCCTTGAAGGGGTGATGTCCGGCCAATTTCACATCATAAACCACCCTATTTCAGGGGTGTTTTTAGTATAAAAATCCACATTTTCACCCCAAGATCCCAGTGAATTTTCGCTTTTCGACGACATTTTCCGGGCAATTCATCCATTCCCAACCGGATTTTTCTTCAAAAGTCACATAGCGCACCCTGGCCCGCAGCGTGGGCCAGAAAACCAAACACCAGGAAAAACGTTTATACCCAATCCCCAGCGCCCCCGTTTTGTTATACCCAGCACCAGTATTGGTTATGCCCAGCCCCACCCAAATCAGCCAAAAGTAGTACGTTTACTATCAATGTGTGGCGGTCAACTGCTACCACCAAACCCACTGGCTAGAGCCATAAAAATCCATTTTCGCACCGCCGCTGCACCGTATTGCTTTAACCAGTACCAACCGGCAGAATATAGGGGATGGATAATTCTGATAATTCTCAAAATACTCGCGGCGATTTGCCGCACGGACGACCCCCGCAAACCGATTTCAATGCCACTTTCGACAATGAGTTGGACTATCCCCGGTTGGGCACGGTCAGTTTCCGGCGCGGCACCTTAACACCCAACCAAGAAGCACTATGGGATACCCATTGGCCGCGGCTGGGCACAGTGCTCTCGGACGAAAAAATCGATATCGACCAGTGGTTCGGTCGGTCCGGCGCTCAAACGATCGTGGAGATCGGATCCGGCACCGGCACATCCACCGCCGCGATGGCGCCGTTGGAAACCGACACCAATATCATTGCGGTGGAGCTGTATAAACCAGGTCTTGCCAAGCTGTTGGGCGCGATCGTGCGCGATGACATCGACAATATCCGCATGATTCGGGGCGATGGCGTGGAGATTCTCACCCGGATGTTTGAGGAGCATTCCTTAGATGGCGTGCGCATATTCTTCCCGGATCCGTGGCCGAAAGCGCGGCACCATAAGCGCCGCATCATCCAATCCGGTGTGCTCAATCTGATCGCCACCCGGCTCAAGCCAGGCGGTGTGCTGCACGTGGCTACCGACCACGCCGATTACGCGGAATGGATCAAAGAGCTGGTCGATGTGGAGCCGGATCTGGAGTTCATGGGCTGGCCGTGGCCGGAGTGCCCGCAGTTGGTGGACCGGCAGGTCATCACCAAATTTGAGGGCAAAGGTTTAAAGAAAGACCACACCATCACTGAGTTCTTGTGGAGGCGGAAATGACCGAGGCTAAAGAGCCAGCAATGGCTGATTTTGAATTCGGTGAATCGTCGCAAAGCTTCGCCCCCGGCGCGCCAAGTGTCGCCAGCAAAGATACCCTGTTGCTTATCTGGGACGCCCCCAATATTGATATGGGCTTGGGCGCGATTCTGGGCGGTCGACCTAACGCCGCACATCGCCCGCGTTTCGACGCCATCGGTCGGTGGCTGTTAGCCAAAGCTGGCGAGCTGGCGCACCACACAAAATTGCAGATCGAGGCCGAGGCCACGGTGTTTACCAACGTCACCCCGGGCGGCGCCGATGTGGTGCGCCCGTGGGTGGAGGCGCTGCGTAACGTCGGCTTCGCGGTTTTTGCTAAGCCCAAACTCACCGAGGAATCGGATGTCGATCCCGACATGGTGGAACATATTCGACGTCGCCATGCCGAAGGCGTGTTGCGTGGCATCGTCGTCGCGTCTGCGGACGGCCAGAATTTCCGGGACGTGTTGGAGGAATTGGCCGATGATGGCGTGCACGTCACCGTTTTGGGTTTCCACGAGCATGCGTCGTGGGCGGTGACCTCCGATTCGCTTCATTTCGTCGATTTGGAGGAGATCCCCAACGTATTCCGGGAACCGCTGCCCCGCATCAGCCTCGATTCGCTACCCGATGCCGGTGCATGGTTGCAACCATTCCGTCCATTGTCAGCGCTATTATCTGCCCGCGCGTAACGCGCTAGGAGGAGACTGGCATGTTCTCTCGGTGGGGCGATTTTGCCTATCGTCATCGCAGGGTAGTTCCGGTGGTCATTATCACCGCGATCATGGCTCTTTACGTGCTGTTCGGCATGCGGCTGGGCGATCGCATGAGCCAGGAGGGCTGGGACGACCCCGGTTCGTCCTCAACTGCGGCGGCTGCCATTGAGGAGGCAACGTTCGGGCGGGATAATTCCGGCGACGTCATCGTGCTGTTTACCGACGAAGGCGGGATTGAGCGCTCGGCGCAGTTCGCCGCGATCAAGGAACACCTGGCGGCTTTAGCCGAGAAACACCCAGATCAGATTGAATCTGTCACGAGTTTCTTTGATAAGCGCAACCCCAATTTGGTCAGTGAGGACGGCACCACCGCCTTCGCCGCGATTGCGTTAAAAGGCGATCATGAACAAACGCTCAAGGATTTCCGGACGATCCAACCGGATCTGCAACCCGCCTTTCCAGGCGTGACGGTTCAGGTTGCCGGGGCCACGGCGGTGGCTGATGCATTGGATGCGGGGATGGCCGGCGATATTAAACGCGCCGAGGTTTATGCGCTGCCGGCGGTGGCGCTGTTGCTGTTATTCGTTTTCGGTTCGGTGGTGGCGGCGTTTATGCCGCTTATCGTGGGCGGCCTGTCGATCCTCGGCTCGCTGGGCGCATTGTCGGTCTTGGCTGGTTTCACCCAGGTAAACGTGTTCGCCCAATCGGTGGTGACGCTGCTGGGGTTGGGTTTGGCCATCGACTACGGCCTGTTTATGGTCTCGCGGTTTCGGGAAGAACTGGATAATGGCCGTCCGGTGGCGGACGCGGTTCGAATAACGACAAACACTGCGGGTAAAACGGTGGTGTTTTCCGCGGCGATGGTGGCGGTTGCGCTTTCCGGGTTGTTGATCTTCCCACAGGCGTTTTTGAAATCAGTCGCTTACGGTGCGATCAGTGCCGTTGGGTTGGCGGCGTTGCTGTCGGTGACGGTGCTGCCCTCTATCTTCGGCATGTTGGGGCGCAATATTGATAAGTTTGCGTTACGCCGCACCAATCGCCGTGCCCGCCGCTTGGAAGATACCTGGTGGTACCGGTTGCCGGGCTGGGCGATGCGCCGCGCCCGCGTGGTCACCATCGCGGGTGTTGTCGGGTTAATCGGTTTGACGTTGCCGCTGATAAGCGTGAAGTTCGGCGGTATTAACGAAACCTATCTCCCACCAAATCACGAGGTGCGGGAAGCCCAGACCCTATTTGACCAGGAGTTCCCGCAGTTCCGCACCGAGCCGATCAAATTGGTGGTGACCAATGCCTCAAATGAGCAGTTGGTGGAAATTTTCCAGCAGGCCAGCCAGGTTCAGGGCCTGACCGGCAGGTTCGCCCCATCCTCGGCCACGGTTGACGGGACCACCGTGTTATCGGCTGGCATTGCTGACCGGGCCAATAACGAATTTGTGGTGCAGCAATTACGGGAGATAACTCCGCCGGACGGGGTAGAGTTGTTCATCGGCGGCACCCCGGCGCTGGAGATCGAGTCCATTGAGGCGCTTTTTGCCAAATTGCCGTGGATGGCGATCTATGTTGTTGCGGCGACGTTTTTGCTGATGGCGCTGGTTTTCGGCTCGATTATTTTGCCCGCCAAGGCTGTCATCATGACGATTTTGGGCATGGGCGCCACCCTCGGCATCCTCACCGCAATGTTCGTTGACGGAGTGGGGTCGACTCTCTTTAATTTCACCCCGGGCCCGCTGATGAGTCCCGTTTTGGTTCTCATCATGGCCATCGTCTACGGGTTGAGCACCGATTATGAGGTGTTTTTGGTCTCCCGCATGGTGGAGGCCCGCGAAAAGGGCGAATCGACGGACCGGGCTATTAAATATGGCACCGCCCATACCGGCGGGATTATCACCGCCGCGGCACTTATCATGATCGTGGTGTGCGGGGCGTTTGGGTTCTCCGAGATTGTCATGATGAAGTACATTGCGTTCGGCATGATTTTCGCGTTGCTTTTCGACGCAACCGTGATCCGCATGATGTTGGTTCCTGCGGTGATGCATCTACTTCGGGAAGATAACTGGTGGGCTCCGGTGTGGGTCAAGAAAGCTTCCGCTGCTTTAGGGCACAATTCATCGGAAGAAGTAATTGACCATTCGGTGGCGCATGCACATCACAGGCGCCCCCGACGACATGCAGTGAGGAATGACTCAACCAACGTTATGAATTCTCAGTACACTGAAACAGATATTGCCGACACCGAGATTTATGGCCCGGATACGGCTGGCCGCAGCGGCCGGTTGGCGGCAGGTGATAATGAATTGGTGCCGTTCGCTGAATTGATGAAGCGGTTGAAAAACGAGAGGTAATTGGCGCTCTGCTAAAAAATAACTGGGTTCGGTTTCTAAGCCCGCTGGTCGTCATCGCAATCGCCGCGATTTTACTGCGCGATAAGATGCCGTTTTTGGCCAGTGGCTATAAAGAGATGCTCTCTGCCCACCCCACCGGACTCATCGGTTCGTTTCTGGCGGTCATTGCTTCGATGATTGTCATGGCGGAAGTCATGCGGTTATTGCTAAATGCGGGCAATAACCATATCCGGCTGCGCCAAACAACGCTGTTGACGTTCGTCGCTAATTCGTGGTCCTCCACCTTTCCCGGTGGTGCCGCGATTTCCACGGTGTACCAGTTTCACACCATGCGGTCGTGGGGCGTGAATGTGCTGGTCAGTTCGTGGTTCATTATGGTTTCTGCGGCGCTGTCGACGGTCTGGCTGGTGGCACTCGGTATTGTCTCGGTGCTGTTGCTGGGGGCGTCGATAAGCCTCATGCCGCTTGTTATTTCGTCGGCAATTTTGCTGGGGCTGGCGGCGTTGGTGTGGTGGGCCACGAACAATCCTGAGCCCACTAAGCGATTTGTGGTGGGGATTGTTCGGCGCGGCGGCAAGCTGATTCGTCGGCCGACGGCTTCCCTCATAGCGTCCATTGAGGAGCATTTCGATCAACTACACACGGTGGAATTATCCCCGTTGCGGTTTAGTTGGATCGCATTTTTATCCCTGATGAACTGGGTGTTCGACATCATCGCATTGTGGTTGTGCGTGTGGGCCGTTACCGGTGTGTTGCCGGGCATTGAGGCGCACGAAAACAACACGACGATCGTCGGCGTAGCGTTGGCCTTCGTCACGGCCAAGGTTGTCGGCACCGCGCAGGTAACCCCCGCGGGCATCGGCCCCGTCGAAGCGGCGATGACTGGCAGTTTGGTTGCGGTGGGAATGACGGCTTCCTCCGCCTTCGGTGTGGTGTTTGTATACCGGATTTTGTCGTTTGCCATCATCACCCTTTTAGGATGGGTACTGTACTTCATTTCCACCGCGCGAGGCGGGTTGAGGGCCCGCAATCTGGAATCGCCGTTTAGCCCTAAGGAGGGTTAACCATGCTTAAGCCACTGGTTTTCGATGTTATTGCTGTCGCTGTGTTCGCAGTTTTAGCCAGGTTGGCGCACGGCGGCGTTTCGCCCGCCGCGGTCGTTGATACCTTTTGGCCCTTCGCGGTGGGGGTTCTGATCGGCGCGGTGATTATCGCGGCAACTAAATTGGCTCCGGCCTCCCTATCGGGCGGTGTCGTCATGTGGCTTGCGGTGGCAGCGACTGGCCTTGGTATTTGGGGAATCCGCCACGCGGCCGTACCCCATATTTCCTTTATTCTGGTGGCGTCGATCATGTCCGGGCTTTTGCTACTCGGCTGGCGCGTCGCGGCACGTTTCGTCGCCTCCCGCGCGGTTTAACGAGTTGCGGCTATTCCGCCTACTCTTAGGTGGTGTCTAATTCCAATCTCACCCGTAAAGATGCCCAGTTTCGTTCCGAATCCTTAACGATCACCCATTACGACCTGCACCTTGACCTCAGCGATGCCACCACGGCACCGACGTTTCCGGTGCGCACAACCGTTACGTTAACGTCGACGCAGCCAGAGGTGTTTGTCGATTATCTCGGCGAGTCTGTGCAGTCAGTGACGGTAAACGGTGTGGAGGTACCCTCGCTTTTCGACGGCTCCCGCATCGGCTTTGCGGTTCCTGTCGGCGAGGAAGTCTCCGTTGGTTTTGCGACCACCAGCCGCTACTCCCGAACCGGCCAAGGTCTGCACCGGTTTGTCGATCCGGCAGACGGCAATACTTATTTGTATTCTCATGTGGAACCGTCGGATGCACGCCGCATTTATCCGTGTTTCGACCAGCCTGACCTCAAAGCGACGTTCAGCATCAGCATGACCACCCCGGATGGTTGGGTTGCGTTATCCAACCAACCGGAAGTCTCGGCAATAGGCAGCCGCCACCAGTTCGCCACCACCCCACTTCTGTCCACGTATCTCACCGCCTTTGCCGCTGGCCCCTACGTCGGGGTGCACGATCAGTGGCGCTCGCAAGAAAACCCGGATTTCACCATCAACCTGGGCGTGTGGGTGCGCGCATCCATGGCGTCGCATGTGGATTCGGAGATCATGACGGTGACGAAGAACGGCCTTGATTATTTCGACGCCCATTACGGATTCCCTTACCCTTGGGGCAAATACGATTCCATTTTCGTTCCCGAATACAACCTGGGCGCGATGGAAAACCCGGGTTTGGTCACGTTCACCGAGTCCTATATTTTCCGTTCCCCTGCGACGGACGCGCAGCATGCGGCCCGCGCGAACACCATTCTTCACGAGATGAGCCACATGTGGTTCGGCGATCTGGTCACCCCGCGCTGGTGGGACGATTTGTGGTTGAAAGAATCCTTCGCCGAGTTCATGGGCGCCGACGCGTCCGTCGCCGCCACTAGGTTTAGCCAGGCGTGGGTCAATTTCGCCGGAAATCGGAAAAATTGGGCCTACATGCAGGATCAATTGCCCACCACCCATCCGATCAAGGCGGAGATCGACGACGTCGATGCCGCGCGACAGAATTTCGACGGCATTACCTACGCCAAGGGCGCTGCGGTGCTCAAGCAATTAGTGCATTTCGTTGGGCGCGATACGTTCTACACCGCCGCCCGCGAATACTTCCAGACCTACGCCTTTTCCACCGCAACCTTCGCCGACCTGCTTACAATCCTGCAAAAGCACACCGACCGTGACTTAGATGACTGGGCTGACCGTTGGCTGCTCAGCTGCGGTGTCGATCACCTTTCCCCGCGCATAACCGTTGCGGACGGCGTTATTGCCGATCTCAACATCACGCAAATCTCCGATACCATCACCCGGCCACACCGGATTGCGGTATCCCTTTGGAAAAACGAAGGTGACGAGCTGGCCCGCTACGCAACCTTCGACGTGGACGTTCTAGGCGACGGTGGAAGCGTCGAAAAGGCGATTGGGTTGCCTGCGCCGGATCTTGTCGTGCTTAACGACGGCGACCACAGCTACGCCCTTATCGATTTCGACGAGCAATCGGTAGCCACAATCACCTCCTCCCTGTCGAAGGTGTCTGACCCGCTAACCCGCGCGGTTATTTGGACAGCGTTGTGGAACCTGACCCGTGACGCGAAGTTTTTAGCACAAGACTTCATAACGATTGCACTCGACCATGTGGCAGCCGAATCGAATCCCACGATCAGCACCCAGATTCTCGCCCATGCGCAATTTGCGGCCCGGCATTTCGTCGCCGACCAGGATCGCTCCGCCACTTTTGCACGTCTGGCCAGCGCGGTGCATGCCTTGCTTATGAAGGCAACCCCGGGCGGTGACACCCAATTGGTCTTTGCGCGGGCGCTCATCGCAGCGGCCCCATTCGCCGGACCCGCCTACACCGCGCAACTATTGGAGGTATATGACGGCAAAATCCCTGGGCTAGTCATCTCCCCGGATTTGCGGTGGCAGGCGGTTATTGCGTTGAGCACGCTGGATTATTTCTCGGCCTGCGACCTGCGGTATGAGCTGGATCGCGACAATACGCTTAGCGGTAAGGTCGCGCACCTTCAAGCCACCTACTCGGCGCCTTTCGATGATGTTAAAGAACGCATCTACAACCGGTTGCTTCAACCAGGCGAGTTTTCCAACGACGAGGTTGATGCAATGATCTCGGCTTTCAATGCCCCATCGATGTATGGGGAGTTCGACCACACCGAGCGCTTCTTCGCCGATTTGCACCACATGTGGTCGGAACATCCCATTGAAATCGCCAACCGACTTGTTCGGGGGTTATTCCCGCAAACTCCGGCAGCGCTTGCCGCCGGCAACAAGCTTGTCGAAACCAATCTCCCTACCGCCCTCAAGCGCGTTCTTAGCGAATCGATCGACCACCTGGCACGCAAATTATCCGCGCAAAAATTCAATTTTTAGCGCAAAACCCCGGCAACGTCCCCCACCCCACCCCTTAAACGGTGTTCAATATCGGGGGTGGGTTACCACCCCCGACCGTTTCCTTAAAGTGACGACAGGTAGCACTTTCGCAAGCCTATGTAGCCCCTGCGACATCCTTATTTAGCAAAATTTATATTTTCCAAAATGAGGTTTTCTCACCAGGTTTTGTGGTGGTTGAGGTGTAGAACGGTTAAAGCGGT
>NZ_JAUNKC010000042.1 GCF_030532965.1 Corynebacterium sp.
ATACGAAACCATCTACCAACCAACCATCTGACACCAAAACTTGCACCAGACCCATACTAAGGATTATCTTGATGCGATCGCCAAGGGGCGAAACGTATCTGTAAGTAATCTATTAAGAGATCTTATAGATAACCACTTACTACTGAAGCAAGACGGTGAGCAAAAACCTAAGTCAAGCCCAATCAGCCTATCCTCGTACGAACGGTTAACACTTGCCTTACAATACCGCCTTCTTGCTCTGACCTCGTCATCAGATAAGGAAATGAGCGCCGAGTACTCGTATCGCGCAGAGGTCTTAGAAAATGGCTATTCGTTTGAGTATTCGATGCTCTTTGACCACGTTTCTCCTGAGCTTTCAGAAAAAGACGGTAAGTTAGTCATTGATCTCCTCAACATGTTTATTTACATCAACCACGGTTTAAGCAATTTAAGTAGTGCAGAAGCAAGGAAATTTAAGCCATTTGAACACCAAATCAAGTACCTTGGGTTCGACAATCATGTTCCTCGCGAAAGAGCAATGCAATCATACGTAAATTTCATGGTGTTCCAGCGTGATAAATGGAAGCAGCTATTTCCAAACAAAAATGATGCCCGAATTGAAGCACCTTCCCCTCAGATCCCCAGATACTCAAGAATGCTAGACGCTTTCAATCTGATTTACGCTGAAAAACAAAAGAAGAACGGCCCGTTCGATAGATCACCACTGACGCTTTCAGAGTTACTGCGCATCGTCGCAGCTTCCTATATGCGTATCTGACCAGGCGTTAACGAACTAAATATACATCTGAAAGGCTAAAACAAGATGGAAGTTACTAATCAATACGTTCCTTTCTCCCAACGCATGGGCTTAACAGAAAGGTTTGAACCAACTCGAGATCTTTTCCCCGCATTAAATAGTCACCTACACAGTTGGTTGTTAGCTCAATCCAGAAACATGTACACTCACTATCAGCAAATAGAGCGCCGACTAAGATTTCCCGTGGGGGCCATCGGCGAGATAATTAATGCTTATGGAGAGAACCTAAATACTCACGGAAATTCGGAGTTAATCTGGGATATCATAGATGCATTTCTTGTCCATGGTGCTGATAGATATAGCTTGAGCGCCATTCTTGACTCTTTTGAACACGAATATACGGTCCACCCAACTGAGCGCCGACTAATTCAGCGTCTCGATAAGACAACACTAGAAGGTTATTCTTCCGCTACTACCCCTGAGGATGAATCATCTGATCATTTAAACGTAGCTTGGAATGCTGTTTACTCAAGAAACCCTGATTATTCTAAGGCCTGGGAATACGCCACTAAGGCAGTCGAAGCAGCCCTGCGACCAATTGTGGCTCCTAACGATTCAAAAGCCACCCTCGGAAAACTTATTGGCCAGATTTCTAGTACCCCTAATCAGTGGACTATCTCGATCGCAAAAAGAGACCTGGCAGGTAAAGAAATCTCTCCAATAGATTTGTTCATTTCAACCCTTCGCATCGTTAACTATTCCCCAGATCGGCATGGTGGTAGCAATGCCGAAGCAGTCACGAAAGATCACGCGATCCTGGTTCTCCATCAAGCTACTGCTATTGTTAACTGGCTTCGCGCGGGCTGTTTGCAGAAAATCTGACATTGCCCGGACGGTCCCCCATTTTTGCTACCCTTGAATAGGATATTTCCCATCCGTTGAACACAATGAGGAGTTTCGTTATGGCCCGGCTTACGCTGAAAATGATTGATGAACGTGTGCAGGCTTTGGGTAATAAGGATTCCTATGACCGTGAGTTTATTTTCGATCTGCTGAGCGCTTATGGTCGCAGCGCCAGCGCTATTTCTCGTTTGCGCAATGGTACGTTGAATGTCGCTGCCAACCCAGACACTGAGGTTGCGCAGAAAAACGTGGTTTATTTTAAGCAGATTCCGCTGACTATCCATGATGATGGCATTATTTTGCATGTGCTTGAGTCTTTGCGGAAGGAACCGCATGTGTTCCGGTTTGCTCCGCGGTTTGTGATCGTTACGGATTTCGAAGAGCTTGCAGCGTATGATACAAAGACTGGCGATAACCTGATTATTCCCATTCGGGATATTGCGAAGGAGTTTACTTTCTTCCTGCCTTGGGCGGGGATGGAGAAAGCCCAGTATGTTGAGGAAGCGCATGCTGATGTTAAAGCGGCCGAGCAAATGGGGAAGCTTTTTGACCAGCTGGTGGCGGTCAATCCCGATTTGTTCGCTTCGGAAAGTGGTCGGCACAGCTTAAACGTATTCTTCACTCGCTTACTTTTCTGCTTATTTGCAGAGGATACGGATATTTTCGAGGGCGGAATTTTTACGTATGGGATTACCTCGCACACTCAGGCAGACGGGTCTGATGTACGCGAGTACATTGAGACTGTTTTCGATTATTTAGACACGCCACTGGATGTGGAGCGTAAGCCACCTTTTCAGAAATACCCGTATGTTAATGGCCGTTTGTTTGCCAGAGACCAGAAACTGCAGGTCCCTAATTTTGATCGGGAGTCGCGTAAACAGTTGATGGCTATGGCGAACTTGCAGTGGCAAGACGTGAACCCGGATATTTTCGGTTCTATGTTCCAAGCGATTGTTACCCCGGGGAAGCGTTCTAACTTGGGGCAGCACTATACTTCGGTGCCGAATATTTTGAAGACTATTGACCCGTTGTTTATGGATGACTTGCGGGATGAGTTTGATCAGGCTTATGAGAATCCGAAGCGTTTGCAGGCGCTGTTAATCCGGATTTCGCAGATTAAAATTTTTGATCCTGCTTGTGGCAGTGGGAATTTTTTGATTATTGCCTATAAGGAATTGCGTCGCCTGGAGCACGCTATTTTAGAGCGGTTGCAAGAGCTGAAAGCCAGCGAAGACTTAGCAATGTTCGCGCAGTCTAATATCAACATCGACCACTTTTACGGGATTGAAATTGATGACTTTGCCTGTGAAGTGGCGATACTATCCCTGTGGATTGCGAAGCATCAGATGAACCAAGAGTTCAAACAGCAGTTCGGGATTTCCCTGCCACTGATTCCATTGAAAGAAGCCGGGCGGATTGTGGCAGGTAATGCGAACCGAATTGACTGGCAGGAAGTGTGTCCAAATAATGGGGTGGACGAGATTTACCTAATCGGGAACCCGCCATACGTTGGGGCCAGTATGCAAACCAAAGAGCAAAAAGCTGAATTTAATCTTGTTTTTGGGGAACGGAAGTTTTCCAAAAACCTTGACTATATTTCTTTGTGGTTTGTGAAAGGTGCGGACTATATCCGTAGTACTCATTCACGTTTAGCTTTTGTGACTACCAATTCAGTGGCTCAAGGCGACCATGTTGCCTTATTGTTTCCACATATTCTAAGTGGGGGTATTGAAATCGGATTTGCCTACACATCTTTTAAGTGGGCTAACAATGCAAAATATAATGCGGGAGTTACAGTAGCAGTCATTGGACTACGTAATGGTAGTACAGATTCTAAATATTTATTCTCTGAGGACATGAAACGTATAGTTTCGAATATTAATCCTTACATCGCAGAGGGAAAGAACACTGTAGTTTCTTCAAGGAAGAAAAAGTCATTAGCTTTAGAATTGCCAAATATGCTATTCGGATCGAAGCCTACAGATGGCGGGTTTTTGATATTAACTCCTAGAGAAAAGGATGAATTAATTACTGAGTTCCCTTTTCTCAAGTCGTTAATAAAAAGGTTTGTAGGAGCAGATGACTATATTAATTTTAAAGAACGTTACTGCTTGTGGATAGAAGACTCAGATGTTGAAGTTATAGGAAATATCCCAGAGATACATAAGCGCTTGGAAGCAGTGCGACGAATGCGTGAAGACAGCAAAAAAGTTGCGACTCAAAAAATCGCTTCTGTACCACATAAATTTGGTGAAATTAGATATAAACCAACTGACGCGATTATTGTTCCTCGTGTATCTTCTGAACGCCGGGAATACGTTCCCATGGGGTATTTGGGTCCAGATACAGTAATTTCAGACGCCGCATTTGCTGTTTATGATGCGCAGCCTTGGCTGTTTGCTTTACTTACCTCAAAAATGCATACGGCATGGTTAGAAGCAGTAGGTGGTAAGTTAGAAACCCGATATCGCTACTCTAACACCTTGGTTTACAACACTTTCCCAGTCCCACCCCTCACAGACAAACAAAAAGCTGCACTCACCAAAACCGCCCTGCGAATCCTGGACGTAAGGGAATACTACTGCGAATACACCCTGGCAGAACTCTACGACCCAGATAAAATGCCAGAAAAGCTCCGCCGCGCACACAGTGAAAATGATGAACTGGTAGATTCACTCTACCGCCCTCGGAAATTTGAAAGCGACGCAGAACGCCTCACCCTGCTTTTCGACCTCTACGAAAAAGCCGTCTCTGCCGAACAACTGCAACTGGCCGAAAAGAAAAGCCGAACCAGTAAGAAAACCACCCGCGGAAAGAAACAATCATGACTCCCCAGATTGAAAACTTCACCAACCTGGTAAACGTTGAATACGCCCAGGCCGGTAGCTCCATCAACACCGACGAACTGGGCATGCGCGAAATGCAACGCCGCGTCTGGCAACAACGACGCAGCCAATACCTGCTGGTAAAAGCACCCCCAGCTTCCGGAAAATCCCGCGCCCTAATGTTCGTCGCCCTGGATAAGCTCTATAACCAAGGGGTAAAGAAAGTAATCGTCGCCGTGCCGGAACGCTCCATCGGTGCATCCTTCGGAAACACCAAGCTCAGCGGCTACGGTTTCTTTGCAGACTGGGAAGTACCAGAACAGAACAACCTGTGTACCCCAGGCTCCAATGAATCCAAAGTGACGTTATTTAAAGCGTTTTTGGAAGGAACCGACCCTATCTTGGTCTGTACTCATGCGACCTTACGGTTTGCTTTCGAACAGTTGCCTGTCGATGCCTTTAACGATCTTCTTTTGGCGGTAGACGAATTCCACCATGTTTCCGCAGACCTCGATAACAGCCGTTTAGGCACAGTGGTAATCGAAGCAATGAAAGGCTCTAACGCTCATTTCATGGCGATGACTGGGTCTTATTTCCGGGGCGATTCGGTACCGGTTTTAGATCCGGCCGTAGAAACCCAATTCACCCCGGTAACGTTTAACTACTATGATCAGCTCAACGGCTATGAACATTTAAAGTCCTTGGGAATTGGACACCACTTCTACCAAGGACGCTACACAGACGCTATCGGTGAGGTTCTGGACCTTTCCAAGAAGACCATCATTCACATCCCCAGCGTAAACTCAGGCGAATCCACTAAAGATAAGTATGAGGAAGTCGGATTAATCATGGACGTTATCGGTGAGTACGTATCCACCGATAAAGACACTGGTATTCACACTCTGCGTAATCGGGAAACCGGGGCTTTGCTCAAAGTCGCCGATCTAGTGGATGACAACGATACTAAAGCCCGCTCAGCGACCTTACATTATCTAACGACGTTCGCGGCTAAAAACCGCGACGCGGTAGATATTATTATTGCCTTGGGCATGGCGAAAGAAGGTTTCGACTGGCCCTTTGCCGAACATGCACTGACCGTAGGATACCGAGCCTCTTTAACCGAAATCATTCAAATTATTGGGCGAGTAACCCGCGACTGTGAAGGGAAAACTCATGCACAGTTCACTAATCTCTTGGCAGAACCGGATGCGTCTCAAGGTGAAGTCACTGTCTCTGTGAATAACCTGTTGAAGGCAGTTACCGCTTCTCTTTTGATGGAGCAAGTATTGGCGCCAAACTTTGATTTCAAAACCAAAAAAGGCGCGGATGATAAAAGCACCCCTGGAACTATCAAAGTCAATGGTTTGAAAGAGCCCTCGACTGAGAAGGTAAAACAAATTATTGCTACTGATCTCAATGACCTGAAAGCCACCATTTTAGGGGATGACACTTTCGTAAAAGCGGCAGCTGGCGGGGTTGAACCGCACATTACAAATAAGGTTCTAATCCCCCGAATTATCCGCGAACGTTACCCAGAATTATCTGAAGTTGAAGTTGAAGAACTTCGTCAGCGGGTAGTGGTTGATTCAGTTATCAAAAATGGCGAGTTAAAAACGGTTGGCAATGACCGTTTTATTAAGATGGGCACTAAGTTCGTTAATATCGAAGACCTAAACTTAAACTTGATTGACTCGGTAAACCCGTTCCAGAGGGCGTTCGAGGTACTTTCAAAGAAAGTCGATGTCAACGTATTGCGTCTTATTTCAGACGAGATCGCAGCCACGAAGATTGAGATTTCCGAAGAAGAAGCTTACAAATTATTTCCGCGGATTCAGCTTTGGATTAAGACTGAGGGTAAAGAGCCTCAAAGGACATCTCAAGATCCAGATGAGAAGCTATTAGCTGAAGCGCTCTTAGTTTTACGACGTGCTAAAGCTAAAAAACAACGAAGGAAAGAAGAGACGAAGTGAGTGGAGAATTCGATCTGGATGCCGCGCTAGATGAGCTTGATTCCTTGGATGTTGACGGTATCCTCAACCAACCAGAAAAACCTAAAAGAATCACTTCTACAGACCGTTTAGAAACTGCTTTCATAGAGATTGTAGAGTTCTATCGCGAACATGGCCGTAAGCCTTCTTCTGACACGTTAGAGATTAGTGAACGGAAGCTTGGCGCCCGTTTAGATGGTTTCCTCATCGATGATGCGCGAGCTGAAGCGGTTCGTCATTTAGATGAGTTTGGGTTACTTCAGTCTGCAGATGTTGCAGCTAGTTTAGAAGAATTTTTAGAGTCGGGTGACTTGGATTTCTTAGATGATTCTGAGGCTTGTTCCATCTATGATTTATCAGGTTTGCCTGTGCTTGAGAAATCAAGAGAGAGTTTTGAAACTAAACGTCGAACTAAGGCGCGGGATTTCCAGAACTTTGAGCATATTTTCGCTCATATGTATCAGCAAATCCAGGCGGGTGATTACACGTTAGAACCGTTTGCGGGTGCTCCCACGATTAAGAAGGGTGAATTCTTTGTACTAAATGGGATTATGCTGTTTGTCGCGGAAGTGGGCGAACGCAAGGTGGTTGGGGCGGCTAGTCCTCGTCCCAAAGAACGTCTGCGTTTAATTTTTGAAAACGGTACTGAATCTGAAATGTATTTACGATCTTTGGCCAGCGCGCTGGGTGAAGATAAGTCTAGCAAGCATTTAGTTCCGAAGCATATTGATTTGTCAAGTTTAAGTTCGTTAGAGCGTTTAAGTGGGCATATCTACGTCTTAAAGTCTTTGAGCACCGACTCTGAGATTTCGACGATTCCTAACTTATATAAGATCGGATATTGTTCAACCGACGTAAGTAAGCGTATCGCTAACGCTCATCGTGAGCCTACTTATTTCATGGCTCCGGTGCAGATTGTTAGGGATTATCGCGTCTATGACATGAATATAGCTGTCTTAGAGCACTTAATCCATAAGGTTTTCGCAAATGCCCGCCTGGACATCACGCAGATAAACGAAGCTGGTAACCAGGTCAATGTCACCGAGTGGTTCACTGTGCCTTTAGAAGCAATCGATGACGCAATTTCACTGATCGAAACCGGCGAAATCGTCAACTACAGATACTCCAATCAAGCTCAGACCCTAATCAAAATCTCAGAGTAATTCGAGAGGCATCCCGACTCCACGATGAGCGAAGAGAATCTAGACCGAGGAAAGATAGCTTAAATCAACGCTTCTCATCCCATGTCAACAATAAATGTTCTATAAGTCATGAACTACTCTTCAGGAAGATTAACAGTGCCATCTAGCGCAACGCCTCTCTCTTCCCACTCTGCAAAGGTTCGTGTTACACCGTGTTCGTCAGTCCATTTCCATTGAGTTCTCCCATTAAGGTTCATATTTGTAACCAAACCTAATGCTGCAGATGGTGTCAACGCTATATCACAAAGAACGCGCCCCTTAGAGTCTCCGATTTCAATATTCCCGAGTTCTTTATGTTTTTCGCGATTTCTCTGAATCCGATCATAAGCATCCTGAGTCGGCTTTTCGTATTTTCTCTCTCCACGATCAATATCTGGTGCAATATCCGAATCTTTGAGTAAAAAGAACTCTCCATTCGAAACCTGCGCCCTGGCAAAGAGCTTAGAATTCCCAAAAACATATTCGAAAATCGGCGAACCGTCGATAGGGCGGTCTAATCTATCATTATCTAGCGGCATAGACTGTTCGCGGTATCGAAGAATATTTACACCCAGCACAGGCAGTATTATCTTGACGTGTTCTAAGAATGCTTCCAAATCCGATTCACAAGCTTCTGATACTGAGGGAATCTTTGGATACTGGGAATTCACTAGCGAACAACGATTTGCTTTTGTCGCTTCTTCAACAAGCCTTGCTTCTAAATAATCCCACCTAGATTCGATATTTTCATCGCCTTTTGTTGAAATACAAATTAAGCGATCCCAGAACATTTTTTTGGCTTGATGCTGTTTTAAACGCATTCCAAGATTATGCGTTCTTCCGATATATACCTCGGACTCTGCCTTTTCTTCATCATTTGTCAATAATATATACGCGCCACTTCTAGAGAGTTCCGGGCGCTTGAGAATCTCGCCGAAGTCTGACCTGGGTCCCGTCAGAATATGTCCAGTCCACCCAGTTATTTCAACGGTAGTCAGTTCGTCCGCTATTCCATTGACCAAAAACATATTTATATGTTTACCATTCATTTCAACACTTCCAGTCAACTTAACCTCAGCAATTGTTTATCTCAATTTACCTACCAAAAGCCACCGATAATTGCGATTCAATGATCGAACAAATCTACCTATAAATTCGCCAAAATTACCCAGGCGAAGACTTGGCCTAGGAAGAGGCTCATGCCCCAGCCCATGATGACGCTCCCCCACCAGGACGAACGGTTAATCGCCTCTTCACGCTCTATACTTCCCACCTCGGTGGCGTTCACTCGTCTCTCCATCGCCCACATCACCAAAAACGCGGGAACCGTTATCACAATCAGCGCCACCAACTGCACTAAAGACCAGAATGACCGCCCTCCGGAAGAAAAGAAATCAAAAAAAGAATAAACCCACGTAACTACAGACTGCGCCCCCACCAACACGAATAACGCGACGCCGCCAACTACGAAAACCCAAGCTCGCACCCACTTTTCCAACGTAGAAACCCGAAAAGTTGGCATCTGCGCCTCCTCAGGCGGCACCGGCGCACCCAACCGCGCCTGCAATTCCAACTGCTTCTGCCAAGTCTGCCGGTTAAGCGCCGCCACCAAACTAGGCCAAAAAATCAACGCCACCACCGTGGCCATCCCCCACGCAAACCCCTGCGTAAAGTCAATCTCGCTCCCCCACCAGCGGGCAAACAGCATAGAACCAACCGTCCCCACCAGCTGCACCAGCACCGTCACCGTCCCCAAAATCCAAGGAAACAAACGCTTCCAAAACGGCGACAACTGCGAAAAACGCATCCGCGAACTCCTAACCTTCCAACCCGGCAAACGCAAAATCACCATACCGCTGCGGATTCATAATCCCCCGCTTCAAAAGCAAATTCGCATTCAAAATCGGCATAATCTGCTGCTCAAGCCACGCCTGCTCCAACTCAGCCTTCTTCGAAATCAAATCAATCAAACAAATAATCCGAAACACCGAATTATCCGCGAAATCCCCATACGCATTCCGATACCGATTCACCGTCTTCGGCAACATCCCCGCCTTATCAAGCGTCACATGATTCCACAGCCGCCCACAATGCGCCAACCGATTCCGCAAATGCACCAACAACTTCAACTGCCCCGGCAAATACGCCTGCGAAAGCCCCAAATTCGCCGCCAACTTCGCCAACACCCCAGACTCCACCGAAGCCGCAATCGCCTTAGAAAGCGTCCCAAACGTAAACGCCTCAACCGCCACCCAAATCGGCAAATCCGGGTACGCATCCGCCGCCTCATCATAGCGGCTCCGAATAATATGCTCTTTACTACGGTTCAAATCACCCCGCATCAAATCCCACGCCGGCGTTGGCTTACGCCCCCTAACCAGCGGCGGAAGCGACAAACCCTCCCCCTGCAAAAACCCCGTACCCCCACCAAACAACTGGCCGTAAGCGTGCGCATACTGGGCGCGAAACAAAGCCTCCAACTTACGCACCTGCGTTTCCAACGTGGACGCCAACAGCCGATCCGCCTCAAACAAATCCCGAATCGTCTCAAAATCCGCGCCCGGCACAAAACGACTCTCCCGCTTCGGATTAGTCCGCCAATACGCGAAATAGCCTTCAAAACGCGCGTAATTAACCTGGGCTAGGAACTTCTCACACTCGCGCACCGAAGCCACTTCCAGCCCGCGGTTTTGCAGCTGCTCCACCTGTTCAGCGAAACTCAACCACTTCTTCGTCATCGCCAACTCCGCTGCCCCAGGGTGGGAAACGAATGCTACCGGCTGGCTGGAAACTCCAACTCCGCAACCCACCTATGAAATGGCCCCGGTCCTTTGGGCATCGTTTCCGACTAGGCCTGACCGGGGATCTGTCATTTCAATTATACCGCAAAAAGGTGCGGGCGGAAGTAGGTGTAAGTAGCTAATCGCCTACTTTTCCGCCCTAGTTGCCGGGCGAGTAAAGCCGCAAAATGAAGGTGTCCTTGCGGCTCTCAAACTGCACCACGCGCTCAGGATCCATCAGATACTGCAGCTCGCAGCGGCCCTCAATCAGCTGCTTACCCGTGGTTACGTCATACAGGCAACCCGAATTCCACAGGTCGTAATCAACCGTGTAGGAAGCGATCTGCCGGCTCTCAGAAGGCAGCAGGTAGCCGCCACGGAACGGAAACTTACTTACTTCCACCAGACCCTTGCCGGGAACATAGAAGCCGCTGACATTCTTTTCAGAGCTATAGCACATCACCGGCGTGGAACCGTCATCGGGCACTTTGCCGCGCTGCTGCAAAATCGCCTGCACGTCAGCAGTGTTGTAATAGAGTTTGTGAGTGCGCACCCCCGATTCCGTAATGGCACATGCGTCGCTTAACTTCAGCTGGCTGCTGCCACTTTCGTCGGCGATCTCAGTGAAGTTGAAGTTTTCATCGACTGCCACCCAACGGTCCCCGATCTGCGTCGGAATGAACTGGGTGGGCAGGTTGTCTTTGAAGAAGACGGCGCGCTCCATTTCGGGGGCGGCGCTGCCGAACGGAGTTTTCTTCACTTCCGTTTGCCCAGTTTGCAAATCTAGAATCAGGACTTCGTCAGCGGCCAGTGAGGCAACGGCTTTATCTCTTTCAAAAGTCCACACCGCATCCGGCTTGCCGATTTGGAATGCGGCGCAGTGGAATGGTTCCGGCTGGGCAAAGCGCGACCGCAGGTCATAGTCGTCGAATGTTTCCCGAGTAAACGCGTTAATCTCACAGTAAACCACGTTGTCGGTGACGCGCGGAGCCATCAGCGGATACAGCATCGGCAGGGTTTCTCCTGCTGGGAAGGGGTTCTTCCACCCGGTTTTGAGGATTTCCCCGGTGCGCAGGTCCAGCATTTCTTCGCCAAATAGGTAGGCGGGCACCAAGTAGTGTTTGAACACCTGGTTTTGGGACAGCAGGTCTTTGGGTATTTCTTTGTCCCAAACTTGTTTGAGTTTTCCGTCTTCTAAGGTGAAGGCTTTTGCTTTCGCAGTTTTGTTTTCCGCGTCGGTTGCGACTACGAAGTAGTCGCCCATGCGCCGCGCTAACTCGATTTTTCCGTCTAGTTTTACGGTTTCTTCTTGGGTTAGGGTGGCTCCGTTTACCCAACTGTCTGCGGGGATTACCCCCAGGTTTCCGGGTGCGGGTGAGCTTCCCAGGTTAAAGATTCCCAGCCCGTTTCCGCAGGCGCTGAGGGCCAGGGCGCTGATACTTAGCAGCGCGGCAATGCGCAGTTTCCGAGTTTGCATTTTCGTGACCTTCCACTTTGGCGGCGTGGTTTAGCCGGTTTTGCAGGTGGTTTCACTGTGTTAAAGTTGAGGATTCCTCTTCGAGTATATCCTCATGTCACCGTCATGTCAGAACGTTGGTTACGCGATGATGCGCGCGTTTTCATAGAGGCGCTCAGTTTCCAGGGCTTTGAGCACGTCTGGGTCTTTGAAGGTGAAGCCGGTTTCTTGCAGCCGGGTGGGTAGCGCCCGCTGGTTGGCTAGGGCCAGTAGTTGGACTTGTTCGGGGGCTAGGTTCAGCAGTTTCCTGGGGATTTTCAGCCATTTGGGGCGGTGCGTGCGCGCGGCCATGAATTGGTGGAATTCTTTACCGGTGGCGGGGCGCGGGCCCTCTAGGTTGAAGGCGCCGGCTGACTGCGAGCTTTCCAGCAGGTGGATGATGGCGCGCACGTGGTCGCGGCGGGTGATGAGGGGCATCCAGTTTTCGCCGTCTCCCAGTTGGGCGCCGAACCCGTAGCGGTAGAGGCGGTCGAAAGTTTTTAAGAGCCCGCCGTTTGGGTGCATTACCAGGCCGGTGCGCAGGTGGGTGACGCTGACGCCCAGGTCGGTGGCGGGTTTCGCGGCGGCTTCCCATTTTTCGCATAGCTGCGCTAAAAAGTCGGTGCCGGCGGGGCTGGTTTCGGTGATTTTTTGGTTGTTTGCTGAGGCGTCTGCCCCGTAGTAGCCCACGGCTGAGGCGGCGATTAGTTTCGCGGGCCGGCGGTGTTCGGGGAGTTTTTTGAGTTCGTTTATGAGAGTTTGCAGGGGCTGGGTGCGCGAGTTTTCCAAGATTTCCTTGCGTTTTTGCGTCCAGATTCCGTCTGCGATTCCCGCGCCAGAGAGGCAGATGACGGCGTGCAGCGGGTTTTCTTCATTCCCGAGGGCGCCAGTCTGAACTTCCCCGTTTTCAGGATCCCAGTAGAACTGTTTGACCTGCTGGGTGTCGTGCTCATGGTGGTGCCTCACCAGCTGGCGCACCAGGTAGCCTTTGTCGACGAGTGCTTCAGTTAAAGCGCCCCCAATGAACCCGGATGCCCCGGCTAAGAGGATGGTCTTTTTAGAGGTCATAGAAATCGTCTTCCTCTACTTCTAGAACCTTTTCTAGTTCGGCTTCTAGCTCCTTTTCTAGTTCGGCTTCTAGCTCCTTGAAATCAAGTGTTACATCTGGGAAGTTTTCGCTAATAGTTTTTTGGATGCCAGCTAGCTTTGTTACTTTTTGTGGGTGGTCATTCAATGCTTTGCAGAACCGTTTATAGACTTCCTTCAGACGTTCAGTTTTCTTTTCTAAAGTCCACTCACTGTTATAACTCTCAATGTTCCAGTTATCGCCAAAAGCTGTCCCCGCCTCTGGATTCGCTAATAGCAGTTCCTGCATCGTCGGTGTGTTCTCAAAGACAGTTCCTTTCGTAAAGAACTGATTGATAAAACTTGCCCATTCAAACCAGGCGTCACCGGCAAAACTCGTCCCATCAAACCAGGCGTCACCGGCAAAACTCGCCTCACCAAACCAGACAGTAGGAGCAAAACTAGCACTATCGAACCAAACGCTACCAACGAAACTTGCCCCACCAAAAAAGGTATAATCTGCGAAACTCGCCTCACCAAACCCGACGTCACCGTTGAAACGTGCCCCAACAAACCTAGCAAAATCGGAAAAAATCGCCTTTCCAAACCTCGTAGCACTGGCAAAACTCGCCCCATCGAACCCAGCATCACCGGAAAAACTCGCTCCAATAAACCTAACGGGACCAAAAAACTTCGCACCTTCAAACCCGACGTCACCGGCAAAACTCGCCTTACCAAACCCGACGTCACCATTGAAACTCGCTAACATAAACCGGGCAGTACCAGAGAAATTCGCCCCAACAAACCAGGCATCACCAGCAAAATCCGCTCCAACAAACCAGGCATCACCAGCAAAATCCGCCCCAGTAAACGAGGTTATGCCGGCAAAACTCACCTGATTGAATGAGGCTTGGTTAAGAAAAACTATATTCGAGAAATCTACTGGTTTATTCCAAATAGTCACTTCCCAGTTAACAGGTTCCCTGAAAGTCGCCCCGCGGAAATCAAAACTACAATCACACCACAGCTGCTCATCTGCCAACGTCTGTACCTTGTTAAGCCCCTCCCGATCTTTCCGCAGGTGCTCGCCAATTACTTTAATAATCGCAGATTCAACCGCCGCATCCTTAAACTTACCGCCATCCAACTGATCAGAACGATCCGTACGCAAATAACCGCAAAGAATATCAACTACAGTTTGTTTATGCTCTTCAGGATACCTATCAGATACTTTTGCAAGTGCATAAACTCCTGCAACCCGAACATGTGCAGATTCACTCTCAAGCAATCTAATAGCATTTACCAAGGCCTCTTGCTTCTCACGTTCGTCAGCTCGATTCTTCTCTGCCTCGTTTCGAATCGAGGCATTTTCAACTTCTTTTTCCTTGAGCTTTATATCTCGTTCAAAGTTAGTTTGCTCCCTACGACTTTCTTCTTCATCGAAAATTAGTTTGCGTTCATCATTTTGTTGTTCACGATATTTGAGGACTAGATAGAAGACACCACCAATACCACCAACGATCGGAAGAAGAATTTTCATCCAAACTTCGATTGAAGTGCCTAACGGAACACTTAAGAACCCAATCGCCCATAATAGGAATACTGGAATATAGAGCGCAGAAACTGCAACAAAAAGAAAAACTCCAATGTGCGGATTCAGCTTAAGACGATTATCATCCGATTCTGAATCGAAGAAAAACTGGGCAATACGCTTATCAAATGTATTCTCTGTTTTGTCTGGACGAGAGCATGCAAAAGATATCGACAGAACCAAGGCCGAAACAAACAAACAATTGGAAACTGCCAACAGCAAGTGAGCGTGTGAGCCAAAGATTTCAAGAGAACGTTGCTTATTTTCAGGTAATAAAGACCAAGTAAGCCATCCAAAAACACCGCCCATACCGAGGGCAACGATCATCTTGGTCAGCAAATTTCGACTAATCATAAAAATCCCCAACGATCCCTACGAAATACCTAAACAAAGACTAACAATACTAGAAATATTGTAACAGTGAAGTACCTTGGCAATAGAAAACTAACTACTTCACGACTCAAAAAATTCTCCAATTTAAAGGATTAACGTATAGAAGATTGCTTTGGCCAGTGCACGCCCGACGAGCTAAGTTTCTGTACCTAAGAGGCTTGTCATTTTAATCGGTCGTCATTCGTATTCGGTGCTGTGCTCTAGCACTTTTTCTGCTTCGGCTTCTAGAGCCTTGAAATCAAGTGTTACACCCGGGAAATTTTCGCTAATAGTTTTTTGGATGCCAGCTAACTTTTCTGCCTTTTGCGGGTGGGCATGCAACGCTGTGTAAAACCGTTTATAAACTTCCTTTAAACGTTCAGTTTTCTTTTCTAAAGTCCACTCATCGTTATAACTTTCAAGGTTCCAGGCAGCGTCGAAAGCTGTCCCCTCTTTTGTGTCAGCTAGAAGCAGTACCCGTGTTTCGGGAGTGTGCTTAAAGGTAATTTCTTCAGGGAATAACCGCTCAATAAAACTCGCCCCCGTAAACCTGGTGATACCAGCAAAACTCGCACAGTTGAACACGGTGCCACCGGCAAAACTCACCCCACCAAACCCGGCTTCACCAGCAAAACTAGCCCCATAAAACCAGGCGTCGCCGGCAAAACTCACCCCCATAAACCAGGCGTC
>NZ_JAUNKC010000015.1 GCF_030532965.1 Corynebacterium sp.
GAATAGCCGCAGCGCAACACATCGACGAAGTAGCACACCTCATCAAACCACTCGGACGGATGGGGACAATAGGGGATGGAACAACCGTAATTGTAGGATTCGTTGAAAGTGCACAAACTTTGGAAGCTACCCCGGCTGTTGAAGCTGTTGGATCATTCGCAGGCGGTGCTCTGGGTGGGGCAGCGGGCGGGGCTCTAGCCGGATCCGTTGTCGCAGGTCCCGTTGGTACTGTCGTTGGCGGCGCAATAGGCGGACTCGCAGGCTCAGAGCTAGGCAAAAAACTCGGCCACGAAATCGGCGAAATAATCGACGAATCAGAACTCAAGCAAGAAGTTACTGACTATTTAAAGCAGCTTCGTAATTAAACGAAATGTTTGATTACTTCACTTTTAAAGACCAACCACATTGGGGAATAACGTGATCAGTTCAAGCTATGGTATAGCAATTATGCTTTTGGGCTTACTGCCTTTCTTTGGCTACATTATATTGTTCCCTAATGAAAAGGATGTTCTTTATCGAAAACACCAATTTGGTGGATGGTATTTCATCTGTGAACTTTTGTTTTATTTTATTGTAGGAATTTTGCCAGCAATAGTATTTTTCACACTTTCTTACGTAGATTTACCGCATTTTCGACTAAGGGTGTTAGTGATCTTTTTTGCTTCAATCATCATCTTTCCTGCATTCCTATTCACTACTTGGTTTAGGATGTCTGGCTACAATTACAAAACCCGTTTGCGCGATTTTCGTCCCTTCATGAGGGAGATCAGAGGGAAGAATCCGCACCCAGAGTCTTGTGCGGCTTTTAGCGTGGAGAAACCGAAATCCACATGGCTTTTTAAAGGGTGTTTCACATTGCTAATCCTTATGTCGATTACTTTAATTGTGATGGTATGGCTCCTAATATCTGCATAAAATTTAAATCTAGAAAACGGTGAGTTTTCTCTCAAAATAACAGGTGTAAATTTTTGATCTGCAGTTTTCCGTAGATAGTGGGTATACCGTAGCGAAAGGCATGCAGATATTCCTTTTTAAAACTGATCTTTGTTTAAAAACTATTTTGCGAAGCTTATTCAGGTGCGGGGGTTCGGTAGGGCGGTTGTTTCTCTGATTTGTGGTATAAGCAGAGACAGGCGTTGAATTTTGTATGAAATGTCACGACGCATTTGCACGACCCCTGAATAAGCTTCAAGAATTCACAAAATACTTCGATTAAACTCTACTTTAAACACAACGCTTCGAAACATGAACGAATCAACATATATCACCATAACCCTTATTCTAGGTTTTGCACCTGTCCTCTATTATTTATTGTTTTTTCCGAAGGAAAAAACAATACGTTTAAGAAACAATTCTTTTGGTGGCTGGTATTTTATATTTGAGCTTTCATCTTTCTTCACTATTGGTTTCATTCCTGCGATTGTTATAAATACACTTTTCTTTTCAGATTCCTGGCCGATTCGCGATAAAATTCCGGTCATATTCATCATCTCCACGGCAGCATATTTCACATACTTACCTATAACATGGTTAAAAAAATCGGGATATAGGTACAATACAAAACTTCACGATTTAAAACCTTTCATCCGAGAGATTTCCGGGAAGGATCCATATCCAAATTCCAGCAATCCCAAGACATCTTCCTTCAGGCCAAAATGGCAATTTATTGGATGCGGTTTATCCCTTTTCATTATGGCAACAGCGTTTGTAATTTTATTGTGGCTGTGGGTGAACTCGTAGGCTTTGATCTTATCGAGCCCTATCTTTTGGGAGTAACTTCCTCATAAAATTCACCTGCCCTTAGCTAGCCATTCGGCCTTTAGATGCGTTCCTTCAGCAAGTAAACACAAACAGCACTTCCGAAAAGATGCGAAATTTTCACCTCTTCTTGTAGGATGTAAGTTGTTGTTCCTCCATATGTTTAGGTGCGAAAGGTTGGTGCATCTCAATGATTCTTGAGTTTAGGGTTTCCAACTACAGCTCTTACAACGAAGAGGCTGTACTAAGCATGATTGCAACCCGAGAACAAGCGCATGGAGAACGTCTTGCTGTAATTAACAAACATCATGCCCGTCGCGTGAACCCCATTGCCGGCATTTACGGCGCGAATGCTTCCGGAAAAACCAATGAGATCACCGCAATACTCGAATGGAAGAATTTAATACTTAAACCACAGCTTGGCTCCATAGGAGACCGGCATTTCAAACTGGCACAACTTGGAAAAACTCGGCCAGTAGCATTCCAGATGCACTTTCTCCATGATGAAACGGTCTTCATCCATGGCATCAAAATTGTACGAGGCCGAGTGTCCGAGGAATATCTGTACAAGACAAGTGGCAAAACCCACACGTTGATCTTCGACCGATCCGAGGACGGTGTAGAGCTATCGCACGACAACGATCAAGTGCTGTCCCTCATACAAAAGAATCTTGCACCCAGCGAAACTCTCGCGTTCCGACTTGGCGAGACCCTCCGTGGCGAGGAAGGCTACGAAGATTTCTGCGCACCATTCAAATTCGCCCAACGCCTGCTCTTCGTAAGTCCACGCGCTCAGGGGATTACCGTTCCGCTGTATGAAGATAAATCACTGGCAAATCTCAATGAAACACTCGCTGCATTAGACATTGGTGTTTTGCGGCTCGATATTGAAGATACCAACATAGACCAGTCGGATTTTAGCCCTTCGGAAATCGACGAAATCATCGGTAGTGACAGAAACAGTTCAGCGCTTATTTCTGATGGCAACAGTCTTTTCCAAATAAGAGGTGGCGACGATGCCGTGAGCATCAAGAAAATTTGTTTCATTCACCAAGGGGTCGACGGTGAATACAAACTGGAATGGGGCGAACAGTCTGAGGGAACCCGAAAGGTCTTTTCAATCCTTCCCCTTCTCTGGACGTCCGTTCATAGCCAAAAAGCACCTCCCATTGTGCTTATTGATGAAATCGATCAAAGTCTGCATACGTCCCTTGCAGAGCAATTTCTTCGAGCTTTTCTCCATTTATGTACCGAAAATACCCGTAGCCAGTTGATCTTTACAGCCCACGATTTAATGCTCATGAACTTGGACTACCTTCGGCGGGATGAAATTTGGATTTGTGAGAAGTCCCCAGACGGTAGTTCGGAGTTGATTAGGCTCACGGAATATGCCGGAATCCGGAACGACAAAGACATACGAAAGAGTTATCTTCTGGGGCGGTTCGGCGGAGTTCCGGAGGTTAATAGTCGCCAACTTTTGGATTCTCTCGCAGGAAAAGCAGCAGGGTGACATGGCACGAAAACGTGACTTGCGCCAGCTTGACTTTACCAAGCACCCCGTGGGAACGCGGCAACCACGAAAGTTGTTCCTTATCGTTACGGAAGGCCAAACAGAGGAGAAGTATTTTCGGCACCTTCAGAAGGCCCTCAGCCTTCTGAAGTCTTCTGTCCGTGTCGAGTTTGAAGTTGTCTCGTCAAAAAACGGCACCGATCCCGCTAGTGTACTTAGCGAAATGATGAAGTTGCTAGACGAGAAGAAGAAAGACGACAGACTACGTTCTGGTGATTTCGCGTGGATTGTCGTCGATGAAGACGAAGGAATTCAAGAGCAATTTGACAAAGTTCAAGAATGGTTAGCTGAGCGCCCTGATAGATTTTTGGGCTATTCAAAACCCCAATTCGAGTATTGGCTATGTCTGCATTTTGACAAGATTACGGGAGTAGCTACCCAAAAGAAATGCATGGAAAAGCTCAAGTCCTTCGTCCCCACCTATAAGAAAAACGATGACAAACTTCTATCGTCCTTTTCTGAAAACGTCATTCTCGCAGCAGTGACGCACGCTCATGAGTTGCGTCCAAAGATCACCCTTGAGTCAACTGTGGCGGATTTACGTGACACCCCAGCTGCAGTAACTACCGTCCACCTTCTTGTAGAGCAGTTAATCCAATTACGAGATTCCCACTGAGGGGCTTTCGGCCACTGTCGGTACCAGGTTGGCAGTACCGGCGTTAAAAACGCACATACAGGCAGCCTCAATCAACCAGCGCCCAATTCATAGAAAACAAATATGGACGACGTCTAGCGATTATGAATATATTTATTACCATTTGGTCGGGTTTGCTATAGACTACACGTCGTCATGCAAAGTTTCTTATATGTTCTTTCGCCTTCAAGCGCAGCAATGCCCGTGCCGCTCCCCAGCGCCCCTTTCCCGCTTTTATGCTTTAATCCTTAATTAGGCGAGGCGTTTTCATCATCGGTTACGTCTTATACCCGCCGTGGATCGGCTAACTACCGGTGTACTTTCCTCGCCGCTTTGCTTGTTTTTCCTGTGTTGTACCAGAGCATTTGGGGCGGCGTACTGCGTGCTTGGTGTGCTTTAATTGGAGCGGGCGTGGCTTTAGATTCCAGTTACGCACGTTTCCCGCCGCTGGCGGAGACCTTACTGGGGTCACTTTCCCGCCCGTTTAAACTTTTTGAATGTTTGAGGTTTCCCATGCCCACGCATTATGCATTGCGGTACGGCGCAATTGTGACTTCTTCTCATCATCCGTCCTGCACGTTGCAGGAAGCGGCGACGGCCTTTGTGGAGCTGCTTAATTGCGGGTTTTTCGTCAAGGTAGACCAGCTGCAGGCGCTGAGCCCGGCGGAGTTATCTGAGTTAATCGGGCATGTATATGCCCGAGACGATCGGCGGTCGCCGATTTTTCCGGGGTTCCCCGCCGAGGTCGTAACCGACGAGGATGCGCAGTTGTGGTTGGAGGCGAGTGATTTCTATGCGGATTTTCGTTTCTGGTTGCCGCAGGCGGAGCGGGAATTTGAACGCAAGCATTTGGAAACCATCACGGAGCACTCGCGGCCGCGTCGGCTGAACGTGGTTGCGCCGACTGCGGACGATCTTCACCGGCTGTGGTCGAAGTGGTTGAGCCCGTCGCGTTCCACCTGTGATTATTTCACCCAAGTGGTGCGGGTGCTTTCCGCGTCAACGGATGTGGTGTCGCTTGTCAGCACCACCGAGTTCCGTAGTCAGCCCATGTTCGCGGCGGCGCTTATGAGTCTTCGCACTAGTGGCGCGCCGGTTGCCGAGGTGTTTCGGGCGGGTCTTAGAAAGGCCACCGGCCCGACCGATGTTCTGCGGGTGGTGTTGGCGTGTTTTAGCACTGACTCTTATGTGGCGGTCACGTTGGGTTTTTCGCGATTGTACCCGGCGCGTACTACGTCCCTGCCGAGGTGGGCTAGGCGGGAGCTCATTGCCACCCTTGGCCGGTTCCAGTCATTGGCGGACCTCGATGAGTATCTGCGCCATCGGCGGTTGTGGCGGTGGGCGTTGCAGAAGGTGCACCCGTATCAGATTCCTGGGTATGAACAAGCCCTATCGGGTTTGGATGTTATTTTCGGCAGTGTAGTACACCGTAACGCGATAACACGAGCGAATGCCGCAGTTGCAGCTAACGACGTGTCTGCTGCACTTGATGCGCTGAGTATGCAGCCGACTCAGTTGTTCCGGGAGCTGGTGCGCATCGGTTCGATTTGTCGAACTGACGCTGATCGGAAGTTATTGGTCGCTGCCATTGAAGCATGTGGGCGGCAGCTTCGGCTTAAAACGGTGATCGCCGCGCTTAATGCGGTGCGTAACACTGCGCCGGAGCGGTTGGTTAATGTTCCGCATGCTGGGGTTTATCTCCGGAAAGACGCCAAGTATGGGCTGAAACCGGAGGTGGCGCGGCTCTTGGATGAGGCGCTTGGCCGGGTGGTCGTCGAAAAGCTAGGTGCGGTCGCACTGCCGGAGGATGTCGCCGCGCTGGTGCCGGATATGCGCCCGGTTCCGCTGCTACGGCGCGCGTCGGACGTGGTGCCAGGGCAGGTTCTGGCGTTGGGTACCAAGCCTTCCCGGATTACCGCGCGGTGGCAAAAACGCCACCCATTCGGGCAGCATCGGTGTCGTCTTTGCCGATGCCAACCTGGAGTTTTGCCTGGGCAAGGTGGGCTTTTCGACGCTTCACTCCTCCCCACTGCGCGAATTCATCGAGTGCGCGCCTGACTTTGTTTCTATCCGCCTGGGCGAGACTAAGTGGGACGGTATCGTGTCGGTGATCCCCCATGCCCGTTATGCCATTATCAGCGTCACTATCCACAACACTAACAATTCGTGGGCGCAGGAGGGCAAGTTGATGAAGAATGATCCTCATGCCGCCATCCGCATCCAGGCGCACCATACGGCGGGTGAAACAGATTCTGGTTGGCTTACGCTCAATTCCCCAGCGGCGTCGGTGCTTCCGGTCGTCATTGATCTTAATACGGGTGAGGCGGTCTGGCTTGATTCTTACCTACGAAAGCGAATGGCGGCCTTCCACTTAGGCGCGCCGGAATACACGGACTACCGTTCGGGTCGAGTGTTAAACCTACACCACGGAAACGACCACGCCGTCCCGCTGGTGCGAGCGGAGCTGGCGCGAATCCGCAGCGGGATGACCATCGGTGAGCTTATGGCCGTGTGGCAGGCCGCGCATGCGGATGCCGAGGCGGCGCAGTCTGTACCTTCGGTGCCTGCCGCCCCCGCGGCTGAACTGCCTGCCGATACTTCCCTTGAGGTGGCGCAGCGGCAGCTTGCGCTTACGTATGATCTGTTGAACCAGTTATAGGTGCTTGATGGTTGGCCGTGTCGGTGGCGGAATGCCGCCGGGTGGCCGCGCGGCTGCGGTTGGGCGGTATAGTTTTTAGCATTATGAAGATGCTTGTCACCGGCGGTGCTGGGTTTATCGGCACCAATTTCGTCCGCCGCACGTTAGAAACCCGACCCGAATACGAGATCACCGTGGTGGATAAGCTCACCTACGCTGGGCGAAAAGACAACCTCAGCGGACTGGACTTGCGGTTTGTTGAGGGCGACATAGCGGACCCGCAGGTTATCAATCCGCTGGTGCGTGACGCGGATGTGGTGGTGCATTTCGCAGCCGAGTCGCATAACGATAATTCGCTTTCCAATCCGTGGCCGTTCGTCCACAGCAATATCATCGGCACGTTTGCCCTGTTGGAGGCGGTGCGCGCCCACGGCACCCGGCTGCACCATATTTCCACCGACGAGGTATTCGGCGATTTGAGCCTTGATGATCCCAATCGGTTTACCGAACACACCGCCTACAACCCGTCGTCGCCGTATTCGGCAACCAAGGCGGGCAGCGACCATCTGGTGCGCGCCTGGGTGAGAAGTTTCAATATCCCGGCCACGATTTCTAATTGTTCCAATAATTACGGCCCCTACCAGCACATTGAGAAGTTCATCCCCCGCCAGATCACCAACGTTCTAGTGGGGTTGCCGCCGAAACTCTACGGCACCGGGGAGCAGGTGCGGGATTGGATTCACGTCGACGACCACAACGATGCGGTGCACCTCATTCTCGACCGGGGCACCGTGGGAGAAACCTATATCATCGGCGCGGACAACGACAATGTGAGCAATAAGCAGGTCATTGAGCTTATCTGCGAACTCATGGGGGTGGCCGACTATGAGCACGTGGCGGATCGGCCGGGCCACGATATGCGCTACGCCATGGATTCGACGAAACTGCGCACCGAGTTAGGGTGGCAGCCGACATTCACCGACACCGATTCCGGCATGCGGGAAGGACTAGAAGAAACAATCGCCTGGTATGAGAACAACCGTGACTGGTGGCTACCGATCAAGCAAGAAGTAGAAGCCCGCTACGCCGAAACCGGCCACTAGGCTCAGGTGGGTTCGATAGGTCAGAATAGGTCAAAAGGTAGGGTGGTTTTTACTCATGGACTTTAACGCACCACTGACAGTAACCGACACCGCTATCGCGGGGCTTCAGGTTCTTACACTTAGCGTGCACGGCGATCACCGGGGCTGGTTTAAAGAAAACTGGCAGCGGCAGAAAATCAACCAGCTTAGCGGCGTAACCCCAGCTCTTCGCGCATTCCGGCCGGTGCAACACAATGTTTCCTTTAACGCCGAAGCCGGAGTCACCCGGGGGTTGCACGCGGAACCGTGGGACAAATTAGTATCCGTCACCTACGGTGAGGTCTTCGCGGCGTGGTGTGATCTGCGCGCCGGGTCGCCGACCTTCGGCACGACGGTGTGGCTTACCATCGACCCGAGCGTTGCGGTGTTCGTCCCCCGCGGGGTAGCCAACGGTTTCCAGGCGTTAACCCCCACTAGTTACAGCTACCTGGTCACCGCCCATTGGTCGCCCGATGCCAGCTACAGCCACGTGAACCTCGGCGATCCGCAGCTTGGCATTCCGTGGCCGATTCCGCTGGATCAGGCCGTATTATCCGATGCGGATCATACTCACCCGTTGCTTGTCGACGCCACCCCGGTCCCCCCGCACCAGATCGCGATTATTGGCGGCGGCGGTCAGGTGGCCACCGCCCTAGCAGAGGCATTGCCAACCGCCGAAGTTTTTACCCGGGCAGACCTCAACATCAACGCCGATTACGCCACCATCCGCGATTTCTGCGACTGGTCCAGGTTCGACACCATCATCAACGCGGCCGCCTACACCCAGGTGGATGTCGCCGAGACCGAACGGTTAGAATGCTGGGCCACCAATGCGCTAGGTGCTGCCGCCGTAGCTAGGCTCGCCACCGACTTTAACCTCACGCTTATCCATTTCTCCTCCGATTACGTCTTTGATGGCACCAGCGATAACTACACCGAAACCGCAGCCTGTGCCCCGCTCAATGTCTACGGGGCGAGCAAAGCCGCAGGCGACATCGCCGTTATGGGCACCGCGAAGCACTATATTCTGCGCACCAGTTGGGTGATCGGCTCGGGCAAAAACTTCGTCACCACCATGCTCCACCTCGCGGGGTCGCAGGTGCAGCCGACAGTAGTCGACGACCAATTCGGCAGGCTGACGTTTAGCACCGACCTGGCCCACGCAGTCACCCACCTGTTAGAAACCCAACCTGAGTATGGCATCTACAACGTCACCGGCAACGGCGACGTTGTGAGCTGGGCGGACATAGCGGAAGAAGTATTCACCCTCGCGGGGGCCGACCCGGCTAGGGTTACCAGGTGCAGCACCGCCGAATACACCATGAGACTCGCGCACCCGGTAGCCACCCGGCCAGCGAACTCCGCGCTGAGCTTGGCTAAAATCGAGGCCACTGGGTTTCAGCCAGCCTCGTGGCGGGAAAGTCTTGGCACATACGTTGCCAAGCAGCGTGAAAAGGAACGGTAACCGAAATGAAGGGCATCATTCTAGCCGGGGGTTCCGGCACCCGGCTGTACCCCATCACGATGGGCATATCCAAACAACTCATGCCGATCTACGACAAGCCGATGATCTTCTACCCGCTGTCCACCCTCATCCAGGCGGGCATTAACGACATCCTCATCATCACCACGGAAGAAGACAACGCCAATTTCCGCAGGCTCCTTGGCGACGGCTCCCAATTCGGCATCCAATTACAGTACGCGGTCCAACCCAAACCCGAAGGACTCGCCCAAGCATTCATCATCGGCGCGGACTTCATCGGCACAGACTCCGTGGCCTTGGCCCTCGGCGACAATATTTTCCACGGCTCCCAATTCACCACCACCCTATCCACCATCGACGACGTTCAGGGCGGAAAAGTATTCGCCTACCAGGTAAGCGACCCCAGCCGCTACGGGGTGGTCGACTTCGACGCTGAGGGAAACGCCCTATCGATCGAAGAAAAACCCCAGCACCCCACCTCCAACTACGCGGTAGTCGGCCTGTATTTCTACGACAACACCGTCGTCGACATCGCCCGCACCATCCAGCCCTCCGCGCGCGGCGAATTGGAAATAACCGCCGTCAACGAGGCCTACCTCAACCACGGCACCCTCAAGGTGCACAAACTCGGCCGCGGCGACGTCTGGCTCGACACCGGCACCTTTGACTCCATGAGCGAAGCGGCGGCATACGTCGAAGTCCTGCAAAAACGAACCGGGCAAGTCATCGGCTCCCCGGAAGTCGCCGCCTTCCACCAAGGATGGCTCGACCGCGAACAATTGACCAGGTTAGCCACCGGCCCGTACGCAAAATCCGGCTACGGAAACCTCCTACTCAACGTGCTGTAGAAAGACGTATATGACCACCTTAACCGCCCTGATGAGCGTCTATAAGAAAACCGACCCGGAGCAACTTCAAGCCGCATTACAATCGCTGGTCGATCAAACCCGGCCCGCCGATGCGATTGTCATCGTGGAAGACGGCCCGCTGTCCACCGCGCTCTACCAGGTGTTAGACGACCACGTCGCACAGCACACGTCCAGTCGTCGTATAGCGCTAGCCACCAACCAAGGGCTCGGGGCCGCGCTGCGCGCCGGGCTAAGCAGCATCGACACGGAATTCGTCGCCCGGTTAGATTCCGACGACATTGCCGCGCCGCACCGCTTTGCCACCCAGTTACAGCTTTTCGATTCCCGCCCAGAACTCGACGTAATCGGCAGCGCTGTGGCGGAATTTACCCACACCCCCGGCGATACCGATGCGGTGCGGTCGTTGCCGGAGAGCCACGCCGCGATAGCCCGCTACATGAAGATCAATAACCCCATTAATCACCCCAGCGTGATGATGCGGGTAGCCGCGGTAAAAGAAGCAGGCGGATACCGCGATATTCACTTCATGGAGGACTACGATTTGTTCGCCCGCATGCTGGCGGGCGGCCGACGATTCCATAACATCGCCGAGCCGCTTACCTACTTTCGGGTGAGCGACGATCAGTTTGCGCGTCGCACCGCCCGCGGCATGTGGCGAGTGGAGAAAACCATGCAACGTAACCTGGTGCGCTATGGATTAGTTTCCAAACCCCGGGCGGTAGCAAATTTCATTATTCGCAGTTTATATCGATTATTACCGTTCTCCTTGCTTAAACGGGCATATTCGGTACTGTTTAACAAGTAATAATTCCTTTCTTGTTTACCTTTACTTTCACTATGAATAACCGCCCCTCCCCGTCACCGGAACCCGCAGCCACTGATGCGACTCCGGTTGTTGACGCCGCCGCTGCGCCCGCCATTGCAGCGGATGCGTTTAGCGATACTTGGCTTATCATCCCGTGCTTCAACGAGGGCCAGGTCATTGAAGGCGTTATCCGCAACGCCCGCGCCACGTTCCCCAATATCGTCGCCGTCAACGACGGTTCCAGCGACGATTCCGCCGCCCGTATTCACGCCGGTGGCGCGCATCTGGTGAATCATCCGGTGAATCTCGGCCAGGGTGCCGCCATTCAAACCGGGGTGGAATACGCCCGGGCACAACCTGGGGCGAAATACTTCGTCACCTTCGACGCCGACGGCCAGCACCAGGTCAAAGACGTGGTTCGGATGCTTCATCGGCTGCGGAGTGAACCGTTGGACATCATCGTCGGAACGAGGTTCGGAAGGCCGCGCTCCGCCGACGACCAAGTGCCGCTGCTCAAACGGATTGTGTTAAAAACCGTGGTCATGCTCTCGGTCACCACCCGCAAACTGGGGCTCACCGACGCCCATAACGGCCTGCGGGTTTTTAACAAAAAGGTGGCCGATGAGATGAATATCCGAATGAACGGGATGTCGCATGCCTCGGAAATCGTATCCCACATTCTCGACCGGGGTTGGCGGGTAGCGGAAGAACCAGTGGATATCTTGTACACGGAGTATTCCATGAGCAAGGGCCAGTCACTGATCAACGGCGTTAATATCTTGGCCGATGGCCTGTTGGCGAGGAGAATATAATCATCATGACGACAACCATCGTGCAATTATTACTGCTGATTACCACCCTGCTTTTGGTGCTGTACTTCCTGACAAATCGTCGAAAAGCACGCGCCAAGGCCGGTGTGAAGCTCGGCTTCGTCGTGTTGGTCATTCTGGCGATCTGGGCGGTGCTGCGCCCCGACGACGTCACCGTCATCGCCAATACTATCGGGGTGGATCGCGGAACCGACCTGATGTTATATGTGCTCATCATGGCGTTCGGGTTCACAACTTTGTCCACGTGGATTCGGTTCCGGGAACAGGAATTGCGCTACGCGCGGCTCGCGCGCGCCATCGCATTGCAAAATGCCATTACGCCTGAAGATGAATTCTGAAACGGATAGTCGCTACAATAAGGCAACTACTTTTTGTCAGGAGCCTTAACTTTTTATGAAAAAGAACCAATTTTCATCCGTTTCACCTGCCATTTGGGCATTATTCGCAGTTCTCATCGCCGTAGCGGGCATGATCGGTTACGTGGTGGGGCATAATTCCGTCGAACAGCCAGCCACCATGGCGCGCGACGAAACCACTGCGGCGCCACACCAGGCGGAAACCACCACTGCGAAACCTACCGGCAAACCAGCCCCGGCAGGCACCGCCGAAATTGATCCGCTAAGCGACCCTGCGAAGATCGACGCGAAGATTTTCGGCTCCAACGGTGAAGTGAAATCTGAGGCGGATATCCTTAACGTGCATCGTCGTAACGCGGCCGACCCGTTTGCCTACGGCGCCATTGACGCGCCGGTGGTTATCTCCGAGTTCTCGGATTTTGAGTGCCCATTCTGCGCCCGGCACGCCAATACCGCCTATAAGAACATCGTGGAAGATTACGTAAAGAAGGGCTTGGTACGCATCGAGTGGAACGACTTCCCCATCAACGGCGACCATGCCATCGCCGCGGCTAAAGCTGGTCGCGCTGCTGCCGCCCAGGGTAAGTTCTACGAATTCAAGACCGCCCTGTTCACCGCATCTGCGTCCGTCTCCGGCCACCCGGATAACACCATTGAGGATTTCGTGGAGTTTGCGAAGCAGGCAGGTGTCCCGGACCTGGAGCGGTTCCGCGCCGAAGCCACCGACGATACCTATTCCGATACCGTCACCAGCGCCCGCGATTACGCGGCTGCCATCGGCTTAACGGGTACGCCGGGTTCCTTGGTGGGAACTCAGTTTGTTAATGGCGCTCAGCCCTATGAAGTATTCAAGCAGATCATCGACGAAGAACTGATCAAAGCCAACGACAAGGCGAAGCCTTAGGGAATATCTGACTCGCTGACGGTGGTTGTATCTGTTGACCGCCTGTTAGTGAGTCAGTTTTTATTTTCTGGCCGTACCCACCACCTAGCTTTTCGAGGTTACCGTGATCGACATTGGACTTTTAGGTGCCTTCATCGGCGGCATTCTGGCACTTCTAAGCCCCTGTTCGGCATTATTGCTGCCCGCATTTTTCGCCTACGCGTTTTCCACCCCCACCCAACTTATCGCCCGCACCACGGTGTTCTTCCTCGGCCTAGCCGCCGTGCTAGTACCCATCGGCGTGGGCGCAGGCGCGGTAGGAAGCTTCTTTACCACCCACCGCGATACCCTCATCACCGCTGGCGGCGCTGTGGTGATGATTCTCGGCGTCTTCGTTTTCTTCGGCGGCGGTTTCCGCATCGGCCCATCGATGGCACCGGCTGGAACCTCGCGGGGTTCTACCTTCCTGCTCGGTGCGCTATATGGTTTCTCGGGGTTTTGCACTGGCCCGCTTCTTGGTGCCGTGCTCACCACGGCAGTCGTCGGTGGCGGTTCGATTACCGCTGCCGGTGGCAACAGCAGCGACAACGTGATAGCCGCCTCCGCCTACGGCGCCCTGATTTTGGCGGCCTATGGCCTGGGCATGACGGTGCCGCTGTTCGGCTTGGCCTTAGTGTGGGACAAGTGGAATATTTCGCAGTGGCGGCCGCTTATCGGATCAACCCGACAAGTCGGCCCTTTGAAACTGCACACCACCTCGATGTTGTCCGGCGGGCTTTTGGTTGTGGTGGGCGCGCTGTTTTTGTTCTTCCGGGGCGGAACCACTTTGCCGTCGGTTATCAGCATCGATAGCCACGCCCGAATCCAGGAGTGGGTGTTATCGACGTTCGGGAACGTCAGCGACGTCATGGTTGCGATCATTATTGGGCTTGCCATCGCTGGGGGTTTGGTAGTGTATATCCTTCGTAACTCTTCCGCTGGCGCTAGCGATAGTTTCGACAGCAAATAGATCACATGTGGTGTTAGCCTTGGGTTCCCCTTTCAAAGGTGGTCTTTTGTAGTATCGCTATCAACTGTTGTGACCACGTACATTGAAAGACTGTGCCCTCATGAACCTTCGCTTTACCCGCTTTACTCACACCCTTGCCCAGTTAAAGGACTTTATCCCTGGGGTGGTGCGCGCTGGGATCGTCTCCCACGAAGGCGGGCTTAAAGCGGTCGCCGCGACGGCACCGATTCTCGCCCGGTACCGCTTCGCCACCGCACGGGAGGTGGAGCAGGGGTATTACGCCTGCCCGAATCGCACCGCGCTTATCGACGACAACGGGTCGCTCACCTACCGCGAGTTGCGGAATAATTCCCGGATTATCGCCAGCTATTTACGGCAATTGCAACCGCAGGATCTGCATTTGGGGATCATGGCGCGGAACGGCCGGGGCATTATTTACCCGATGGCGGCGAAAGGGTTTGCCGGTGGCACGGTCTATTTGCTCAATATTGGTTCCTCCCGGGAGCAGCTCACCGCGTGTTTACAACGCGACGGCGTGAACGTGCTGGTCATCGACGAGGAATTCTTGCCCCGCCTTGATACGGAGGCCATCGATATTCCCATCATCATCGCGCATCGGGAATCCGAAGCCAGCGCTGATTACCTGAGCTTAGAAGACATTCTGCGCACCCATATTCCCGGTCCGTTGCCGGCATTCCCGAAGCACGGCCCGATTGTCACCATGAGTTCCGGCACCACCGGGGTTCCCAAAGGCGTCATGCGCCCTGAGCCGCTCATGCCGACGGTTCTTGCGGGTATCCTGAACAAGGTGCCGTGGCGAGCCGGGATGAAAGTCCAGGTCACCGCTTCCATGTTCCATGCATGGGGTTGGGCGTGTTTCAATATTGCCTTCGGCATGCGGGGCACGATCGTCACCCGCAGGCTTTTCGACGCCGAAGCGGTCCTGCGCGACGTTGCCGAGCACAAACTTGACGGCATGTTGTCCTCGCCGATCTTCCTCAAACAGATAGTCAACGTCAAAGACAACGAAAAATACGACTGTTCCAGCCTGAAATTCATCTTCTCCTCCGGCAATGCGCTGTCGCCGTGGCTGGTCGAGGCGATCCACGAACGCTTCGGCAAAATCTTATGTAACCTCTACGGTTCCACCGAGATCTCCGCCGTGGCGGTGGCCAGCATCGAGGACATTAATGCCCACAGCGCCACCGCCGGCCCGGTCTGTACCGGTACCGATTTGGTCATTCTGGACGATAACGATCTCCCCTGCCCAACCGGCACCCCGGGTCGAATTTTCTGCTACAACACGGTGACTCTCTCCGGCTACACCGACCCTAAAATCCCGGTGCGCCGCTACGGGCACATGGTGCAAATCGGGGATCGTGGCTACCTGGATGCCGATGGGTACCTATACGTCCTGGGGCGGGCGGACGACATGATTATCGTCGGCGGCGAAAACGTCTATCCGCGCAGCGTGGAAGAGGTCTTGGAGGAAATGCCCGGCATCGCCGACATGTACGCTGGCGGCGTGGATGACCCGGAGACCTTCAAGCGCATCGCCGTGTGGATCGTCCGAAGCGCAGACGCTGCTGGGGAAGCAGTTACGGAAGAAGCCGTACAACAGTGGGTGGCGCATCACTTGGCGGAGCATTCCATCCCCCGTGACGTGCACTTTGTCGATTCGTTGCCGCGTAACCCAACCGGAAAAGTGGTGCCCGCCCGCCTGGTGCCGCCGCAAGTTTAAGGTTGCCGGCGGGTGGGTGATGCTTGTCGACGTCGAAAAGCACTACCCCTACCACACCACCATATTAAACACTTAACCCTTTCTTACTATAGTCTTAATATTCAAGAACTCTGCCACCTCTTGAAAGGGTCTTCTAGTGCCAAGAATCCGATTCATTGCCGCCGCGCTTAGCACGGCGCTGCTGATTACCACCACCCAACCCGCGCACGCCTACGGGCGGCTTTTCAACCCCACCGTGGAAGTCGATAACACGACCAATATCTGCGTCTTCCACCTCCCGGACAGCAAAATAGACGCGCTCGGGGAACGGCTGGTTTCCGACGCCCAAAAAGTAATCGCCGCCACCATCGCCACCGACACGCTTAGCGACGCCGAGCTAAAAGCAAACGCCGAACTGGCCACCTCCGGCACCCCGGCTGTCCTCGACTGGGCACGCACCAATCTTCCACACCGGGAACCGGACGAAATCGCGCACGGCCTGCGGGCACTCTATAACTACAGCAATAGTGACCTCACGGACATCGATTACTATTACGATTTCTTAGGAATCAAACACCCCGGCAACCAAAAGCTCAAGTTCACCAAGGCGGAAGCGAAGCAGGCGCAGAGCGAATTTCAAACAGCACTCGCCTTCGTTAACGCCGAGCTAGCCGCCGTCCCGCCGACCAACCCAGCCCACCCGCTCATCGCGCACGAAAATACCGTGCAAAACGAGCTGTTCCGGTCGCTCCTGACCGCCATCGACAACTGCATTAAGGGTCGAAGCACCGTTCCGAAAGCAAACACCCCCAGCAGCGATACCAGTGCAGGTACCAGCGCCGCTCCCCGTGCCGGGATCATCGCAGGCATCATCACGGCCGTAACCGCGGTTATTGCAGCGATCGTCACATTCCTGCCGCAGATACAGCAACTATTTAGCCCACGCGGCAGGTAACCACAACGGGGCCGGTGAGTTTCACCCCGGCCCCGTTTCTTTTTGCCTACGCCAAATCTCTAAAGAAATCCACCGTGTGGGCAATGCCCTCTTCTAACGACACCTCCGGCCGCCACCCCAGTTCCCGCTCCGCCCGCGCAAACGACAACGCTGAACGCGGCACATCCCCCAACCGAGCAGGCGCAAACTCCGGCTCATCCAGCGCCCCCACCGCAGCGGCGACCAAACTATGCAACTGACGATCGGAAGTCTCAACCGACGTGCCGATATTAAAGCGCATTCCGCCGCCCACATCACCGGCAGCCAAGTAAAACGCCCGCACCACGTCGCCCACATACACATAATCCCGGGTGTTCTCCCCCGCACCAAACACCTTCGTCGGCGCACCCGCCAGTAACCGCTGGGCAAAAATCGCAACCACCCCGGCTTCGCCATGCGGATCCTGCCGAGGCCCATAGACATTAGCAGGCGCGATATGCGAACACTCCACCCCATATAAATGCCGGTAGGTATTCAAATACACCTCGCCCGACACCTTCGACGCCGCATAAGGCGAATGCGGATCAACCGGAACATCCTCCGTCACCGGGAAATGCTCAGGCTCACCGTAAATGGAGCCACCCGAGGAAGTAAACACGATCTTGCGCACCCCAAATTTACGAGCCGCCTCAGCCAACCGGATCGTGGCCAAGATATTCGTGTGCGCATCGAACAGCGGATCAGTCACCGAATGGCGCACGTCGATCTGCGCCGCCAAGTGGAAAATAACCTCAGGCTGAGCGAACTTTACTACCTCATCAAGATCAGCTTCCAATAAATCCGCTTCAATGAATTCCACCGCACCGGTGCCCAGCGCAGCAGCAAGATTCTCCAACCGGCCTCGGGAGAGATTATCCACTGCCACAACTGAATGTCCCTCAGCGACCAATAGATCAACCAAATGGGAACCAATAAAACCAGCACCGCCGGTAACTAAAGCTTTCATAATTTCAATGTACAAGCGCAATAGCAATAACCGCGCTGCCACACAGCAAGACTGCAAGGTTTTCGCAATAATTCGCTACACTAACCGCAATTCTTCTGCCACACCGGGCCAATCCGACCACAATTCAAGCAACCCACTTACGTGCCAACGCACAACGAACCCTGTGTCCAGTGCTACGCTGGCGGCGTCGAAAAGCGGTAAGCAGGAATTTTAAAAAATACTGGAACAAAAAATTCCACTAACAGCCCCCGCCACACCAGCACCATAACTTACAATCACTTCAGCAATCACCCCAACTAGGAGCAATAATGAAGCTTAAAGTCGCACTCGCAATAACACTCAGTCTCAGCCTCGGCCTGGCCGCATGCAGCTCTGAGGAAACCAAAGATGCAACGGCGACCAGCAACACAACCAAACCTGCAACCACCAGCGCCGCAACTACCACCTCGGCTTCCGAAACCACCTCCGCCGAAGAAACCCCCGCTGTGAAAGTCGCCTGCGAAGAATCCGCTCCCGGCGCGTCCCCAGTGAAACTAACCGGCGCAACCATCACCGCCAGCGGAACCGACCAACCGGAAGGAACCAAAACAATCACCTGGGAATATTCCGGCGACGTCAGCACCAGCAGCGCCGCATTCGGCGTGATAACCAAACGGGCCGCCCGGATGTTGAAATTCGACGCTGGCCAACTGGTTTCTAATACCTACACGGAATTCGGCGGCAACCCCGTGGAACTGGACGCCGACGTGTCGCTTACTGAGAAGAAACAACAAGCCATAATTCCGGCCGAAGTCGCGGCAGCTTTCGACGAAGGCTGGGTCGCGGACCTATCCATCGACGGCACGCGGGTGGGTACCTGCTACAGCGATAATTACTAGCAGGCGGCTGAGACGACGTGGCTACTCCGGCCGAATGAATGCCTTGCGATTACACCAGGAGTGTATGGGCTCGATTGCATGGCATCAAGCACATCCCGATCCCCCACCAGCTCGGCAGCGCTTTCGCCGACCGGCACCGCCACGCTAGCGCTACCTGCGGACCACCTGCCGCACTCCCGTAGCATTGCTGCCAAGGAATCACTCCCCACCGCGTTTTTCGTTCGTCGCCTCCGCGCCCCACTCCCCGATCAAAGGAAACCCATGGGACTTACAATCCGCACCGACCATATCCCCACCCAAGCTGAGGCGGTTGCGCTGTACGACTCGGTGGGCTGGGCGGCCTACACCAAAGATCCCGCGCAGCTCATGCGGGCGCTGGCCGGTTCCCGCTTCGTCGTATGCGCCTACCAAGACGACGAACTTGTCGGCCTAGCCCGCATCGTCGGCGACGGCGAAGTGATCGCATACCTCCAAGACATCCTGGTCAAGCCCATCGCGCAACGCCACGGTATAGGAAAACAGCTTTTCCAGCACGCCTTCGCGCCATTTATGCACTGCCGCCAACACGTTTTGCTTACCGACGACCACCCCTACCAGCGCGCATTCTACGAGGCCATGGGGTTCACCGAATCCCGGGATTTTACCGGTTTCGAGACCCGGGCGTTCATTCGGTTCAACGGGTAGCCGGTGAAAAGGCCGCGACTAACGACACGGTAACCTAGAACTTTTCGCTTTTCGACGACCCCCGGCGCGACATGGTGGGGCCATAATCCTCCCAGGAACGAAAGGCGAATGAACAGGCTATAGCGTTTTAGCTGAGTTGGAGAGACACATGCAAGCGGAGAATGTTTGCAATGGGCATGGTGGTGGCACTGCCATCAGCCTTGGGGTTACACAGAAGTTCATCCATGAGTGGCGAGGCTCAGACTGCTTTAAGATTACTACGTGAAAAGCGTCCCAATTTCTCGGCTTTAAGGAAAAATAAAGTTAGTTCTTTTCTTGCAAGGTTTTTGAGGAGTTCATATTGCCCAGATCTTTCTTATTGGTTCTTTGTGGTGCAGGTGTAATACTCGCCGGTTGCGGCAGTGGACAGCAAGCCCCCATTACGGTCACACAGACAGTTACAGCGGTGCCGTCTTCGACAACGTCATCGGAGCCAGCGTCCACCAGTGAGGAACCCACCACCACACAGGAGACACCGGTACAGGAACCACAGCAAACAGTGGTTCAACAAACAACCATCTATCAAGCTCCGCCGCCAGCACCTGCTCCAGCGCCCACTAATAACGGGGTTGTAGGTTTCACTGGTGCCCCCCACCGGCGCGCCACAGCAGCTGGATAAGACAATTGCGTATTGCATGAACGATCCTTCATACCAACCGGGAACAACGATGTTCACTGATGGGACCACGGTGGACTACATACTGCGCCGGAATGTAGCCGTTCGATTTTTTTAAAGGAACAAGATAGAACGAGGAAGAGCTTCGACTTTTACGAAGACCTCCCGTTAGTTGCTTGGGAAGTACTACCAACCGAGTTTTCCTGCAGGCGTCATCATCACAGGCGAGGTTAACATCTATCTAATGTGGATAAGCGGCGCATGCAAAGCGGCAGACATGTACTGAGAACATTCAACGCAATCCCATGTTTGGCAGGAAAGACACCATTTGGATAGATGCCCGCAGGACCAGTAAATAAGTAAGTCCCCACCACTTTTACTAGCGAGGATTCCCTTCCACGCTACACAACCAGAAACGAGGAAACACATGCTATTCACACTGATGGGACTTGGCGTAGCTGCCATAACAATCTTGAACGGCGGCGGCCTCCTTTGGCTGCCTGCATTCGCGGGCATTGGCTACGCCATCGACCGGGCTCGAAAGACGACCCAATAAGCCCAATCACTATCGACGAAATCACCTGCACCGCGGTTGGCATCGCCGGTATCGACACGGTACCCAATGCCATCAACGCCGACATGGAAGCAGAACGGCACCGTGAAGCAACCAAAACAGCCCGGCGTGCAGAACCTACCGCGCAACGCCAAGGACTACACGCTGTCGGAGAGCGGAGTTACCGACGCCTGTCGCTATTGGGGGTAACGATAGGCGTCGTCCCCCAGTTCATTTGTTCGAATAATTTTAGGAAGTTTTTCTACCTGTCGAAAGAGGCTTGCTCGGTCTGTGCTCAGTCTGCGTTCCGTACAAGAAGGTACGACATGGGGACAACAAGGGACGACTTATAAATGGGGTTGAGTGAGAAAAACACCCGCTAAAAGTGTGTTTTAGCAGGTGTTTTGGCGGAGCCGCCTAGGGGAATCGAACCCCTGACCTTTTCATTACGAGTGAAGCGCTCTACCGACTGAGCTAAGGCGGCACGAACAAAATGTTCAAGCGGTGATTCTACAACAGTTGAGTGGTGTTTTTACAAACCGCTGGGGTTAGCGGATGTTACATGCTTTTCGGATTCGTCCTACCATTGCGTCCATGGCGGCTTCCGGCCGGACGTTTTTATTGATGTCACTGCGGCATTGTTGAATCGCCTCAATACAGGTGAGGAGGTTTTCCGGCCCGATTGTGGCTAGCTCATCAGCCAGCGGTGTCATGTCCGGGTGGATGGCGGAAACTTCCGCGCCGGTGGCCCGCATGAGGGCGTCGCGGTACAGCCCCATGAGGTCGACGAGTTGCATGTCGAGGGTGTCGCGGCGCGCGCGGGTTTCCCGCAGTGATTGTTGTTTTTCGAGTTCTTTCAGTTGGGTGGCGCTGCCCTTGAGGGCTTTTTGGGCACCTTTACCCCGTGCCCCCATGCCGAGTGCGGTGCGTAGCTTTTCCAGTTCTTTTTCGTTTTCTTCAGCCAGCATGCTTTTAGCTTCTTCGGTGGCGCTTTTCACCAGGGCGCCAACCGCTTGAAATGCTTCCGAGCCGTGGAAGATCAGTTCCGCCAGGTTGAGGATATTGGCGCGTCTGATTTGCGATTCTTTGTGGTGGGCGAGGTGCCGGGCGCGGCCGATGTGGTTGCCAGAGGCCGCGGCGGCGAGTTTCGCCACGTTTTCGCTGATGTCGCTTTCACTCATGAGGACGGCGGCGACTTCGTCGATAGACGGTTGCGGGACGTACACGTGGCGGGACCTAGACAGCAGGGTGGGAATGATGTCGGTGGGGTCGGTGGAGGGGGCGCACAGCATGATGACGGTGTGGGCGGGTGGTTCCTCAACGGTTTTGAGGAGTGTGTTGGCTGCTTCGTTGGTGAGTCGATCGGCATTGTCCAAGATGACGATGCGCCACTTGCCGACGGTCGGCAGCATCGCGGCGGGGGTTACGACCCCGACCCGCATGGCGTCGACGCCGATGCTGAGTTCGCGGGGGGCGATGTGGACGACATCGGTGTGGGCACCCGCCCGGGTTTTTTGGCATTGTTCGCATTCCCCGCAGCCGACGATGGTGGGGTGGGTGCATTCCAGCGCGGCGGCGAAGGCGACGGCGGCGGTGGAGCGTCCGGAACCTGGCGGGCCGGTGAATAGCCATGCGTGGGTCATTGCGCTGCCGCCGACGCCGGTGCGGGCGGCCTGGGCGGCGGTTCGCAATGTTGCTGCAACTTGTTGTGCGATCCCCATGCGGGTGAAGATGTCGGTACTCACGCCCACTAGATTATTAGGTACTGTTGCCTAATGTGTACCCCCGTTTCTTCTTCAGGTGGTTAAAGTAGTGATCATGCAGAGAATGTGGCAGGTCATCCGATGGTTGGCAAAGTCGTCGTGGCCACTTTATACAGCGACGGTTTTGGGGTCGAACATTTTCGCTGCGGTTTTCATTATTTTGTTTTTGAAATACGTTTTACCGCTGCCTGATGTTGGGATTTTTCCTGCTAGTGCTAGCTTGCCGACGGTCGGCGCGATCTACACATCCGTCGCCGTTGTTGTCTGCGCTGTTATCACGTTCATTTTGTTCCGGCCGGTTTTAGATTGGCAACGCGATCCCGATAGCCACGATCCCAACATGGTGCGGATTTTGGTGATGCGCATTCCGTTCTATCAGACGATATTGAGCGTGGTGGTGTGGGTTATCGGAATCATTATTGCCACGGCGGTGGCCGCCCAGGCTTCCAGCAGGTTGGCGTTGGTTATTGGGGTTTCCACCACCTTGGCGGGTTTGGTGATGTGCCTTATCACCTATCTTGAGGCGGAACGTCTCATGCGCCCGATTGCAGCGACGGCGTTGGCTCGCCGGTTTGAGGATTCGACCCTGGAGCCGCCGATTACGCAGCGTCTGCGGTTGACATGGGTGCTCACCTCAGCTGTTCCTATTTTGAGCATTTTGTTACTGCTGTTGGGTCACCGTAACGGCATTTTCCCCGGCCCATTGTCGATGCTGATACCGGCGATGATGATTATGTGCGCCGCCGCCTTGGTCGCGGGTTTTTTGGGCACCACTTTGGTCGTGATGAGCGTGGTAGACCCCATTGTGGAATTGCAGTCAGCGATTAACCGGGTGCGGCGCGGCGACACTGATGTTGAGGTCGATATTTACGACGGTTCCGAGTTGGGTGTGCTCCAAGCCGGTTTCAATGAAATGATGCGGGGGCTTCGGGAACGCCAGCGGGTGCGGGACATCTTCGGCCGCTACGTCGGCAATGAAGTCGCGCGGCGTGCATTGGAGGAGCGACCGGAATTAGGTGGTGAGGATCGCGAGGTAGCGGTGATTTTCGTCGACGTTATCGGGTCTACGACCTTTGCGGTCAGCCACGAACCGGAGGAAGTGGTGGAGGAGCTGAATAAGTTCTTCGAGCACGTGGTTGAGGTGGTGCACCGCAATAAGGGGATTATTAATAAATTCCAGGGCGATGCCGCCCTTGCGGTTTTCGGCGCGCCGATCACGCTTTCCGACGCCACCGGCCACGCGTTGCAGGCCGCCCGCGAGTTGCGGCACGAGCTCAAGGGTTTACGGCTCCAGGCGGGTATTGGGGTTGCGGCGGGGCATGTGGTCGCGGGCCATATTGGTGGACACGATCGGTTTGAATACACGGTGATCGGCGATGCGGTTAATACGGCAGCCCGGTTGACGGAAATAGCTAAAGATACTCCCGGTCGGGTGCTGACCAATGCGGCCACCTTGGCAAAGGCTAACGAGGCGGAGCAGGCGCGCTGGACGTTGATGAAGTCGGTGGAGTTGCGTGGGCGTAACATGATGACGCAGATCGCTCGCCCGATCAGGCCGACGCTGGCGGATCTTTCATAAAATTCACGATCTCCGCGCCCCTAAAACCCCGGTTTGGGGGTTGCGCGTCATTCCGCCGTTTTCGGTGCGTAGCGCATATTTTGCCGCTTTTCGACGCCCGACGGGCTACCTGTTGCCAAGATTACAACGGATAGACAAAGTGGAACCGCACATTTTACCCTTTTATTTATTCGGTCTTTATTCCAAAAAGACCATAAATTTAGAAAGGGTTTTCTGGTGACTCCCACATTAAAACCAACCGATCATCCGATTCGGGAATTAACAATTCGAGGCATCATTCTCGGTGGCCTCATCACGTTGGTCTTCACCGCAGCCAATGTGTATTTGGGATTGAAAGTTGGTCTTACGTTTGCCACCTCCATCCCGGCGGCTGTCATTTCGATGGCCGTATTACGGAAATTTCGAAACCATTCGGTGGTGGAAAACAATATTGTGCAGACAATCGCCTCTGCCGCCGGAACATTATCCGCCATCATTTTCGTGCTTCCCGGCCTGGTCATGATCGGTTTCTGGACCGGTTTCCCCTATTGGACCACCACGGCAGTTTGCGCGATTGGCGGCATTCTGGGAGTCATGTATTCCATTCCGCTTCGCCGGGCATTGGTCACTGGTTCCGACCTCCCCTACCCGGAGGGCGTTGCCGCGGCTGAGGTGCTCAAGGTTGGCGATGATTCCGCTGACGCAGCGGGTGCGGAAGAAAACCACCGGGGCTTGATGGTAATCATCATCGGCGGCGTCGCCTCCGCCGGTTATGCCCTGTTAGCTGCGATGAAAGCGGTAGCGGGCGGAATTTCCTACCCGTTTAAATTCCTATCCGGCGGCACCATGGTTGGTGCGTCGTTATCCCTGGCCTTGATCGGTGTCGGCCACTTAGTAGGTGTCGGCGTGGGTATCGCGATGATTGTCGGGCTCCTCATTTCTTATGGGGTGCTCTTACCAACGTTAAGCGCCGACGCATTAAGCGAGCCTGGTGCTGATTTGGCCGAAGTGGTCAGCACGACGTTTTCCAGTGAGGTGCGATTCATTGGCGCTGGTGCGATGGCGGTGGCCGCAGTTTGGACGTTGCTGAAGATCATCGGCCCCATCGTCAAGGGCATTAAGGACTCCTTAGCCTCCTCGAAGCTGCGTCATGATGGTGCCGAGGTTCCGCTGACGGAACGCGACATCCCCTTCAATATCGTCGTCGGGGTCATATTGGCTGCAATGTTGCCGGTGGGCGCGCTGTTGTACTTGTTCATTAACGTCTCGGAGATTTCCCACCACACCACCACGTTGGTGATTTTGAGCGTGATCTTCGTCCTGCTCATTGGCCTTATCGTCGCCTCGGTGTGCGGTTATATGGCGGGGCTTATCGGCGCGTCCAATTCGCCTATTTCCGGTGTGGGAATCATCGTGGTTCTTTCCGCAGCCTTGCTTATTAAGGCGGTTACCGGCAATGAGTCCGACACGAATGCCACTGCATTGGTTGCTTATACGTTGTTCACGGCGGCTGTCGTTTTCGGTATCGCCACGATTTCCAACGACAACCTCCAGGATCTAAAGACCGGACAGTTAGTGAACGCCACGCCGTGGAAGCAGCAGGTGGCGCTGGTTATCGGTGTGCTTTTCGGCTCGGTTGTCATCCCACCGGTTCTGCAATTAATGCTCACCGGCTTTGGTTTTGCCGGAATGGAAGGCGCGGGATCCGAAGCCCTGGCCGCACCGCAGGCAGCGCTGCTTTCCAGCGTCGCCAACGGAATTTTCGGCGATTCGCTGGACTGGAACCTCATCGGGCTTGGTGCCCTCATTGGCGTCGCCGTGATTGTCATCGACGAAGTCCTGCGTAAGGCCACGGGCAACAAGTTCTACCTGCCACCGCTGGCGGTTGGCATGGGCATGTACCTGCCCATCGCCCTGACGTTAATGGTCCCGATCGGTGCATTCGCTGGCTTGGCATACAACAAGTGGGCCGCTTCCCGACCTAATCCGGAATCAGCAACTCGGATGGGCACATTGTTAGCCACCGGCTTGATCGTCGGGGAATCCCTCTTCGGCGTGGTCCTGGCCGCGATCATCGGTGCCACCGGCTCCGACGAGCCACTGGGACTATTTGATTTCGGCAAGGCGACTGACATTATCGGCATCGTCGTTTTCGCGGCCGTCGGATTCGGCTTGTATCAATGGTTAAAGGCGTCTCAGTCTAAAACCGAAACCGTGCGCTAACCACGGTTGATTGCCCAGGTTTTCATAACCAGGCTATGCGGGAAGGATCTGGGCAATCCACCCACACAGGGGAAAATGTTTTGCTACTTATTGTTATTTCTTGCAAATAGCTTAAAGGGGATAACCCAAGGCTGAAATCTGCCCTAAATCCGCTATAAAAGTCGCTAGAAACAGCGTTTTCCGCTATTCCTCTTCACTAGCCTCTATGGGTGTTAACTCCGCTTCCCCAACCTTTGGAGATTTACGCCCATGTTCACGCTTTCTACCCGGAAATGGTTGGCCATCGCCGCCGCATCTAGCCTGGTTATCGCCCCATTATCAGCACCGCTGGCAGCAGCACAATCTTCCGAGGGGCTTTTAGATCGCCTAAGTTCCAGCAGCAGTAGCTCCCGCTCGCATTCGACACCGCAGCATAAGGCTCCGGGGTCGCCGTCCATCAATCGCACTGCTCACGAAGCCACCCCAGCCATCAGCCCAGAGCAGGCCGTCGAAAAGCTCGGGCTAGAACCGGCACAGACCCGCACTGCGGCAACGATCGCCGAGGCAGCAACGTTGCCCGCCGATAAAGACCACATCGTCGTCACTGACGGGCATTCGCATGTGCATTTCGAGCGTGGTGTCGATAAGGCCGCAGGCGCCTACGCCACCATCGACGTCGCAGGTCAAACCTATGGTGCGAAACCCAAAGACGGCGTTTCCATGATTGCTTTTGCCGACAGCGGCGACGTTGCAAGCGCGCTACAGGAAGCTGTCGACGTCGCAGCTAAAGCGGGTACCGGCGTCACCCTGGGCGCGGGGAAGGAATACAAACCGTCCAAGCGAATCGTCATCCCCCACAACCTGGCCTATTTCAACGGCAATGGGGCGCGCATCATTTCGGAGATTCATACTCCTAGTTTTCAGGAAGTAAGCAGCGTCATCGACATCGCACGCGGCACGACGGGCACCAAAATTTCGGATTTCACGCTTGATCTACAACATGGCCAGTTCACCCGAGGCATCGCCGCCGACGGGGTAAGCGACATCGAAATCAGCAATATCGTGATGGACAACGTCTTCTACCGGGGTATTCAACTATCTGCCGACTCCGGGGATCTGCGCGACATTGTTATGCACAACAACACCATCAACAACCAAGTAGGCGAAGCCCATACAAAAGGCCACTGCATCTCCATCGCGGTATCCGCCCGCCGCACCGAACCGGACACTCACTTCAATAACAGCCCGAGCCCCATCTGGGATCGCTACGTAACCGACGGCACGGTAAGCCCCAATACTTTTGAAGCTTCAGGATTGAAAGTCACCGACAACAAGATTCATGGCGGCTACTACGGGTTGAGCTTCTCCGGGGTGACCAACTCCACCGTTTCTGGAAATTCGATTACCGCCAATACGCGCAATATTTCCATGCAGAATAACAGCAGTACAAACGTCGTGGAATCGAATGACCTAAGCGATAGCTTCTCCTCCAGCATTCACATCGCATACAATTCCGACGACAATCAGGTGCGCAACAATACGGTCACCACCAGCACCTCCACCGGCCAAGGCCTACTTCAGGCGTATCAAGCAAGTAACGGCAACTCGTTTACCGATAACACGGTCACGGTCACTGGCAACAATATCCCTAGCTGGATTTTGTATGTGGGCACGGATTCCTCCAATACCACGTTCACCGGAAACACCATTACCGGCGGGGCCCGTAAAGCAGTGGTCGGCATCGAGTCTGTTTGGGATGGTGATTCCGCGCGCACCAACCTGCCCGACAGTCGGCCACACAACCCCCATGCATATATGGGCGGCGGTTCCGTACCTAATCCGGTGGATGGCGCAATGACCGTGTATAACGGCGGACGCGGCCCGCTGACCGACATCACCGTCACTAACAACACCTTTACTCCAAAGAATTCGGCCGCCCCGCTGGTTTATGTTGGCGCCGATGTCTCTGCTGGCCGCGACGGCAAGCAAAAGTTCATTGGAAATGTCACCGGTGTTGATATCAGCAATAACACCGTTGTTGGCGAGGAATACTCCGAGGAGATCGTCACCCACAGCGGCTCGTTGCCCGCTGTTGGTGCCGCCACTATTGATTTCGACGATAATAGCGTTTCTCGATAACGCTGGTTTCGATACCACTTTTCACCTGATTTCACCGCACTTCTCCGGAAAAAGCGGCGAATTTCAGGTGATTTTTATTTTCTTAATAGATACACACGCAATGAATGCCTATGTGAATATTTCCCATTTCACATGTTGGTAAATCTGCAAAAATACTGCAATCTGGGATTTTATCAATAAAAATCAGCCATTTCCGCCGCTTTACTGACAGTCTTTTTCACATTTTCTCCGCTTTTCTCAAAACAAAAGAATATGAAACTTTAAGCGATTTTCCATTGAATTCATGACTTTCTATCTTTACAATTGGGGTCATGGGTTCAGTAACTACATTTGTTGAAAGTATGGTCAATGGCATTGGCGGTCTCATCGTCACTGTCGTAAAGTTTGCAGTCAACGCAGTTGACACTGTTACAAGCAAGTTGAGCAGCCTTTCCTCATAAGGAAAGCGTTTCAGCGGGATTCCCGCTAAAACACCGCTCATCGTAATAGTGTGATGCAAACCTAGTGTTTTAACACTAAAGGCGAGAAGGCACCACGTGATCGTGGTGCCTTTCCTTTTTGTCTTTTTGCCCAACTCTCTTGATTGCAGCGGGTAGTTCTTGGCAGGAATGCGAATCCCGATTGACGTCATATAAGAGCTGAAATTAGGCGGATTGGACGTTGCAGTCCAGCAATTATTCGGCCTGTCGGGGCGAGGCGTTGAAAGCAACTCGACCTTTAGGCGGTTGGAGGGTTGGTTTCGTGGACGACGGGAGCTAAAGGTCGAGTTGGAAAATGACCACTGCGTCGATCCGCGTTTTCACAGAGGGTTTTGCGGATCACGGCTTTGGAGAAATTGGGGCGGAAATGCACCGCCCGTGCCATCGATGGGCCGAAGCCAACACGTTAGTTCTTCAGCGTCTTAGCTCGGCAGTGATGTGAGTTAGGAACCTAGTGTTGTTCGCTAAAGGCGAGATGACAGCACTGCCTTGATCGCCGTGGACAGTCCCCGCAGCAATGCGAATAACTCATTTCGCCCTAGTTGGTTTTATCCCGATAGGACTGATCATCGATATATTCGCCGTCGGCGTACTCACCATCGATGTACTCGTCATCGGCGTCGACGACATCCGCCCCGTCGTCGTACTCGTCGAAAAACTCTTCTGAATAGTCGCCCTCCCAGGCAGGGGCTTGTTCAATGTCGGTGGCCGGAAGAAGCTTCAGCCCGATGACCCCGGCGACGACTAGCAGCAACAACACCCCATAGCTGATGCCCACCATGGTCGACACCCCACCGGAGTTGCCCAATGCCGCCAACCCAGCGGTGGAATAATGCACCGGCGTCAGGCTTGAAAGCGCAAGCCAGGCAGTATCAACCGCGCTGGTGGTAGCGGAGTTCCAAGCCCATCCGACTATTCCCACCTGGGCAAGCGAACCAAGGATTGCAGCCACCGTCCCAATGCGCGGCCCCAGAATCCGGCACAGCAGCATCCCACCTATTAATGCGGAAGCAGCCAGCAGCACCGCAAGGCCAGTAATTCCAAGGATTTGAACCGCCTCAATGCCCGAGCCGAGGATCACGCTCAGGATGGTTGCCATGCCGCCCAGACCGAGAACAACCAATGCGCTTAGCCACCATTGTTCGCGGTCACCCCGGCGGTGCAATGCGGCACCCAACAACACGCCAGCGGAGATGAGGAATGCGTACATGGGGGCGAAGGTGCGGGTCACCCCGGCCGCCTCCGCTTCGGGAGTTCCCGCCTGGGTAATCGGCATCGCGCGTTGAATGGCGGAGATTTTCTCTTTGGTTAGTTTCGCCATGTCGTCGATCTTGACTGCGCCGGATTCCAGTTCCCCGACCCCGGCGAGGGCCTCATCGACCCCAGCGTTTAATTGATTAAGCCCGTCGTGGAGTTCCTTCGCCCCCTTGGTGGCGGAGAAAATCCCATCGTGATAGGCGTAGCCCGGAACGTGCAGCTGGTTGGCGATTTCCCGCGACCCGTCGCGAAGTTCTTCTAGTTGCTTTCGGGTTCCTTCGTCTAATTGGAAGGAACTGGCTTGTTCCCTAAAGCCGGTCAGTTGTTCCCGTAATTCCACCGAATCGGCATCGGTGGCGCCTTTCAGGTCATCCAGGTATCGATCGATGGTTCCGACGATCTGGCCGCGTACCACTTCGAATGTCACCAATTGATTGACTGCGGTTTCCACCCCGTCCGCGACCTTGGTGGCACCATCACCTAATTGGCCCGTCGCGGCCTGCAATTCCACGAGTCCGTCGGATAGTTTTTTCGAACCATCAGTGGCGGCGGTGACTGCGCCGGTAACTTCGCCGCTGCGACCGGATATTTTCTTCGTGCCTTCGGTTAATTGTTTGGTTCCATTAACGAGGAACCCCGCCTGGGAATTGGCTTCGCCGGTGGCACGGCGGGCGTCGATAAGCAACGAATCGTCGATGACGGCAGGTGCGCCTTCCCGATTATCGGTGGCGGACCACGCGTCAGCCGGGTCGATTCCGGCGAGGGTGGAGAAGGTGGCCCCGCCGAGCAATGGGACTGCAACGAGCAGGGCGACGATTGCGCGTTTTAAGGCTGACGGCTTCGAAGTCATACTGTGAAATGTATCCGTTTCCTTAACCTTAAGGCCAAGCCACACCGCAGGTAACTGGTATTATTGTCAAAGTTATTGTTCGATTTTTATAGAAATGAAAGTAGGCGCCACGGGTTTCCGGCAGTTTTCCTTGAGTTTTTAGGTGAGTTGTGTTCACTGGTGGCGCCACCCCCGTTCTAAGCGTTTGTGGGTGTGAGTTTTCACGTGTCGTTAATTTTTGTCCTCGGTCTTGCGGCGCTTAGCGTCGCAGTGGCTCCTGTTTGCGTCAAGTTATTTGACCGAGCCGCAGGGTGGCCGCTTGCCGCAATTTTCCTCGGTGCCTTCGGCGTACTCGTTCCACATTTGCCTGACATTTTCTCAGGCACTCCCTTGGTGTGGTCTGTCACCTGGGTGCCGGATTTCGTCGGTGCTGGCATTAATGTTGATCTGCGGTTGCGCGCTGACGCATTATCGGTATTTTTTGCGTTATTAGCCCTGGTCATTGGCTCAGTGGTGTTTATTTACTCGGCCAGTTATCTACCAAAATATAAAAAGAACACAAGTTTTTACACGATCATGACGGCGTTCACCGCGGCGATTTTGCTGCTGGTGCTTGCCGACGACGCAGTGGTGCTGTTTATCGCGTGGGAACTGGTCTCCCTGGCCTCGTTCATGTTGATTGCCCGCTCCGGCGGCGCGGGTGGCGAGCAAGGTTCCCAGCGCACGTTGATCCTGACGTTCATCGGCGGTTTAACCTTATTGGTCGCCATGGCGATAGCCGCCACCCAGGCGGGCACTACCAGCATAACCGGCATTATCGCTGCTGATTTCTGGTCGACCAACCCGGCACTAACGGCAGTGCTCGCGGTGCTGATTGCGGTCTCCGCATTCACGAAATCCGCGCAGCTGCCGTTTCATTTCTGGCTGCCGGAGGCAATGGCCGCGGCAACGCCGGTCTCCGCGTTCCTCCACGCCGCCGCCGTGGTCAAGGCTGGTATTTATGTTTTGCTGCGGTTCTCCTCCGTGTTTCACGATGTCCCGGTATGGAATTACCTGCTCATCATCACCGGCATGGCGACTGCGGTCATGGCCTCGTTGTTCGCTATCCAGAAAACCGATTTAAAAAAGCTCACGGCGTATTCCACGGTGTCGCATTTGGGTTGGATCGTGGCCACGATTGGTGTCGGCACCCCGTTGGCATTGGCTGCCGCATTGGTGCATACGCTCGCCCATGCGCTTTTTAAATCCTCGCTGTTCATGCTAATCGGAGTGCTGGATCACCAGACCGGCACCCGAGACGCCACCCGGCTGGGTTCCTCGTGGCGGCAATTGCCGTTCACGTTTACATCGGTGGTGATTGCGGCGGCATCGATGGCGGCTATCCCGCCGCTATTCGGCTTTGTTTCCAAAGAAGGCATGCTCACCGCGTTTACCGAGGCCCCGGTAGGTTCGCTTGGTGTGCTAGTGCTGTTAGCTGCGGCGACCATTGGCGCGATCTTCACATTCACCTATTCGGTGCGCATTGTGGCGGATGGTTTCATCGACGGCGACCGGGACATGTCGCAGGTGCGTGAGGCCCCCGTTTTGTTGTGGCTTCCTGCCGCTTTGCCTGGATTCGCATCGATCCCGATTGTCTTTGCACTAGGTTACCTCGACGCCCCGGTTTCCGCTGCCGCCGCCGCGATCGGCGAAGACCCCCACGTGCATTTGGCGCTGTGGCACGGGCTCAATGTTCCGTTCATCTTGTCGGCGGTGGTTTTGGTTGTGGGGATTATCGGGGTGTTTTTCCGGCACCAGATTTGGGCGCTTGTCGACGCCAAACGCCTCGCCCCTTATTCCGGCAACGACCTACTTAAGGTGTTCAATCAGTCGCTTTCCAAGTTCGGCCGCCTGCTTGGGCGCATGGCGGATTCCCTGTCGCCTGCCCGCCACCTGGCGTTCATGTTCCTCCTCTTAGCGGTTTTCGGAGTCACGGTTGCCATTTCCGGCCTGCTATACGGCGGGGTTGATGGTGTTGCGCTCTCGCCTCGGACCCCCGGCTCGGATCGTGTCTACGATCTGTTGCCGCTGGTCATTATCGCCTCGGGTGGAATTGCGCTAGCGCGCACGACGAAACGCCTAACCGCCGTGGTTCTGATTGGCGTGGTGGGCGTTGGGGTTACCCTTCAGGTATTGATGTTAGGTGCCCCGGATGTTGCACTCACCCAGTTCTTGGTGGAAGCGCTGGTTGTGGTCATCATGATGATGGTGGTGCGCCAACAACCGGAAACTTTCCACCCCACGAAACCTAAGCGCAAGATTGTCGGCGGTTTGTTAGCCGCGGTGGTGGGCGTGCTGACGTTCTTGGCGTCGTTCATGCTTTTAGGTCGCCACGACCGTAGCGAAATTGCGCTGTGGTATCTCAATGAGGCACCGAGCATCACCAGTGGCGATAACGTGGTGAATACCATCTTGGTGGAGTTCCGTGCGCTGGATACCTTGGGTGAGTTGTCGGTATTGGGCATGGCCGCGGTGGTTATCGCTGCGGTGGTGACATCCATGCCTCGCTATCCGTTTGCTAAGGGCACGCACCCGGCACCTATCGGCCAGTCGACGGTCAATTCCATTCCGCTGCGTACCTTGTTAAAGGCACTGGTTCCGGTTTTGGTCGTTTTGTCGGCGTTGATTTTCTGGCGCGGCCATAATGAACCTGGTGGCGGCTTCATCGCGGCATTGGTCGCCGGCGCTGCGATGATGTTGACCTATATCGCTTTCCCGCGTGACCGGCGGATTTTCGGGGTTTCGGTTCCCATTTACCTCACTGGTTTTGGAATCCTTATCGCGTTGCTGGCTGGTTTTATCGGCCTCATGCATGGCTCGTTCCTCTACGCCATTCACGGGTATGCCTTTGGCCAGCACCTGTCGTCGTCGTTGATCTTCGACGTCGGTGTGTATTTGGCGGTTCTGGGAATGCTCTCGATGGCTATTAATGCCTTGGGCGGCTACCTGCGCCCGGGCATGGAGTATAAGGATTTGAATTTCAATCGTCAGGATTCACCATTGCAGCCTTTGGTGCAGGTCCTGCACGAGCCGGGCGATTTCCCCGATGAGCATCGGCGGGCACCGGAGGCCCCGGAGCAGGCGTTGATTGAAAAGCACGCGCTGCAGGAATCGGCTGCGCTGAAGGCGGATTCCGCCTCGCATACCACCACGATCACCCACCCAGGCGAGGAACAGGGCTTAGGCACGCAGGAGGATTCCAAGTGATTATTTCGTTGACCATTGCGCTGCTTGCCGCAGGTGGAGTGTATCTGGTGGTGCAGCGCGGCATGCTGCGCATTGTTGTGGGCATGACGCTGTTGAGCCATGCGGCTAATCTTTTGATCCTGGTCACTGGCATTCCGGCATGGCGGGGTGAGCCGTTTCCTAGTAGGACGGAGATTTCCGACGCCGCTGATCCGCTCCCCCAGGCGTTTGTGCTCACGGCGATCGTCATTGCGATGGCGACCACCACGTATATGTTGACGCTGTCTGGTTTGGGCCGGTCGGATGATACCGAGGCCGAGGTTGTGGCTGATGAGGATTCGCCGCTGCAGACCTTGGGCCGGTCGACCACCACGGCGGAGCTTGCAGCCAGTGAAGCCCATGTGGCGAAGCGCCGCAGTAGGCGTGAGGCACGAATGAAATCTATCGATCCGAAAGGCCACTGACCTGTGATGACGCTTCCAGTTTTTCTCGCAGCTGCTGCGGAAGCTCCGGGCGGCTTTAATGTCGATGCGGTTTTGCCGTTATTCATCGGCATTCCGCTAGCGTTGGTGGCGCTTGCTGCCGTCGCGCCGTCGAAACCTATCCGCGATAGCATTTGTCTGCTCACCCCCGTGGGCACGCTGCTTGGCGGGGTGTGGTTGTTCGGCTACACCGCTGCGCACGGCACCATTGCGCATTCGGTGGGGCTTTATATCGGTGGCGTTGCCATTCCGCTTGCGGGCGATCAATTCGCCGCCGTGATGATCGTGACTACGTCTGCCGTTGCGTTTGCCGCCAATTGGTTCGCATTGGTGGTTGGCGAAACCCGCGCCCGGTTTTATCCGGCGCTGGCGACGATGCTGCTTAGCGGTGTGATGGGTGCGCTGCTTACCGCTGATCTGTTCAATTTCTTCGTCTTCATTGAGGTCATGCTGCTGCCGTCCTATGGCCTGTTGGCTATGACGGGCACGTGGGCTCGCTTGTCGGCGGGGCGGGCGTTTGTCTTGGTTAATCTGGCCACTTCGACATTGCTTTTGGTCGGTGTGGCTATCGTCTACGGCGTGGTGGGGACCGTGAATATCGCGGCGTTGCGCGGTGCGGCGGCGGGCCACGGCCCGGCCACGGTGGCGATGGGGATCGTGGTGATCGCGATGGTGGTGAAGGCAGGGTTGTTCCCGGTTCATACCTGGTTGCCGCGTTCCTACCCGCAGACGTCGGCAAGCGTCATGGCGTTGTTCTCGGCGCTGCATACCAAGGTTGCGGTCTTTATCTTGTTCCGCATTTATGTGGTGATTTTTGAGCTTGATGCACGCTGGACGACGCTGATTATCGTCGTGTGTATCGCAAGCATGATTGTGGGGTCCTTCGCGGGTTTGGCGGAGAATTCCATGCGCCGGGTGCTCGCGTATCAGATGGTCAACGGCATGCCGATGATTATGGTGATGCTGGCCTTTACCGCTGGTAATGAGAAGGCGGCCTTGGCGGCTGGCATTTTGTACATGCTGCACCACATGATCACGGTGGCTTCGTTGATCTTAAGCGCGGGCGCAGTCGAGGAAACTTACGGCAAGGACGTGTTATCGAAGCTTTCGGGCATCGCGCGTCGCGATCCGTTGGTTGCTGCGGTGTTCGCCGCCGGTGCGTTTTCCTTGGTTGGTTTCCCTCCGTTTTCCGGGTTATGGGCGAAGGTGTATCTGATAGTAAATATCGCCGCCGCTCAGACGGTTGCTGGGTGGGTTGTGATTGCCGTCGTGATCCTTGCCAGCTTCGCGGCGTTTCAGGCGGTTTTGCGCATCTGGCGGAAGGTGTTCTGGGGTGGCGAGATGAATAAACAACGCATTCCCGAAAACCTCCGGGTGCCGTTGGCGCGCATCGCCCCTGGTGCGGCGCTTGCCATCGTGAGCTTCGGGATGTTTATTTTCGCTGGCCCCTTGGTGTCGGTGGCGCTTTCTGCCGCTGATTCGCTTGTCGACGTCCCCGGCTACGTTTCCGCCGTGCTCGGCGTCGATCCAAACCAGGCGGTAGGTGCCGTGGCGGCAGCCACTATTTCGGGAGGTGCTAGCTAGTTATGGCAATTGTGCATGCAGTGAAATTTATCTTCTGGTTAAAGTTCCAGCTTCTCCTTGCTACCTGGACTGTGGTTATTGACACGCTTACTGGTAATAAGAAGATCGATCCGTGCGTGGTCACGTACCCGTTACGGGTGACCAACGACTGGCAGATTACATTATTTGCTACCTCCATTACCATCACGCCCGGAACGATGTCGCTTACCATCGTCGACGATGATGAGGATCAGGAACAAGGCGATCGGCATTTGATCGTGCACGCTGTGTACGGTTCCAATCCCGATCAGGTTCTAGCCGATCTCGCCCAAATGGAGGAAATGTTGGCGCCGCATGTTGCGGGCATCGCCCATGATCTTTCCGCCGCTAAGGTGGAATATCCCGCACCGAAGGCGACGTCGCCTGGAAGGAAGGCATAGCTGATGATGGCATTTGATTATTTCGCCTACACCGGAATGGCCTTGCTGGCGGTTTCGTTGCTCAGTATCATCGCTTTGATTGTGCGCACCAAGGACGAATTTGTGCGTGCGGTGGTGTCGGATCTGGTGTTTTATTCCATGATTGGGTTTTATCTCGTCTGGTCCATGTTGAACGACACGGCTATCGCCTATGAGATCATTCTGTTGGCTGCGGTCGCTGGCGGCGTTTTGCCCACCATGTCGATGGCGCGCATCATTTCGAAGGGACGCCGCTAATGATTATTACCGAGATTATCGCGGGCGTGTGCATCGTTATTGCTGGCCTCTTATTTTTGCTAACCGCACTGGCGTATTGGCGCTATCAAGAACCCCTCACCCAGGCGAATCTGATGGGGCCGGCCACCAGTGTAGGGCTGCCGCTGTTGATCGTCGCAAAGCTCATTTATGACATCGGCAACCACGGCTTGGTCTTCAGCGACCTTATCCGGGCGGTGCTGTCCATCACCGGTTATTTGGTGGTGCTGGCGGTCGGTTCGTTTATCGCCGGGCGTTCGCTTTACGCGGTGGCCACCGAACAAGAGGAAGCCAGCTCCCCTAGCTAGTCCAACATTCGCCCCGCAGGGAGTGCATGTTAAACTTTTTCACCATGACCACACAGTCCGCAGCGGATGAGCACATCACCCAATTAGCCTTGAAGGCTGGTCGGGGTGATCGGGCTGCCCTGACGGAGTTTATCAAGGCGACCCAATCGGACGTGTGGCGACTATTGGCGCATTTGGGCGGCACGGAAATCGCGGATGACCTCACGCAGGAGACCTATTTGCGGGTTATTAAAGCGCTACCCCGATTCGCGGCGCGCTCCTCGGCGCGTACCTGGTTGCTGTCGCTTGCGCGTCGGGTGTGGGTGGATAACATTCGCCACGACATGGCTCGGCCACGAAAGTCAGCGGCCGAAGTGGAGTCCGTCGATTCGCCGACGGAAACAAACTGGTCGGAGTGGGTTGATGTGCGGATGCTTATCGACGCCCTCCCGGCAGAGCGTCGTGAAGCATTAATCCTCACCCAGGTTTTGGGGTACAGCTACGAGGAGGCCGCGAAAATCGCCGACGTTCGGTTGGGCACGATCCGCTCCCGGGTCGCCCGCGCCCGCTCGGATATCATCGCCGCGTCGCGCACTTCGACCGGTGCGTCACATAGCGCTTAACCTGTTCAACCCCGTTGCGGGGTTATCTTTCTCACAGTTTTCGGCCATTTGCCGTTTAACTGTTGTCTAGTTTCCCCTTCCGCCCCACCCGGTGCGCTGGCTTAACAACCCTAACCAATAGCAGCCATAAAAATTACCTATTTGCAGCGGATTGATTTTTACATTAGTTCATTGACAGCTTTTCAGTATGTCGGTAGAAACGTCTAAAGGGGCACGAAGCACCCCCAAAGAAACAATCATTGCCGTTGGAGGAATGAACAACAATGCCAATTTTGACCGTTGGTGAAAAATTTCCGGAATTTGAACTTACTGCACTTAAGGGCGGCGACCTGCACAATGTCGATGCGGCACAGCCGGAGGACTACTTCGAAACTGTCTCGCTAGGCAAGTACGAAGGTAAGTGGAAGATCGTCTTCTTCTACCCGAAGGACTTCACGTTCGTCTGCCCAACCGAAATCGCAGCTTTTGGCAAGCTGGACGAAGAATTCCAGGATCGCGACACCCAGGTTCTCGGCGGCTCCACCGATAACGAGTTCTGCCACTTCAATTGGCGCGCCACCCACCCAGAACTCAAGGACGTCCCGTTCCCAATGTTCGCCGATGTCAAGCACGAGCTCATCCGCGAACTGGGTGTCGAAAACGGCGACGGCGTTGCTGACCGCGCGACCTTCATCATCGACCCAGACGGCATCATCCAATTCGTTTCCGTCACCCCAGACGCAGTCGGCCGCAACGTCGACGAGGTGCTGCGGGTCCTTGATGCACTCCAGTCCGAAGAGGTCTGCGCCTGCAACTGGCAGAAGAACGATCCCACCAAGAACATCGACAAGTTCGCGGAGCTTCAGGAGGGCCTAAAGTAACATGAGCATCGATAATCTCAAGGCAGGCCTGCCGGAATACGCCAAAGACTTAAAGCTTAATATCGGCACCTTGCTCCGCAGCACCGAGCTGAACGAGCAGCAGTTATGGGGCACGCTCCTCGCATCTGCCGCAGCTACCCGCAGCGAGGCAGTTTTCTCCGAGGTAAGCGAAGAAGCCAAAACCCACCTCAGCGACGAGGCATTCAATGCCGCACTTGCTGCCGCATCCATCATGGCGATGAATAACGTTGCCTACCGGGCGAAAAGCTGGTTGGGCTCCGACTATGCCCAGGTGAAGATGGGGCTGCGCATGAACGTCATCGCAAACCCAGGTGTGGAAAAGGTCGACTTCGAGCTGTGGTCGCTGGCAGTATCCGCCATCAACGGCTGCGAACACTGCACCATCGCCCACGAAAAGACCGTGCGCGGCGAAGGCCTGACCAAGGAGCAGGTTTTCGAAGCAGTAAAGATCGCCGCCACCATTCAAGGCGTGGCACAGGTGGTCGACATTGAGGCCGCTCGCTAAACAATGAGAAAAACCGGCGCGTGTGAGGTTTAGCCTCCGCGCCGGTTTTTGCTTGTCGACGTCACCACGGTGCGACCGGGACGGCGTCGACAAGCGAAATACTACTTCTTAAGTGCGAACAGCTCCTTGACCCGAGCACCCAGCTGTGGGTCAACCTGCTCCCAGTACCAGTAGCAACGCTCTTCGGTCTCTGGGGAAACACCGACCATCGCATTGGTAATGTTGTCAGCCAGCCGCTCCTTCTCGCCGTCATCCATAACCTCGCGGTACAGGATCCCAGCCTGGACGAAATCGCCATCCTCGGAGTGCTGCACATAGGCAGCACGCACCAGGTCGGTGCCATGTGGATCTGGGTTAACGAACAACTCGGCAGCCTGGCCGTAGCTCACGCCGGAGGAGGAAGAAACCCCATCGTCCAAGAAACCTGCACCCTTGTCAAAGCGGTTCGGGGTGTACACCGGCGCGCTCGCAGGGTTGAACTGGTACTCCATTGGACCCTGGTGAGCGTAGGTATTAACCGGGAATACCGGCTGGTTCACTGGCAGCTGACGGTAGTTCGGGCCGATCCGGTACCGGTGTGCGTCCGCATAAGCGAAGGCACGAGCCATGAGCATGCGGTCTGGGGACAGACCAACGCCTGGCACCAAGTTCGCTGGGTCCAGCGCCATCTGCTCGATCTGAGCGAAGAAGTTCTGTGGGTTCTTGTTCAGGACGAAGTAGCCGACGTCTACCAGTGGGTAATCCTTCTGCGACCAGGTCTTGGTCAGGTCAAATGGGTTGTAGCGGTAAGTTTCTGCCTCTTCAAACGGCATGATCTGGACCTTGACGTCCCAGATTGGGTAGTCGCCGTTTTCGATGGCGTTAAAGAGATCCTCGCGCTGGTAATCGGCGTTCTTGCCTGCCATTTCTTGTGCCTCAGCGTCGGTGAAGCAATCCCAACCCTGGCGGCTCTTGAAGTGGTACTTGATCCACACTGGGGTACCTTCTTCATTGATCCACTGGAAGGTGTGCGAACCGAAACCATCCTGGTGGCGGGAGGTCTTCGGGGTACCACGGTCACCCATCAAGTAGGTCACCTGGTGAGAGGACTCAGGGGTGCGGGTCCAGAAATCCCACTGCGCGTCCGCATTGCGCAGACCGGTCTGCCCCATACGCTTCTGGGAGTGGATGAAGTCCGGGAACTTCATGCCGTCACGCAGGAAGAAGGTGGGGGTGTTATTACCGACGATGTCGTAGTTACCCTCTTCGGTGTAGAAACGCACAGCGAAGCCGTGTACGTCGCGCCAGGTATCAGGGGAACCCTGCTCGCCAGCCACGGTGGAGAACCGAACAGCCATGGGGGTTACGGTACCCGGCTGGAACAGCTTTGCCTTGGTGTAGGCGGAAACGTCGTTAGTAATGTGCAATTCGCCGAATGCGCCGTGGCCCTTTGCGTGTGGGTTACGCTCCGGGACGCGCTCGCGGTTGAAGTGAGCCAGTTTTTCAATCAGGTGAATGTCGTTAAGAACATTGGCGCCCTGTGGGCCAGCCGTGATGGAAATGTTTTCGCTTGGAACTGGACGGCCACCGTGTTGAGTGGTGGTGCCGGTCAATTCTGGACGCATGCCATTCGAAACAATGTCATTGGTATCCATATACAAACCTTTCTTAAACCTATAACAGATATAGATTATTAACCTATGGGTGAGTGATTGATTAATAGCTTAATGCTGAATGCGACCGGATCCAAGGGTAAACAAGCCAATTTGCCAAAGATCAACCTTTATTACTATGCCGACGCATTGACGCCCGTCTAAGCTTTATCGCCCGAGGCCAAAAATAGAGAACCTAGCTGCGCAAACAAACTGATTAGCCCAACCTTTTAAAGTCATAAAACGCTCACATTAATAACGAAAATCACCCCCGATACCACCCCTGCAGTAGCCACCAGCCGATAACTGCTGGCCACCCAAACCCCTTTTTCAGAGCAGGCGCAACCACGACACCATCAGAAATGTGCCCAGGTTACCGTCAGCATTCCAACCAGTAATCCCCCAATGAAACCTATAACCAAACCCTAACATTCGGCCCCATACCGAATTTGCGCCGACGGTTACGCATGCATAAAAGCCGGTGTCCCCTCCGTGGGAGACACCGGCTAATCAGCTGCGATAATTGCTATCGCATAAACTGTTTCCAGCAACTAGCTCTTGCGGCCACGACGCACAAGGAACGCCCCAAGTGCTGCCAGCAAAGCTGCAATGGCTACAAGTCCAAGAACAGATGCACCAGTCTTAGCCAGCGACTTAGCCTGCGAATCCTTTTGTACGCCCTTCGCGGCAGGAGCATCCTTTGCGATACCCTTCTGCGGTGCCTCGCCAAGCGGCTTAGCAGGCGTGGATGTAGCTGGTGCCTGCGGCTCCTGGCCCAATGGTGCTACCGGTCCCGGAACAAGACTTGCAAGCCCGCCACCAAGCAATGGAACCACACCAATCAGCAACCACCACCATTGTGGATTCGCCGTATTGGTCAGGGTCACTATCTGGCCATCAGCGGTAGCTGCACCAATAGTCAGCTCAGCTGTCCCGTCGCCCTTATCAACAACGCCCACACCACTGAATACTGGGGTATTCCAGGTTGCGGAAGCGCCATCAGCAGGTTTGATTTCAGACAAGGTAACAACCGTACCAACCGGAAGTGTTGGGAAATCCTCAACAACTTGTCCAGCGCGCACAGCTACATCACGCTTCTCAGGCGTACCATTAACGGTCCACGAAGCAGACGCCTTGAACTCAGGATCACCAACGAAGTACGCGCCTAGGCCATTGACAATCTTTTGCAACTTGAACCGACCCAGTGGCGTCGCGTTATTCGTTAACGTGACAACCTGCCCACCAACAATACCGGCCTTGATAGTCAAGTTAGCGGTCCCGTTGCCGTTATCAACAACACCATCACCACTAAATACCGGGGTAGCCCAAGCAACAGCAGCACTATCAGCAGGCTTAGTCTCAGACAAGGTAACAACCGTACCAACCGGAAGTGTTGGGAAATCCTCAACAACTTGTCCAGCGCGCACAGCTACATCACGCTTCTCAGCCTTACCATTAACGGTCCACGAAGCAGACGCCTTGAACTCAGGATTACCAATAGCTGCAGCATCAACACCAACAACAGCCTTCTCAAGCTTAAACTGGCCCAACTGTGTCGCATTATTCGTCAGCGTGACAACCTGCCCACCAACAATACCGGCCTTGATAGTCAAGTTAGCGGTCCCGTTGCCGTTATCAACAACACCATCACCACTAAATACCGGGGTAGCCCAAGCAACAGCAGCACTATCAGCAGGCTTAGTCTCAGACAAGGTAACAACCGTACCAACCGGAAGTGTTGGGAAATCCTCAACAACTTGTCCAGCGCGCACAGCTACATCACGCTTCTCAGCCTTACCATTAACGGTCCACGAAGCAGACGCCTTGAACTCAGGATTACCAATAGCTGCAGCATCAACACCAACAACAGCCTTCTCAAGCTTAAACTGGCCGAGAATGATTTCCTTTTCGTACTTGTTCACTACGCGCTTTTCGTGATACTTAGGCGCATTGACGATAGAGAACCCGGTCGCATAAGGCATTTCAGCGTTGATGAGTTTATAGCCAGGGATTTCTGGTAAATCCACCTCTTTATAGGTACAGCGAGTCCCAGCATCAAAGAACTGAGGAATCATAGTAGCTTTGCCGTTGGCCTTCAGCTTCACGCGGCCTGTTTCGGTGCCACAGGTGTATTCAAACGTAAAATCTTTGTCCTGGTACAGCTCTTGAGGCACACCTTCAACCACTTTGCTCAGGAAGAACGTATTTTGATACTTGTTGGTTACAGTAGCAACGTTCTTTTCGCCAGCCTTAATAACTGCCCCGGAGTATGTAGCAGAAGCTTCAAATTGTTTCGTTTGATTTGCGTGTGGCCCCTTGATCTTAGCTTTGCTGAGATCTTCGTCCTTGACCATACAATTGGTGCCCGCTGGGAATTCACCCACAACCTTTTCAGCCTTAGCCGTGACGGTGATGTCATAGTCGGTGTTGGCCTTGTATGCGGAAGCGCCATTTACAGGCTTGCTGTCCTGATCGCAGGTGAACTTCAAGAAGTATTCTTTTGCAGTCAAATCTGCGCCAGTACTATCCTTCGGCTCCAGGTCCTTTTGAACCTTCTTCACCACGAACTCACCGTACTTCACCGAAGGCTGGAAGCTATTGGTCAAACCGAGAACCAGCACTTCGCCACGTACCGGAGTTTTGATGGTTGCTTTGTTACCTGCAACCGTGATTCCATTAGCCTGCGCTTTTAGCTCGGTCGAGCCAGGAATACTGAATTTACCGGGATTCCATTTAAATGTGCTGCCAGTGACGTTTGGCTCAACAATAACAACCTCTTCACCCGGGTCTGCCATAAACTTGCACGGGTTCTCTACTGAAACCTGGCAGGTTTCAGCTTTGCCACCGATGGTAATATTTAGCGGAAATTCGGTAACATCTGGCTTCTCACCTGAAGGTGCCTCGATGTCTTTCTTAATCACGATGGTTGCGCGATTTGGATCACCAGAGGAAGTGCCCCAGAAACGTGCGTATAGCGCTACATCCTTCACAATTCTGCTGGCTTGTCCCTTAACAGTCAGAGAATTCTTAGCCTTAGGGTTTGCGGCATAGCCTTTGTCCACGCCGATTGATGCAGAAGGAATCCAAGTGTAGTAGGTGATCCGATATGCTGCATTCGGCTTCACATTGGCAATCTTAATTTTCAGATCGCTATTCTTCTTCCAATTGTTCTTGCCAAAGTAACCGTCAACAGTAATTTCTTCTGGTTCACCGTTCCGGGTCCTGACCTCACCAGTTTCGTCATTGGCCTGGGCAATACGTGTTGCACATGGAATATTCTTCAACTCCAGTTCACCACCAATGCGGCATTTAGGCGATTCCTGAACTTCCCATGACCCATCAGCCACGGTAGCGCCTTCACGGCGGCTAATTTCCAAGTTTCCACCTACTCCCGCTGCCGCGAAGTAGTGGCCTACAGTGATTTCCTTTTTCGTATCGGAATCAGTCAACGTGACATCGCTGAGATGATCTTCAATCTCAATCACGCCGTTTTGAGCAATCTCATTTACCTTCTCCGCCGGAATTAAAACAGACCAGAAAATTTGTTGATAGCTTGTCCCATCTTGATCAGGGAAAACCACATCCTTGGAGAAGTATCCACCCTTACGAATGTCGCCAGTTATGGCACTGTCTCCCCTTAATTCGGGCTTATCGATACGACCGTTCCTCTCGCCGGTCAATAGGTAATAAACATCGTAGGTCTTCGGACCCCAAACCACCGGTTCGGTCCGTTCGCTTGCGACAGCCTTCAGCTGAACTATGGCCTCGCCATGAATGTTGTTGTTTTTATTTCCATCAACTGCATCGGTAAACGTACACACGATCAAAGCTTCAGCAGCCTTTACATTGCAGGTAGTGTATTCACCGGCCTCTACGTTTGGCTTGTCTGTCGCACCCCGCAACCAACTTGGCAGGTTGATGACCATTTGATCGCCAGGCCGAGGGCGGGGGTTGTCCCCTACCGCCCACACGAACTTAGCGGTGAACTCGTTACCGTGAACAAATGGCTGATCGTCATCTGCTGAATCAGTGATATCTACGCCGTCACGAGTAATTGTCAGGTTTGTACCATATTTGGACGCAAAGTCCTCCGGCACAAAAGATGTTTGTGCGTTCGCAGTACCGGTTGGCATGACGACGATAAACGACGATACCAACGCAAAAACCATCACCATAACGAAGGCGCGGACGTTATTGCGCGCGTTCGTGAATGACAGTTGCCCCATTGGTAGCCACCTCCTCTTGAATCTTTATTAAGCGTTTCTCATAACTGTCCACATTGTTAATAATGTGGATTGAACAGTCCGCCCGCTTGGGCATAGCGCTGCCAAGTGAGGGCTGTTTTGCAATAACCTTATGCGTGAACCTATAGAAAAACAGCAACCTACCCCCGGCATTTTCATAGCCTTTTAAGCATAATTCTTAGTTTTTACTTACTTTTTGGCAAATAAGATCACACTAATATCACAGATATTGCCAAAACCCGATTATGGCTAAAGTGCTACGGATACCCCATCCGGCAAAGATTAAATTTTCATAAGCAGAAAATGAGCAAAATTAATCTGTGATCTGCAGCATTCTACCTTTGTTTCCCCCAAATTTTACCCCCTATCAATAGGGGTGCATTTAATACCCGCTCTAACATCGATAAATCTCGAAATAGGCTTTTTTACACATGCTATGAATCTAATACGTGAGTATTAGATTCATTAAAACAAAATTATGAAAGCTTGCTGGTTTGCCCGGTTTGAAACGATTTCTTGTCCCAATCCGGCAAAATTCCGCCATCAGCAGGATGGATAGGGAGATATGTTGCACATAATTTTGCATATGCGTACACCAATGGAAAACTCCCCGGCAGTCAAAGGCATATGCCACTTCCACCGGGGAGTCAGGCAGGCTTAGTTATCGGCATCCACCAATAATTCGGCAATCTGAATCGTGTTTAGAGCTGCGCCTTTACGGAGATTGTCGCCAGAGACGACGAAGACAAGCCCCTTATTATCCGCAACCGTTTGGTCTTGTCGGATCCGGCCAACCAGCGAATCATCGCGCCCGGCGGCCGCAAGCGGGGTGGGAACGTCGACTACGGAGACGCCTGGGGCGTCGTAAAGCAATTCCTTAGCTTGTTCTGGGGTGATCGCGGAGTCGAATTCGGCATGAACCGTCATGGTGTGTCCAGTCAATACCGGCACCCGAACGCAGGTTCCGGCAACCAAGAGATCTGGGATTCCTAAAATCTTGCGGGATTCATTGCGCAATTTCTGCTCTTCATCGGTTTCATCAGAACCGTCGTCAACCAAATTACCGGCGAATGGCAGCGCATTATAGGCAATCGGAGCAACGTAAGGGCCGAGGTCACCGAAGTGAGCAGCTGAACCGTCATGCACCAACTCCACTGCGCGATCGCCTACTTCGGCAACCTGCTTCACCAAAGTCTCGACACCAGCCAAGCCCGAACCGGAGACGGCTTGGTAGGAGGAGACGTGTAGCTTCTTCAAACCCGCAGCCTTATGCAATACCGTGAGCACCGGCATCAAAGCCATAGTCGTGCAATTTGGATTAGCGATAATGCCTTTAACGGCGTTGTTTTTATCGTCCGGATTAGCTTCGGAAACGATCAACGGCACCTCAGAGTCTTTGCGCCATGCGGAAGAATTATCCACCACTTTCGCCCCTGCTTCGGCGAAGATCGGCGCGTACTGCAATGATGTGGAACCACCGGCACTGAATAATGCGATGTCGATGCCAGCGAGGCTTTCGACTGTCACCGTGGCGAGGTCTTCCACTACGACGTCCTCGCCGCGGAATTGCATCGTCGTTCCTGCCGAACGTGCGGAGGCAAAGAACCGTACCTTATCTGCGGGGAAATTTCGTTCTTCTAGGATGCTACGCATCACGCGGCCTACCTGGCCGGTAGCACCAACTACTGCAACAGTTGTCATTTAGGGTTCGCCCTCAATCTACTTTGTGTGGGTTAGTCGTGTCTTTTAGATAGTACTCCCCCTTGTTGTGCCGCCACAATGCCGCAATGCTTCAATGAATCTAATGCAGCGCAGCTTCCGGCATGCAAAAGCGGCACGAGAACAACCTTATGAAAGTGGTTGTTTTCGTGCCGCTTAGTTGTTGGCAGCTACACGCTAGTTACAGTGATTAGCTTTCGCTAGTGCCGCCCATATTGCGTCCGCGTCGGATGAAGAAGACACCGAGTGCGATGATGAGCAATGCCGCTGCTAGCACGCCGAGGACTGAAGCGCCGGTGCGTGCCAGTGAGCCGGTAGCACCTGGCTGGCCGTTGGCTGGGGCGTTCGCCTTTCCGGCGTTCTCGCCCTTAGGCGCTGCGGCCTGTGGCGCTGCAGTTGCGTCCTTGGCGATGCCCTTCTTGCCTGCTCCTTGAGCACCATCGCCAAGAGGATCGTCACCCTTCTTTTCCGCAGCTGGGGCTGGCGGTGCAGTTGGGTGGCCCTTCTTTGCTAGGTGGGCAATCGCGGCGACGCCACCAATGACCGCTGGGATAAGCACCAAGCCAGCAATCCAATACGGCTTCTGCGTATAGGTATTGGTGAAGGTGACTGTCACAGCCTCATCGCGTTTCGCCAGTTTAACGGTCTTCGCGGGTTCCATGCTGAGGAAGTAGTGCTGTTCAGCGGCCTTCTCCTCGTCCTCGGTAAAGGTACAGGAGGTTCCGGTTGGAACCGCGTCCCGAGCTACCACCGGTTTGCCGTCGCCAAGCACCTTGATTTCGGTTTCGGTGGCACCGGTGTCGGTGCAGGTGTAGCGGAAGGTGAATTCCTTCTTGGCAAAATCCTCATTGCCGGTAACGATCTTCGCGATCGACAGCGGCGCGGTGTCGCGGCTAATCGAGTTTTCGATCTCAACCTTTTGGGTTGCGGCCGTGATCTCGATGGTTTTCTCAGCGACCGGTGCGATCGTGTAACCAGTAATGGTGTTCTTTGCCAGGTCTTCGGTGATGGTACACGTCGAACCGTATGGCAGAGACTTCACCGCTTCTACTTCAGAGCCATCAGCCGGTGCGAAAATGCTTCCGGTGACCTTCGCCGGATCCAGTGGGCTGGTGCAGGAGTAATCCAGGGTGAAGCTGCGGTTAGCGTGTTCTGGCGCGGTTACTGTCTTTGCCAGTTTCAACGAACCAGTTTCCAGCGTGTAAGTATTGATCGCCTTTACTTCAGCTGGGTCGTTCGGCATACCGCTTACCGTTACCTGGGTTATCAATCCCGGCTGATCATTGACGGTGGTCCCGATTTTGACGTACTTCGCAGCAGTCGGGTCACTCTGGGTCACGGTGTAGGTACCGGCTGGCAGATCGGCAATGGTAGCAGTGCCACCAGCCTTGACAGTCACGGTCCTGGTAATCGGGTCGCCGCCCTTATCAGGCGTGCCGGTGACGGTGTACTCCAGTTCCTTCGAACCAAGTGGTGCAGCGTTGCCGATGGCGGTATGGGAAATGTTCAGGCCACCAATCTTCTCCGCAAACGTATTTGTCACTGTGACATTTTTCACCTGATCGGCTTCGATGGTCACGGTGGCCGGGTTAACAACCGATCCCACCGTGTAACCAGGCCGCTCAGCGTCGGCTGGGCGCTCGGCAATCTCGCAGGAGGTTCCACTCGGGAGCTTTTCGACGCTCACAGGTTGGCCGTTTGCTGGCACCCTGAGTTCTTTGATCTCACCCGGCGCGTTATCGCAGGTGTAGGTGACGAGGAACGAGGTGCCGTCGAAAAGCTGATCGTTGGTTACCTTAGCAACCGTGAATCCGCCGGTCTTCCGAGTAACAGTATTCGTCACGTTGAAGGCATTGCCATCACCGGCGGCGATGGTAACTGGGTTATTAATGTTAGTGACGAAGGCGTATCCCTCTGGGGCACGTGTTGTTTCTTGGAGCGTACACTCCCACCCAACTGGGATCTCGACGGATTTCTGTGCGCCTGGCTGCCCATTGCCAGTGACGGTCAGGTTGCCGGTAATGTCTTCCGGCTTCGCGCCGTCGGTCGGCAGCGTACAGGTGTAGGCAAAGCTGAAGTTGCTGTTGGTGAACTTCGCAGCGTCGTCGCCCTCAACGTTCTTGGTTACGGTAAACGTTCCTACCTGCTTGGTGTAGGTGTTGCTGACGCCAACAATGTTTTCCACACCTGCGGTAATGGTCGTTGGCGTGTACTGCGGTGCACCCGCAACATAACCTGCCCGGATTAGGGTGTCGGTTAACAGGTTTTCCTCGTCGCTGATTTCACAAGTGGTGCCTTCTGGGAAACTGTAACCGGTTTCCACCAACACGCCGGAAGCCGGAAGTTCTGCTGGAACCTTAGTGCCTGCGACATAGGTGTCCGGGCCGGAAACGCTGTTTGCGTCACAGCTCCACTTCACCGGGAACTTGTGTGCGGTATCAAATACCTGTGGCCGTGCGCCGGTGAAGGTCTTTTGCAGCTTCAACCCAGCCGACTTTCGAGTATAGGTATTGATGAAGGCTGCAATGGCAACCGGTTCGCCTTCATCAGCGATGGTGACCATGATGTTCTCATTGTTGACCACCGGCGCGTCGAATCCCGACAGTTGCGCTTCGGCAAGATTCTCAGTGATAGTGCACTGCGTGCCAATCGGGTATTCCTCGGCACTTTCTACCGCTTGACCATTGGCCGCGACCCGCATTGTCTTCGGCGCACCGAAGTTCGGGCTGTCACAGGTGTAGCTGAACTCAAACTCACCTTTAGCCTGAAGTTGCTGCTCAAACACCTGACGATGCGTATCCTGCCCCGAAGCTAACTGTGCTTGCTTCGTCACCGCAAACTTAGCGCTCTTTGAGGTGTAGGCATTAGTGAAGGTCAATTTGGATTCCGCTGCCGCGTCTGGCGCAGCCGGGTCTTCTACAACCACTGCGGTCTGCGCTTGCAATGGGGTGTGGGTGTAATTCTTCACGTTCGCTGAGTCAGCAACCTCTGTAACTTCACACCGGTGACCAACAGGAATGCCAGTGACGGTTTTCGGCGTTCCATCAACGGGGACTGCGATGGTTCCGTTGGCGGCCTGTGCTTCGCCTTCCAGATTTGATGGGTCACCTAGCGGCGACTTACAGCTGAAGGTAAAGTCGATGGTTTGTTTGTTCAGCAGATCTTTGAACTTAGGGTCGGCGAATTGCTTGACTACGCTAAAGCCACCCCGCTTTAGCTCATAAGCATTGTTAAAGTTCTTAACGTTGTTTTCTGGCGTGGATTGCTGAGCAATAACAAACCGTTGTTCCTGTGGTCGGGTTAAGTTATAGCCGCCAATCTCACCATTGTTATTTGCAGCTGATTCAGTAACAACGCATTCCGCACCGACATCAACTCCGGTAATATCCGCTGGCTCACCGGTAGTCACAGCAACGTTGTCCGCTTTAGCAACCGACTGCCCACCAATCTGACAATCATAATTAAAAGCGAAAGATTGCAAGCCAGCGAGCTTCCTAACTTCTGGTTCGCCAGTTATTTCTTTAGCTATGCGGAATCCCCCCTTGAGACGGGAGTATTTATTGGTTACCTCCGCAACACCGCCGGCTTTGGTGATAGTAACCAGAGCTGGCTCCATCGCGGATTGCACGAAGTCTCCAACCGTATGCGGTTGCTGTGGATCAAATTTTTCACGGACGACACAAACAGTTCCGATCGGGAAATCATCAGGCACTTCCTTCTCAGCTCCGCTTGCCGAAACATCTGGAATGTCTTTAAATGCAGTGCCTGTACCGCACCGATATTCGAAAGTAAATGTATCTGTCGCTGCTTGTTGCTTCAGGGCTTCTGGAAGATCTTGAAGAACCTTCTTAACCCGCAACTTTCCAGTTTCACGTTTCGCCTTATTGAAGACTTCGACTTCAGTATTGGTCTTATTTCGGATTTTAAAATTAGGTTCTACTACTTTCTGCCCAATTTGAAATTCCGCTTCTTCCCACTCAATGCCACCTGGCTTCGGAGCAGTCTGAATATCCTCTGCCAAAGTAATGGTTGTCCCTACCGGGAAATGAGGAGCTGGTGCAGTTTTACGCTCACCTGGAGACAGCCTAAATGTTATGGTTCCAGACGTTGCGGTAGCAGGTGCACCAGTAACTGTAACTTCGACGCCATCACCAGAAGTTGGCTGCCATCCTGGATAAGAGCTGACTGTATTCCCGTTGGGCAACGACCATGTACCGGTAATGGTAAATTTATCACTTTGTTGAACATTTTCAATTCCATTACCCTGCAAGTATTTCCGAACTGAGAACGTACCGAACTGGTCAACCATAACAATGTTCCCAGTAAGCGTCTGAAATGCTTTACCGATCGCACCTACTGATTGCCTGGTATCCTCCAAAGAAATTGTGTTTTCAAAGGTCATACCCTCTTTCACAGCCAAATTCTTGCGGCCTTGGGCATCAGCTTCTTCGTATCCAGAACGGCGCAATTGCGGGTTGATGGCATAATTAGTGTCTGCGTCAAAGGGGCCAGTGACTCGAATACGAGCCTGGGAATCCCGATAATCAGCCTGCCCATCTCCATTCGTATCGATAAACTCTACCTGCATGGAAAATCCATCTGGCAACTTCATATCGATCTGCCTATCACGGATCGCATCTACACATTCTTTGCCAAAAGAATCTGTGGTAACAAGGCCAGGCCGTACTCCACTTGCCAACGTGACGTTATAGCATCCTGTTGGCGCATCACTATTAAACTTCGAGTACAGTTCCGCATTGCCCTTAAACTTCAATATCCACTTGGACATGTCCGGATCAAACTCTTGCCCGGGACCTGCACTTTCAAGAAAAGACAAGGTATGAGTTTGTTTACCGTCAAATACCCGAGAATCACCAATACGCTGAAGCTCCTCTTGAACCAAGGCACTGTTAAAGCTAACGCCCCAACCAAGGCTTCCCTCTTGATTAATGAGATTGCTGGTATTCTTCCCCAAAGGAGCACGAGAATATGGCCTACTCACTTTTCCAACTGGTTTGTTAGCAGGCAAAGGAACTATTACATCCTGACCATTAACTGACACAGCCGCCGTATTTTGGTCATGCGTAGCCTGAATTCCAGCGACGAAGGCAAGATTGCCTTTAAACCCGGAAAAACCAAGCTGACGCAAAACATCTATACGATCATTGAAAGTACATGTTAATCCTGATGCCTTGTTCAAGACACATTGACCAACCTTGACGTTACTTCCATTGTATGGGACTTCCAGATCTAGTTTTTGCTCGACGCCAGTGGTAAGAAATGCCGGTGGTTTTACATTGAACTGGCTTCCGTTTGTAACCGAATCGTCACTCGCATCATAATTGAAGCTAACTTTCGCAGAGTTAAGCCCTTGCATAAGCTGCTGGTTTCCATCATTGACCAAGTTGCCCGTTGGGTCTGAGCTTTGGATCTTGACATCCGAAATAACGATTGCGGGATTCACGTCGGCTTGAGCCACAGGCATCACGACTAGCGTTTGTGCAACCAAAGACGCAACAGCAGCAACTGTTACTGCCACCCGGCCCGATCTCATTCGAGAACGTCGGAAAAACTTCCGCATAGCATAATTCCTAACTTATATTCTGATATACCTTTGCCCAAAAAAATTTAGACAATCTTTAGAAATTAAAGCGTATCAAATAAGACCACGTCGATAAAACCCACGCCGTACCCTCGAGAACCCAAAATGGATATAGAAGCGCTTTAACACGCAAATTCACTACCCTTAACCCCACCCCCGTAGCGCCCCCGCAATCCAAGAAAAGCCTCATCGGAAATATAATCCCGACTGAGGCTTCTGTTCGCTGTCTACGTATTAACGCCCGGTTCCTGCGTAAACCGTCGCTTCTTCTTCACCGCCCAACTCAAAAGCATCATGCAAAGCTTTAACCGATTTCGCCATCTCGGTTTCCCGGATCAATACCGAAATACGGATTTCCGATGTAGAGATCAGCTCGATGTTGACCCCTGCGTCACGGAATGCCTCACAGAAGGTGGCGGTGACCCCCGGATGAGACTTCATTCCAGCACCGACCAAGGAGACCTTGCCGATCTGATCGTCGTAAAGCACATTCTCACAGGTGCCGTCGGATTGCAGTTTCTTTAATAGCTCCAGCGCACGCGGACCATCCGTGCGGGGGCAGGTAAAGGTGATGTCGGTGCGATTATCTTCCAGCGAAGAGATATTCTGGATCACCATGTCGATATTGATTTCGGCGTCGGCAAGCACCCGAAATACCTTCGCTGCTTCACCCGGATTATCGGGAATGCCCAAGACCGTAACCTTAGCCTCAGAATTATCGGTAGCCACACCAACCAGAACTGCTTCTTCCACAGGAATATCCTCCATTGAACCGGCCACCAGGGTGCCGGGATCATTGCTATACGACGAACGAACACGAATCGGAACATTAAAGGCGCGAGCGTACTCGACGCTTCGCAACACAAGAATCTTGGAACCAGAAGCCGCCAATTCCAGCATCTCTTCAAAAGAAATCTGATCGAGCTTCTGTGCATCGGGAACGATGCGGGGATCGGCGGTGTAGACACCGTCCACATCCGAGTAAATCTCGCACACATCCGCTTCCAATGCCGCAGCCAGCGCAACAGCGGTTGTGTCCGAGCCACCCCGCCCTAAGGTGGTGACATCTTTGGTGTCTTTATTAACACCCTGGAAGCCTGCCACCAAACAAATCATCCCCTTATCCAGGGCTTCACGCACCCGCCCAGGGGTGACATCAACGATGCGCGCATTTCCGTGCCGCTCGGTGGTTAACACGCCAGCCTGGGAACCAGTAAACGATTGCGCCTGTGCGCCGAAGGACTCGATGGCCATCGCAACCAGCGCGTTTGAAATCCGCTCACCGGCGGTAAGCAGCATGTCCATCTCCCGAGCTGGCGGCACTGGGTTAACTTGGGCTGCTAGATCCAGTAATTCATCGGTGGTGTCGCCCATAGCGGAACACACGACGACCACGTCGTGCCCCTGCTTCTTTGTGGCAACAATGCGTTCAGCAACCCGACGAATCCGTTCCGCACTTTCGAGCGAAGAACCTCCATATTTTTGTACGACAAGTGCCACGGGCAACGCCTTTCCATGAAACCGTCCGCTGACATATAGCGCCGAATAACCAGGTATGACAAAATTTCATACAATAGCGGCGCCGTAACCAAGCAGCAGTTTCCTCAAAATCATCTTGGGTTATCGAAAAACTAGCATACTATTCCATAGCCCCGTAATACACGTTTTGGCGTAATCAGGAACTAGGATTTCATAGGTGCACAATAACTTCCTTGCCGTCGGCTTCGCGCTCGCCGCTGCGCTCGTTATCGCGTGGGGCACGGTGGTCCGCCACCGAATCGCAGAACGTGCACCTGCCGACGGCACCTGGAGCGGATCCCCACTGATCACCGCGATCCGGCGGCCGCTGTGGTGGTTCGCAACCTCAACGGCTCTCATTGGATATTTCTTCCAGGTTGTTGCCTTAAGCTACGGAACCTTGCTTATTGTGCAGCCAATCTTGGTGCTGAGCTTGATGTTCACCATGCCCATGTCGGCTTTCTACGACAAGCGCAAACTCCAACAGGACGAATTGTTTTGGGGTGCGGTTCTGACCATCGCGGTCGCGGTGTTGATCGTATTGGGTAGACCCAAACCGGGAATGACGATCCCAACGTTCTGGGAATGGCTTCCCGCATTGGTGGTGGGAACCGGGGCGATGGGAATTATTTACGGCCTATCGTTACGTCGCCCAAAGAATATTCAAGGGTTAATGCTGGGCGTGATAGTGGGCATAATTTACGGATTTATCGCCGTGTTATCCAAGGCGACCGTGGACGTTTATAACATGGGTGGCCTTGGTGGGCTACTGAGTTCCTGGGTGTTTTATTCCCTCGTCTTCGGCTCGGTATTCGGCACCATTGTCCAGCAGTATGCGTTTAATGCTGGTGCGCTGCGGCTGTCGCTTCCCGCGATGACCACGGTGGAACCAATCGTTGCGTTTTCCCTCGGCTATCTCGTGCTTGACGAATCATTCCAGGTCAATGGCTACAACTGGGTATTTATGGCTGTAGCCATCGTTGCGATGATCCTGTCCACGTTCGCCCTTTCAGCGCGCGGCAATCACTAACACTGGTTGCTTGCGCATTGGCGGGTGTCAGCGAAAATAGCGCCACGATTGGCTACCTGGGAGATTCCCGTCTGGAACTTGGCAGAAAACTAACCCGGGAGGGCGTAGAATTACCCGTACTATCCGTTGGTTTCTACAATCCGTTAGATGACAGATTCCAGTTCCGGCTGGTGCGCCGCTGCGAGCACATCGTCGAGGAAGGTTTGGATCTGCCCCACGCTGTGGGTTGCAATGCTGAAATGTGCCCATTTGCCTTGCATTTCGCGGGTAACAAGGCCAGCCTTGACCAGCCGCTTGAGGTGGTAGGACAAGGTCGGTTGGGTAATGCCAAAAATTTCTGGCATGTGGCAGGTGCACACGCTTCCACCGTTATTGCTCGCGATGAAGTGATAGATGCGGAAACGCACCGGGTCGGACAACGCCTTGAAAACCAATGCCATCCGGTCGGCGTCGTGATCGGGAAGGCTGCAGCGCCCTTCAATGCAAGCGCACTCGGTCGAAAGGACCGATAGTTTCTTGGAAATCTCTTTAGTCACACGCATAGCATATCTGTTTCTCAGCTTTTATTAAAGATTTACCCCCTTCAATTCAAATTCGTCAGACGTCTCCAATTTTCCAAGGTAGAAACACTGATAATTTAATCCACATAGCGAACTGCATCTTTAAGTTTTCGCAGCTTGCAACCTACCGCGTTTGTGAAGCAAAGCCAATAGGTGACAAGACAACTTAATTTTGACTTAACGGGGGTGATAATTAGGTTACCTTCTCCTCAATTCCGCTCGGAATCGTGGCTCAAATCGCCCACTCAAAGACCCCCAGCATATAGGCCGAGAACCACGTGCCCCACGCAACCCAGACTACGAGGGGAACCAGCCAAACGTAGGGGCGTCGACAAGCGCGATCGTTATCGCGGCTTTCCAGCCACAACACGATCGGAAGGATCAAAAAGATCGCCGGTAGCAACAACCGGGGGCGCGAATGCATGATCCCGTCGGAAAGAAGAATATTGGCAACCAGTGCCGCGCTAAACAGCCACACCGGCCACGGCAATCGACGAAAACCAATAATCACACCACATATCGACGCGATAATCACGATCGTCGACAACACGTACCCCGGCTCATTCCAGGCCGACCACGTGCGCCGAACCCATTGCAGCGTCGCTACTCCGAAATCGAAGCTGGAATCCCAACCTTTTTGCTGCATGCCGAAATAGCCGCCGATCGCACGGGTATAGCCAGAAGCAATCACCACGTAACTTATGACCGAAACCCCCGAAACCGCAACCGCGAGCCAGGCCCACCAGTTGCGACGAGCATATAACGCGACAACCACAGCGAAGGTGGCAACAATGTCAATGGCGGTCAGCCGCAGCAAACCCGCCGTAAAAATGAGCAACCCGGCCAACCACCATTTACGTTGGATCATGGCTATCAATGCCCAGGTGGTTACCGCCATAAACGGCGCCTCGGTGTAAATCATGTTAAACGTCACCGTCATGGGCGCGGTCGCCACCACAATCCCAGTGAGTACCTGCGCCCGTTTCCCGTATCCCATCAGCGCCACCAGCGCCATAGCACCAGCTACCGCGGCCACCGCGCTCACGGCAACCACAAGCCATCCCGCAACGATGACGTTCATTCCGGTAATCTCATGCAACAGCCGCATCAGACCAGGCAAACCGGGGAAAAACGCAAGTCGCTGCTCATAAATGGCCGGATCGGGCGGCCCTGCCCCATCACTGGAGAAATACCCATATTTCGCTATGGCAATAAAGTGCTGGGCATCCCATTTTCCCAGCAGGCTTGCGACAGCATCCTGCGGTCGACTCAATAGCCAGAGTGCGAAGAAACGCAGCAACGATGTCAGCGCGTAGATCGAGATCGCCCAGAGCCAGTCGGTGCCCGTTAATAGCCTCCCTGCGGCCTTGCCGCTGCCGCCCTGAGCCGCCACGGATTCTGCTGCTTCTCCGGCAGGGTGCGCCGGTGCCTGCATCTGGTTACGCCGCATGTTATCCGCGCCGGTACGCGACTGTTTCCGCTGACCTAAGAAGCCGCGCGGTCTTGGTTGGCCTTCTGGGATACTCACAAATTTCCACCTAACCAGGTTTTGCGGCTTCACGCAGCAAACGCCACGGCGGGTTATACATAAAAACCACTCGTTCTTTCCGGCATGTTCACAAACGTTGGCATAGCTTTTCCCCGCTTATCGCCTTATTTCGTGCGGACAGTCCACCACTATCCGCACATTCATCCCAGCGCGCCACCGGGTATCAATTCACCGAGCACTCGCCCCTCCCACACATCACACCCATCCAAAACCGAGCAATTAAATTTCACAATTCAAGATTTAAGTAAAATATTCAACCAAAATATCCCTCAAGTGCCGGAACGGCAAGGTTTTCACGGCATTCCCCCTTCGCAACCCCACATAAAAGTGTATGCTGTGCCACATGCAGCGTGCGAGCTTTCTTCTACTTCTTCGCCGCGGCGGGTTTTAGAGGCCTTAAAGTTCTTCATTTATTCGGCCAGCACCCCGTCGCGGGAAATTGTAATGCTGCTGGCCGTGCCTCGACAAGGCGTTTTAGAGGTCACACACAGATCGATCCCCACGCGGTTATCCCCGCCAATCGCCAGAAGTTTATGCAATAGGCCGTATTAAATGTAGATTTGTCGAGGAAAGACTCTTTAAACACCTTTAAAGGACTCCCTCATGGCTATCCACGACACCTTCATCTCCGCCCCTGCAGACATCACCACCCCATCCGGCCCACCCGCCCCCGGCCAAGCACCCTGGAATAAACAACGCAATTCCGCAATGCCAGTCGCCCGCTACCAGGCATTCGCCGAGGAAGTCGAAGACATCAAGCTGCCGGATCGCACCTGGCCAGACAAGAAAATCACCGTCGCCCCACAGTGGTGTGCAGTGGACCTGCGCGATGGCAATCAGGCGCTGATCGACCCCATGAGCCCGGAACGCAAGCGACGCATGTTCAACCTGCTGGTCAAGATGGGTTACAAGGAGATTGAGGTGGGCTTCCCCTCCGCCTCCCAAACCGATTTCGACTTCGTCCGTGAGATTATTGAGCAGAATAAAATCCCGGATGATGTCACCATCCAGGTTCTGGTTCAGGCCCGCGAGCACCTGATCCGCCGCACCTTCGAGGCCTGCCAGGGCGCGAAAAACGTGATCGTCCACTTCTATAATTCGACCTCCATCCTGCAGCGGGACGTGGTGTTCCGTAAGGACAAAGAATCCATCAAGAAGCTGGCCACCGACGCGGCACAATTGATCAAAGAAATCGCCCAGGATTACCCCGAAACAAACTGGCGCTGGGAGTACTCCCCCGAGTCTTTCACCGGCACCGAGGTTGGCTACGCCAAGGAAGTCGTCGACGCGGTGGTGGAGGTCATGGACCCAACCCCCGAGAACCCGATCATCATTAACTTGCCTGCAACGGTGGAGATGATTACCCCTAATGTGTATGCGGATTCCATCGAGTGGATGCACCGCAACCTCAACCGCCGCGATTCCATCATCTTGTCGCTGCACCCCCACAACGATCGCGGCACCGGCGTGGCAGCTGCCGAGCTGGGCTACTTGGCTGGCGCCGACCGCATCGAGGGCTGCTTGTTCGGCAACGGCGAACGCACCGGCAACGTGTGCCTGGTTACCTTGGGGCTGAATATGTTAACCCAGGGCGTTGACCCCCAGATCGATTTCTCCGACATCGACCAGATCCGCCGCACCGTCGAATACTGCAACCAGCTGCGCGTTCCGGAACGTCACCCATACGGCGGCGACTTGGTCTTCACCGCCTTCTCCGGTTCCCACCAGGATGCGGTGAACAAGGGACTGGATGCGATGGCATCGCGCGTCAAGCCTGGTGCGACCCACACCGATGTGAAGTGGGAGGAGCTGCGCGGCGAACAGTGGGAGGTTCCGTATCTGCCGATCGACCCAAAGGACGTGGGCCGCAATTACGAGGCCGTAATCCGCGTGAACTCGCAGTCCGGCAAGGGCGGCGTCGCCTACATTATGAAGACCGACCACGGGCTGGCCTTGCCGCGGCCGATGCAGGTCGAGTTTTCTTCCGTCGTGCAGGCCGTCACCGATGCGGAAGGCGGCGAGGTGGAGTCCAAGGCGATGTGGGACATTTTCGCCCGCGAGTATCTGGATCGAGTCTCCCCGGTTGAGCAGGTGTCCATGCGGGTAGATGCCGCGCAGACGGAAAACGACCAGGCAAAGATCCAGGCCAAGCTGCTGTTTAACGGTTCCGAGGTCGTGATCGAAGGCCACGGTAACGGCCCAATCGCGGCTTACGCCAATGCCTTGGAGTCCTTGAATATCGACGTTGAGGTGCAGGAATACACCCAGCACGCCCGTACTTCCGGCGACGATGCCGAGTCCGCGGCCTATATCTTGGCCGAGGTGAACGGCCAGAAATACTGGGGTGTGGGTATCGCAGGTTCCATCACCTACGCGTCGTTGAAGGCTATAACGTCCGCCGTTAACCGTGCGTTGAGTTAAGCCAGAAAATAACGAACAACCACCGCTTACTGTGCCGGTTTTGGCACTTTAAGCGGTGGTCGTTGCTTTTCGACGCCACCACCGTGCGATCACGGTGGCGGTTTCATGTGATGGTTCTAGCGGTTACGACGCCGACTAGAGTTCACCATCAGCGCACCCAGCGCGCTGATGAGGGCGGCAATGGCGATGAGCCACTGCACCGACGCGCCTGTCTTGGCTAATTGCTTAGGCTGGGCTGCAGCTGCTTTCTGCTTGGCAATACCCTTTTTCGGAAGACCCTTCTTAGGGGTTTGCGGGGCAGGCTGCTGCGGCTTCGGTGTCGTCTTCTTTACTGTCTTGATCAGCATAGTGATCAGTGGTGTCACCAGGATCGGGACCAGCGGAATCAGACCCCACCAGAATGGCGGATTGGAGTGGTTGCGTAGTTCCACATCCAGTACCTGGTTGAAGCTATTCGGCGTTACGGTAACAACCACGCTGCCGTCGTCGTTAGGCTTCACCGCATCCGGGGTCGGGGCGCTGAAGACTGGTGCATCCCACCGCAGAAGTGCGTCATCTTCGGGTTGAATCTCCTTCAACGTCACCTGGGTGCCCACCGGCAGCGCAGGCAGATCGATGTAAGTTTGACCAGCCATGATGTCGAATTCCTGGTTGTGCTCAACACCGCCTAACTGCCAGCTGGCTTGGACACGGAACTTCCTGTCCGCGGCAACCAGCGGTGCGTTAAGACCAGCGAGTACCTTCCGCACGCTAATACGTCCAAGTTCGATATAGGCATTCTTGATCGTGACGGTCTTCTCCTCGTTATTTTCCGCGATCGCCTCGGTTCCGGTAGTCACCGAAGCCGCCGGATCGAATTGCGCTCCCTCGACCGCTACGGAATCAAGGTTCTCATTGAATTCGCAGCTACTTCCCGCCGGGATATTGGGAAGCACGGCTGGCGTATCGGGTTTCACTTCCAGCACCCCAGTGTTTCGTTCCTGTCCCCTGGTGCACACGTAGCCAACCCGGTAGGTATGGTTGCGTGCTTTCGCTAGGGCTGCTTCGGAACCAACCAGCTCCTTGTTCACGGTGATGGTTCCTAGCCACTGGGTGTAGGTGTTCTTCACGGCAATCTCTTGGGTTGCGTCTTTCGCGATGGTCACGGGCGCACCGATTGCGACCTCTAACGTCGCCAAATCGATTTTTGCGCCGCGTTCAGTTACTGAGCACTCCATTCCAACCGGAATACCAGTAACGGACTTGCTTTCCGCCACGGTCACGCCTGTGATCTCGCCAGTGAGTTCCTCATCGCCTTTTCGGCAGGTGTAATCGAAGTCGAAGGTCTTGTTATCCGGAACTTGCGCGCCCGCCTGGGAAACTACCGTCTTTTTCACCTTGAAGCCGCCGGTGTGGCGGGTATAGGTGTTGGTGAATTCCGCCAAGGTGGTTTCAGTAATTGGCTTGATCGTTATCTGCTTCGGCTCTTCAATCACCACATCGTAATTAGCAACCTCAGCCGACGCACGAGACTCCGTCACAGTACACGTAGTACCCACCGGGAAATCTTCCCTCGTCTCAACCTCATTACCACCAGTCACCGTCAACTGACCATCAGAACCATCAGAACACCGATAACTAAACTCAAACTGCTTCGCCTTAATCACCGCATCATCACCAGCAGCAATAACACCAGCAACCTGCTTACGCACCTTAAACTTCGCCCGATGCTGGGTATAGGTGTTGGTGAAACTGAATTCAACCGTTGGCTGATTCTTCGCCGCAATCACCTTCGTCTGCGGCTGCGTCTGCGCCCACTCGTGATCTGCTACGCCGGTATTATCGGCCAACTCCGTCACCGTACACGACGTACCCACATCAAAGGTCTTATCATCCTGCGTACCGTTAACCTTCGGACTCACCCAGGACCCATCACCCGGAACCGAAAGCTTCCCAGACTCAGTGCCACAAGTGTAATCAAACGTAAACGAACGACTCCGCACCTGCTGCAACTGATCACCAGTCAAACCAGCAATATCCTTCTTCACCTTAAAGGTTCCCTTATCACGGGTATAGAAGTTGGTGAACTCAACAACCGCTTGTGGCTGCTGTAGAGCAGCGATTTCGACGGTTTGCGGTGCGACAGGTCCAACTTCGTAGTTATTGATTCGGGCACTGGTCATGACTTCGGTGACTTCACACCGGGTGCCCACTTCGATGTCCTTATCAATTTCTTTCGGACGTCCATCACCTTTGACCATTATTGTGCCGAAGGTTTGAGCCGCATCGTTGCATTGATAGCTAAACTCGTAGTCTTTCTCATTGGCACCTTCGAAATCAGCCGGCCGTAGGCCACGCACGTTTTTCCGTACCTTAAACCGCCCTTTGTCCTTGGCGTATACGTTGGTGAATTCCGCGCTAGCAACGGTGTTTCCTGCGCCGGGTTTGGTGATCCGGATAGTTTGGACACCGTTGGCAGGGGTAACAGTTGGACGCTTTCCGTTGATTTCAGCGGCTGTTGCTACTTCGGTCACCGTGCATTCGGTTCCGATGGGGAATTTCTTGTCACTCGTAACTGGCTGCCCGTCGCCCTGCGCCGTAATCGTACCTTGGGAGCGGTTGGGATCGTTACAGGTATAGCTGAATTCAAATTGGTGGTTTTGCACACCGTCGATGCCCGATGCTCGCTTTACGACGCTAAACGGCGCCGCTTCTACGGTCGTATTGGTCACGGTTACGCCCACATTCCCTTGAGAATTGGTGCGAATCACGGCAGTCTTACCGCCATTGGTGATCCGAACGTTTCCGTTTTGGAGATCAGCAGGGTTTGTTGCAGTAAATACTGGGTCGCCGAAGGTAACGCCGGTGACCTTCGGGAACCGAATCTCCGAGAGGGTGATTTCCGTTCCTTCGGGAACTCGCACGGTGCCTTTTGCCACCGGCCCATTAAGGCGCACTTCGATGTCTTCTTCGCCACCATTCCATGCTGCGTGAATGGTGAACGCCGTACCAGCACCAACGCCCCGAGATTGCGGCGTGATCAGTTTCTTAACCTCGAACGTTCCAGAATTGAGACCAGTGATCGTTCCCGAGCCAGACGCCTGGTATTCCAAGGTGAATTCTTGTTTCATTCCCCGGAAGCTTGCTTTAACGGAGTTCTTTGTTTGCGCCCCGATGAATACACGTTCAGCACCAGCAGGCTTGGTCTCGTAAAACACCTCGTATGCCTTGTCCGCGCTCCAACCGCCAGCGGGTGCGGGTATTGAAATGCGGAATTTGCTGGGGTTCACCGGATCTACACGCAGGTCAGTAGCGTTGAAGGTTTGCAACGCCGGGTAGACGTACGTATCGCCAGAACCAGGGACAGTATTGAATTCATGAACAACGATTGGTTTCTGCGTGTTTAGGATGTGCTCAACGAATTGCGAGGAAACTTCGGATTCGTCTTCAAATACCGCTGGCGAGTGGGGTGCATCGGCTAGCCATGCACCAAAGAATGCGATCTGCCAGGTTGCGGCTTCTTTACCGTCGGAATACCAACCGAATTTGTTCAGTTCGTGCAACGTTACCTGCTTATGGCCGATCCCACCGCCGGGAACATCGTAGTTGAGGACGCGGTTGCCGTTGAAAGTAAACGGTAATTGGCTGATGCGTCCGATTTCCTGGCTTTCCAAGTCGATGCGGACCGTGCCATGTACCCTATTTTTTGCGACAAACTTGTCGTTGAAGGTACAGGTCAAAACCTTTGTTTGCACCGAGACTGAACAGGTTCCGCCCTGTGTTTGATCGCTATCGGCTAGCGGGAAGTCGAAGCTGTTCACGAAGCCGAATTGTTGCGGTAATTGCAGGGTGAAAAAGTTATTCGCCACGACACCTTGGGTGGCCCGCCAGTTAAAAAATAATGAAAGCTGGTCGTATTGCCGCAATTGATTAGGGCGCTCAACCCCGTCCGGCTCTGTCTTCGGAGTCTTCTTAGTGATTACCAGGTCGGAAAACTCGATTCCTGGCTGTTCCGTTTGGGCGTGGGCCTTTTGCGGCACCATGCAAAAACCCATCACTAGGGCCAAAATAATCAGATTGACCAGCGCTATTTTGCCTGATCTCCACCGTGAAAAGTGGACTCTCCTTGCCGTCACAATCCACTACCTTCCATTATCTCCATGTTTTACAAGTTTCAATGTCACTGCTTCGCCAAACTTAAGAAATCTAGCCCCAGCCGCGCTGAAACTTAATTTTTCACAAGCCTTAAATGAGACGTCAACAAAGTTAGCCTTGCATGGATTATTAGCTGCGTCAATTGGGGTAAAGCACTGTTTTTACGGCCGGAAAATAACCACAAATATCAATATTGAAGTCATTAAATATCTAAATATTTTAAGCATAAAATAAGTTCCAGCTTAGGTGCGGTTGCAGCGTTCAGCGCGATGTGCACCACATAGCCCTAGCGCTACCTTCTCACTGGTCGCTGACAGGTGGTGATTTCGGTCGCACCATCACACGGTTCCCCCCAATCGTGTGGGAGTGATTCGGGATTGTTTCTATCTCAAGGGGGGCGTTCCACGCGGGTGTTCGTTCCATCGGGTGCCCCGCCAAGAAACTCAACAGGTGCGGTTTTCGCTACTGTCTGCAATCCGTTTCACAATTCGCGGATGCAAGCTGCGCGCAATCCCATGCCATACCCGCCGAGTGCACGCTGTTGATACCACGCAAAGCCAGATACAATTAGCCCCCATGAGTGAATCTTCTTCCCGCAGTAATGTTTCCCGCCCCGCATCTGAAGATTCCTCCCGCTCTGCTGAGAAAAATTCCGTTTCCTCGCAGCGGCCCCGGCGGCGTCGGCGGCGCCCATCGGGAACGCCAACACCGCAACCCGCACGCAATCAGCACAGCCAACCGCGTCCGCCTCGCCGGGTTCTGAGCGAGGAAGAAAAGGCGGAACGCGAAGCCAAGCGGTTGCAGTACCAGGCTGAACGCGCCGAAGAACTCGCCCGTAGCCCCTACGTTGCCATGACGATCCATAGTTCTGGCATTCACCCGAGCACCGCTCATATCGTCGCTATCGATGCGCTCTTGCTTTCGCCTACCGGGGAGGTCGTCGATGAGTATCATGCAGTGATCAATCCCCCAGGCAACCCCGGACCGCAACATTTGCACGGCCTTACGCCTGTAGAAATTGCGGAAGGCAGCCGGTTTGAGCAAGTACTTAAACCCCTAGGTCGGCTTATCGACGGCCGCACGTTGCTTGTCAATAACGCCCCGCTTTCTTGGGGTTTTATCCATAATGAAGCACGATGCACCATGGCTAAAGTTGCACGGGCGAACCGAAGCCGTAACAACCGAAATAGGTCACGTCGTCGGCACCGGGTGGGGCACGTGCCGAAACCTAAAGCCATCATCGATACCCTCAGCATCGCGCGTCGACAAGCAAAGTTTTTACCCGATACCCGTATCCGAACCGTGGCGCGTGCGCTCGGCATCGAAACCGCCGCTGCCACCGCAACCGTCGACCGGGCCCAGCAACCAGCCGCCGACGTCGCCCGCGAAGAAACAACGCTGGTTGCCGATATGTTTTTCCATGCCCAGCAGCAATTCCCCGACTCCATCGCCGCCACCACGCCCGATACCTTGCGCGCCGATCCCTTCGGATTACAACGTTCTGCCATCCGCGTCGACGCTATGGAGGCCGATGCCCGGTACGAAAACCCCGGAGTCTATAACCCCGACACCGGATTAATCGCCGGGATGGAGGTGGTGGTCGCCCCCGAGATCACTCTCGACCCCGACATCATCATTGAGGCCATCGTCGCGGCGGAACTTTTCTATTCCGAGAAAGTCACCCGGCAAACCTCGCTGGTGGTCTGTAACATCACCGATCCGCTGACTGGAAAAGCAATGCACGCTAGCCGGAAAGGTATACCGCTAATCAGCGACACCGATTTTTTAGAACTCGTAAAAACCGTTCAACCAGGCACAACCATCACGCCTGCCGAGGCCTCCTGACCGTATACCGCAATTGTTGCCAACTAGTAATGCGATGCGCTGATCTTCTACAGGCGAATAACACGACTAACGGACTACACTCTTAGCTCATGAAGTTCCCTCGATTGAGCACACTGGTTCCAGCGCTCGCCACCACAGCCGCAGCAGCTACCGCCGTTGCAAAAGTTCCTGGCCTGCGCACCAAAGCCGCCATCGGTATCGCCAACCTGGCTACCTACGCCTCCCGCGCCACCGGACGCGGCTCGGGCGGAATGATTGGCGGTTTGATAGCGGAGAAAATCGACCCACAGATCATGAAGAACCTCGGCGGTGGCAGGCCCGTTGCCATCGTCACCGGCACTAACGGCAAATCCACCACCACCCGGATGCTGACCTCGGCGTTGCGCAGCAGCTACAGTGTTGCCACCAACGACGGCGGCGACAACATGGACGCGGGTATTATCTCTGCCCTCATGGCAGGACGCGAGGCGAGCCATATCGTCCTTGAATGCGACGAGCTGCACGTGCCAGCAGTTGTGGATCGACTCCGCCCCAGCTGTTTAGTTTTGCTCAATTTATCCCGCGACCAGCTCGACCGCGTGGGTGAGATTAATAAGATTGAACGTGCGCTGCGCGATTGCGTGGCCGCCCATCCTGAGCTCACAGTGGTCGCTAACTGCGACGATGTCCTCGTGACATCCATCGCCAAGGATGCGAAAAACGTCGTGTGGGTGTCTGCCGGAGCCGGGTGGTTAGGCGACTCTATTTCCTGCCCTCGCACCGGCGGCCACATCATTCACGACAATGGTTCCTGGAAAGCCGCCAAACCGCTGCCTGATGGCTCCACGTTTGCCCGACCGGAACCGGACTGGGCAATCACCGACGCTGGAATCACCGATTCCACCGGCCAAACCCACCCGTTGTCGCTTCAATTGCCGGGTCGCGCCAACCGGGGTAATGCCACCCAAGCCGTGGCGGCCGCCGTCGCTTGTTTCGATATTCCCGTCGACCAGGCGATTAGCGCCGTCGAATCCGTCGACGACGTTGCCGGTCGGTACTCGACTCTGCAATTGGGAGATCGTTCGATCCATCTGTTGCTGGCGAAGAACCCGGCCGGTTGGCAAGAAGCCATGTCGATGGTTGATCGTAGCGCTGACGGGCTGGTTATCGCCGTCAACGGTCAAGTTGCCGACGGCGAAGACCTTTCGTGGTTATGGGACGTTCAATTCGAAGATTTCGGGCCGCTTAAAGTCATCGCCTCCGGCGAGCGCGGCACCGACCTTGCTGTTCGTTTAACCTATGCCGAGATCGACCACGACTTGGTATCCGACATGGTCGCAGCAGTTGAGGCGTGCCCGGCCGGAAACATCGAGGTTCTGGCCAATTACACCGCATTCCGTGACCTCAAACGCGCGTTGGAACGCCGCATCGCCACCGAGAAGGAGAACTAACGATGAGCACGTTAACAATCGGTTTGGTCCTGCCCGACGTCCTCGGAACCTACGGCGACGACGGAAACGCGCTTGTCCTGCGGCAACGCGCCCGCATGCGCGGCATCGACGCTGAGATCCACAAAATTCGGCTCGGCGAACCCGTCCCCACCCAACTCGATGTGTACTGCCTCGGCGGCGGCGAGGACACCGCCCAGATTATCGCCGCGGAACATCTCAAAGCCGACGGCGGGTTACGCAAGGTCGCTGCCGCCGGTGTCCCGATATTCGCTGTATGCGCTGGGTTCCAGATCCTCGGAACAAGTTTTCGGGCAGGCGGCACGGAAGTCACGGGACTTGAGCTTGTCGACGCCACCACCACAACCCTGAAAACCCGATCCATTGGGGAAGTCACCGCCGCCCCGATCGGGGGCGGGTTAACCGACACCTTCACCGGATTCGTCAACCACATGGGTGCCACCACCTTAGGCCCCGACGCCCAAGCGCTTGGCACCATCATCACTGGCCCTGGCAATACCGACCAAGATCAGCGCAGCTACGAAGGTGCCACCCAAGGCACCATCATCTGCACCTACATGCACGGTCCGGCATTCGCCCGCAACCCCCAACTGGCTGACCTGCTCATCGCACAAGCCACCGGCACCACCCTGGCCAAGCTTGCACCGCTGGACATCCCGGTCGTCGAAAAGCTGCGGCGCGAACGCCTAGGGCGATAACGCGCTACAACCGCAACCTGCCGCTGAGGGCGCGCGACAACGTGAGTTCATCGACGAACTCCAAGTCGCCGCCCAGCGGCATGCCGGAGGCCAAGCGGGAGACCACCAAATCCGGGAAATCCTTCAATAACCGCACCAAATAGCTCGCCGTTGCCTCGCCCTCCGTATTCGGATCAGTGGCGATAATAACCTCGGAGATCTCCGGCGCATCATCAACTAGCGGCGCATCCGGCGTTGACCCTGCTAACTCCCGATCGGGCAACACCCCACCAATCCGCTGCAACAACTGGGAGATATTCAACTCACGCGGCCCCACATTATTCAACGGGTCCAACGCACCCCCCAACACGTGGTAGCGGCCATTGAACTCGCCGGTCCGCTCTAAAACCTGGATGTCTTTTGGCTCCTCAACCACACAAATAGTGCCCCGATCCCGCCCCGAATCGGCACAAATCCGGCACACCTCATCGCGGGAAATATTGCAACAAATCCGGCAGAACCGCACCCCATCACGCACCGCCCCCAGTGCCTCCTGCAGCCGCGTAATATCAATCGGCTCCACCTGCAATAGGTGGAATGCAATCCGTTGCGCGCTCTTCGGGCCAACCCCCGGCAATCGGGACAGCTCATCAATCAGATCCTGCAATGGCCCTTCAAACACCTGAAATTTTCCTTTCGGTCAAAACCAACCAACCGCAACTGATTCTGCCACATCACCCCGACACAACCACGTGACAGCCCGCGACGGTAGGAAAACTACGAAACAATCACCAGCACAGAACCCGAATCACGCTAATCACGTTGATTCTCAAGTAGTGCATACGCCCACTTTTCAAAGGACTCATACGGGCCGCCCCACCACGCCTCATCCGTGAAATCGTAATACCCACACTCCACCTGACCATCAGACTTCCTATGGAACACCAAATAACTAGCACCATTTAGTTTCGCAATCGGGTAAAAATCCTCCCGACCTGGGTACCACTCACGGAAATCATTAAAATTCTCCTCCTGCGCGTTATCCCACACCACCGCAGGCGCAGGCGGAAGAATCTCCGTCCCATTCACAGTCCAACTGTAATAATCCAAGAAAAAATCCTTGAAATCCTGCGGCAACCAATCCGGCGCAAACGCAAAACCCTCCGCCAACAACTCCGGACTCAAACCACCCAACTCAAAATCCGAACCATCAAACCCAAAAAAATCCTCATGATTAATCATAAAAACTCCTCACCTCTATTCATCCGCAACACGGCCACAGTCTGGGAACTCAAGATCAACCTGCAAATGAGACTTCGCCAACCGAGAAATTTTCGAAAACAACCGATCCACCGGATCCAAACCCCTCGTAAACGCAAAATTCACCGTACCGTACGCAGACCAAATGACATCTATATACCCCCGACCAGCAAACTTGTCATCACGCGCTAGCACCGGACGATTAAACGACATCGCACGCTTCGCATGCCGCTGAAACCGCCACGTAATCTCCGGATCAACCTCATGCAACAACCGATGCACTCCACACGCAAAATCATGAATCAAGCTCAACGTCACATCAGAATCTTCCAAATCACCATTCACCTCGCGCGACTTGACAAGCAATAACCCAAGAGCAACCACCTTTTCCATCGTGGTCTCAAACGGCAGCACACCCGACAACGCCGACTCCACCACGGCCAACCGCTCATCCTCACGCGCTAACAACTCATCCACAATCGAGCGTATTTCCTCAGCACTACGCGCATCCGTATCACCAGTAAACCAATCCCGTCCAAACAACGAATACCGCGAACAAAACAACCCAAAATCAGAATCAGTCATGTCAAAAATCTAATCATTACCCTCATCGCTAACGCGCAAAACAGACTCAGGAAACGCAAGATCAACCTGCAACCGTCCCTGAATTAATGTCTTAAAAGCCGAAAAGAAACGAGGAACGAGTTCCTGGCCGTTCAAATATGCGGAATTGATAATCCCGTAGCTATCCCAAATAACATCTACATAACCGCCACCAGCAAACTTGTTATCGCGCGCTAACACTGGACGATTAAACGACATCGCACGCTTCGCCCGCCGCTGAAACCGCCACGTAATCTCCGGATCAACCTCATGCAACAACCGATGCAAAGCACACCCAAAATCATGCACCAAACTCAACGTCACCTCAGACTCCCTCCGATCCCCATTCACCACACGCGACTTCGCAAGAAGCTGCCCAAGAGCAACCACCTTATCCATCGACGAATCAAACGGCAGCACACCCGACAACGCCGACTCCACCACGGCCAACCGCTCATCCTCACGCGCTAACAACTCATCCACAATCAACTGCGTTTCCTCAGCACTACGCGCCGCATCATCACAGGAAAACCAATCCCGACCAAACAACGAATACCGCGAACAAAACAACCCAAAATCAGAATCAATCATGACGCAGCCGCACTCATTTTCTCAATAGAATTCCTATCAAAGCAACCATTTTTCTACCAGAAAGACTATCTCAGGTAGCGTTTGTTTGGCTACGGTTGGGTCGTTGCCGAAAGTTGCCGTGTAGTTGTTTTCTATGCGATCGAATCCGATAACGAGCGTGGAGACGGTACGCTCTCCTGCCGTTTTTCGGTAGATAACGCGATCTTCAAACTGCGGCGATTCCGGGGCGACGCACAAAGCATTGCTCTTGGCAGTATGCTCAGCTAACCAGCCGATACCCGCCGGGGAGAACCACGGCCGAGTTTCACCCCAGGTTTCGGTGGATATGTCGCCTATTATTTCGTCGCCGAACAGGAGTCGTCGAAAAGCAGTGATATTGATAAGCCCCAAACCCATTTCTGCCCAGCGCGAAATATGCGGCACTGGTTTGCTTACCGGCAATGTCACCTGGAGGGTGTTCCCGCCACGAAACCGCGAGGCGATATTCAATTGCGCAAAAGCTTTGTGCGCCTCATGCAGTCGCGCATCATCCGTCGAATCGGCACTGGCCACACGCGCCATGATCTCCCACATTGAATCGATCGTGCGCAATGAATCTGGTGTATAGAGAAGAAACTTGTACATTGTCGGCGCAAACGACATTTCGGAAGTACCCGGCCAGGCGACGTCGCAAAGCCCAAGCGCTTGCAATTGGGCATTAAAAGCTTCGACATCCTGCTTACGCAGGGGTTTCGGCGCCGTAGCTAAATAATCACCAACCCGGCGCACAAGGTTGTCAGCAACATCAGCCATCTGCCGGTGAACAAGTTGCGTCACAAACTGCGTTAAAATCCTAAGCCAATCTGGGTGAGTACATAATTCTTGAGCGGGAACGTGGGTAGCTAACCAGCGAAGATCGACATGCTCAGCCGCACTTTTAACCCGGTCAGTTATCTGCATTAGCCGTGGCAGGTTCACGTCACCGGCGTCGTTACAAATAGCTACCGTTGTTGTTGCGTGGCTAGGGTGCTTCCCAATAAACAGCTGCGTGATAAACCCGCTTGTCGACGACGACACCACCGTCTCATCCACTCCCTCAACCGGCACGGAAATCTCCACCTGAGCATCAGCGATATATGGGTTACCTTCGTAACCAAACGCCGGAAAGTTAAACTGCACGTCCACATTGCAAGCAACACCTGCCCATCGTGCCGTTGTCCCCGACACCCGCCAACCCAACCGGGTCAACTCTGTTACTGTTTCCGCCCACACCCTATCGAAAGCCATAACTATCCCACCCACCTAGGGCTGAATGAAATCCAGGAATTCTGCATCAGTAAATTTCACCGGCGAGTACCACAGTATTTGTTCCACCATACCCTCGTACTGCCAAAATCCAACCCGGTGCTGCATCGAAAACACGTAGTCATTTTCCGGAATTGCCCGTAGATCCACGCCCAAAGAACGCAGTTGAGCTATGAAATCCGACCACGGCTGATCCAACGACACACCAACAAAGTCCACCCCTGCAAACCGACCTGTCACTGCAATCTCTTCGGGCCGATCGTGCTCATCGAAACTCACTTCCAAAATGAAAGTCTTTCCGGCAGCCTCCAGATTCCCTCGCCACGAATTCGACGTAGTCGAGACAAACGTCAAATCTGGCACCAGATCAAAATAAAACTCCCAATCCGACCAACGCCAATCAACGGTAAAACCCTGCCAATCGGCTTTCACCATCGGTCTCTCCACATCAACCGTCCAATAGATTTGGGAACGAAACTAGTGACCGATCCGCCGCTGCATCCACGCGCTGACATGTCCGGCTACGGGGGCACAACTACTAGCTTAAGAAAAATCGATACCAGTTACGGCACGATACAGTTCAATGACCGCCGTTTGGACAGAAGGCGGCAATTGTTCGTTCACAGCCTCGGCGATAAAACGCCCGCCGCGCGCACCATCATTGCCACGCCCATGTGCAAACCTAAATCGCTCCCAGTCCTGTTGAACTTGCTGAAAAACATGGAAAGCAGCTCGATACTCAGGCGATTCGACGGAATGCTTTCCCATTGCAGCGTTCGCGTAGTCAGACACCGCACCGGCATGTTCCACCCAGTTGGGCACAATAAACTTCGTTACATGATCGGCAACTATCACCCGCTCCATAGGCACGCCAACGAATCTCACCGTGTGCAATTCCGCGTCTGATAAATCCGTCCCCGAAAGCTGGCTTGATTCTTTATCCTCCACAAAAGAAACGTTTGACAGTGAACCGCTCACACTACCACCACGCACCACAAGCGAATCCAGATGGGTACTACGAGCCCCCACAAGCTCAACACCGCTGATCGTACAGTTAAACAGCTTTTTTAGAGCCTTCACCGGTATGGGTTGAGCGACCCCCGTAACCGTGGAATCAAACAAACTTACATGGCTTAACGACGTCTGCGCTAACTCGATTCCACTCAAAGAACAATTCTCGAAACTCACGTAGTACAGCGAAGAATTCGAAAGAGCAAGATCGACGAACTCACAACGACGAAACGAAGCTGCGTCAACCTCCAGCGACGAAAATTCCTTACCCGCTATATGTAAGTCGTCATGAAAACCCATCACTTTAGGCATGCGCAGCTCCGTTTCACGTGTTAGCAATTAATTGTTCTGCTCAAGTAGTGCGTACGCCCACTTTTCAAAGGACTCATACGGACCACCGCCATACCACGCCTCATCCGTGAAATCGTAGTACCCACACTCCACCTGACCATCAGACTTCCTATGGAACACCAAATAACTAGCACCATTTAGTTTCGCAATCGGGTAAAAATCCTCCCGACCTGGGTACCACTCACGGAAATCATTAAAATTCTCCTCCTGCGCGTTATCCCACACCACCGCAGGCGCAGGCGGAAGAATCTCCGTCCCATTCACAGTCCAACTGTAATAATCCAAGAAAAAATCCTTGAAATCCTGCGGCAACCAATCCGGCGCAAACGCAAAACCCTCCGCCAACAACTCCGGACTCAAACCACCCAACTCAAAATCCGAACCATCAAACCCAAAAAAATCCTCATGATTAATCATAAAAACTCCTCACCTCTATTCATCCGCAACACGGCCACAGTCTGGGAACTCAAGATCAACCTGCAAATGAGACTTCGCCAACCGAGAAATTTTCGAAAACAACCGATCCACCGGATCCAAACCCCTCGTAAACGCAAAATTCACCGCAGCATAACTATCAATAATGGCATCAATATATCGATCACCCTCAAACGTGTCATCGCGTGCCAACACCGGACGATTAAACGACACCGCACGCTTCGCCCGCCGCTGAAACCGCCACGTAATCTCCGGATCAACCTCATGCAACAACCGATGCAACGCACACCCGAAATCATGTGCCAAACTCAACGTCACAGCAGACTCCCTCCGATCCCCATTCACCACACGCGACTTCGCAAGCAATAACCCAAGAGCAACCACCTTATCCATCGACGTATCAAACGGCAGCACACCCGACAACGCCGACTCCACCACAGCCAACCGCTCACCCTCACGCGCTAACAACTCATCCACAATCAACTGCGTTTCCTCAGCACTGCGCGCCGCATCATCACAACCAATCCAATCCCGACCAAACACCACATACCGCGAACAAAACAACCCAAAATCATCATCAGTCATGACAACACTTCCTTAAAATAATCGACGATTTTTCAATCACTTAGAAAGAACAAAAGCATGATTTGCAGTATCCCAATGGAAACCTTTTTGTTCAAAGTATTTTTGTACAGGTTTTGTAAATTGTGCGTCGCGTACTGCATGACTTGCAGCTTCCCCACTTATTCCTAGCGCTTCCTGCCTAATTAAAACAGATTGTTGGAGTGCTGGATCACCATGCCACATCACAGAACTCAGTTTTTCTTTTCGCACCAACTCAACATCTTTATTTATTTGTTGCCGAACGAACTTATTTGATCCTACACGACCAGTCTTTTGCTCGTGTCCAATACCCAACTCTGACTCAAGTACATCTACAAACCGACGTCCTGTCTTACCTCCAGATTCTTTACCAGCGTCAAAAAACGCTTCCTTCATTATCGTTCCGGAGCCTTCTAGTGACTCCGCCAAGGCATCCCGCGCTAAATCACCTACGGCTTTGTTTTGGATGATTTGATGAGCTTTAAGCCCGTAGTAGTCGATAAGTGTGGTGGGGTTGGTGACGTAGCCTTGGGGTGTTGCTATGTTCGGGCTTATTCCGAGTGGGTCTTGGGCGTTATACATTCCGGCTTCTGGTTGGTAGTACCGGTACCGGTTATACACCCACCCGGATTCCG
>NZ_JAUNKC010000016.1 GCF_030532965.1 Corynebacterium sp.
ACAACCAAAAAAACAAAAGTACATTGGCACACTATTGAGTTCTCAAACAACATGAACATACTTAAACAAAACTCTTGATTGGAGAGTGATGTGAAAAGTAATTCCTGTTCGTCCCGCTTGTTTTCCTCCTGCCATACTCTCACCTTGTGAGGGGCAGTGTCGGTCGCGGCGACTCACATAAAGTTACACATTAACGCGGAACAAAACAAATCCGCAGGTTAATGCTATATTTTTGTTAAGTCCCCGCTGCGCACTGAGCCGTTTATTCAAATGTGCGCAACGGGGACGGCTTCATATTGCATCAGAGTATTTTCTCGTTATTAGGAAACACCCAGCCAAGTCTTTTCCCATTCCTTTCGGCGTGCTTGGAGATTTCGAACATCCCGCATGAGATACCACGCCCACAGCGCATATATAGCCATGGCCAGCGCAACTTGACCAACGCCGGTGACGATTCCAGTGCCGGCAAGCACACCAAGAACCACACATATCGCGATGAGAAGCACTGGGGTTAGCCAGCTTTTGGGTTGGCTAAGGCTGAAGTTTGTCACTACATAACGCAACGGGACTGTTAGCCAAGCAATCACGATTGCTACGTACATCAATCTGATTACTTTCTGTTGTTCGGTCAATGTTTGCTGCACCAAGCCGTTTCCAGATAACCAAGCAATGCCCGCACCGAAAATGATTGTGGCCACTATTGGAAACATGAGGTTAGCCAGTACTGTTGCCTGAGCCCAGGACTTTCGCGTTTTTCCAAATTGCAGCCAGGTAAAGAGCGTGTCCTGCTGACTTGCTGCCAGGTGCGCAACAACAGGGTAGACGACAACCATTCCGATAAAGCCGCTAAAGAACGCCTGTTCATATTGTGCGGGATAGAATGTAAAGAGCAATAACGACCCAGTCAGCATCAGCACTATTAGCAAACCAACCATAATGGTTACGTGTAAATGCAATACGTAGATAACGGAGTTTGCCAGGTTTTTCTGAGTAAGACGTGATTCACCTGGTAGGTAGAACTCCAGGATTTTTCGTATTCGCGGTCCTTGTTTTTGCAAGTCGATGTCTGTTTTAGCTAGTTGTCGCCAACGGTTTCTTCCGAGAAGTACCGAAAGTCCGTATCCGATTTGTGTCAGGCAGGCGATTGCAGCTACAAAAATCCAACTTGGGGCATATCTTCCAGGGATAACAAAGAAAACGTGAATAGGTAACCATACCGCTGTCCATAATGTCATCACACAAACAGTTTTTGTTACCATGTGCGCCACATAGGTTCGTGCGCTGAGCCCGTAGCTGACATAGACGCTTTTACTGGGGAAGAAGTTACTTGAGAAAAGCACGGTAATGCCTGCATAAATCACGGTGACGAACCGGTTGAATTCCGGGTCAGTCAGTACCGCAGCAACAAACCATAGGAACACAAACGCCAATGCGTCTCGGCGTCGAAAAGCAAGGCGAAAAAACAGCTGGATCGGGTGCGCAACTTTAGTCATGGTTTCACTCCTAAGTCAGCTCTTCGTATTGCGGTTCGGTTATCGCCAGCACTGCCTTTTCCAGGGTGCATTCGGCAACCCGAACATTGAGACGGCCGGCGCAGGTATACAGTTCGTCGACAAGTTTCGGAAACTGCCGCAAGTCGAGGACGAGTTTCGTCGCCCCTGCTTGGTCGCTGCGGTGCCGCACAGCACCCGTGACCCCTAGTTGACTAATAAGGCGATCGACAGCTTCGGTTGTTCCGGTAATTTCTAAGACCTGTTCCACAATGTCGTCGATAACGCCGTTGAGGACGACCCGTCCGGCGCCGATAAGCATGACGCGATCAAGCAGCGCCGATATTTCGTTCAGGTGGTGGGTGGAGATAATAAAGGTACGGTCCCCGATCTCCGCGTATTCGGTAAGTACTCGGTAGAACTCACCGCGTTTACTGACATCTAATCCCAGGTACGGCTCGTCAAGCAGTACTAACGAGCAGCCAGAGGCGAGCGCGACGATGACTCCCACGGCGGAGCGTTGGCCACGGGAAAGCTCACGGTATCGCTTTTCGACGTCGACACCGAAGCGAAGCGCCAAGGTTTCCGCGGCGTCCTGGTCCCACGTGACCCACCGATAGCCTCCGGCTTTAAAGATGTGTTTCACGCGCCAATCGCCAGGAAACGGTGAATCAATCCCCGTAAGGATCGTGTGATCCATGTGGTGCTGATTATCAAACGGTGAAGCACTACCAACTAAACACTCCCCACGAAAGGCTAATTGGCCTGCAATAACCCTCAGCAATGTGGTTTTTCCGGCACCGTTGGCTCCGATAAGTCCGAGGATTCCCGGCCCGGCTGGGATCGTGAAATTGAGATCGGATAAAACTATTTCGTTATTTTTATACGCCACGGAAAGATTGGTGGCGTTAACCAGAGCAGTCGACATGTTGTTCCTCATAAATCCTTGATTGATAGATATGGCCGGCGCTTAGCTATACAAACCGCGACTCTCGGCAACGCGGTCGATAAGGGTATGCAGATCTGCCCTACTGACATCCAGCTTCACGGCTTCATCGATAAGTGGCGCCAAGTAAGCGGCGGCGAAGTCTTCCCGACGGCGGTTGATAATGATGTCGCGGGCGACCTCGGTTACAAACATTCCTAATCCCCTTCGTTTTTCCAAGATTCCTGCTTCCACCAAAATGGTTAAGCCTTTGCGGGCGGTCGCCGGGTTAATCGAGTGAAACGCCGCCAATTCGTTGGTGCTGGGCGCGCGATCCCCGGCCTTGAGCGAACCGTCGACGATGGCATCCTCCACCAACGTTGCGATCTGCCGAAACAACGGTGCTGTTGTGTCATCCATCTCCGGAAAAACCTCCTCATTTCGACCGAACCGTTCAGCCACACAAACTTCATTGGTTAGTTACTGATGTAACCAACCATATAACTACCCTGTGGTGAAGGTCAAGCTTTTGCAACCAAGAAATTTCAGCCAACGGAAAAGTAAGCACCATAGAACCCGCATTGACCTGCGGTTTTTAATCGCGTATCGACTTACGCGACGCAATAAGGCATGCTTGGATTAAGTAACTTATTTAGAAAATTAGTAGCGAAAGTTAAAACAGGAGCCATGCTTGAACGCACACATATTTACGTCGACACCTCTTATCTGCTTGCGAGTTTCTATAATTCGTGGGAAATCGGGGCACGGGCGCAATTAGAAATCGACTTACCCGAGGTTGTTCGGGTGCTTGGATCAATGGTCCAAAACCAGCTTCACCAGCCGGTTCACCGCCAATACTGGTACGACGGAATCCCGGAAACCGGGCCGCATCGCTACCAGCGCGCACTGCGCACCTGTGACGGGGTTCAATTACGGGCAGGCACGCTCATCGAATGGGGCGAACGCCGCACCCAGAAAGCTGTTGATACCCGCCTAGTTGCCGATATGGTTCTCAGTTCTGTGCGCCGCGAAGTCACTGATATCGTGCTGGTTTCCGGCGACGCCGATATGATCCCCGGCGTCCAGGAGGCAGTTAACCACGGCATCCGTGTGCACCTGTACGGATTCGGGTGGGATTCCATGTCATCGGCGCTGCGTCATGCCTGCGACACCACCGTCATCCTCGACCCACGGGAAGACTTTGAAGATTGCATGCAACTTCAAGTGCTTGAAGGGCCATTGCCGCCAACCGTGAGGCTGCATGACGACGATTGCCCCGATAACAACTCATGCGAGACTGACGAAAAGACCGCCGAAACCTGCTCCGAGATCGTATCCGCCGAACTGGCCACAGCTGTGGAATGCTGTGAGCAGTCGAAGGCGCAATCAAACAGCCCAGTCCGGCGGGTACGGCCGGGGGAGCCAGCGCTTTCCGACGACGACCACGAGGTGGAAACCCCACATCCAACCCCGAGCGCTCGGCGTGTGCAACCCGGGGCGCAGCCCGAGCCACAGCCGACCGAACCGGCGTCGATAAGCACCATCGAAGTAAGCACCACCGCGATCGAAGAGGTGACCAAAAACGGTCATTCCTACCAACAGACCGACCGCATTTCGGTAACTACCACGACAAATGGGACCTCGCAGGCCGCCCCGTCCGATTCCGACCAGGACACGACACCTGCCGCTGCGTCCCGCCCCTCCCCGGCCGATGCCCCCGCGAAGCGACCAGCACCAAATCCATCGATGATGGCGCCGCGACGCAAACTGCGGTCGCGCTACGTGCCGCTTCCCAACGAAGTCTGGACCTCCGCCGGGTTCCTCACCCCGTTTGACGTCGGGCAGCAGTACGCCATCTGGTGGTACGAAAACGCCGCCACCGCCGAACAACGCGACTCCGCCCACCTACTTTCCGGCGGCGGACTTCCCCCCGAGATCGATCGCCCGCTTTTGCAATTCGCCTGCGAAACCCTCCATGAATACACCCTGACTGAAACCCAGCGGGTGAACTTGCGTGACGGTTTCCACTCCGGAATCCGGGGCATTTTAGTCAATAATCAATTCGACTAATCCTGATACCTAAAACCGCCGCTGCCGTGAATCTCCACAACAGCGGCGGTTTTGTTACGCCAAGCCGCGCATACGGAAATCACGTTCCACACGCGCGGCTACCGAGAGCCGTAAGCGGCAATGGCCGTAAACCTAAACCAGGTTTAATTGCTCGTTTTGCCGCCAGTGACGTCGTCTTCGACCACATCGGCGTCTTCAACCTCAGCATCAACCGCGTCGGCCGCCGAGGTTTCACTATCGTCAGCCACGTCAGCCTCATCGAGGACATCGCTTGCGACTTCCTCCGCCTCCGGTGTCACCGCCGTTTCTGATTCTTTGGCCACAGCTTCGCTTTGCGACGCTTCCTCCGCCTCCGGTGTCACCGCCTCGGTTGACGATTCCGCAGTTGTCGGCAGCTCACCAGCCGATTCCTGCTTCTGTTCCAACATGTTATCGCCACGCATCTGCGCCCGAATCTCCTCCAACCGTGCGGAAGCTTTCATGTCGGTGCCAGACATTTCGATCTCAGTCATCCGCTCACCCATGGAATTCTCCATCAACTCCTGGGCACCCAACGCGTTAGCGTAACGCGATTCGATCTTCGCCCGGACATCATCCAACGTTGGGACATTGCGATCCGGGTCGATCTCAGCCATTTCATCCATGGCCTTGGTTGCAGTTTCCTGCATTTGCGCCTGATTCGCCTGACGCAATAACTGCTCCGCCTCAGCCAATTGCTGGGTCAACCGCGCTTCGGACTGCTGCACTTGGGACTTCGCAGCTTCCGCGTTCTGCGCCGCCTGCACGTGCAGCGCCTTGGTCTCTTCCAGCTGCTGTTCAACACTTACCAACTGGGTGGCATAGATTTCCGCAGTGGATGTAAATTCCTGGGATTTCGTTTGATCGCCTTCGGCCGCAGCCTTATCCGCAAGTTGGATGGCTTGCCGCGCCTTTTCCTGCAAGCCCGCCTGCTCCTTGACCAGGCGATCGAGCTTCATCTCCAACTGGTTCTTATTGCCGATCACGGCCGCCGCCTGCTGAGAAATCTCTTGGTGCTGCTGCTTTGCTGCCTGAACCGCCTGATTAATTTGGACTTTAGGGTCAGCGTTTTCGTCGATAGCTTGATCTACCGATGCTGTGAGATACTTCCAGCCTTTGATAAACGGATTCTTCGACATAGTGGTTAGACCTTCGCTTTCTTCTGTAGTCTCATTAACCCGGCCGGGATTACGGCAGCAATCCCAACTCCATTCCGCCCCAAGTTATCCACGCTTATCTTCGATTCGGAACTCATAGACACTCATAACACTAGAGACCTTACGGGCGACACCCCGAGGGGAAACGGCTTAAGCGTGAGCCACCAAGGACGGAGGTGTCTCCCATTCTAACGATTTGGCCTTAGCAACAGCGTGAGCAAAACCTAAGCGTTATCAAAAAAGCAGATATGCGGCCACCGGGTTCAGGATAAGCATTAGATAAAAACTCCTCGCTAACCCCGCCTTCGCTTTTGTGCTACGCAGCTTGGATAATTTTATTTCACACGCCCCAAAACCCCAGGACTGCGCACAATCCCACACCCCAACACCACCTAAACGCCTTATATGGCTTCTTTATAATGACCCCATACGCGGCATTGATAGCCGGGATTTTGCCTCCACCAACAGGACGCAACCGAGCATTGGCGCTGGTAACGAAAACCATGCTAGCCGTTATGCTCACGATTCAACCACACTGACATGACCAGGAGAATGAGTGAACAGCCTGACGAAACCTACTGTGCAGCGCGGTTTGCTTGTGTCGTCGATAAGCATTCACGCATTGGTCTTTTTCATCATTTCCGCATACTGGCAGAATCTACCCGCGACGGTGGTAACCCATTACGGGCTGGGCGGTCCCGATCTATATGAGCCCAAAAGCATTGCGTCTGTTTTCTATTTCAGCATCGTGGCGCTTTCCCTGGAACTGATCCTGCTGTTGGTATGGGGCGCAACCCGAGTCCCAAACATTTTTGCTAACGCGACCCTTATATCCACGCTAAAAGCATTCCTGCCCGTCTGCATCTTTCTGCTTTCCAGTGTGTGTAGCGCCGTCAACCTCGTCAGCGTATTTCATGTCGCCCCATCACTGCGGACCGCTACCGTTGTCGTCTTTGTCGTGGTCTTAGTATTCATTCCTGTGGTGGCATTAACGATCATGAATTTTTCGCAGGAGCCGGAATCAAAAACCTGACGGCGATTTACTGCCCACAAAGGTCACAGTGCTGCATGATGAAAACCACCAAACAGATTCTCGTTAGCAATGGAGGTTGCATGGGTGCCGAAGATTTCGTCTGGGTGTTCCAAGGGGAACGGGCTAGATTCCCCTCGGCCGTATTTTCATCCAAGGAAACAGCCATTGATTGGATAGCACGCCACCGGTTAAGCGGCATGTTATCGAAGTATCCAGTGGATATACCCGTTTACGAGTGGAGCATCGCCGCCAATTTTTTCACCCCACGACGTGAGGAACACCGAACGCCTGAGTTTATCCAGAGTTTCTCCAGTGCATGCATCGAGGATTCCCAGTACATAAACGGTGTTGCTATCGATTAAATCGCGCCAAGGGTACGTGGTGCTGCGAAATCCAGACGCCCTCCAAGCACCCCGAAGCAGGCACAAAAAATCGGTGACGCGCACAAGCGAGCGTCACCGATTATTAGTGTGATGTAGCTACCGCATGGCTTTACGCAACCTCGCCGGTAGTTACATCACTCGTGCTTGTGCACTATTCCTGGTTTTCTTGTTCCGCGATCTGGCGGCGGACCTCGTCCATATCGAGAGCATTCGCCTGACTAATGAGGTCTTCAAACGCATGAGCAGGCAGAGCGCCCGTGTCGCGGTATACCAAGACGCCATCGCGGAAAACCATGATGGTTGGCACTGCCATGATCTGCAGTGCTGCCCCTAATTCCATTTGCTCAGCGGTATTGAGCTTAGCGAAGGTGGCGTCGGGGTGGTTTTCGGCTGCCTTTTCAAAGACCGGCATGAACTGCATGCACGGACGGCAGGTAGGCGACCAACAGTCAACGATGGTTAAACCCGGTTGGGTTACCGTCGCTTCAAAGTTTTCCTTGGTTACGTCAATCAAAGCCATGGTGTTTTCTCCTAACTAAATTTCTAAAAAACACGGATTTTCGTGTCTTTAATTTAAACAACGCCATCTCCCACCTTATTCCCATTTTGTGGTGTTCGTCATTTTTTGCCCCGCCGGATCGCATTTGCAGCAGGTTGGCACTACGTTTGAAACCGGTCACCCGTTTTGATCGTGGCCACGGCTGTACAACGTGGAAAGGACACCCCGAAGCCTCATGATAAAGAACTATGTCGTCACTGGAATGACGTGCCAGCACTGCGTGATGTCAGTAACTGAAGAAATCAGTGAGATTCCTGGTGTGCAGGGGGTTGACGTCGACCTGGAATCAGGTCGAGTAACGATCACTGGTGAAGATTTTTCCGACTCAAGCGTTTCCGCCGCTGTAACTGAAGCTGGATTCGCCCTCCAATAATGCTTGTGTAGTCATGGCAGCTGCTTCTTCGTTCGCAAAAAATTCGGCACTATTGAATTTGTCCGGGCTTGTTTGTAAAGTCAGCTAGCCATGAGCACTAAAATACCGGCGCACCCGTTAGAGAGCACCTTCGGCGTTACTGGAATGACCTGCACGTCGTGTTCGGGTCGAGTGCAACGAAAGCTCAATAAGGTCGCCGGTGTTTCCGCAACCGTGAATTTCGCCACGGAAACAGCTTCGGTGGCATACGACCCCGAGCAGGTCAGCTCAGCAGAAATTATTCAGGTGATCCGGGACGCGGGGTTCGATGCTTTTGAAATCATGGGGGATTCAGGCGCGGCGGCGCAGACCGAGGAATCCTCTGCGGAACCGCAGTCTTCCGCCGCGCAGGCGACAGATCCGGAGATTCAACGCGCCGTCCATGCTGCTGATTTAAAGAAACGGTTGATTATCTCGGCGATTCTTGCATTGCCGGTTTTTCTGCTTTCGATGGTGCATCAGCTGCAATTCGATAATTGGCAGTGGTTGTGTTTTGCCCTAACCAGTGCGGTTTTCTTCTATGGCGGGAAGCCATTTCACAATGCTGCGTGGACGAATCTCAAGCATGGTTCGTTCACGATGGACACCTTGATTTCGCTGGGCACGGGCGCTGCGTATGCGTGGAGTGTATGGGCGCTCTTCTTCGGCGACGCCGGGGATAACGCCATGCGGATGCATATGAGTTTCTCCGCACATTCGCATCACGGTTCCGATCAGATTTACCTGGAATCGGTCGCGATGGTCACGGTGTTTTTATTGCTGGGACGGTGGTTCGAGACCCGCGCGAAGGGGCGCAGTTCCGAGGCATTGCGTACCCTGCTGAACTTGGGCGCGGCGGAGGCGGTTGTGCTTGTCGACGCCGATACGCACCCGAAGGAACAACGCGTCCCGATCTCGCGGTTGCAGGTGGGCGATGTTTTTGTGGTTCGACCCGGGGAGAAAATTGCAACGGACGGTGTTGTTGTTTCGGGTCATTCCGCTGTGGATGAGTCGATGCTTACTGGTGAATCAGTGCCGGTAGAGGTCGGCGTCGACGACATGGTCACTGGTGCCACGATCAATATGTCGGGTCGGTTGGTGGTGCGTGCCACCCGGGTTGGGGCGGATACCACGTTGGCGCAATTAGGGAAGCTGGTCAGCGATGCCCAGGCGCGAAAAGCCCCGGTGCAAAAACTGGCCGACCGGATCTCCCAGGTTTTTGTCCCAGCGGTGATCCTGATTGCGATCATCACCCTCGCGGTTCATCTGTGGGTATTGGGCAGCTCCGTCACGGATGCTTTCACCGCCGCGGTGGCCGTGCTCATCATCGCCTGTCCGTGCGCCTTAGGCTTGGCGACGCCGACAGCGCTGCTGGTGGGAACGGGTCGCGGTGCCCAGCTGGGGTTGTTAATCAATGGGCCCGAGGTTTTGGAAAGCACCCGGAGAATTACCACGATCGTGCTGGATAAAACCGGTACGTTGACCACCGGCGTCATGCAGGTCTCTCATGTGCAACCGCTGCCCGGGTTCTCGGAGTCCGCGGTGCTAGCTGCGGCAGCGGCTGTAGAAAACGCATCGGAGCACCCGATCGCGCAGGCGATAGTGGGCGCGGCAAAGGACAAGAAACTCCCGGTGGATACGGTTTCCGATTTCCGAAACGAACCCGGCATTGGCGTCAGCGGCATTGTGGCGGGCGACCGGGTGAGCGTCGGCAAGCTAAGTGCCGAGGCACCGGAAGAAGCCCGCGACGTTTTCGCCGAAGCTGAGGCAACTGGTGCCACGGCGGTCGCGGTACGCATCAACGATCAGCTCGCCGGAATCATAGCCGTTACCGATCAACCGAAACCGAGCAGCGCCACAGCGATTGCCACGATGAAGGAATTAGGGTTAACCCCCATCGTGTTGACCGGAGACAACGCAGGCGCGGCCGCGCGAGTAGCAGGCGAAGTGGGGATTCATTCTGACAATGTGATCGCTGGTGTCCTCCCCGAAGGAAAAGTCGATGCTATTGCCGACCTGCAACAACGCGGTGAAGTTGTGGCGATGGTTGGTGACGGAATTAACGACGCTGCGGCACTAGCCCAGGCGGATTTGGGCATCGCTATGGGCGCGGGCACGGATGTGGCGATTGAGGCATCGGATATCACGCTCATGCACAACGATCCGGTGGGCGCGGTCGACGCCATTCGGCTTTCGCGTCGAACACTCGCGATAATTAAAGGCAATTTATTCTGGGCGTTCGCTTACAACGTCATTTTGATACCCGTGGCCGCCTGGGGGTTGCTCAATCCGATGTTGGCTGGCGCGGCCATGGCATTTTCCTCAGTTTTTGTGGTTTCTAATTCGCTTCGGCTGAAGTCTTTTCAACCAAGCACCCCCGCCCGGTAGCGGTGCCGCTCTCACCGTTGTAGCTGATGAACAGGGAAAATAGCCGTAGTCGCCGCAGCTGCGACTGTAGTTAGTGTAATTTTTACACCCCCATTCGGCCCGGCATTGGCCGCCCCCTCGGTCAAGCACCTATCATGTGCACCACAAGGTGAGCTGCGCCACGCAACTGCCCAACGAGAGGATTTTCCGCCATGCATACCAACCCGGGAATCGAACTAAGCCGCAATCAACGCCTGGACCAATTGCCACTGACCGGTAAACATAAGCGAATGCTTATCGGATCCGGCATCGGCTGGGCTCTTGATGCCATGGATGTGGGGCTGATCTCGTTCATCATGGCCGCATTGGTCGCGCATTGGGGGCTCAGCACAACGGAGACCTCGTGGCTGGCAGCCATCGGTTTCGTCGGCATGGCGGTGGGAGCGACCTTCGGTGGGTTACTGGCCGATAAATTCGGTCGACGCCAAATTTTCGCCGCCACCCTATTGGTGTATGGCCTAGCCACCGGCGCGTCCGCGCTGGCAGGCGGCTTGGCAACCCTGATGGTATTACGGTTTATCGTCGGGCTAGGTTTAGGCGCGGAATTGCCCGTGGCCTCAACACTCATCTCGGAATTTTCGCCGCGCACAATCCGGGGCCGCATGGTAGTCGCCCTGGAAGCGTTCTGGGCGCTGGGGTGGATCATGGCCGCCATCATCGGCCGCTTTGTCGTGTCTAGCGGCGATAATGGCTGGCGCTGGGCGCTGGCCTTAGGTTGCGTCCCTGCGCTTTATGCCTTGTTCGTCCGGTTGAAACTGCCCGAATCCGTGCGTTTTTTGGAAGCACAGGGACGGCATTCAGAAGCAGAAGAGATCGTCGCCAGTTTTGAAGCAGAGGCACCTCCTACCCATAACCGCGGCGAGGTCAAGACCGACATAACTGATACCCCCAAAACCGATAATATTGGTGCCCAAACCTCGTTGTGGGCAGCGCCACTACGCCGTCGGACTGCCGCATTGTGGATCGTGTGGTTTTGTATCAACCTCAGTTACTACGGCGCATTCATTTGGATTCCATCGTTACTAGTCGCTGATGGTTTCACCCTGGTGAAAAGCTTCCAGTTCACGCTCATCATCACTCTTGCTCAACTGCCTGGTTACGCCGTGGCGGCATGGCTCATTGAGGTTTGGGGGCGCCGCGCCACCCTAGCAACTTTCTTGGCGGGTTCTGCCCTAGCCGCCGCTGGCTACGGCTTCGCAGGCTCGGAGGCAACGATCATCCTCGCAGGCTGCCTGCTATCCTTTTTTAATCTGGGCGCGTGGGGAGCGCTTTATGCCATTGGGCCAGAACTCTACCCCACCTCGATTCGCGGGCGCGGCACTGGCGCAGCAGCTGGTTTTGGCAGAATTGCTTCCATCATCGCGCCGCTAATTGTCCCACCGATCATCAGCATCGGCGGGACAGGAACGCTGTTCGGCGTGTTCGGGGCAGCTTTTGCCATCGCAGCTCTCGCGACCTTAACGCTGCCGGAACAACGCGGCGTGGCCATAAACTAGGGGCGTTTCCAGGCAGAAGCCACTCCGTCGGGGCGCACCAGATATACGTATCCGGCTTTATCTAGATAGACTTTTGGATCGGAATCGATATACTGCAAGGCCTCCGCATCTTGGGCATCCTGCTGTGGGGAACACCCCATAAGCGTGGTTATTCCGGCCTCAGTCGTCTTGAGCACATTGACTTCAAACCACAGGCCTTGGTTTCGATGGTTGCAGCTCGCACCACCATAGAATTCTTGCAGATCAGCGGGAACCGCACCTGGTGGGAATTCCTCCATGAGGTAGTGCAATTCACTCGGGTTATCGGCCACGTATTCTCGGAACACGATCTTCGTCGATCGTGGTTCTTTGACCGCAACCCAGGTTCCCGTTCGGATTTGCCGAAGCTGTTCAGGTGATGCGGGGGTCGCATCATTCGGCAGGGTGGTAGCTAATTCGATTGGTTGTGGATCATTCGGCATGGGACTTGCGATAGGTGGTATGTCGGGAAGATAACTGTGGCTTAAATCGCCTGGGAAAGCAGTACTTTCAGAAGATGCATTAGGGATGACTTCCGGCACTGGGCCCGTGACTGTGCCTACCAAGTGAAGTATCGTGGCAAGAACCGCAGCAAGCGTTTGGGTCATCATCGTTATCACTCCTTTCGATACTCACGATGGCCGCTACTTGTTAGTGACACTAACGAAGGCTTTCGTTACATATTTTAGTATCGAAGACAAAAACGAAACTGCAGCAGGCTGGCTAGCTGCGCGATTAGCAAAACGTCACGAATAACTTGGATCCGGTGGGTCTTTTATCCGAGCGCGTCCGCCACGGCTTGCGCATGAAACCTACATCGGCGTGGCGTGACGCTGGCAGCCACCGCCTTACAGCTGGCGCGCCATGTCTTTGAAGCGGGAGAAGTGCAATTGGTGGGCCACTTGCACCGTATCAATGGGGCCACCACGGTGTTTCGCCAAAATGATGTCCGCTTCGCCAGCGCGGGTATCGTCCTTGTCCTGGCTATCGGGCCGGTACAACAGCATAACCATGTCGGCGTCCTGCTCCAAGGAACCAGATTCACGAAGGTCGGCGATCTGGGGTCGTTTATCTGTACGCGATTCCGGGCCACGGTTGAGCTGCGAAATGGCGATCAACGGAACATCGAGTTCCTTAGCCAATAGCTTTAGCTGGCGGGAAAATTCCGAGACTTCCTGTTGCCGGGATTCGGTCTTCTTACCAGAGCTCATAAGCTGCAGGTAGTCCACCACGATCATCGACAGGTCGTGTTTTTGTTTCAGCTTGCGCGCTTTGGAGCGAATCTCCATCATAGTCAAGTTCGCCGAGTCGTCAATGAAGATAGGGGCCTGTTCGATCTGCCCCACCCGGGTGGCAAGCTTGGCCCAGTCTTCATCGGTAAGGCGCCCGGCCCGCATATCGGAAAGTTTGATGTCCGTTTCTGCCGACAGCATACGCATGACGATTTCGCTCTTCGACATTTCCAGAGAGAAAATCACCGCCGCCTTGTTGTGGACAATCGCGCAGGAACGAACGAAATCCAACGCCAAGGTCGATTTACCCACACCGGGACGCGCCGCCACGATGATCATCTGTCCACCGTGCAGGCCGTTGGTGAGATTATCGAGGTCCTGGAAACCGGTCGGCACACCTTGTGCCAACCCGCCGTGGAGCGCAATGGCATCCAATTCATCCATGGTGGGTTGAATCAGGTCCCGCAGTACAGCGTAGTCCTCGGCCGTATTTTTCTGGGCGATGGCGAAAACCTGCTGCTGCGCCATATCGATAACGGCATCGAGCTCCGCACCTTCGGTACCTTCGTAGCCAAGCTGGACGACGCGCGTGCCGGCGTCGACAAGCCGCCGTAGGATCGCTTTCTCCGCAACAATCTCGGCGTAGTATCGGGCGTTGGCCGCCGTGGGCACGGAAGAAATAAGCGTATGCAGATACGGCGCGCCGCCAACGCGTTCTAGATCGTTATTCCGGTCGAGCCGACCGGCCACGATCACCGAGTCGATCTCTTTATTATCGGAAAACAGGTCAATGATGGCCGTGTAAATCAGCTGGTGGGCTGGCCTAAAGAAGTCTTCCGGCGACAGAGTTTCGATGATATCGACGACGGTATTGGGGCTCAGCAGCATCGCCCCCAGCACGCCTTGTTCCGCTTCGTTATCGTGTGGCGGTTGTCGATATTCGTCATACGCCCGCCGCGTCGAATCGTAGCGATCCCGTTGTTGTGGGTATCGCGGACGGCGCGCTGGCGGTTCGGCCGGGCCTTCGGGCGGCTCTGGAAGATCGAGGCTGGAAAAGTCCGCTTCCACCGGCGCGATCGCTGCGGATCCGTCGAAAGAGACGCTGTGGGTAGCGGTTCCCACATCAGGTGCATCGTCGAAGCTTTGCGACGAATAATCGCTGCTCATCTCTCGCGTTCCTCTCCCCTATAGCCCACCAAAAAGTAATGAACTCAGTGCCACATATGCAACCTAGGATTCTAGCGCACCAGTCTATCGAAGAAGGCATTGTCAAGAGTACTGCCTAGGCTCGGCCTAGGCGATCGATCCCGCCAACCAGAAAAGCTGGGTACTAGATATTCTTCTCGCCGTCGGTGGAGTTTTTACTCGCAATGGCCTTAATTGCGTCCACCACGGACGTCCCTGGGTTCTCAACGCGGTATCGACGTACCTCAGCCGGGTCGATCGGCTGGGTAATCTCCACCCCATCAAGCTTTTGTAGCGAGGTTTCGAGCCTGTGCAACCATGAAAAGACGAGGGCAAAGAACGCTATCGAAGCTGCTAGATAATTGCCCATTATAACGGCGGCGATCCCGACAGAAACGAAGCCAGCCCACCCTATCCATTCCATTGCCTTTATGATGCGGATTCGACTCGTTGGTGTTTTCGTCACTGCCGTTGTCTCCAATTCTGTCTTGTATCGTTTCAAGGATGGCGAGGGGCTTATTTCCGCGCAGCTTTAGCGGCGCTAATCGCCGCAGCTGCCCTGATTACGCCAATATGCGAAAACGCTTGGGGAAAGTTTCCAGCCAGTCGGCCGTGTTCCGGGTCGTATTCCTCGGCGAGGAACCCCAATTCGGTAGCGTAGCTTGCCAACTGATTCATCAATTTCTCGGCATCGTCGATCCGTCCGGCAGCGGCATACTGCTCAACGAGCCAGAAATTACAGATGAGGAATGGGTATTCATGGCCGCTAAGCCCATCCACCGCGAGATTACCGGTGCCAGTCGGGTCGGTTCGGTACCGGTAGATCAAGCCGTGGCTGTCGCCGTGAATGTCCTTCAGGTCCCGTTCGATTGCGGTGACGGTTCGTTTCATCAGCAGGTCGTCCGCTGCGATGAACCCGGTTTGCGGTATTTGCAATAACGAAGCATCCACGGCACGTGGGTATCCTTCGTAGGTTTGCAGAAACGTACCGGTTTTCTCGTCGAATCCGCGCGAAATAATCTCCTCCCGCAATTCAATCCGGCGTTGCCGCCACATAGCAATATCGGCGCCGTTCGCCAGCTGCGGGTCGCTTTCCACCGCAGTAATGCCCGCGTTGAACGCCGCCCACATCATCACGCGGCCGTGGGTGAAATAGTGCAATTCGCCGCGCATTTCCCAAATGCCGTGATCCCGACGCTCAAAATTCGCATCGCAATAATCCAGCAGCTTCTTTTGCAGCTCCCAAGACTGCGGGGTTTCCGCAATCCCGAATTCACGCAGTTTGGCCAGCACAAGCATCAACTCACCCGCGACGTCGGCTTGGTACTGCTCAACCGCGCCATTTCCGATCCGCACGGGCAGTGACCGTTCGTAGCCAGGTAGGTGCGCAAGAATTCGCTCATCTAAGTTCGTTTCACCGCGCACACCGTACATGATCCGAAGCTTGTCGACGTCCTCACCGATGACGGCGCACAACCAATCCCGCCAGCGCCGCGCATACCCGGTGGCGTCGACAAGCCCCATAGTCTGGGCGATGAGCAGCGCCTCAATGCTAAACGCCGAATCACGCAACCAGCAGTAGCGATAGTCCCAGTTACGTTCGCCGCCGAAATCCTCCGGTAGCGACGCGGTGGGGGCAGCCAAAACCGCACCGTTGGCTAAGCAGAGCGCCTCAAGGGCGGTCACCGATTGTTGTAGAAGCGTCTCCCACTGAGCTATCCCCTGGGGAATCGATGCGGTAGTTGTGGGTTTCGGCGCCGCTTCGTTAAAACCCGCTGCGAGGTTATTATTGTCTGTTTCGGTGGCATTCAGCAACAACTCCCACCGTTCTTCCTCCCCAGCTGAGAGCGTAAATTCCTCATAAAAGTCGCTGGCAATATCGGAGACGAGGATCGGCAGTCGACCGAAAAACGTGGTTTCCAACTCACCGGCCTCGTTAAAGAACTCGTAGACATCAATCGCATTTTCGTGACGTTGCCAGGCCGGACACTGGAGGCCGTAATTAATGCGGGGCCGCAGATCATGCTGCACTGTCACCTCTCCTTCGGTGCAGCTAAGTTCGCGGCTGATAATGCTTGCGCCTGTTTCGGCGACAGCCAACCTATCCCGTACCACCGCAACCCCAGTCGCGGTGGTCCACGTGGTTCTCAGCACCGGATAGTGAGAAGTAGGTTCTTCATACTCCCACTGAATATCTGTCGGCTCTGTTAGGCTGATGCGCCAGCAACCGTGATTACTCGTCCCCACCAGTGCCGCAAAGATGGCTTCGCCATCAACCTGTGGGCAAAGCCAATCAATGCTGCCGTACCGCGAGCACAAGGCCACGGTACGGTGATTGCTGAGTAGACCGTAGTCCTCAAGGGGAACGCTTTCCCCTTGTTCGTAGTATCGGGCTACGCCATCCAGTACGGGATTCATGTATTCTTTTTTACCTGAAAACATCGGACATAAATAGTTGCTAAGGATTTTTCCCCAGACTTACTGAGACGAAAACATCTTTATCTGTTTTCACATCAGTTTCAACGCCCAGGCCGCCACCTGCCATCACATTCTCTACCACAGATTTTCGGCTTAAACAATTCTAAAATTGCAAAGTTATCCACAGGCGCTGTGAATAAACCTGTTTATGGACAGTGGAATACTGTGGAAGGCTGTGGATAACTTCCCACCCAACGCCAAAAATCCCCCAGTTTTATCCCAAAACCCCATGTCAAACCTAATTTCACCCCTGTGGATAACTTTCATCGCTTCAGTGGAAAACCGCTTCAAGCAGTGCGTTTGACAATGGTGCTTGAGGTAGTTTTTCGGTGTGGAAAACCCGCACCGCGTGAGTTTTCCCACAAGTTATCCACAACCGGCTTGGGATAAATCACAATCGGGGGTGAATCGGTTCAGCGATGTCACTTTCAGGAACCGAAAATAGCGGAAACCCCACCGAGAAATCTGAAAAATATCTTAATGAGTAAAGAAACGAACGGACCAGCCGCTGCCTGGTAGGAAAGCCAGGCGGGCCGGTCCGTTCAATGCTGTTGTCGTTGGGTCACCCACTATGGCGACCGTCGCTGCTTAGTGCCTGTAATTAGGCAGCAACGACCTCGAAGTTCACCGTTGCTGCGATGGTGGAGTGCAGCTTAACGTTTACCTTGTATGCACCAGTAGTCTTTACCAAAGACTTGGGCAATTCAATGGAACGCTTGTCCAGGTTCGGGCCACCTGCTGCCTTAACGGCTGCGGCGATGTCATCTGCGGATACAGAGCCGAAGATCTTGCCCTTCTCAGAGGTGCGCACAGAAACCTTTACACCTTCCAGTGCTTCCAGCTGTGCTTTTACTTCACGCGCGTGGTCGAGGTCGCGGATAGCGCGAGCCTCCTGGGCACGCTTGATGCCCTCGATCTGCTTCTCAGCGCCGCGGGTGGCTACGATGGCCAGGCCGCGCGGAAGCAGGTAGTTACGTCCGTAGCCGTCTTTAACCTCAACGATGTCGCCTGCGACACCGAGGTTTTCAACGGCGGCGGTGAGGATCAGCTTCATGATCCCTGCCTTTCGTGGTCTTTAGCACCCGAGCTAACTAGTACCTCGGGAAAGTTTTACATCTGTGTTATTGGTTATGTCAGGTACGCGACGCGAATCAGAACGGAGGTTCGTCGTCGGCACCACCAAATCCACCTGCTGGTGGGGCGCTGCTCCACGGATCGTTCGCAGGGGCAGACTGCTGCTGGCCGCCACCAAACCCACCTTGGTTTGCTGGTTGGCCGCCGCCAAATCCGCCTTGGCTGTTATTAAACCCGCCGGAATTGCCGCCAAAGTTACCGCCAGCGTTTCCGCCGCCGAAGTTACCACTGCCGCCGCCTTGGTAGCCGCCTTCACGAGGATTGCGGTTAACCTGTGCGGTTGCGTAGCGCAGGGATGGGCCGACTTCTTCGACCTCTAGCTCCATGACCGTCCGCTTTTCCCCTTCACGGGATTCATACGAACGCTGCCGCAACCGGCCGGTAACGATCACGCGCATACCCTTGGTCAGGGTTTCGGCGACGTTTTCGGCGGCTTGACGCCAGATGTTGCAGGAAAGGAACATTGCTTCACCATCGACCCATTGGCCGGACTGGGAATCGTAGCGACGTGGGGTAGAAGCCACACGGAATGTAGCTACCGCTGCACCTGTTTGGGTGAAGCGAAGCTCTGGGTCAGCAACTACGTTGCCGACGATCGTGATATTGACGTCTCCTTGTGCCATGTTCGTTAGCCTTTCATCTCTGCTCTGGTTTTAGGTATTCGGCGCAACAAGAATCGGTGGATTCTTATAACGCTTGAAGGTTTGTGGTTTCAACTAGCAACCTTAGTCATTGACACCGACATGAAAATACCCTTTGCTTAAGCTCCCGGTATTTTTCCTGCACAGTGCGCTTATTGACGTAGATTACTTGTCGTCCCGCTGAACCTTGGTGCGCAGAACATTGTCGTTCAGGTTAAGAACGCGGTCGAGTTCCTGAACGGTGGCTGGCTCACAGTGCAGATTGACGACGGCGTAGATGCCTTCGTCTTTCTTGTTGATTGGGTAGGCCAACCGGCGCTTTGGCCAGATGTCAACCTTTTCCACGGTGCCGTTTTCCTTGCGGACGATCTCCAGGAACTTGTCCAGGGACGGGGCAACAGTGCGTTCATCCTGGGAAGGATCCAGAATGATCATGACTTCGTAGTGACGCACGGACCTCATCACCTCCTATGGTCTTGTATATAAATCTCGTTTCGGCCACACCCGGAACTGGTTGTGGCAGGAGGGTCGTTGCGTCAGCAACCTGTCAAACATACCCCATCTGCTGCCGAAAGTCGATTCTTGACCGTCCTTAGCGGGGTTCGACGGAAACAAATACCGCCAATACCACCGGAATAACGGTGATGAGCAGGATGGCTACACTAAACAGGCCCCAGATTAATTTCGGCGATTTCTTGTACATGAAGCTGGCGAAGGAACCGCCAAAACATAGGAATCCAGCGAATACGCTCGCCATGGTGAGAATCGTTGTGGCATCCATTTGCCGGTAGCTCTCCTAGAAAGGTTCTCCGAGTTTTCTATCAGTGTAACCCCGCTGCCCGGCCACGCCTTTCGATCCTGCACCAGCCACCCCCAGCCAGCGCTATCCATATGCGCAGACCTAACAGATGATGGCATCCAGACACATACACATCCAAACACATACAACGGTGTGCCAATAGTGTCTCGGACTATCGGCACACCGTTGCATGTGGGTCGTCACGTTCCCCAACAACCAGCCGCTAATACTGCTCGCGGCTGCGGTTATTCCTCAGTAAGTAGTTCTCCCGGAATCACAACTCCCGGCAGAATTTCCACTCCTTCTTCTGGAACGGTGACCGCTGGTGGCTGCGGCAACGCCGGTTCGATTGGTGCCTCCACCGGAGGCGCATCCGGCTGGAAGTTATCGACCGCAGGTGCTTGGGTAGCAATCACCGGGCCGATCGAGCCGCGCCCCTTACTGAAGCCAAATGGCTTAGGTGCAGGAAATTCTTCGAGATCCCGCCCCTCCAGCGCGCCGTCGAGCACGCCTTTCCAAATGGTGGCTGGTAGATCCGCACCGTACATATTGGCACCCCACTGGTTCAGCAACGGGGAATTGTCATGGGTGCCGACCCACACTGCGGTTGCCAGTTGCGGAGTCGCGCCAATCATCCATGCATCCTTATTCAACCCCGTATCGCCTAACTGGGTGGTGCCGGTCTTGGCGGCGGATTCGCGCCCGCCAGCGAGGTCCTTGTAGCCAGACCAACCTGCAATTGGCAGCATTGCTTCCAACACGGTATTGGCGACATTGGCCGCGACCCGACGCTCACCTTCGGTTGCGCCGTGCTGATAAAGCACCTGACCATCCGCGGTTTCGACCTTCTCGACGAAATAGGTATCATGCCAGACCCCCTCGTTTGCCAAGGTTGCCAGCGCATGTGCCATATCGATCGGCCGGGACTGATACTGACCCAAGATGATGCCCTCGAACGGCTGCTCACCGTTTTCGGTCAGGGTTTCCTCAATGCCTGGCAACGAGCGCGCCATACCCAGGGCATGCGCCATATCGGCGGTGTCTTGGGTGGTGTTGGCAAGCTCATCCTGCAACCGCAGGAACGGGGTGTTCAGGGATTGCTTGAGCGCTTCTTTCATGGTGCAGGCACCGTTGCAGCCACCGCCGGGAACCGTAACACCTGGTAGCTGGTATGGCGCGGTGGAGATCGTCTGGGTGGTCGGAATACCCTGCTGAACTGCGGCGGCGACGCCGAAGACCTTAAAAGTGGAACCGGTCTGCAGTGGTGCGTTGGCGTAGTCCCAACCGGTTGCTTCCTCGCCGCCGTAATAGGCACGAACCGCACCAGTACTTGGCTCCACGCTTACAGCCGCAACCCTGATGTTTTCCTGCTGGTTGCGCATGCTGTCAGTCACCGACTTGGTGGTGGCGTTCTGGGCTTTCATGTCGATGGTGGTGGTCACCCGCAGGCCGCGGGTTTCCACGTCATCTTGGGTAATGCCTAAGGTTTCCAGTTCCGCCATGACCTGGTTTTTAATCAGGCCATTAGGGCCGGTGGCTTCGGTGTAGGCGCGGTTTAGGGCCGGGTCGGTGGTCTCTGGGTAGACAAGTCCCGCCCGGGTGCCCTCGTCGAGCCAGCCTTCGGAAACCATGCCGTCAAGCACGTAGTTCCAGCGCTCTTCGGCTTCCTCCGGGTTAGCCCATGGGTCCAGCTGGGACGGCCGCTGGATTGATGCGGCCAGCACGGCAGCCTGCGCCGCATTGAGTTCCTGTGCCGGGACGTCGAAGTAGGCGCGGGCGGCGGCATCGATGCCGTAGGCGTTACGGCCGAAGTAAATGGTATTGAGGTACGCCTCTAATACCTGCTCCTTGCTCCATTCGTTGGCCATTTTGACCGAATAGACCAGTTCTTTCGCCTTACGTTTATAGGAATAGTCGTTACCGACCACCATGTTTTTCACGTACTGCTGGGTAATGGTCGAACCACCACCAGCGGAGGTGTTACCGGTGATCTGGCCGATGATGGCACGGGCGAAGCCGGTGAACGAGAAGCCATTATTGGTATAAAACTGCCGGTCCTCGGCGGCTAGAACCGCGTTGCGAACATCTTCCGGTATTTGATCCAGCGGCACTTCTTGGCGGTTGCCTTCCGCTGGCACGATTCGTGCTAATTCGGTGGTGGAGTCAGCAGCCATGATGTGGGACACCTGTTTAGTCACCAGTTCTTCTGGCTCTGGCACGTCGGTGACGATGTAGGCCACCATGAATGCCAGCAAGGGTGCAACAAACACGGCTAACACCACAGCGATGATGCTGCCTTTAATCCAAGAACGCTTGCGACGAGGCGCAGGCGAGCCTTTGGCTTTTTTACTATTTGTATTTGCCACTTACAGTTCTTCCTCAAAGCGGGCCACACAGTACGGAACTGTATAGCTTGGTACTTCTTCTACCGCAGACTGGGGTTGCCGCTGGTGGGGAAGGTCCCACAGCGTCTGTTCCAGCTTTTCGACGTCAACAGGTGTTCTCGCCGACGGCGCCGCAATGGCGGCCTGCACCAAGTGGTTCCACTTGCAATTGGTGCATACCTCCACCGTGTGAACAATAAACTCCCGACCCGATTCCACAAAGTCGTGAATCTCTGCGATGGATCGTGCGCTGCCTGATGCATGACCAAGCTGTTCACCATATACCCATAACACATTCCGCAACGTTTTTTCTTCGCAAATAGGGCATGGGTTTGCAGCCGAAACTCCATGGAATTTCGCTGCGGTGAGCAGCAAAAAGTCGGCGTCACACACTTCGTCGTGCGACTTGCGGCCAGCGCGTACCAAGGAAAGTGTTTTGGCTCGTGCCAGCCGGTGCGAAACCTGACCATGGAATTCAACCATTCCACAAGTTTAGCCGCTTAGACATCTAATACGTAGCTCCTTAAGCCGCACCGTCCAGCCGCGCGGGCACAACCGGTTACAATACAACTGTTCACATTGAGCAAAACGGAAATATAAACCTGCACGCAAACTGCAAAAAGCACCTCTGCCATACGCGTGAATCGTTAGGTTGCACACAGAATGGATACAATTCAACTCATGAAATCAAATGCCCATTGGGAATTGGCGAACCGAATTCGGCCAGCACTCACTCGGTTGTATGTGCTTTACTTCCGTATCGCGGAAGCATCGGACCTTACTGGGCCGCAGCTGACAATTTTAAGCAGGCTGGCTGAGGAGGGCCCTTGCCGGATCAGCTACATCGCCAAGGTCGAAGGCATCCGTATGCCTACCGCGTCAAACGCTTTGCACCAATTGGAAGAACGCGGCATGGTCGAACGCATCCGGGAAGAAGCCGACCGGCGCGGCGTAAAAGTGCAATTGACACCGTTTGGCAAGCAAGAGCTGGAGCGGGTGGGAAACGAACGTACCGATTATTTAGCGCAGATGCTCGCGACGTTGCCCGTCGAAAAGCTCAGCGAAGCCGAAAAAGCCGCCGATATCATCACCGAACTCGCCGAGGCCTATACTGCGGAACTCATGCAACAACATGAGGCCACTAGCTAACCCCCGTCGCCACCATAGGTAACGACTCCCGCGCTAAACTTTAAACCGACATAACCTATAGAAACGATCTGTCACCCGCGTTACCTATGCCTAAGAAAACCCAGCCCGCGCCACGGCTCCACATGCAACAATTTCGCATCCTGGTTGCGTGGCAGCCCCAATCCAGCGGCGATGAAGCGCTCGAAGTTGCCGCCTGGCTGGCGCGCACCGCAGACGTGACCGTCCAGTGCGTCACCACTTTCCTGCGTCCCTGGCCGTCCCCAGCGATGAGCAAGCTCGGCTCCAAGCATAAGAAATGGTTCAAAAAAGAAACCGAACGCTACACCAAAGCCGTTAGCGCAAAGCTTAACGACGTCGGCATCGACCGCGCCCAATGGGCCAACCCGGTCGCCGTCATCGCCGACGGAACCTCTGAATCCGTCATGCTCACCCAGGCCGCCCACGACTTCGGGGCCGACATGATCCTGCTCGGATCCAAAGCCGCCGCCCCCAAAGGGCGATTTTTACCCGGCACCACCGCCGACTCCATGCTGCACTCCTCGCCGCGCCCCCTCCTACTGGCACCCCGATCCCCTAAACTCGCCAAACGCGGCATCACCCGCGTCAATGTCGCATTCATTGGGCAGGACACCGACGAATCCGCCACCACCACCGCCGCCGAACTCGCCGCTGCGTGGGGCGTACCGCTGAGGATTCTTGCCCTCTCGCCGGACGGATTCGGGGCACCTCCCGTTTCGGAATCCATAAAACCTTCCACAGACCTCAGCCACGAATGGCGCGAAAACGCGCTAGCGATTTTGGATCGGCTCCGCAGCAGCGCCCACGCCGCATTCCCCCACATCGACATCACCTGTGAGGTTGGCTCCGGCAACGGGTGGCACGGCGCGCTCGACGTACTCAAATGGAAAAAAGGCGACCTACTCTGCTTCGGTTCCTCCCCGCTCGGTGCCTTTGAACGGGTCTTCATCGGCTCCCAAACCTCCGAAATCTTGCCGCACGTCCAGGTCCCAGTCCTCATGATCCCCACCCGAGGAAAGGAGCAATAATGCCCACCGCAGTTGTCACTGGCGCAAGCCAAGGCGTTGGACTCGCCACCACCCGCGCCCTTTTAGAGGCCGGCTACACCGTCTACGCACAGTTCCGCAGCTCGCCCGCCGACCTTGACCACCCCAATCTGCACTGGTGGCACGCTGATTTCACAGACACAGTGACGGTACCGGACGAGGTGGCGCCGCAAAGCATCACCGCGCTGATCCACTGCGCTGGCGTCGCCCAGCTCGGCAGCACCCACGACCAGCCCCGGCGCGACTGGGAACACCACATGGCCATTAATCTCCACGCCCCGGTTGAACTGACTCAACACCTTTTGCCGCAGCTTATCCAGTCTTCCGGCCAGGTCATCTACATCAATTCCGGCGCCGGGCACCACACTCACCCCATGTGGGGCGCGTATTCAGCCAGCAAACACGCCGCCCGCGCCTGGTGCGAAGCGCTGCGGCAGGAAACACCGGCGATCCGGGTCACCAGTATTTACCCCGGCCGAATCGCCACCGAAATGCAGCGCGCCATCCGTCACCAGGAAAACCAAGACTACAATCCCGACGATTACATCTCGGCTGATACCATCGCTGGCACCATACTCAACGTATTGAACACTCCTGCCGACGCCCAGATCCCCGACCTCATCATCCGACCAAGGTAACGCACATGGACCACCCCGAAAACGACCTCAGCTCCGACGCCGACCAGTCCAATCGGTTCCGCCCGCAACCCACCACCTTTGATGAGTTGGCCGATACCCCGGACCCGCTCAAAGAAGCTGAGATGAACAGGAAGTCGACGAAACAGGCGATCACCTGGGCGTTATTGACCCCCATTGTCACCGGGATTGTTGCCTACATTCTCGCCTGGGTTGCCCGCATCCAAGGCGGCCCGCTTTGCGACGACGGGCACGCCACGTGGATCTGCTCCCGGCAGGCGGAAATCTGGTGGCCCGCCGCAACCAGCATGGTGCCTATCATCGCCACCATCGGGTGCGGCGTGATCATGTACCGCAAATATCTCAACTACACCCGCTGGCGCCCATGGATGGGTACGTTTTGGTTCCTCGTACCGTTTGCGATGCTGTGGATGGTCACCGTGTTTCAAATGAGCATTGTGGGTCATTAAAACGGGTCATCGATAGCCCTTCATCCCAAACTCGCTTTGGTCCATTGCTTACATTTTCGTTACTAAATTATTCGGGGAGCTCTCAAAGTTACGTTACGTCAGCCGCCTGCGAGCTTGTGAAATAAGCAATACACCAATAACTACACTCTTCCGATGATCTGTTTTGCAGTCCTCATTCTCTATGCCAACCACTTCCGGTTATCCCACAAGCAAACCTCCCAGGCAACCGAGCGTAACTGGATACCTGGGAGGTGCAATATTAGTCTGTCAAAGATACGACAAGCCTAAGGATCAGGAGACATTTTCGGGCTTATTGAGCAACGCCACCACTAGATCCAAACGTGATTTCGCTCCGAAATCTTGCATGAGTGACGAGACTCGTTTCTTGATCGAGGACTCTGAGTACAGCATGTGCGAGGCAATTTCAGCATTGCTCATACCCGAACATAGAAGTTTGAGGACTTTCTTCTCTTCAGGGTTCAAAGGCGAATCATCAGCAACCACTTGGTCCAAGAGATTGCGGTGATATCCCTCAAAGTTTTGGACTTTAGGAACCTCCCTGATGAGGTTTTCAACAGAAGTCGGGGAGACAACCATTCCGCCATCAACGGCATCCCTGACCGCCTGGATAATGGACTTAGGGGATTGGCTTTTCAGAATGTATCCTGCGCCGCCCCGGCCCAACACGCGTATCATGTTGTCATCGTCGTCGATAGAGGTAATGGCAATAAACCTGGGGGGATTCTTGAGTGCAAGAACTTTCTCAAGGAGGGTGAGACCGCTCATGGCTGGCATGTAAATATCCGATAGGATGACATCGACTTTCTGGTTTTCGATGATCTCGATAACCTCATGACCAGTTTTCACAACCCCCACAAGGTCAAACTCCTCGGAAGGTGAGAAGTACTTCGTCAGGGTTTCACGTGCCAGACGGTCATCGTCAACGATTACTATCTTGATACGCTCGGTGCTCATTCTCACTCCTCAGGCTTATTTCGTCATCGGCTTATTTGCACCATTTCAACCAGCTTACATCCTCGCAAGACAAAAAGCCGAGGGGTGAATTTGACCGAGCGGCAGGCTCCTTTGCATTTGCGATAATCGGGCCCTGCGCTACCAAGGTAGAAGCAATGGCTACGGACAGAAAAACACGAGTGACACGTTGCATAATGTCGATTCCTTTTCGTAAGTAGAAACAGTGACATCTCTATTTTCACGACGCATCTCTCGTTTTCCAAGCAAAATCCCGCTTTTTCTCAAACTAGGCACTTTAGTACACTATCTAACTGGGAATTCCCAGGTAGTGACCCAAAGTTCCCCCTTTGATACGCTCTCGAATGAGCCCCCTTCCCTCGTTATTTCTTCCCGGATTTGAGCCAGCCCAATCCCTGTGCTGAGGTAGCTCGTCGAACGAGTAGCGGCGATCTTGTTGGTAACCGTCACTACGATATCCTCATCGCAACGCTCCACCTTTACCAGCACCTCACTATCCGAGGCACCATACTTCAGTACATTCGATGCAAGCTCAGGCATGACCGGCAAAGACAACGGCTCCAGCTTGTACGCTCGCGCAAAAATAGAGTCATCCTTTACCACGGTGACGTTAAATCCATGGCTCTCAAGAAGATTCACAAAATACCCAATCTGGTCCGCCAGGTTGGTTTTAACCGCAGGAAGTTCCAATTCATCTTCATCCAACAAACGGATCAGAGTACGAACCTCCTCAATAGCCCTGCGGCTCTCCTCAGCGATGAGTTCCAGCTCTTCTTTCTTGTCCTCTGGAATGCCCGGACCAAAGCTAATACCCTCGGCACGCATAACAGCCGAGGTCAAAGATCTCGCTACAGAATCATGAAGGGTCTTAATGAGGATTTTCCTCTGTCGTTTCTTAGCTTCTTCAGCCCTAAGTTTTTCCTCACGGGACTTGCGTTCCGCCTTGTGTAGATAGGAACCAATCCCGATCGTGGAAATGAACATAATCAAGGTAAAAAGCACATTTTCGATGGATTCCGGGACGAAGATACCCTCAAATATCTCAGTAACGGAGATCGCGAAGAACACAACCCCATAGGCAATAGCCCATCTGATTCGGCTCATGTACGCCAGAAAACCCGTCACCGCTATCGCGCCGAGGATCGTGATGACGTTGCGTACTTCCCGTTCATAGGAAAGAACCAGGTAAAGAAACACAAATAGGCAGCACGAGAAGTGAGGATATCGACGCACCATGAAAATGCCAGCGATACTCACCAACACCACTAATGTGGACGCGATATCCACCTTTCCCCAGAGGATAAAGGCGACAGACAAAACTGCAAAGACAGAGACAACAGCAGGCGCGACAAAATGGGGCGGGGTGCGGACATTCACGTGACACGATCCTCTCTTACCGGCGCGCACTGCACATCATGCCGGTAGCAGAATTGAAGTTATCTAGCGGCTAATTTTACTCTCCTTCAAGGTTCGAGTCACCCAGGAAAACACGACAGCCCCACGGTTTCTCGGCATCCCATAGGTGTGCGCCCGAATGAAATAGGCGAAGCGATACGGAAGATAACCTGGCGGCATTCAGGATTTCTAAAGCACCTGACGTGTCACCTTCCGCCAAGCGTAATTGGTTCCGCTTCCTCAATCTGAAAAGGGCGACTAAGGCAGAGTGACTCAGTCGCCTCAAGAACGGCGGTTAGTATTTAATGCCAGGGTGCACGGACTACAGCCGAACGGTGCCCTGCCAGCGAAAGTAATAGTTGCCCCACACCCGCAAGTCCACAGTATAGGCTGGTTGAGTAGTGTTCCTTCGTCAGGCCATCCCCGCACAGATCAGCGACAAGGAGCTCTGAAGCAATCGCACCAGCTTTCCCTTGGAGTTCTTCATCCTTCGCGAAGTACCCTAGATAATATAAAACTTCAAGTACTCCGATGTACCCGTGGCAAGCAGACATCCCCATATTGTCGACGTTTTCCATAAGGAAGGGGTGGATAGCTTCAAGTAGCTTCTTCGCTTGCGTTAACGTCGATTCTTCGCGGATAAGGTTGAGTGCAAGTGCTCCCAGACCAGCAGTTCCATGGCACCACCCCAACGATGGTTGATCTTGGCTAAGCGCCGCGTGAAGGATCGCGTTAATCTGGTGTTCCACTAGTTCGACGCTCACCCGCCGCCTGGATAAACGCGCACTCGCAACATACGCGTCAAGGATGCCAGCGGAGGAATGAGCAAATCCACCATCGTCAGGAACTTCGTCATTCCTTAGCAGCCATGACTCCGTGAAAATGCGAACCAGGGTGCTTAGTCGGCCGCAATCTTCACCTAACTCCGCGAGCATCCCAGCGATTTCAACGAACGCCCGGTATTGGCTGGCCAACCCGTTAATTGCATCCATATTCAAGGTTGCATCCGGAACTAATCGTTCCTTCGTCATCTGTTCGATCAGCGTCAACATTGCTCGGTGCGCTGCATCCTTGTACACATCACGGTCTATTCGATCCCACTCAAGTGCATGAGCGCATGCCACCGCAGACAACAACAACCCAATGTTTCCCGTAGCAAGTCCACCAAGTTTCTTTCCCTGGATGGGGTTGCGCAGCAACACCCTTTGAAAACTCAGAGCGGCCTTGCGCAGCAGTGGTTTCACTGCTGCGTCCGCAGAAAACTTGTAATAGGTTGCTAGGAAGTATAGTGTTCCCGCCGTGCCGCCGTAGAAATCATCGTTACTCGCCAACACTTGCCAGTTTCGGTCGAAGTCCTCCCCCACCGAGGCGCTAAGGAAGTCTAGGCCAAAATGCGCATCCGGGTTTTCCCCAACCCGCTCGGTAATATTTTCCACGACATAACTCAGCATTTCCAGAACTGAAGCTTTCGCAGGCACATTCGTCCCAGACTGAATCCGATTATCCGAATATCTGCCCACAAACGACGCTTCAATCCAATGACATTGTTCCTTCGTCGCGTCTTCGACACGATCGAGACTCTTTAACTTTTGAAGAACATTATCAATCGCCGTGACTTCAATTACCTCACCTAAGGCTGGAATGGGCAGCTTCTGTCCGTCGAGAAGCACAATATCTCGACTGCCCATGGCAACAGAAAAAGCGGGAATATCATCCTGCATAAGTTGCTGCCACTCCGCTTTCCACAATAATTCGTCACCCCAAATCCCAATTTGTGAACACGCTAGGGCAAAAAGGTAGGGGTCATCAGCGATAACGGGATGACTTGCCGTTGCTTGCACCTGTGCGTACCGATAGGTGGGAGTGACAATAACCCTCGTCCGGATACTGTCGTAAGCGTGGAGAATCAGATCCCGAATAGCGTGACGGTTATCCGCCGCCCGTTTTAAAGTCGTGGCGAAAGCCGCCGTGATCATGTTCTTCACATTCTCTAACGCCTGAGGTTCTTCCTCCAGGAATACGGTGTTTCCTGGATCCGTTGGAATGGCTTTCTGAATTTCAAAAGAGCGCGTTCCATCTGGCAGGGTTCGCACGACAGGGGCCGGAAAGGGGTGAATACCGCCTTCGGAGGGGCGGGCTCGCACAAGCCCCACCTCAATAGAGTTCGGGCCATTGCCGATCTTAAACGGCAATGTTCCCACCGACAGCACAGAATCCGCCCAACGGGTGCCATTTTCTGAATTCGTGCTTTGCAATCCGGGTCTAAAGAGGGTCTCCAAGTCAATAAGACGAGGAACGTTTCCTTCTACGATGAAATTCTCATTATGAAAATCCACTCCGTTGAGAATGTACCCCAACGCAGTCCACTGCCCCACGGCGGAGTAGAACTTCTGCAGGTCTGTTACTTCGCCATCTTCTTGAAGAAACTCGCTCCAACTGTGATCACGTCGATCCCACGCCCTAGGTGGTTGTGCCATATCCAATAGAGAACAGACTTCGCTGATTAAGTCCCCACTGACCGGACAGTGCGGCCGGTAGATGAGTGTTCGATCAAGAAAATCTAGCCTAGCAACAGTCTGCAAACCTAAATGAGGATCACCAAGACCAAACGTAACTCGGGTGGGCGGATGCGCAATCCCAAGATAGTCACTGTCCGCCTGTAAGTCTCTTTCAAGACGGCAGCTGGCTGCCCCAACCCTTTGGTGGGCCCGTAAAAGACGAACTGCTAGGGCTGAGGATCCCGACACTTGGTACCCTGAGGAAACCGCCCGGTCGTGAAGCCACCGTCCCGCGATATCTGCAACAATTCTTTCCCACTGCTCTGCTGCAGCTGTAGCTATAGCCTCGCTGGTGGGCCATTCCTGCTCGACGATTTCCCGATAATGCCGATGTAAAATAGCGGCAAAGCTGGTAACAACCGGCGTATCGTAGCTAAGTTCATCTAGCGATGAACGAATCACCTTAGAACTTTCAAGACGAAGGGCAGCTGGCATGCTGGCCAACATATCCGTTGCGCTCTGTTCGATCTCCTGGGGGTGGAAGCCACTGAAGGTGCCTCCTGCGTCGTTCTGTCTTGCCTGCAGTCTCCCCATCAACTTACTGGCGATATTGCTCGTTAATTGCGCAGTGACCATGATTACTTCACCCGACCTGTTCGATCAATCTTCCCCTTGTTGAAGAAGATAACAAACGCTGCCAGCGCAATAGTCACACTGAGGGAATACAGGATGCTTACGGGTTCGCCCCATAGGAACTTAGCGGGATCAGCCTGTTCAAAAAGGCGAGTAGCATTCTTGAAAGGCAGGAGGCTATAGAAGAATTTAGTGGATGGATCAGAGCCATCGATCATACCTTCCACAACCAAAATCCAAGCAACAAGCACGGTCACGGCAGCAGACAAGTTGTTGGCTACGATGCTTACAGCGACCGCGAAGGAGACAGTCACAACAGATATTAAGATCGTGTTTCCAGCCAAAATGACGTAGGACCCAGCACTGTCACCAACAAACTGATGCCAGTCACGTCCAACAAGCGCCACGGTACCAAGTGTGGCACCGGAACTGAGGACCGTAGCAGCTAACATGACGCAGGCTCCCACCACCACCAAGCACAACCATTTTGCCGCCCAAATCACTGGGCGGCTCGGCAGGCTGAGTAGCTTGAGCTGCACAAACTTAGTTGACTCCTCACGTAAGAGGTTGCGCGCTACCCAGAAGAACAACCCCAGAATCGCCAGCTGGAAAACACCACTAACAGCGGCACGCTCCGAGGGATTAGCGTCCTCACTGGAATACCCGGCAAGAAGCGCGCTAAGTCCCACCGACCACGCCACTGCGCCAACAACGGTCACCATCAATATGATGTGGCCTACTTTGTCGTATTTCAACTGGAGCCACTCAGCCTTCACCGCACGTTGAATGGACTGTGTCAGCGGCAGCTTTGTTGTCGTTATTTCTTTCACCGGAATTCCACCTCTTTTTCAGAAATCTGTTGGTAGGCCTCGGCAAGGGTTCGCCGCGCCTGTTCTAGGTAATAAAGATCCACACCAGTTTCACTAGAAGCCCGGGATACCAGCTCAGGGGCCACATTCACCTGTACCTGGTTGTCCGCTTCCGCCAGCATTTCAAAGCCTGGGTGTGTTTTAGTCAGGTGCTGGATGATTTGTTCATTGTTTTCGGACTGGAAGGAAGCTGCTTGAGCCCCAGCAGTGAGTTCCGACATGAAACCCTGCCATAGGGTCTTTCCTCGGCCAATGATTACCACCCGCGACGCTAGAAGCTCCGAGTCGGCGAGGAAGTGGCTAGAGATCAGCACCGTTCCACCGGAAGCGCAATGTCGTTTAAGGAGCTTATTCAACCAGGCCATCCCGTCAGGATCTAGACCGTTCACTGGCTCATCAAGAATCAGAATTTTCGGGCTCCCAAGCATGGCAGCAGCAATACCACAACGCTGGCGCATACCTAGAGAGAATTGCGAGACTTTCCGGTCAGCAACGCTGGTCAAACCGCTTTCCGCTAAACAAACCTCGACACGCGATGTATCAATTCCCGCCAGTTCAGCGAATACTTGTAGATTCTGTGCTGCTGTCAGATCCGTGTTGAGCCACGTGGCATCCAATAGGGAGCCCACCATTTGGATCGGTTCGTTTAAAGCCCGATAAGGTTCACCTTGAATGAGAGCGGAACCGGTATCTGGTTCTTCCAGACCACAGATCATCCGCAAGAGAGTTGACTTACCAGCACCGTTGGGCCCGGCTAAAAGGGTTATTTCCCCGGCTACGACGTCGAAAGAAACATCGTCGATAACCTTTTTCTTCCCGTATGTCTTAGAAATCCCACGGATTTCAATGGCGTTACTAATACTCATGCTATTCCTTTCCGCATCAACTGATCGAGATAATCTGGTTCTTCAACCTCGACCCTGCCTGAATCAAGGAAGTGAAGAATCTTGTCTTCATCACCTACCGCTGTGGGACGATGCGCAATACTTACCAACGTCATATCTAATTCCCGCAGCGCCTGGGTTATGGCACGCTCAGTTGGAACGTCGATCGCGCTTGTTGCCTCATCCAAGATTAAGAGAGATGGACGTGTCACAATTGCCCTGCTCAGCGCAAACCTTTGACGCTGTCCACCAGAGAACGAATTTCCCATCTCCCCTACCGGGGTGTCTAAGCCAAGAGGTAGTTCGTTCACAACTTCTTCAAGCTGCGCAACCCGAAGAGCCTCCCAGATTTCCTGATCCGTGACGTCTCGACCAAAAGCGATATTGTCGCGAATACTCCCGGAGATCAAATAGTTTTCTTGCGGGACAAAACCGAAAAGCTGTGCTCGGGATTCAGGTGAGATCTCTGCAATATCAATCCCGTTGATGTGGACTCTTCCACGTGACGGGCGGTGCAAACCTGTCAGTAGCCGAGCAAAAGTCGATTTTCCGCTACCAGAGGAACCGACGAAGGTATTATGACTGTACCTATCAATTCTTAAGTTCACCTGGTCCAAAGATTGCACAGAAGACCCAAGATAACGATAGGAGACATTCTCCGCAGTTATCTGCTCAATAGAGTCCACTCGTTGAGAACCCTCATATTCCTGAGGGATTTGAAGCAGATCATCTACCTTAGCCATCAGTCCGCGTGCTTCTGTAAGGGAAGTAACCCCATTAAGAAGTTGGCTCGTCGAGGAAATAAACACCGAGAAGAGGCCACTTGACGCCACCACGGCTCCTAGACCGCTTACTGAATTTGGGAATAGGAGGGAAATGATGATGGGAATGAGCGGACCAAAGACAGTTAGTGCTGTGGTGACAGCGGTAATAACCCCAGTCCACACTGTTTTCAGCGTGGTCGAGTGCAAGTGCCGCTCATTTGTTTCCGCCCACCGGTCAAAGAAATGATCTTTGGTATTTGTCATTTTAATTGCTGCCATCGTAATGATGGTCTCTAACTGTTGACTAGACAATGCCCCACCTGCGGCTGCCTCTTCGCTGGCGTATTGATTGATGCGCTCAGCTGCTACGAAAAACACCAGGCACAGTACGGCAAGCAAACCGACAAGAATCAAAGCCATCAGTGGCCAAAGATAAAAAACCACTCCTAGGAGGGTTAGGACGGTAAGCGCGCTGAACACAACTGATGAGCCATTGATAAAGATCGTTGTGGATACGAAGTTAACGGCCGCGAGGGAATAGACAATGTCGCCTGGTGCATAAGTACTAAAAACATCCAGACGCGAGTCAAGCTTCCGTTTGACCCCAGCAGTACCGAGATCCCGCGCTGCAACTTTCAACAGGAAAGCTTCAAGGGCTGTTCGTGCCAAACTAACGGCCATAAACAGACCGACGGCAGCAACCAACCCTACAGCCAATACCGTCGTAGATAATGCTTCCCCGGAGGTAACCGCATCCACGACCGCTGATATCGCTATCGGGGCGGCACCAGAGCCTACAAGCATCAGCAGGCCAACAACTACTGTTGCCACAAGTAAGGCAGGGTTCGCCTTAAGTGATCTAAGAACAATCCCTAATGCTGGCGAGCGATACATATCACGAAGGTTCAGTTGGATACGTTTCAGTGCTGACTCGACCCCACGATCCGGGAAGATCCACCACTGTCGGCTGATCTTTTGCTCTGCTTCAAAGCGCGTCAATTTCACCCGACCCCGGCTGGGATCTACGATCTTCACCCACCGGTTATCGACGCTTTCTACAAGACAAAAATGGCTGAAATCGAGGTTCACCATCACTTGGGAACCATCGCTCAATTCAGCTGCTATCTCATCTAACCCACCAGTACCTTCCTTTGATGGAACTCCATAATCAAGTACCAGGTGGCGGATATGTGCCGTTGACATTCCATCACGGCCAACCGGGTATAGTTCACGTAGTTGGTTAAGGTCAACGTCGACAGCAAGTCGCCGCAGGATCATAGCCGCGCAGACGAGTCCGCACTCCGCAGCTCTAGACTGTAGTAACAATTTATAAGACACTGGTGTTTGTCCTATCTCTTCTCTAGAATCCCGCAAAAAGGGGTCGGTGAGTGGGGGCGTCAACCAACTGGAGGGCATGAATTAACCCGCCAATACCGTTGAGGTACCCCATGTCAAAAATGTTTCCCGGGTAACCGCAGTAGATTTCGGAGGACTCCAAGGTCTTCACAATGGAATCCCGGTATCGGACTGGCACGTCTTCTCCGATCAAACCGTATTCTTCGAGCAACCAGAGAGCGCTAAGAATCCCTGCTACCCCATGGCAGAGAGAAACGTCGAGTGGCTGACGATGAGTCTGGGCCTTAGCCAACTCCATGAAAGCCAAATCAACAAAAGCCGTAACGAGGTGTGAGTCTTCTCGAAGTTCACCTACGATCGCTAAGGTGCCAATGATGCCCGATAGACCATTGCACCATGCCAAACGCTTCTCAACCGGTTCATCCTGGACAAGTTTTAGCGCATAAGCTACTAGGTTATCTGCTAGTAAATTCATTTTCTGCTCAACCTGCTCTGGCAGCAGGAATTCTTGTGCCTGACAAAATTTACTAAACCCATAAGCAGCAAGTAACGTTCCCGCAGCACCATGAGCCAGGCCATAATTTTCAGCGCTCAAAGAGGCTTGCATCCGTGGGAGAAGAAACTCACGTGCCTCCTGGTAAAGCAAACGGGCGGTCTCAGATTCAATAATTACGTTGAGGTTTCCCAACGCCGCTACTGCGGATTCAACACCGCCGATGAAATCCGAGGTGACCGATTCCTTTCCGAGGGCACCTGTGAGGGCTTCAACTACCTGGTGCATTCGTTCCGATTCAGCTGATGTAGAAGGACGGGTCTTATGCGTAACAAGAAGCGCCGTCCCTGGTCCGAAGCCGTGAAAGTTCATGGGCTCTTCCAGGTTTTGTCCAATATGTACAGACCAACGTTCCTCGGGTGCCCGATTCGAGAATCCGAGGGTGTCGTGCATCAACCAATCGGTGCCGTCGCCCATCAGAAACGAACAGGAAAACGCGCCTAGGAATAGTCCTTCTTCCTGGATATCGCTAGACAACCAACGATTATCCATTGATTCATCCAGGTTGGTACGGCGTGCCTTTACCTCATCCACTAACTCATCCACGCAGATGGGACGGCTAGAGCGAATACCTGTAGCCGCCGCCAGCGCCTGAGCGTTAGCTTTGAGAACTTCGATATAGGCGGAACCGTATTCGCCGACGAAATCAGCATGACGTTTACTTGGCAAGGAGAGCCGTTCAGAGAATCGTACTTTCCCACAATGATGTTTATTTCCGTCGTAGACGTTGCCGAAGAAATCTAGAACAAAGTATGGGACGTCGGCGACAGCGATTTGTTTCCTCTCCGCTACCCCAATTGCTGCCCCATCGGTACCGCGTGGACCAGAATCAAGAAGTTCCTCTGGACGATCCAACCCTGCGAGGGCTGCTGGCATCAAAGTCGCATCCAATATTGATGCATATACTCCTGTGCTCCTTAGAACTTGGCGCCAGAAATGTTCTTGCTCTGCTATAGCCAGAAACTCTGCTAGCTCACTACTGCGAGCTACGCTGCGTGCGGAAGCGAAAGAATCGATCAGGATCTGGAATGCGTCTGTTAGATCAATGTCGTGCAGCCCATTCGGTGGCATCTTCTTCAGGTGAGGCTTCACCACCCTGCGGAAGGCAACATTGTCATGCCCACCATTAACTACATCAAACGTGTCGAATTCGGGCGAGTCTCGTTCAGATTCAATCAACAACCCGCTGAAATACCTCCAGAAGGAGTTATCAGAGAGAGCCGATGGCACGAGTCCAGACGTCAGGATATCAGAGGCATCTGCGGGTAGTTCATCTGGAATCCGAAATTGAATCGCGGTTTCGCCGTCAATAACCACGGGTTTTCCTGTGACCGAGCAAACCACATTATCTGCGTGGAGGTCGGTCGCTCCTAGGATATGACACGCTGCAAGTAAGGTTCCTGCGGCAGTCATATAATTTTTCATGTCAACGTCAACGTTCTTCTCGCTAGCGGAGGGAATATATTGTTGCCAGCAGTGGTCGTCTACGTCGATTGTGTGGGCCACAAGCTCAAAAGGATCAGTTCCTAAAAAACGACATACTTGATCAATGAGTACTTCGCCCTTGCCACTACGTGGCTTATACATAACTTTGCCGTTGTTGGTAGTAACGAGAACTGTGGTCTTCCCTTGGTTATGAGTCTCTTCATGGTGAAACCGCAAGGAGTGGATTACGTCAGTCTCCCCCACGCCCAGTTCCTGCAGGATCTGGCGGTCTTTTTCAAAATCGGAAAAGACCTGGAGCGTATACTCTAGGCTGTTGGAATAAACGGCATCAATAAGCGGCTTTAATCGCGGGTATTGTGCTTCAACTAGTTTTTCTCGTTGGTCTTCAAATTGGAGAAGTCGATCAAACTCCTCGTGTGCTTGCGTAGAACTAGCAAAGGGTTCTATTCCTTGCTTCTCCCGCCATTGATGGAAAACCGCAATGAGTGCCCGTTGCGAGATTTGTGTTGCCCTCGACGCGAACCAGCTCTTAACATCTGCAATTACGCTATCCGACGGGTGGAACCTTTCGCGAACAAATGCTCTGCGTAAATCCTGCTCAAAAGCCGTAAGTTTAGCGTCAAGGTAATTCGGGAATTCGCAATTCATTTTTCTCCTTAGTAAGTGTGCATTTATCGGGGTGGTTTTAGGATTTGAGTAAGTACAAGTTCGGCCCCTCAGAATCTGAGCGGCCGAACTTCGAGGTTTAAATTAAGACGCGAAACTAATTTTTCGCGTTGGTAACTGCTATGCTTGCCGTCGTGCGACTGCGTAACCAGCCAAGCCGGTGAAGAAGGACACAACGGCAGCAGTAGTCAGATAGCTGTCAGAACCCGTGATCCCGGTAGCCGCCACGCCAAGGCCACTGGCAATTCCTATCGCGACACCAATCAGGGTGTAAATGGTCTCTTTAGTAAACTGAGACATGGAGGTTCACCTTTCATTTTCTACTAGTTACACTGGGACAAAGCCTGAAGGCTTAGCTGCAGCGTTTCGAGCACTTGGTGGTAGGGCACAGTGCAAGGGAAACTGGGACTATGGTGGTCCAGGTACCGCCATGTTGGGCTTGCTCGTTGTCGATCATTTCGCGCAGATCCTCACGTGCGTACCCCTCGACAAATCCGAAGTCTTTCTTAGCCATTTTGAGTTCCTTTCAGTAAAGAATCGATATTGATTAGGTTGCTTAGTTGCAGCTTGGCATGCATTCCTTGGTAATAGTGCAGAATCCACCTCGATTACCAAGGAGGCGGCTCAGCCACATGTCGGCTTCGTAGGATTCGGTCATCTGAAGGTCGAGTTCCTGGTCCAACTCGTCCAGGATCTGATTGTCGGAAACATTGCTTGCAGTTGACATCTAGTTCTCCTGTCTACTCACTGCAAAATCGGATAGATGGACTTGTGAAAATTCAAAGAACAATTCTCATGAGGTTGCGGCGCTACTTGCTCCGTGGATGTTCACGTTTTCGAGCGTAACAACGGGAAAACTAGCGATTCAAGGAACTTTCGAACCCTCTCCACAGCAAAGAAAATGCTTAGATTTAAATAGGAAATCTATAAAAACAAAATAGGGATCCTGTTGATGTAAAAAATTCACAACCGCACTGTACAAGGCCATAAATGCGGCTTTAGGGCGCCCGCTCAAACAATCCAAAGTCACCAAATGGCAACCATAATCATCTTCATTTCCAGGCAAATCACTTATGCTACTCTTACCTACTGATCTACTTTAGTTACCTACCAGACACAGGTTTTGAGTACCGGTATCCCGGGTTTGCGATACGGTCCGCAGCGGGACTACTAGGCCCCGTGGCCTAACTTTCGTTAGCGGTTGTTGTGGGTTGTGACTGTGCACATGTCGTCGTGACCGATAAAGATACGGTTCAACCTATTTGACAGACGTTAACACTAAACATGCAGGTGAGAGGGTTTTTACCGCCCCGGTTGGATTGGCATATTTTGTTTGTTTATATAACACTGCGCGGCTGGTGGGGCGTCGTAAAGCAAAGTGCACGAGTGACGTTTGCGCTGTATTCGTTCTTCCCACGGTCACGTGTTCCGACCAGCGGAACACGTGATAGTAAGCCAAGGTGTAGCACCTTACCATCATGATTTAAACAACCAATCTTGTTTTCTGGGGTTTTAGCCGCCCAGTTCTTCGCGGTTCATGAAGGAGGAAAATGTCCGATAAACAATACACCAGCGTCTGGGATGATCTGGCTGAGGTCGAGTTCAGCCAAGGATATATCGAGGCAGGGGGATACCGGACCCGTTATCTTCATGCCGGCACTCCTGATAAACCAACGTTGTTTATGCTTCACGGTGTCACCGGTCACGCCGAAGCTTATGTGCGTAACCTTGCTGCGCATGCTGAACATTTCAATGTGTATGCCATTGATTTCATCGGGCATGGGTATTCCACGAAACCTGAGCATCCGCTAGAGATCAAGCATTATGTGGATCAAGTTCTCGCGATCATGGATGAGCTTGGGGTTGAGAAGGCATATTTCTCCGGTGAATCCCTTGGCGGCTGGACGACCGCGCGTGTGGCGCAGCTTTATCCCGAGCGGGTGGAACGCATTGTGCTCAACACAATGGGCGGGACGATGGCGAACCCGCAGGTCATGGAGCGTCTGTATACCCTTTCTATGGAGGCTGCGAAGGATCCTTCTTGGGAGCGGGTCAAAGCCCGGTTGGAATGGCTCATGGCAGATCCAACGATGGTTACCCCGGACCTCATCCGCACTCGGCAGCGGATTTTTGAACAGCCTGATTGGCCTATGGCATGCGAGATGAATATGGCGTTGCAGAATCTTGAGATCCGTAAACGCAACATGCTTTCCGACGACGACCTGCGCGCCATCCAAGCACCAGCGTTAGTGCTGTGGACAACCAAGGATCCATCTGGTCCGGTAGATGAAGGCCGCCGTATTTCCGAGTTGATACCAAACGGGCAATTGGCGGTCATGGAGAATTGTGGTCACTGGCCGCAATATGAGGACACCGAGACGTTCAACAAGATTCACCTCGACTTCCTCCTGGACCGATAGTTTCCACCTGTTTCTTATCTGTATTTTCCGGATCATCAGTGTTTTCGCCTGAACCTGATGATTCGGTCTTACCCCTATCATTTTGCTTCGTCTACGACGATGGAAGCTTTAATTTTCAAGGAAAACATCATGGCTCAATTTGCGCTTTTGGCTATGTCCCATAGCCCCTTACTTGGGATCAATGATCCGGGTGATGAGGTCACAGCCAGCTTAAACGACGCGTTTTCACACGTTCGTTCTTTCGTTAACGATTTCGACCCCGAACTGATTGTCACGATCGCCCCGGATCACTACAACGGATTCTTTTATGATCTGATGCCACCCTATTGCATCGGATACGAAGCTTTGAGCGTCGGCGATTACGACTCAATTGAGGGGCCGCTTTCCGTTCCAACCGAGATCAGCGAGGAAATGGCACAGTTTGTCATTGACAAGGGGATAGATATCGCCATTTCCCGTCGTATGGAAATCGATCACGGAGCAGTGCAGCCCATTGAATTGCTATACGAATCTTTGACCGCAAAACCCACGGTACCGGTATACGTTAATGGCGTTGCCCGCCCGTTTGTCCCCATGGAGCGAGTTCGAAAGATGGGGCAGGCAATCGGTGAGTACTTAGCTGGACGAGATGAACGCATCCTCTTGATTGCCTCCGGTGGGCTTTCGCATGATCCGCCTGTGCCGCAATGGGCTACCGCCACCGATGAGCAGCGACAACTTCTGCTCAACGGACGTCATCCTACGGAAGAAGCGCGCAATAATCGGCAAATGAATGTCATCAACACCGCTAAAGCATTCGCTCGCGGAGAGGCAGAAATTCTTGATCTGAACCCGGAGTGGGACCGGAAATTCATGGATGATTGCGCTTCCAATGACCCCACCAGGTTCGATGCATATCACGCCGATGACATGGATGAGCAGGCTGGCCATTCTTCCCACGAAGTGCGGTCCTGGGTGGCGGCGTTTTCCGCGCTGCATAGTGCGGCGGGCGCGTATTCAGTGGATTTTGAATATTACAAACCCATCCGGGAGTACATTGCTGGGTTTGGCATCATGATCGCCACTCCGAACTAAGTATGTAGCATCACTGCGGTGGATAGTATCGCGTTTTCTTATCCACCCAAAAGCCAAGAAAGTATCCTCCGCATGAGCAAAACCATTTCCTACCAAACGATTGCCGACCAGCTTAAAGGTGCGTATGTAACCAGACAGCCAGTTTCGCCGCCGCGGTTGCTTGTCGACGATTTAGACGTTGCAGGCGCGTACCGTATCCAGCAATTGCAGGAAGAAGCGTTTATCGCAGAGGGCCACCAGGTTATTGGCCGCAAAATTGGTTTGACCTCGGTGGCGATGCAACAACAATTGGGAGTCGATAGTCCTGACTTCGGGTTCTTCACGGAAAACATGCTTTTTGAGGCAGATTCCGACATACCAGTGTCGCGATTCATTTCCCCCAAGGTAGAACCAGAATTGGGTTTTCGGCTAGGTTCTGACCTCCAGGCAGAGGCCACGCTGGCTGATGTCGAAGCCGCTATCGATTCCGTTTATCTCGCGGTCGAAATCATCGATTCGCGGGTACGCGATTGGGATATCCGGCTCGTGGATACCATCGCCGATAATGCCTCCTGCGGCGCAATTATCTTATCGGCGCAGCCGGTCGATATCGCTTTTACCGAATTGCCGAACGTTGGCGCGCGGATGACCATCGACGGCATAGACGCAGGTGAAGGTACAGGTTCCGCAGTGATGGGGCATCCGGTCACTCCGATTGTGTGGTTGGCACACACCCTTGCCGAACAAGGAGTTCAGTTGAAAGCTGGGGACATTATTTTGTCTGGCAGTTTCTGCGCTGCCGCGCCGGTCATTCAGGGCCAATCATTATCCGTGGACTACGGTGCTCTCGGATCCCTCAACGTTCGATTTGTTTAATCTCACCATTTTGCTTTCCCATTGCCTTAATAAGGAACACCCATGACTTCTAAACTCACCGCCGCCATTATTGGCCCCGGCAACATCGGCACTGACTTGCTGATGAAGCTGCTGAAAAACTCCCGCAATATTGAACCTGTATACATGATTGGGGTCGATCCCGAATCCGATGGTCTTCGGCGTGCCGAAAAACTCGGGGTGACCGCTTCGGCGGGCGGCGTCGATTGGCTGTTAGCACAGACAGACCTGCCGGATTTCGTCTTTGAGGCCACCTCCGCCTATGCGCATAAAGTCAACGCACCGCGATTTGAAGCCGCTGGTATTCGAGCCATCGACCTCACCCCCGCCGCCGTTGGCCCTTATGTGTGTCCCTCGGTGAATCTTGACGCCCTCACCACAGTGAAGAATGTCAACATGATTACCTGCGGTGGCCAGGCGACCACGCCGATTGTGGCTGCGGTTTCGCGGATCGTTCCGGTCGAATATGCCGAAATCGTCGCTTCCATTTCCTCCCGCTCCGCAGGTCCAGGTACCCGCGCCAATATTGATGAGTTCATGCAGACAACGTCAGCAGCTTTGGAAAAGGTCGGCGGAGCCACGTCCGGAAAAGCCATCCTGATTCTAAACCCGGTTGAGCCGCCGATGCTCATGCGCAATACAGTGTATTGTTCGCTTCCGCCAGAGGCAGCCGAGCCTGGGGAACTTCAGGATCAGATCACTCATTCAATCATGCACATGGTGGAAACTGTGCAGGCATACGTACCGGGATACCACCTGACAGCGGCGCCGCAGTTTGATACCGCCCGTCCTGAATGGAACGGCTGGGGTCGCGTAACGGTTCTAATTGAGGTTCGAGGAGCAGCTGATTATTTGCCAGAGTACGCCGGAAATCTCGACATCATCACCGCCGCAGCGGTTGCCACAGCTGATAAATACGTTGACTTACTGCGTTCGAATTCGGGCAGTGACTAACCCAAGGAATAATTATGACTAACATTCGGATCAATGACACCACGTTACGTGATGGCTCCCATGCTATTCGCCATCAATACACTGAAGACCAAGTGCGCGCGGTGGTACGTGCCCTCGATGACGCCAATGTTGAAATGATTGAAGTCACCCATGGCGACGGTCTTGGTGGTTCGTCGTTTAACTACGGGTTCTCTAAAGTAAGCGATTTACAGCTCATTGAAGCAGCCGTTGACGAGGCTAAAAACGCGAAAATCGCCTGTTTGCTTCTGCCTGGCCTGGGCACCGTCGCGGATCTTGCCGAAGCCCACAAGCGCGGCGCAGCTATGGTTCGTATTGCCACCCACTGCACGGAAGCGGACGTTTCCATCAAGCATTTCGAGGCCGCCCGGGAAATGGGTATGGAGACTGGTGGTTTTCTCATGCTTTCCCACCGGATTTCGCCTGCTGAGTTAGCGGCGCAGGCTCGGATCATGGTTGATGCTGGCTGTCAATGCGTTTTTGTTGTCGACTCAGCAGGATCGCTCATCATGGAAGAAGCCAGCGATCGGGTCACGGCCCTAATAGATGAAATTGGCGACGAAGCCCAGGTAGGGTTCCACGGCCACCAGAATTTGTCGTTCGGCGTTACCAATTCAGTTTTAGCCGTTCGCGCTGGTGCTCGTCAGATTGATGGTTCATTGGCTGGTCTTGGGGCTGGCGCTGGCAATTCTCCCACAGAGGTGTTAACGGTCGCGTTTGATCGGCTCGGCATCAGGCATGGAGTAGATGTGGCCGCAATCTTGAGCGCTGCCGAAGACGTGCTCAAGCCCATGGTTGATCGTCTTCCGATGATGGATCGCGGTTCAATCGTGCAAGGCCAGATGGGGGTTTATAATTCCTTCCTGTTGCACGCCGAGCGGGCCGCGAAGCGTTACGATGTCCCGACCGCCGAGATTCTGCGCGAGATTGGTCGGCGCGGTTACGTCGGTGGTCAGGAAGACATGATTATCGACGTGGCGGTTGCGTTACGCGGCTAGTCACATCTTCGAGCTAAGTGGGGTGTTACTGCCCCACTTTTCGACGTTCTTCCTGCGCCCGTTGGAACGTCACAGCTGCCTTTCCAGCCGCTTTGCAGGTTCGTCGCAAAGCTTGAATGTACATTTCTGGATTAAAAGTCGCAGTCGGCCCGCTAACGCTCATTGCCGCAATCGGCACGTTGTTTCGACCAAAAATTGGCGCGGCAACGCACGTTAAGCCGGGCGTAATTTCTTCCCGATCGTAGGCGACCCCTTCTACCCGGACCCGGACCAATTCTTCCCGCAGTTTATCCGGATCGACAATCGTGTTCTCGGTCCAGGATGTCAAACCTGCCTTAATTACGGATTCCGTGCGTTCATAATCCCAAGCCAACATCGCTTTACCCACGCCTGTGCAATAGGCCGGTGCACTGCCACCGATTCGCGAAGGTGCCGGAATGCGTTTGACCGAAAACAACTTGTTCACGTACACCACCTGGGTTCCCTGCAAGAAGGCCAAATGAACCGTTTGCCGCGTCTGCTCAAAAAGCGCCGCTAGATAAGGCGTAAGCACTTCGCCCACGACTTCTTTCTTCAACGAGCCCGTCGTATGGGTTAGCTCGAAACATAGGGGTCCAAGACGATATACGTCGCCGGCTCGCTCAATCGCCCCATTTGCAACCAAAATTGCGAGGATACGATGACATGTTGTTTTCGACATCTGCGCCCGGCGCGCCAGTTCACTGACCCCAATTCCATTGACATCGTGATCGCCAAAACAACGCAAAAGGCTAAAAGCTTTGTCCACGGCACCGCGATTGTCGATTGGTTTTTCTGCCCCTGGAACCTTCAGTTTGTCAGTCATCGGTGGATACTCCTCTCCTTCTGGTCGAAAATCCACATTTAGCATTTCGATGTGTCGTGTGGTTGCTAAAAGAAAACGTGCAGCGAAATTAGTTGACCCATCAATCAAAATGGTGAACCTGTAGTAAACAATGAGATTCACCCATCGGTTTCACCTGCGAGTAATGGGTTGAATATTACTCCGGGTTCTCGGTGTTACTGCCCACGATAACCGCATACCACCTTTGCTTTAATATTTTCGTTCCACTCAACGGAACAACGATTAGAACCTTTTCAGGTGTGACGGCACAGTATAGAGAAACTAAATGTGAACCAGCCTACAAAAAGGGGTTGCGCGTACCACCCAAACCGCTACCTCTCAGGCACCCTCATCTTTATTTCAACTTTAGGAGAGTTCAGTGTCTACCCCTGACAACCCAATGCCACGTGGCGGACTGACCCGGCCACCCAACCTCGACGTCAACCTAGATGTCAGCGGCATGGTCGATCCAGATGGCGGCCTCGTCGATCGTCGAATCTTCTCGGATAACCAGGTGTACCGACAGGAAATGCGCCGCATCTTCGCTCGGAGCTGGCTGTTCATCGCCCATGAAGATCAATTCAAAAAGCCAGGCGATTTCTTCCAAACGTATATGGGCGAAGATCCAGTCATTGCGGTTTTAAACAAGAAACGCGAAATCCGCGTCCTGTTAAACAACTGCCGCCATCGCGGGGCACGTGTCTGTCGGGCAGATATGGGTTCGACCAAAAACTTCACCTGCACGTACCATGGCTGGTCATTTGACCTTGATGGAAATCTGGCGAATGTTCCCGCCCAAGAAGCCTACGGCGAAAATTTCAACCCAGCAGATTGGGGGCTGGTTTCTGCCCCTCGTGTTGAAAGCTACAAAGGACTGATCTTCGCCAACTGGGACGAAAACGCGGAGCCATTGGAAGACACCCTTGGCGATATGCGGTGGTACATCGATGCGTTTATGGATCGGGACCCGGAAGGCACCTGCGTTGTCGGTGGCGTAACGAAGTGGGTTTTGGAGGGTAACTGGAAACTCGCAGCGGAACAGTTCGCCACGGACTGGTATCACGTGAACATGTCTCACGCTTCCGCCCTGATGGTGATGTCGCCGACCGGTAGGGGTCCGAAGAAAGAAATCGCTATGCGCACCGGTCGGCAGTACTCTGACGAATACGGCAATGGTGCAGGCTTTCCAGTCCACCCGCGTAATAGGTTTGATGCCCAGCCAGTTCACGAATACTACGACTATGACTTCCTGAGGCAACGGCTGTCACCGGAGCAAGTGATGGGGCCGCTAACCAATGGCCACGCGACCGTCTTCCCTAATTTCTCTTACCTGCCGGTAAACGGTTCCATCCGGGTATGGCACCCAAAGGGGCCAAACAAGATGGAGGTGTGGAGCTGGACGGTGTTGGACAAATCAATGCCGGAAGACGTTCGCCATGCACAGCGTCTCTATAATCTTCGCACCTTCGGCCCGTCTGGCATTTTCGAACAGGACGACGGCGAAAACTGGTCGGAATGCCAGGCCAATGCTCACGCATTCATGGTCGGAAACACGGCACTGAATTACCAAATGGGGCTTGGAGACTTACGGGAGGAACCTGGTTTCCCGGGTCAAACCTCCAGCTTGTATTCCGACGCCGCAGGTCGTGCCGTGTATCGCCGGTGGCGCGAGCTGATGGGCACCCCAGCCTGGCACGAGTTGCGCAACGCAGATGGAGACTCAACACATTCGAATGCTGATTGTAACGGAGGATGCACTCATGATTGACCCAGTAAAAGTTGCCCATGTTGATGACATCGAGCAGGAAGAAGGCGCTGTCTTCGAATCAGATGTCACTGGCTATGACGCCCCCATCGCCGTGTTCCGAACCGAAGACGACGAATTCTTTGCGCTTGATGATATCTGCACCCATGGTAATGCGTCGCTTGCAGATGGCTGGGTAGAAGGCACAGAAGTTGAATGCCCGTTGCACTCCGGAAAGTTCTGCTTAAAGTCCGGAAAGGTATTGTGCATGCCAGCGGTTGAGGATACCAATACCCACAAGATTGAGGTTCGTGGCGATGAGGTTTGGCTGTATCCAGGCACCCCATTGGAGGCCGTCGATGATTAATACCGTTATCATTGGTGGCGGAATTGGTGGATTTACCTTAGCGCGCGAACTGCGTTCGTTAAATGATGGCGTTTCCATCGCCATCATTGATCCAGAGGGGCTGCCATACGACCGGCCACCGTTAAGTAAAGAAATTCTTAATGGGACGAAAACCACCGAGCAAATTCTGCTGGCACCTGCGGAATTTTACGAAGAAAACAACATTGAAATCATCACCGGCCGCGCCAGAAGTATTGACGCTCAGGCCAAGGTAGTGCATCTTAGCAATGGTCGGACCATCGAATACGAAAATCTCGTTCTCGCAACCGGTGGTGTACCTCGCAGCCTCCCAACACCGGGGTTTGATGACCCAGACGTATGGGTTCTACGCACCGCAGCGGATTCCCTGAAGCTCAAGGAATCCCTGACGCCCCAAACGAGGCTTGCCATCATTGGCGCTGGGTTGATTGGCGCTGAAGTTGCATCCTCCGCCCGCGAGCGCGGTGCCGAAGTGACGTTGATTGACCCCCAACCGGTGGCATTAATTCCCGCCGTTGGTGAAGAGATCGCGCACCGTCTGCATTCATTGCATGCAGAAAACAACGTCGAATTCATAAATGGCATCGTGACAAGCATTAACCGTGATGGTGCTGGTTTCATCGTGCACGTTGATGGACACGACACGGTATCCGCGGATCACGTGTTGATCGCGGTTGGGATCGTACCGGAGGAAAACTTGGCTTCCAGTGCCGGGCTCGATTGCGACAATGGGGTTTTGGTTGATGCTTCCCAGCGAACCTCCAATCCGCATATTTGGGCAATCGGTGACTGCGCCCGGCACCGCAATCCCGATGGTTCATTGGAACGCCGCCATGAACACTGGGAATCTGCTGTTTTTGATGCCCAAGTCGCAGCAGCCGCGATTAATCTTTCCGAACTTCCTGACCGTAGCTCGTCATGGTTCTGGACCGATCGCTACAACGTCCATGTTGAAGGCGTGGGCTCCATGTCATCTGACGGCACCACCATCATTCGGCCTGATGCTGAAGGTCAGCCGCAGATTGCGTTCCGCATGAACGACGACGGAACCATGGCTGGCTGTGCCGCGATAGACGCTGGAATGGCTGTCCGGGCGGCCCGTCGAATCATTGATCGGAAAATCGTGGTCGACCATGACCAACTAGCCGATCCAACCGTCAATCTAAAAAAGCTAGCCCGTTAGATAAGGGGTGAGAGAAAATGACCGACTACTTACGACGTGAAGACATCACGGTTGGCGAACGTGTCGACAGTGAAACTTATTATGAGATTCAAAACCTCTACTACGATGAGGCGGATCTCTTAGACGAAGGCCGCTACGTTGACTGGCTGGAACGGTTTGACGACGACCTCTACTACTGGTCCCCCACCCGAACCAACCGGCTACGCAGGCAGCAAGCACTTGCTATTGCCGCCCCAGACGAAGCCGCATTTTACGACGAGACAAAAGACTCGTTGGCATGGCGGATCCGACGGTTCGATTCTGGAATGGCATGGGCCGAAGATCCCCCCTCGCGAACTCGCCATCTCATTACCAATATTTCGGTGCGTCACGCCGAAGACCCAGACGGAAATCAGCTTCTTGAAGTTCGTTCGAACTTCCTTGTGTGGCGCACCCGACTGGAAAACGAACGCGATATTTTCGCTGGTACCCGCACCGACCTGCTGCGCAAAACGGAAGCCGGATACAAGATCTTCGATCGCCGCATCTTGCTCGATATCAATGTTCTCCCCTCCAAAAACATCTCAACATTCTTTTAGGAGGTGCCCGACATGATTGCAGGACAAACTGTTTTCATCACGGGAGCCGGATCTGGTCTCGGCGCTGCACTCAGCCGTCGGTTCATTTCGGAAGGAGCCAACGTTGCCCTGGTCGATGTGGACCAGGATCGCGCACAAGCCATTGCGCAGGAATTCGATCCCGACAAAGTACTCGCTCTTGGTGCAGATGTCCGCGACTCAACCGCACTCCATGCTGCCGTTACTGCGACGTTAAAAAAGTTCCATCAGCTAGATACGGTCATTCCCAATGCGGGTATCTGGGATTACAACCGCTCGGTTACCCGCCACAACGGCGATGAGCTATCTCACATCTTTGACGAAATCTTTTCCATCAACGTCAAAGGCTACCTGCTTACCGTTGAAGCAACATGGCGGGAACTGGTAAAAACCCGTGGTTCCATCATCATGACCTTGTCTAACGCAGCGTTTTACGCAGCTGGCGGCGGGCCAATCTACACCGCCAGCAAATTCGCGGACCGTGGCCTGATGTTGGAATTCGCCTACGAACTCGCACCCAAAGTCCGGGTGAATGGAGTCGCGGTTGGCGGCATGCGCACCGATTTACGTGGTCCGGCAGCCATCGGACTGGAAACCCGTAGTTTCGCTGATTCGCTTGACCGATGGTCAGCATCCAACCCATATATCCCGCTTCACGATATTTCTACAGACCCTGCTGCTTTTACTGGTCCGTTCGTGATGCTTGCTAGTCCTACCAATGCCGGAAATATCACCGGCACCATTATTAACGCAGATGGCGGAATCGCCGCTCGTGGATTCCGAACTGCCGCTGGAGGTGATGAATTGTGATTGTTCAAGGCGTTTCACACACTGCCGATAAAGTGGACATTAATCCGTGCTCGCAGATTGCGCGGCATGCGAAATATCAACCCAATCTCGTCGCATTGAATTACGAAGGCGACGAAATTACCTACGCTGAGCTCAAAGACATCATCATGCAGTGGGCGCAGCACCTCGACGAAGCTGGTGTCCGCCAAGGTGATCGGGTTGCTTATTTAGGAATGAATTCGCAGTCATTCATTTTCACCATGCTGGCTGCCTGGTGGCTCGGCGCGACGTTCATGCCCTTTAATTTCCGGTTATCGGCTCCGGAGATCTCCCAATTACTTATGCAGGGCACACCACACACCATCGTTGTCGAAGGCCCCTACTTACCCCAGGCCAAGCATATTTACGGAATTGAACGGCACCACGTCGTTGTTGTTGACGATGATCAGCATGCTCCTGTCGACGGGCGAGTACCACTCTACTGGCAAGCAACGTCGAATATCGCCCCACTTGGTGATGCTCAATTAAAACCACGGCCCATGTCCATGACGGATCTGGCACTGCTGCTATTCACCTCTGGCACGACTGGACTGCCCAAGGGAGTGCAGTTAACCTTCGGAAATCTGTGGTGGAATTCCATCAATGTGGACACGATGGTCGATACTCGTCCAGGCGACGTAACCTTGGCAACCGCACCGCTATTTCACGTCGGTGCACTTAATTCCTTCGCAATTCGGGCGTTGGTTCGGGCCAACACGTTGTTAATCCACCGCCACTTCGATCCGGAACGAGTGCTGGCTGATATTGAACAGCATCAGATCGGTTCAACGTTCATGGTTCCCGCCCAGTTGGAGGCGCTTTACAGCCACCCGCACTTCACCACGGCGAAGCTCGACTCCATGCGAGCCACCATCTGCGCTGGGGCACCAGTACCACCAGTATTGATTCGGCGATACATGGAAAAAGGAATCAACGTTCAACAAGCGTGGGGGCTTACGGAAACAGCCCCATTTGCCACCTACCTACCGCCACACATGACGGCTGAAAAAGCTGGCTCCTGCGGCATCCCCATGCCGTACACCGAAGTGAGACTCATCGACCCAGACTCAGGAGAAGAGGTAAAAGAGTCCGGGGTGACCGGCGAGTTGTGGGTACGGGGCCCAAATGTTGCCACTGGTTATTGGAATAATCCCGAAATAACTCAAAAGTCCTATACCGCTGGCTGGTTCCACTCCGGCGATCTAGGGCACCGCGACGATGACGGCTACTATTACATCGTCGACCGGCTCAAAGATCTTATCATCACTGGTGGGGAGAACGTGTACCCCGCTGAAGTCGAACGAGTCATTGCCGAATTTGACGGTGTGCGCGGAAACGCGGTCATCGGCCTACCAGACGAAAAATGGGGCGAAATCGTCGTTTCTGTCATTCAACCCGATCCGGGAGCCGAGATCACCATTGATCTGCTGAGGGAACACTGCGAACGCCACCTGGCACGCTATAAGCTCCCCAAGAAATTGGTTGTTGTTGACGAAATAACTCGAAATTCAGCCGGAAAGATAGACAAACTAGCCATCAAGCAGATGGTACGAGAGATGTTGGAAGAGGAGGTTTGCTAATGCACGCGATTCCCATTGAGTCTTCTCCCCTACGGCATACCTACCCCTACGGGAAAAACGACCTGGAACTCCCCTTTGGCACAGCCAGTGAAATGAAAGGAGACGTCGCGGAGATTTTCGCACGCCAACCAGAGTGCCGTCGCATCGTCGTCGCCGTTGAAGAGGGCGACATTGAAGCGATCCGTGAATGCGAAAAAGCTGGACTCCGGTACGTCCTTGATGTCCAGCTACGTGACGGTAAAGATCTATCGCTCATGGTTGCTGAACCTGATTGGGTAACCGAAATGAGTGAAGACATCGAAGGACTGAAACTGACATGAATTTTAAAGAGCAATGGGAAAACTTCTATTCCCGCGTCGACGACGTCGCCATTACGTTGAAGCTATACCCAATCTCAGGCGACAAAGACCACGTCACAGTAGGAATGCCCCTGCATAAGGCAATAACCCAACCTGCCGGAATGTTCTCCGCTCCCTCACTTTTTGGACTCGCCGACATCACTGGAACATGGTTGGCGATGCAACAAGTAGAACCAGGAACCTTCCCGTTGGCGGTGAGCTCCTCGGTTAACGTTGTCTCCAATAAAAAATCCGGCGATGCGATTGCCACTGCAACAATCGTTCGCGCCGGGAGAACCATCATCGTGACTGATACAACAGTTGTGTCCTCAGAAGACGATTCAGTGTTGGCGAAAGTCGTTACGACATATACGGTCCCGCCTCGCAAGACGTAAAACTTCTCTTATTCATTCTCCGCCTCAGATCGCCACTGCCATCTGAGGCGGATTTTTGTTCCCGTTGACAACTCCTCACTATCGCACCACTCCCCCAGTTGACCTGCAATAAACCCGCATTTCACATCGCATTTTTACCCTTGTGCCATTGGGCGGAACGACTTTTCTGTTCGCAGGGAAACAGGCATTACCCTCACATTAATTATGTAGTCCAGATCACACTTTAAGGATGTGTTATGTCTGCCCAATCGCAAGATTTAGAACTCAATCCCCACGGTCCCGCCAGTGGGTCTACCGTCATCGTCGGTAGCGATGACCCCAAAGAACGCCGTCGTGCGGTCTTATCAAGCTTCCTCGGTTCCACTGTCGAATACTACGATTTCTTGCTCTACGCTGCCGCCGCGGGATTGGTGTTTCCGCAGCTTTTCTTCGGTAATCTCTCTCCCACCATGGGCACCACTTTGTCCTTCGCCATCCTTTTGATCGGCTATATCTCACGCCCAATCGGTTCGATGGCCTTCGGGCACTTCGGCGACAAGTATGGTCGCAAGAATGTCTTGGTCATCACCCTGCTCACCATGGGGATCGTCTCTGTAGCTATCGGATTAATGCCTTCTGCCCAATCAATTGGCATCGCCGCCCCCATCATGCTGGTGGTGCTAAGGACCGTGCAAGGTCTCGCCGTGGGCGGCGAATGGGCTGGCGCAACGCTGATGGCGATGGAACATTCCAAGGAAGAAAACAAGGGTTTTGGTGCTTCTTTAGCCATCGCCGGTGGCCCAGCTGGCGCGGTTCTCTCTACCCTGGTGCTTTCCGTATTCTCCATTATTTCCGGTGACAATTTCGCCAATCCGGAGCAGTATTTCATAACCGACTGGGGTTGGCGGGTACCATTCCTGTTCTCCGCTGGCATCGTTATCTTCGGCCTCTACCTGCGCTCCCGCGTCACTGAATCTCCCGAATTTGAAGCTGCACGTCAACGCGGCGAGGTGCATACTGGCGTTCCCCTTGTCAAAATGTTGAAGGATTCACCGAAAGAACTGGTACTGGGTTCTCTTGCAGGAATGGCTGGTCTGTTTATCCAGGGACTTCAAGCTTCGTTTATGGTGCCGTATATCGTGAAAGCAACCGAAAACTCTGCTGCACCTATTTCACGGGCAGATGGTTTGATGATGGTCACCATCGGCTCCTTCATAGCCATCTTCGTCATGCCATACCTGGCCTTTTTATCCGATAAATTCGGACGACGGCGCGTCATGCTCGCCGGTGGCATTATTTCTGTGGCGGGACTGTGGATTGTTATTAACATGATCGAATCGGGAAATCCGACTTTGATCTGGCCCGGCCTCATTTTGATGGTGTGTGTCGTCCAACCTGCGCAATACGGCCCCATCGGCGCGTTCCTTTCCGAGAAATTCGACGCCGCGCACAGGTACACCGGTGCCGGAATTTCCTTCCAGGTTGCTTCGATTCTGGGTGCTGGCACCGCCCCGTTAATTGCTAATCGCCTCGTTTCTGAAACGTCAGGGCTCACCCCTGTCGCAATTTATGCCACCGTGCTGTTTGTCATTTCCTCCGCCGCAATTTGGTTATCGAAAGAAACAGCGCACGTTGAAACACATGAGGAACGTTTCCAAGAAACGTCCGTATTCAAGGCATAGGTTATGTTCACGCTTTTCGACGCCTTATGCCGCAGGCCATTCCACCCTGCCAGCGTCGAAAAGCGTTAGAAATCCTCATAACTAATCTGCACGTTGGTGTGGTTAATCGTCTCAATCGCCGCTTCTATGCTGGGCAATTCCACCCACCATGTATGTTCGGCCATGACAACAGTGGCACAGAGTGTGACCTTTCTACGTGCCATTTCGTTGATAAGCCGCCACCACGCCTCGGCGGGTCGGTGCGCCAGCGTAGCTATCGGGCAGCCATCGAAAGCCACTGCCACTTCCCCGCCTGGTTCCACTCGCAATTCCATTTCCGCACACGAGGTTCCGCGTTTTGCAGCCGCGAGTGTGCGGCGAACACGTCGGCTGATTCTCGGGAAGTCTTTCCGCGCCAGGAGGTATCGTTTCGTGTCAGTGCATTCCGAAATGATGATTTTCATGTTTCCCTTCGTGCCCAACTATCAATTGTGTATTGTTCCCAGTATCCAAGCAAAAAGCTGAATGAGCGGGAGAAAAAGTCGATGGCACCGATTATTTGTCATGAGGGGCAAAATGATGCCACCGTTGAGCGGTTTCTGGCGGGAATGAACCTGAACGGATTTATGCGTTCAGTGGCAGTGGAGGTCAACGAGGCCTGTTATTGCCAGTCCGATTACGTGCCGACGGAAAAAGACCACGACGAATTAGCAGCAGACCTGCGGGTTGAGAAGATCGAGGCGTGGCCGGAGGATGTTGTTTTTATTATCCTCTCGCCCACGTTCCTGCCGGATATGTACTTATCCGTGCAGGTTATGCTTGACGACGCCACCACCGGGGAGGTTGAGATCCACGCGAAGTAGAACGCACCGGGTCGGCGTCGACAAGCAATCGGCTACACGGCGGCTGCCGCCTGCGCCACCGCGATGCATTCTTCACGCCCGCAGTGACGGGTTGCGACGTTCTCGTAGCACTCTGGGCACATCAACACCAATTCCCGGCAGTGATCCTCGTTGATGCAATGCTCGAATTTATTGGTCGGTTGACCGCATTTGCAGTGCCCTAATTGGATGAAACCTGGGTCGTCGACGCCGGCGCCGAATTCCATGTGCATCCGACGGTCGAACACATACAGCGAGCCTTCCCATAGCCCATCGTTGCCATATTTTTCGCCGTAACGAACAATGCCGCCGTCGATCTGGTAGACCTCTTTAAAACCCCGATTAAGCATGAGCGACGATAGAATCTCACACCGAATTCCGCCCGTGCAGTACGACACGACGGGCTTATCTTTCATCCAGTCGTACTTGCCTGATTCCAGCTCCTTGATGAAGTCGTGGGTGGTACGAACATCAGGTACGACGGCATTCTTAAACTTGCCAATCTGCGCTTCCATCGCGTTGCGCCCGTCGAAGAATACAACCTCATCGCCGCGCTCCTCAACCAGCTTGTTCACATCTTCCGGCTTGAGGTGAACGCCGCCGCCAATCACGCCTTTTTCGTCGACCTTCAGCTCCCCCGGCGCGCCGAACGCCACGATCTCGTCGCGGACTTTGACGCTGAGTTTGGGGAAGTCCTCAGCTCCGCCTTCCGACCACTTGAACTCGGTGCCCCTAAACCCTGGGTATTCCCGGAATTTCCGGATGTATTTTTTACAGGCTTCCATGGAGCCGCCGACGGTGCCGTTGATGCCGTGTTCCGAGATGAGGATACGGCCCTTTAGCCCCAAGAGTTCGCACAATTCACGCTGCCAGAGCATGACTGCCTTGGGGTCAGAAATAGGAGTGAACTTGTAATAGAGGAGGATTTTGCCAACGGTCATGATTGTTAGCCTAGTGCGCTGATATTAAAGTGCCTAACCGGCGGATTGCACCCCATTTGATAGGGAGCAGGTAGCCATGAATACAAAATCAAGACGGGCTCACCCCTTATCGGTATATAAATATTTTTGCATGACGACATGTAGCCAGTAGCAAACATGACCACCTGCAAATAAATATATTTACAAACGCTACATGTCGTCCATATTGAATCCGAATAATTTTAGGCCAATTAATAGGGAATAGCAGGATCTCCACACCACCCCCACGCATGCAAATCTTTGCTGCAGAAAGCATAATTAATACATGAACCATCCCGCTAAATCCCTCAGCTCTACCTACCCGATAATTGACTTAAGATCCCTCGCACGCAGTAATGCTGACGCTATTAAAAAACTGCCAGATAACGTCAATTACGTACGATTAAGCGCAACACATATCATTGACCAAGAAGCATTCGCCGATATACCTCCATGGGAACGACTTAGACTACGTGCACTCCTAATCGCCTCATCCCGCAAAACAGCCGTAATGGGAACTCACGGGGCAGCAGCTATACTTGGCATCCCGTTCCTAGGCAAAGCAAAGGGGATGGAAAAGTTTGACATTTTTCTGCGTGGTGCCACCCGCCCTACCGCACGCAGCCGTTGGCCATTGGGCACAACCATGAGGTCGGGCATTCTGCCAGAGAAAAACATCATGTTTTGCGACGGAATCGCAATTACAGCACCCGCTCGCACCTTTGTGGATCTATGCCGTTTTTATGGCCCCGCAGAAGGGCTAGCCTTCGCCGAGGCAGCTATCCAGTCCCAGTTATTATCTACACGAGGGATTTCTGCGGACTACTTTCGACTAGCCACTGCCGACATGCCACGGCTGCGAGGAATCCCAACAGCGCATTTAGCATTGGAACATCTAGAGGTTGGTGCGCAAAGTGTGCACGAAACACACGCACGCTGGCTATTAGTTCAAGCCAAAATTCGAGGTGAAGCCCCTCAAATAAAGAGCATCGAGATCCAAAAGCGGATCAACACTTCCGAGGGTCCGAAATACCCAGACATTCTCATTAACGGTTGGTGCATTGTCGAAATCGATGGAGACTCAAAGTACATCTACAAAACCCAACATACCCTCATGGCAGAACGCCGGAGGGAACGGCTGTTACAACGACAAGGGTTTACATTTTTACGGTTTCGACCCACAGAAATCGGAGCAGGAATGGTGCGTGAGATAATCGCAAACCTGGAACGTAGATCCCAACCAACCTCCACCCCAGTTAGAAACGAAGCCGCCTAAAACCAGGGCCCCCTTTGCCGAGCGAGAAAGCTGATGACACATACAGCAAAAACAAAAGGAAATTTGCATGACGACATGCAGCGTGTAGCAAAAGCGACCAAATGGGGATAATTATATTCAAAAACGCTACACGTCGTCCATATTTCTTCCTTATAGCCAATTCGGCATTGATAGGCTGACTCCCGGGTTGAATTTCAGAGCTGAGTTATCCCCACGTAACAAGCTTTCCGGTCTTCGGCGGCATTCCGTGTTCGTTCATTTCATCGCCTAGATTGACAAAGGCTTCGCCGTTCTGGAATTTCCGCATGAAGGTGTCACCCTCGCGCTGAATGTCGCTTTCGATTTCCCCCAAATCAATGTCGGGAAATAGCGGAATTCCGTTGTATTTATCGTGACCGGTGGCGCTGACAGCTATGTCGCGATGGGGGAGGAATACCCATGCGGCGGCGAAAGCAAGCCGCAGGTGGTGGGTGTAATTCTTGGTGGAGCCGGGAACACGGGCGATGATCAGCCCGTCGTCATCCATGGCGGCTACTTGGTCCAGGCAGTGGTCCACGCTGAGCCAGCCGTCGCCGGAGCTGCCCCATCCCAGCCAGCATTCCTCATAGCCGCCGCCGTATCGGGAGTGTCGGTGCCAGCGACCTTCTTGCATCCGGGATTCCGCAATATTGGGCACGAGTATTTTTCCCTGCTCATTGAGCGCGGTTCCCGCCTGGTTGATGATGGTTTCTAGCCCGGCGCGGGTTTGGTCCATGTCGAGGCCGTGCCCGTAGTAGTCTTCCCATACGTCGTTATCCGCCATGACGCCATCGAAGGGGCTTGCGGCTATCTCCGTTACGACGCTGTCGACCCATGCTTGTTGGTAGGTGGGGTTCCATACCTGTTGCTGGTTATGGCCGCCGTAGCCTTCCCAGTCGGCGACACCGGCAGTAGTGCCTAGTTCGGTGGCTTGCGCAGGGCTGATTCCGGAGGAATACACCGGGCCTGGTTCGTAGTCGCGGACAGAGGAGAGGCACTTGTAGGCGAGCACGGTCATCGCCGGATCGGCTTGTTTAAGCTTCTCGGCGATCTGCGTTTCCCAGGGTTGAAGTATGGCAACCCGGAAGTTTCCGACTGCGCGTTTGAGTTGCCAGTCGGAAATGGGAAATCCGTATCGAATCCACGCCAGGCGGGGGCGCGGTTTAGGCTCGTTGATAACCACCACCACCAGAGTTCTTCTTGAATTGGTGTTGCCTAGGATACTTATCCCATACCCACTCGGCAATGTCGTGGATGTCTTCTGGCCCGCGTGCGAGGTCAGCGGTGCGAACGCCGCTGGTGCCAGCCCCAAGTCGCCGGTAGATAGCGTTGTAGCGTGCCATTACTTGCGGCATGAGGAAGATGGTTTTGATCCGTTCGAGGGCATTGTGGTGCCATTCGAGATAGGTCTTCGGATTTTGGGTCAGCCGAACCATCATTTCGGCTAATCCTTGGCTGTCGCCGGGTTGCACCAGGTCGCCGCAGGGGAGGATGTCGTTTCCGTTTTCGTCGGTAAGTATGTCAGTCACAAGTTGATCCATGCCGCCGACCAGCGTGCCGATTACAGGCAGGCCGATCACCATGGATTCCAAAACCACGATGGGTTGGCCCTCGTTGAAGCTTGAGAGGACAAGCGCATCGTAATCGTGCAGGACGTCACGGACGTTCACGGTTCCGCGCAGCACCACGCGGTCTTCCAAATCTAGTTCTTTAATGTGCGCTAGGCAGCGTTGATAGTATTTGGGCAGGTGATCGGTGGGGCCGAGGACGTCGACTTTGATGTTGTCGTAGCCGTTGTCTTTGAGGATTTTTACGGCGTCGATAAGCTCGATGATGCCTTTAATCGGCACAACCCGGGCGATGCAGGCAAAGCGCCAGATAGCCTTGGTGTCGAGGTTGGCATTTGCTTCTTTTCGACGATTCCTGGGGTACTCGAATTCCTCCCACACGATTCCGTTGGGCAGAATTTCCGACTTTGACCGATCGCCCGCGAGGTCTTGAGCTTCGGTGACCGCCTGTGGATACAGGTAGGTGATGTGCGCGGCCTCGGTGTAAAGCATGGCACCTAATTCCACCCACCACCTGGACCAGAACCGTTCAAAGGTATTGGTGGCCAGTTCCCGAGGGGAGTTCATGGTCACCGGCAGATTCATGTCGCGTTGCAATAAGTCGTTAACGGTGTCGCGCACGTATAGGTTGTGTTCGGTCAGGAAGAACTTGCCACCGTTTTGGATTGCGGCGGTAGCCCCCACCAGCGACGCATAACCAGTGGTGTGTGCGTGGTACACCTTGGCTGGCGGATTGATCCGGTCAAGCAGGGTATAGGCAAGCGAGAATAGATCGCGGATAAGCCAGAATAATTCGCCAAGCGTGATGTCGTCGGTGTCGCCTGCGGCTTCTACTGCGGCGCGCATTAAATCCCGGTGGCTGAGCACTGACCACAGGCGCCATTTGCGGGATTGGGGGTTCATTGCGTCGTCGTAAAGCTGGCGCATCGGCGCATAATCGCCGGCGATGGTGGACCGGATGGCGTCGACAAGCTGTTTGACCTGCTTGGAGGATACCGGATCGTTGCATGCTTGCTTGAAGTCTTCGATGGTTTCTTCCAGCGAGAGGTACATCATGTCAACCCATTTGACGTTTTCTGGGACACCATAGAGGTCTTCGCTGGGGGATTTGGAGTCCCACGCGATGTGCAGAATGCCGAAACTGAGGTCGGGGTTGTGGGTGATGATGTCGTGCACCACTGCCGACACCCCGCCTTTGAGGTACGGGTAGGTTGATTCCATCACGATGGCGACATCGACCATCTCGAGTGGTTTGTCTTCGCCGGGGAAACGATAAATGGTTGAGCTCACCAAGCCACCGCCTTCTGCCAGAAGAGTTCATAAGGAGCATCCGCGACGCTCTTGACGACGCGACGCACTGCAAGGACTGCCGCGACTGCGGAAAACACCATCGCGATAATGAGTGCCACTACTTGGTTAAACAGCACGAATCCCATTGCTACAAACAAAACATAAATGCCACCGCACATAGCCGCATCGAAGGTGCGTTGCATCTGGGACAGCTGCATCGTTCCCAAATACAAGCTCAAAAGCATGGGGGGAAGCAGGAACAGTAACAAGCTTTCTAGATTGTGCTGCAACCCCAACGCTGGGCTGAGCAACATGATTCCAAGACCGGTGACCGTGCTGACGCAAATCGTCCCGACCGCCGATACCGCCAGGTTGCGCTGCGCGATGACGATATCGGTATCGAGTTTATTAAGCGGCGTTTCGTTGACCCCTCGGATGAGGCGTTGAAAGCTGCTTTCCAGCACCGGGTACTGGGTGGTGTAGTACATCGCCAAGGCCACAACAATCGGCACGAGGGCGACATACACCATGAAAATGTCAATCTCAGTTGGGTGCAATGCGATTAAAAAGAACTTGTCTGCCCACAGCACGCTACCGATGAGGAAGCCATAAATCGTCTGCACCAATGCCAATTTTGGATCCATGCGCATCGGGCGAAACAGGCCGGATAGCTGCCGTCCCATCAACACCAACTGCGGAATAACGCCCATGAGCGGCACGACAAACCAGAGGTGCGGGAACAGGAATAGGCCCGCCGCGTAGGCAAACCACCCCGCGAAAACGAAGCTGTACCGGCGGGTTTCCTGTGCTGGGATAAGCGAATGCGCGAAGATGAGATTCGAGAGCAGGCCAACGATATAGAGCCAGATTTTATCGAATCCCCAACCGGTGATTCCCGACATGACCGTGGTGAAAAACACCAGGGGGATCAACGACACAATGGTGACGGTTGGCCACAATCTGGCGAATGCTTTGTAGAAGGCAGGGCGATCGTCGCGGCTGTAGCGCACCAGCGGTTCGTAAACCGGCATCACCGCCGCGCTACTAGCCCACGGGACGGTAACTGCGACCATCAAGACGATGATGATTTGTTGCCCTAGCTGCTGCAAAATGATGGGGAATACGATCATCAACAACGCGGTGGGGGACATATTCACCAACATTTGCCAGGGTTTGCCTTGGGAAAATACCCCAATGGCTACGACAATTAACAACACGATGCCAAGGATCACCGGCACGGTGGTGTCTGCCCCTGAGTCATTCGATGCGCTGGTGGTTAACCAGCCCCATACCGCTGCCATGGCAGCCATCGACACAATGGTGATGGCCGCGTAGGCACCTAGCGGTAATCGAATACGTGGGCGTTGTTGTGTTGACACAATAATCTCCTCATAAAAACAAGAAGCGCCAAACGACGGCTAAATGCATATAAAAATCTTTGCTTAATTGGCAAAAGTTACCGTTTTGCGATTTTTTTAATTACGGCTTCCTGTCCAAAATTATAACAATGAGCTGCGGATTCACGACATTAGCCCCTGGGCAATCGGGATTAATGCAAAGATTTCAGCAAATGGAAAATATGGAAAAACTAAGAAAAATCCCGCAACCTCGCATGCGTTCCCCTCTATGTGATTAGCCCCTCACCGACACACCGACTACCCCCACATTTTAACCCCGCTCCGGCTGCACTGGATTGGCAAAAGATACTTTAGTGCCGGTCATTCCCCAATTTTGCCGCAGCCACACAATCGGATATCCCGCCACATAGGTGCACAGTGATTTTTCCCATCTTCTACAACTTGTATGCAGAAATCATGACTTTAAAACCGATGTAATGGCCAAAATTTCAATCGGTAAATTTGCTATTGGAAAAATTTTTTTAAAATACTTATAAATCCCCCTTTTTAATCATCTGGTTAATTAAGTTGTAATAGTTTTATTCACGTTTTGACCGGAGGCGGCAACCCGGAAATCCGCACCTCCAATTCCTCACCTTCCCACATCTTCCATCGACCCGCTACACTTAACCACCATGCCCGAAGGCCATGTCATTCACCGTCTTGCCCGTGATCTGAACGCGGCATTTACCAACACCGCGCCAACTGTTAGTTCGCCACAAGGCCGGTTCGCTACCGAAGCAGCCCGCCTTGATGGCAGCGACTACGACACGGCAACTGCGGTGGGTAAGCACCTTTTCGTCGCCTTCGCCAACCCTTCACCGTTTCATATCATCCACATTCACCTGGGCCTTATCGGGAGTTTTCGGTTCGGATCACCCGCCGATACCACGGGAATTATCCGGTTGCGGATCGCCACCGACGCAATCGCAGCCGACTTGCGCGGACCCCAGTGGTGTCGGCTTATAACGGAGGAGGAACAGCAGGCGGCTATCGCCAAGCTCGGGGCCGATCCGCTGCGTGCAGATGCCGATCCAAGCGGAGTGTTCGAACGGGTAGGGAGGTCGTCGAAAAGCATCGCGGCGCTATTAATGGATCAGTCGCTTTTCCCAGGCGTTGGCAATATCTACCGCGCAGAAACCTTGTTCCGATTGGGAATCAACCCCGAGCTTCCGGGGCGTGACTGCACGCAGCTGCCGGAGATCTGGGCGGATTTGGTGGCGCTTATGGCAGAAGGCGTTGATTCGGGCCGTATCGACACCGTGCGGCCCGAGCACACCCCGGAGGCCATGGGTCGGCCACCCCGGAAAGACGACCACGGCGGGGAAGTGTACGTCTACCGGCGCGCGGGGCAACCGTGTTACATCTGCGGCACGCCGATTGCGGCCACCGAGCTAGCGGGCCGGAATCTTTTTTGGTGTCCAACCTGCCAGAAGGGTTAATCGCAGTAGGCTAAGGGTATGCACCCTTCGATTCATACCGCCTATTCCGTTTCCGCCATCCGCGCCGCCGAAGAACCCGTGGTCGCTACCGCCGAGCGCGCAAAGCCGGACGGGTTGATGCAGCAAGCCGCCCGCGCCGTCGCCGACGTTGCGCTGAGCCTGGTGTCGGGGATCGCCGCGCCGCGTGTGCTCATTCTCGCTGGTTCCGGCGGGAACGGTGGCGACGGCTTGTACGCGGGTGCGTTTCTCGCCGAAGCTGGTGTGCAGGTCGAGGCGATGGCGACCAGCCCGTCGGGTTCGACGTTGCCGCGCGCCACTGAAGCGTTCCACGCCGCTGGGGGAGTGCTTGTCGACGCCCCCACATCGCCGGTGCATGTCGTGATCGATGCTATTGCGGGACTGGGGCTATCGACAGGACTAGCACCCGAATTGGCTGGCGTGGTCGACGCCATGGTTGCGGCAGGCGCTAAGGTACTCGCGGTTGATGTCCCCAGTGGCATTTCCCCCGATACTGGCGATCCATTTGGGCCGCATATCACCGCTGATGTGACCGTCACGTTTGGGGCGCTACGGTTTGCCCATACCGTCTCAGCGTATTGTGGCGACGTGGTTGTGGCTGACATCGGGATCGCCGAATCATTGCACGCAATGGACGGTCCGCGGGTGTATGCATACCGCGCGGTACCGGCGGCCCACGCATGGCCCGATACCGTGGCCCCCATTCCTACCATCCCTCCAATCGGCTCGATGGAGCCCCAACCGACGGATCATAAGTACAGCGGGGGAGTGGTGGGACTTTTAGCAGGCAGCGAGCTATATCCGGGCGCGGGCGTTTTGTGTGTTGCCGGTGCGGTGTGTGCTACACCTGCCATGGTGCGTTACGTCGGCGCGGCGCGTGAGTTCGTATTGCATGCAATTCCCGAGGTGATCGCCAGTAGCCTCGCCACCGCTGGTAAAGTCCAGGCGTGGGTGGCTGGGCCCGGCGGAGCGACTGAAACCGAATTATTAGACCTGATTCGCCGCCCGATTCCGCTGCTTATCGACGCCGATGGCATACGGTTATTAGCTAAAAGCACTCAGCTTATCGACGCCCTGCGGCACCGGGAGCACCCAACAGTGCTCACCCCACACGACGGCGAATTCGCCACCCTGGTGGCGGCTATCGGTATTCCAGAACCGGCCACCACCAATCGACTCGCCGCATGTCACGAAGCGGCGCAGGCGCTCGGCGTAATCATTGTTCTTAAGGGACGCCGCACCCTCATCGCCCCGCCACATGGGCCAATCACCAGCATCGACGCTGGGCATTCGTGGTCGGCAACTCCTGGTAGCGGCGATGTCCTGGCTGGCGTGATGGGGGCGTGGCTGGCCCGCCATGCCGCCCAGGGCAAACCGTTGGCGGAAGCGATTGCCATCGCGGTTCACTTATGCGCCGATGCCGCTTGGCTATCCGCCCACACTGAATTCGGCGTCGCGCCCACTTCCGCCTCCCGCATCGCTTCGGCCATCCCGGCGGCGACTGCCCGACTAAGCAATCGGTAGTACCGCCGAATTACTTTAGCGTTTTCCCTCCGCATTTCTCGTGTCTAAACAATCCATTTATTAGCATAAATAGATTTAACACGAGCATGCGGCAGCGAAGAATTACCTACCGTCACCCGTCGGAGATGATGCGCATTAAAAAATAGCCAATCGAAAAAATTATGACGAAAAGACGTGATTAGATAACAAACCAACCACTCAAAAGTCGGATTCACAATCGTTCGCAATCGAATCACATCTGCAACAATAACCTCAGAGATTTCCCCGAACCAGCGAGATTCGACCGTATTTTTCCATTTATCCCCATGGAAATCCCATAGCTTTTCACCCCCGGCAACAATAACGTCCGTCGCACAGTTGCTAACGTCAACCGCTCCAGATAGTGAAATTCATTCACCTAAGGATTCCATTCAGCTAATGCCGGAAAAACCCCGAAATTTCACGATTTATCCAGTTCGTGTCAGCTGAGGTTTTATTACTCACGTTGGTGTAATTTCACGACGGATTTAGCGTGGTATTTTTTCCGGTTGTAAACGATTTTTTAACGCCATGGGATGCCCGCCCACCGCATGAGGGCGCCCACCCGTGGGGCGTCGCCAAGCTGCTCTCCGTAGGAAACAATGATGCCGAAAACCACGGCGGCGGCTAAGGCGATCCAACACCACAATCGGTAGCGATGCGGCCCCGCCACCACGGCTACAACCACCCCGAGAATGGTGCCTAAGGTGTTGCACCACAGGTCGTCGACGTCCGAACGGCCAAGCGCGAAAATATACTGCGCGGTTTCTATCAGAAAGCTGAACGCCGCACCGGCGGCGATGCTCACCGCCGCCAATCGGCCGCGGGACCAGGCGGAAAACCGGCTCGATTGGTGGAGAATAACAAAGACTAGGAGGCCGAAGGGGATAAAAAGCAGGATGTTTCCAACGGTTTCAAAAACAGGAGCGAACCAGTTCTTTGAGTTGAGGATCATGTCGAACGGTTGCCATTCGAGCTTTCTCACCCGCTGCCGCTCCGGTAACCACAGGTAACCTATTCGATAAAATGCCTTAAGCATGGTCAAGGCGAGGATCACCACCGTGGTGACGCCTAAGGCGATAGTCGTTAACGTTTTATCTTTAAGAAAATTCATGCCCAGAGTTTACAACCGTGGCTCGTTTCTATCAGCATTCCTGCTCACAGCGCTGCCCGGCCAATCGTTGGCAGTTTTAGTGCGTCGCCGCCTGTCACACAAGCCGCTAACCTGACCTTTCAGCTCCAACAAAGACACCCCGCGGCAAATAAATCACGCGCGGGGTGGTTAGGCGAAAAGTGGGATGAACTGCTAAAAGCTTAAGCTATTTCACCACCAGGTTCACCATGCGGCCGGGAACGACGATCTGCTTGATTACAGTCTTGCCGTCGGTATGGGTATGGATTGTTTCGTTCGCCAATGCCGCAGCAACAATCTCGTCTTCGGAGGCGGTAGTCGCAACCATAATCCGGCCCCGGACTTTGCCGTTAATCTGAACCGGCAATTCGATCTCATCGTCGACGAGCCATTTCTCCTCGAACGTGGGGAAAGGCACAAAGGTGATCGTGTCCGTATGGCCAAGCCGCTGCCACAGCTCCTCAGCGATATGCGGCGCGACCGGGGCAATCATCTGCACCAGCGGGCTAACCGCAGCCTTAGGCGCACCACCGGGGAATTGTTTGGTGAGGTAATTGACGTATTCGATCGCCTTCGCGACCACCGTATTGAGCCGCAAATTGGCATAGTCGTCCCGGATACCAGCGATAGCCCGATGCAACGCCTTATTGGTGGCGTCGTCAAGCGGGGCGTCGGTGACCGCCAGCTCGCCGGTTTCCTCAGAAACCACCAGTCGCCACAGCCGCTGCAGGAACCGTTGTGCACCCACGACATCTTTGGTTGCCCACGGCCGGGAGGTATCCAATGGCCCCATCGCCATCTCGTAGACGCGCAGCGTGTCGGCGCCGAAACCATCGCAGATTTCGTCCGGCGACACGGAGTTCTTCAGCGATTTACCCATCTTGCCGTATTCTTGGGTCACTTCTTCGCCGTTGTAATAGAACTTGCCGTCTTTTTCTTCCACCTCGGCGGCCGGAACGTAGACGCCACGGGAATCGGTATATGCAAAGGCTTGGATATAGCCCTGGTTGTACAGACGTCGGTATGGTTCACGCGAGCTGACGAAGCCAAGATCGAACAGTACTTTATGCCAGAACCGGGAGTACAAAAGGTGGAGTACAGCGTGTTCCACGCCACCCACGTACAGGTCGACGCCGCCGGAGTCGCCGTCGAATTGTGGCCCGGTCCAGTACTTTTCGTTTTCCAAATCGCAGAATTTTTCCGCATTCAGCGGATCAATATAGCGCAGCTGGTACCAGGAGGAACCAGCCCACTGCGGCATGACGTTGGAATCGCGCCGGTATTTCTGCAGGCCATCACCTAGATCCAATTCCACTTCCACCCATTCAGTGGCTTTGGCCAGCGGTGGCTGCGGTTCGGAATCCTTATCTTCTGGGTCGAAGGCCACTGGCTTGTAGTCTTCCACCTCCGGCAATACCACCGGCAGCATGGATTCTGGCAGGGCGTGCGCAATTCCGTCAGAATCGTAGACCACCGGGAACGGTTCGCCCCAGTAGCGTTGCCGGGCAAACAACCAGTCGCGCAGCTTGTATTGGATTTTCTCGGCGCCAAGGCCCCGGGCAACCAACCAGTCGATAGCGGCGTTCACCGCAGTCGGGGTGTCCATGCCGTTGAGGTCCAGACCGTCGTCATTGGCGGAGTTGATATGCGCCGCATCGCCGACGAATGGTTCTTCGCTCACGTCGCCGTCCAAGACCGGCAGGATGGGCAGGCCAAAGATCGTTGCAAATTCAAAGTCGCGGCTATCGTGCGCTGGTACCGCCATGATGGCACCAGTACCGTAACCGGTTAAGACATAGTCGGCGATAAAGACCGGAATTTCTGCGCCGTTGACCGGATTGATGGCATAAGCACCGAGGAAGACACCGGTTTTATCCTTGTTTTCCTGCCGCTCCACGTCGCTTTTCGCGGCAATCGCGGCGCGATACGCGGCCACCGCCTCGGCGGGGGTGGCGCAGTTATAGGTCCAACGGGCGTCAATACCCTCGTAGGTGCCGGTACCACCAGCGACAATGGCGTCGACAAGCTCGTGCTCCGGCGCCAGAACCATGTAGCTGGCACCGAATAACGTATCGGGGCGGGTGGTAAACACTGTGAGTTTTTCACCTTGGCAGGAGAAATCCACCTCAGCGCCCCGGGATCGACCGATCCAATTGCGCTGCATGTTTTTCACTTTTTCCGGCCAATCCAGCAAGTCGAGATCGTCGATAAGGCGGTCGGCGTAGGCGGTGATCCGCATCATCCATTGGCTTAGCTTCTTGCGGAATACCGGGAAGTTTCCGCGCTCCGACTTACCATCGGCGGTTACTTCTTCATTGGCCAAAACCGTGCCCAAACCCGGGCACCAATTCACCATGGAATGGGACTGGTACACCAGGCGGTAGTGATCGATAACCTTTGCTTGTTGCACCCGATCCATCGCGGTGAAGTCGGCCGTGCCGAACTCTTCGACTAATTCGGCCGGGATTTCCCGCGCCCCGGATTCCAGCAGCGGGATTAATTCGGCAATCCGTCGTGCTTTCTGAGATTCTTCATCGAACCACGCGTTGAAAATTTGCAGGAAGATCCATTGCGTCCACCGGTAGAACTCCTCATCGGTGGTTGCGATCGCGCGTCGTTTATCGTGACCTAACCCGAGCCGGTTTAATTGCCGCTCCATGTTGTCGATGGACTCTTGGGTTTTAACCGCCGGATGGGTGCCAGTTTGGATGGCGTACTGTTCGGCTGGCAGACCGAAGGCGTCGTAACCCAAGGTGTGCAGCACGTTCTTGCCCAGCATGCGGTTATACCGGGCGTAGACGTCCGTTGCGATGTATCCAAGCGGGTGACCGACATGCAAGCCAGCGCCCGACGGGAAGGGGAACATGTCCTGAACAAAGAGCTTTTCGCTGGGCACGTCCTTACCGTCGGCCAACGTCCCTACCGGGTTAGGTGCCTGGAAGGTGCCGTTTTCGCGCCAAAATGTTTGCCATTTTCCTTCGATCGCCCCAGCCAATTCTGGGGTATATCGATGTGCTGGTGTCTCGCTCGGATTCGTCATGGGTAAACAGTGTAGTACGCGAAAGTTCCACCTGGGTATTCGGTCGCAACCGTAGTCAGGCGGTCTAGAAGATTAACGAAAACTGCTCTCCGATTTTCGTCGTTTCCGCAATACAGGCGCTCAGCAGTCGCCGACTGATATGGGGTTTGCGTCCCGGCTTATCCAGCACTGTCTCCTCGATTTCACAATCAAGCTTTAACGGTTGGGGGGAACTGCCCAACATTCCAGCGACTGTTTTTAATAACTCATCGTCGGCGTGAACGGCATAGGATGTGTTTTCGATAAGTAAAAATACAGTATCGCTGGAGTCCTTAAATCCGTCGAAAATGTACGTCCCATTTATAACATTGACGTATTTTTTCTCCATTTTAAATTCCGTCACCAGGTTTTGGGCGTGCTCCGGATCGCCAGTGTAGGTTGTGGATTCTTGAGCCCGCTGGCGAATCTCTACTTCGAATACATTGCGCTTCTTGCTGAGGATTCGGGCCGCATGGGCTAAGGGTTGCTGGGCTGCGTGCGGCAGATCGGTGAGGTTTTGCTCGGCGTCAAATAAGGTATCTAGCACCGTGCAGAGAGCTTGATCGTCAATGTCGCGGACGGCGAAATCCATTTCGATGTCCTGCGGGCGTTTCGGCCGAGGTGCCGCCGCTAGCCGAAATCCCTGTTCAACGGGGCTGAGAATGAGCGGTCGGCCGCAGGACCCGGTGGCACCCGCAGCCGCAGCAGAAGCCTTAGCGGTCGCGGAGGCTGCGCTGGAGATATTGGCGACTAGCGCTGCAAATTCGCGCGCGTTGAGGGGTTTTCCACTGGTGGCTCTAAAAATGGCTTCTGCTCGCTCGGGCCCTGTCGCGCCCGTAGCTTCAGTGGTGGCGGTTTCGGTCACGAAACTTAGCGTCCTTTCACGTCGTGCTCTTGATGCTGCAAAGTCTAATGCACGCACGCTTGTCGACGTATCCAGACGCAATCGTGTACGGTTTAATACATCTCATAATAGTAATAACTTATAAGATGAGGAGTGAAGTCGAATGAAAGTATCGCAGTTAACTTAGGTAAAATTTCTTCTCAATTTTCGCTACACATACAAGAAAGTCCTATTATTGACTTAACAACAAGTAAATTTTCTACTATATTAATTGCGCAAATAACAAAGGTTGCTTTAAGGTTTTAGGGTGTGTAATTAAAATTTCCGCTTCATAACCAACTAGGCGCGTGATTTACGCTCGGTTCCAATCCCGGCGCAATCACACCATGTGCCGCTAGAAAGGTGACGATATGTTACTGCATACGCACAACGACCCCACCATCGCAGGTGGCGGCCCAGTGAAGGCTCGTTCCTTCACCGCAACCATCCGGTCACTTTTTCGCAGTTTCAAAACCGGAGAGTTTACCGAAGTGGACCAGGCAGAACACATCGAATCATTCCACGGGCTTTTCGATAACGATCGTTTCTGGGTGTTACGACATTTACCAGAAGATACTGAAACCTGGCTCGAAGAAGCCATCGCCCGCGAGATTCTCAGCGGCGGGCATCCCGGGCGTCTTGAAGGCGAAGTAGCCGAAATGGCTAATCGTTGCTTCCGGGCTATTGGCCAAGGCGGCACCGCTGCCCGCGCCTCCATGATTCGGTTGTGGGATAACGACAGTCGGCTGGATTTCTACCGCAAGGAAATCATTGAGTACCGTCCCCGCATCGCCGAGATTTCTAAAACTGAACCGATCTAGTCCAGAACCGTCAGCTTGCCGTCGCGCATTTCCGCCACGGTATCGGCTACTGCCAATTGGCTGCGGTCATGGGTAATCAACAGGGTTGCGAGCTGGAATTCATCGGTGATGTTCCGGAGCAATTCGATGATTTCGGACGACAGCCGGTGATCTAACGCCGACGTTGGTTCGTCGGCAAGCAGCACCGCAGGCGATCCCATCAACGCGCGCGCAATATTTACTCGTTGCCGCTGACCACCGGACAGTTTTGTGGCCTTACGATCCCCAAAACCCGGCAGCCCAACCGCAGCCAATAACTCGTCGGCGCGGGTCCTGCGGGCTGTAAGTTCCCGTCCCCGCAGCCCACGGATATGATCGGTAACCAGGAGTTGTTCCCGCACGGTAAGCGAAGCCAACATGTTAGGGGATTGGAAGACGATTCCGATTTCTTCCCTGCGCGACCGCGCCAGAGTGTCATCGTCTATCGCCGATTGCGTCAGCTCGTCAACCACTACGTAGCGTTTCGACGCCCCCATCGCCCGTAGAATTGCGATGTCCCGGAAACGCTGCAACGTCCACACGCTTAAAAATGCGATCGTGACCAAGGCAGATATGCCGTACAAAAAGCCCTGCATTGCCCGAAGCGACCCTTGTTCACTACTATAGGCCGCCAATCCGGCAAACGAATCCGGGAGATCTGTAACGATAGCGCTCGTTTGCTGCGTAGTCCGTGCCACCTCTTCGGTGTCCCAGACGTCGGCGGTGGCGGCGTCGACAAGCAATACCGTTCCCACTGCATCCGTATGGCTAATCTCCTGCCAAGTGGTGGTATCAACCCACATAACAGGGAAATGGGCGTAATAATTATCGGACGCATGGCTGGTCCCCACCAGAATCGCGCTCACCGGAACTTCTTGGCCGCCAATGGTGATCTCAACGCCCACCCCTAGAGCCAATGGAACCGCCCACCAGCCCGCAGCACAGGCAACCTCGCCAAACCACCAATAACCGATTAGCGTTAGTCATGTGACTCCATGCCACTTCAATTCCCGCACCGCATCCCCCACACCGGAACAATCGGATTCGCCACTGCGCAGAATCCTGGTTCTCCTTCGGGTAGGCCTGCACGTGTCCTTCGCATTTTTCCTCTGCCTCGGCGCCATCCAAACCCTCGCCGATAGGAAACAACCGCTTTCCGCCCACCACACCCTCCTCATGCTGGGGTTGGTTGGCGTGCTTGCCGCCGTCTACCTCGTGGGAACAACCTGGGAAAAACGCGCAGTCGCCAGTAACGGCACCCCCACCTTCCGCACCCAACCCACCCTGGCACCCTGGTGGTTGATACTGGTTACAGCGCTATGGGTAGCACTGGTCGCGGTGTCGTCGTCGTTTGTATGGCTTCTTTTTCCGCTGGCGTTTATTTACCTGCACATCATCCCACTACCCATCAATCTCCTCGCCGTCGCGCTGGGCTGGGCGTTTGCCGCATTTATCCCCATGTACATGACCCCGGAAACCTGGACCCCCTCAGCCGCGGTGGGGCCTGGCGTTGGCTCCATCTTCGCCACCGTCGTGTACTTCACCTACCAAGCATTAGGGCGCGAAATCGACCGCCAGACGCAACTATCCCAACAGCTCATCGCCGCCCAACAGGAACTCGCCGAAAAGGAACACCAAGCAGGACGACTGGAGGAACGCGAACGGCTCAGCCGGGAAATACACGACACCGTCGCTCAAGGGCTAAGTTCAATCCTGTTGCTTTCGCGGGCGGCCCAGAACGAGCTTATGCATGGCGACACCGATACCGCCCGCGAACAATTGCACACGATACATGAGCAGGCTGGGGCGTCGTTAAGCGAAGCGCGCCGCTTCGTCCGCGACCTCGCCTCACCCGACCTCAGCGACCCGCTACCGCAAGCACTGCAGCGCGTCGTGGCGCGCGCCGCCGCCCGGGATACCGCACTCGGCATCGACCGGGATTACAGCCTTGAGGTCGTCGGCGACGAAAACCACCCAGTGCCCGAACCCGTCTCCCGCGCAATTATCCGCGTCGTTCAGGAAGCAATCAGCAATATTCACAAACATTCAACCGCAACGAAGGCGGTAATAACGGTAGGTATCTGGGAAGAGGAAGTAAGCATCGACGTCATGGACAACGGTCACGTCGATCACACCCCGGACCCCGGCTTCGGGATCACCGGCCTGAAAAAACGCATAGCTGACTTAGGTGGTAATTTGACGGTAGAGTTTGGGCTAAACGACGGTGAAGCGGTGGCACTGACCTGCCGCATTCCGCTAACAAGTAGGAGAGACGACTAAATGACCCCCATCCGCGTCATGCTTATCGACGACCACCCCGTCGTCCGCGCCGGGTTGCGCGCAATTTTAGATAGTTTTCCCGACATCACCGTTGCGGCTGAGGCATCCAGCGGTAAGGACATCACCCCGGCCTCGCTTGTCGACGCCGCCATCGACGTCGTCGTCACCGACATTCAAATGCCCGACATCGACGGCATCACCCTGACGAAGATTCTCGCCCAGGATAAAACGGTGCCCCCGGTCCTCATTCTCACCACCTACGACACCGAAGCGGACATCGTCGCCGCAGTGGAAGCCGGCGCAATGGGCTACCTGCTCAAAGACGCCCCCGAAGACGTTTTGCATGACGCCGTCATCGCCACCGCCAAACGGGAACGCACCCTTGCACCTGGCGTGGCCACCGCATTAATGAACCGGATCTCCAAACCACGGGAAGCGCTTTCAGCGCGGGAAATCGAAATCCTCCAGGAACTGGAATCGGGGGCGAGCAATCGACAACTAGCCGCCAAGCTGTTCATTTCCGAGGCAACAGTCAAAACCCACCTGGTGCACATTTACTCCAAACTCGGTGTGGATAACCGCACCGCCGCCATCACTGCCGCCCGCCAACAACGGCTCATCTAGCCATCTCAATACATCTCAGTTTTCTCACCAACAAGTACCTGTGACATTTTGACCTGTGGTTTTCTGGGTGTAGTGGGTGTTGCAACGCAAAGCACGCGGATAATCCATCAGCATAGTTTTTGCTGAAGTGTACTGCCCCGGGTTTCGTAAGTGGCGCAAAACTCGCGTCAATCGTAACGGTACAACGTTCTTGAGGATTCACTGCTGGCGGCACAGTTACCTGAAACGCCACGCCCTGATACGTTTGAAGCACAAGAAGTTCACGCCACAATCATTGTCAGCAATCAATACAAAAACGTATCTATAGCGGTCTCATTTCAAAAGCTTAGGTTGTTTGGGTGTGTTGGTGGTGGGGT
>NZ_JAUNKC010000017.1 GCF_030532965.1 Corynebacterium sp.
CTTTTGTTACGACACACCCGCCAAAACCCCAAAACCACAGGTCAAAAATTCACACCCATTTCCCCGGTGAGAAAACCTCCTTGTTTGTTTAAAGGAGTGTGGGGATGAAACCTGAAGAGATTAGTCGGTTCAACGACATTGTGGATGCCATTGAAGACGGCACCCTGATGGATAACTACGACGCGTTTATTCGCACAGTCCTCACCTTTATAAAAGACAAGGTGGTGCCGCTTGCCACCGACCCTGCACCAGTAGCCTCACTGGTGGAATGCGGCTTCGGTTTCCTTGACGGTGCTATAACTGCAAAGGCTTTAGAATCCGCATTCAGAAACTATGGGGATGCAACCGGCTACTGGGATCGCAGCCAACGTGACGACCGCGACGCGCGGATTATTCGTGTGGTGTTTTTCCTATCGAATACGGACTTCCTCACCAACGTCACCCCCGACGACCAACAAGACTCACACATCGCTCACTTCGTGAACGCCCTCTATGAAATCGATGGTGGGCTTGAGCTGTGTGAGAGATTTCTTGAGTGTCTGGAGCGCAGCTGACGTTTTAACGGAGTCTTCTCAGGATTGTGAACTGTACTGATCGTTAGGGGAGGCTTCATCTGTAGTTGAAGCTGACGCTGGTTCCATGAAGAACTGAAATCATATGACAAAAGTAAACAAAACAGGCGGATAACTTTTCGTTTTCCAACCTGAAGGAGATCGCTGCATTCATCAAACACTCTCAACGTGGTATCCGCTATTTCCCCACTCTCGTGGTTTGCTACGAAATGGAAAAGTAGAAGAATTTTTTCTACACCTTACCCACGACAAAGCCTAGTGGAAAATCTTCAATCCCTAAATCGAGAAAACTTAACCAGATACAATAGAAGGATGAGTGAAGTAACAATGCAGATTGCGGATGACTTTAAGAAATCGTTAGAAAAGTATACTAGGGAAAGTCCTTATATGCCCTACCTATTCCTTGGGAGCGGTCTTTCCAGAAGATACTTAGGGCTCCCCGATTGGGGAGGCCTTCTAAAACTATTCTCTGATGAACTGGGCAAAGACTTTGACTATTTGACCGCGTCACATGATAACGATCTCCCTACAGTAGCGTCCGTCATCGCAGAGGAATTTCATGATTTTTGGTGGCATACGGAGAAGTATTCTGAACAGAAAAACAAATATCGGGGAAAAATAAAAGGGAAATCTGGAGCCCTTAAAGTTGCGGTTTCCGAATATATCAAGCAGAAGAGTCAGTTAAAAGCGGGAGTTCCAGGTGTCGATGCCAGTGATATGGCTGAGGAGCTGCGGATCCTTTCGAAAGTATCCGTAGATGGCATTATTACCACAAATTACGACTCGCTTTGTGAGCAGATTTTTCCCGAATTCAGACCATACATCGGACAGCAGGAACTTCTACTGGGGGACGCTCAATTCATTGCTGAGATTTATAAGATTCACGGCTGCATAAGTGATGCTAATAGTTTAATACTTACGGATGCGGATTATAAGGAATTTGAAAGAGGAAATGCTTATCTAGCTGCTAAATTATTGACTATTTTTGCTGAAAACCCAATCATATTCGTTGGATACAGCATGAATGATAAGTATCTTAACGAAATCATAGAGAGTATTTCGCTAGCAGTCGATGACAAAAAAATCAATACCTTAAGTACACGTTTTTATTTAGTTGAATGGAACGATGATCCTGACAGCGTTCCGGTGATGGAGACATGTTCGTTGGAAAGGGGAGGTAAACGATTTCCTGTTACGCGTATCTATACGCATAGTTTTAAATGGATCTGGGAAGTTCTAGCAAGTTTGGAGAGGAGTTTTTCAGGGCCGTTGCTTCGACAGCTGAGAGAAAAGCTGTATGACATTGTAACGATTCTGAATGATGAGCCAAATCGAGAAAAAGTAATTGCTTTGCCTTTAGAATCGCCTGAAGCTAAGGGGCAGAAAGTTGTTTTCGGACTTGGTGAGTTTAAAGGAATTGACACTTCACAGGCAATGACTATTACAGAGAAGATTCTCGAAACTGACGACTTGGTAATGGATGTGTTAGAGAAAGCTCCTCAGCCCATGGAATCGAGTAACATTTTAGATTACGGTATAGTCAAGCATATTAAAGCGCGGAGCAATCAATACCTTCCTACCTGGAAATACTTGCAAAAAAGTGGACGTATTTCAGCTGATGGGGTGGTTAACTTTTCGGGATTAAATCCTGTAATTGAGGCTCTTGCCAACAATAAAATTACCCTGAAATTGGATTCATACATTCGACTTTGTGGAGAATTCAAAGGTTCACTTCCTAAAATCGAAAATAAAGAAAGTGATTTCAATAGGGACCCAGAATTGGTGAATAAGTTACTTGAATCGGAATTTAAAAGTTATTTTTTGGTTGAATCATTAATGTGGTTGGTTTACTTAAGATTGATTGATTCTCAGGATTTTATTGAGGTAGTACACAAGATTTTGCCTGATTTAGAGAGGACTCATCGTGCTAAACTCGCGTGTGTCTATGATAGGTTAGTTTATTCATCAACTCCGATTACCGAATTTTTCTCTATCAAAAATAAAGGTCATTAGGCCTAAAGATTGGAGTAAAAATAATAATCAAGATAAATGGAAAAACTGGGGCAAAGGGAAAATCATAAGTGAACTTCGGTGATAATCGGGCGGCGGCGAAAATACGGGTAACCTCCTCTAAAAAATTCGGCAACACTTCCCGCGCCGTGTCTTCTAACTGAAACGCCAGCTTGTAGATGCGGTTACGCACTCGTTCTGGGGAAGTTTCCGCTTTTCGACGCGCCCACCACACAACCGGAACAAGATCACCGGAGTGATGCGCAATGCGGGGGTCAATGCGGGTCAGCCGGTTGGGGAGACGCGGTGGTTGCTCGGTAATAAACCCCACCAAAGATTCTGATTCCTTCACAAACCCAACGGCTCCCAGCACCTGTGTTTCCACCGCAACGAGATGGTGGGGGACAATCCTTATCACCGGCATGCGAAGGCTTAAAGACGTAGTGAAGGCGACAGCGTGCACCGGCTTGGCTAGGCAATCATGGGATGCGGATACTCGTGGCAACGCATTCATAGTGCAGTCTCTTCAGAAGGACCTAGCTGCTCATAGAGGAACCGCAACGGTGGAGGAATCGAATCAAGGTGGGGAAGTTTAACGTTTGCCCCAGGCAGCCATCGGGTTCCCGGTATCATTCCGGCAATGGCGGCAGCCAAGGTTTCGTCACCTTCGGCAAAGTCGAGGATGGCCAGCGGATTCTTCAAAAACTTGGCGGCTTGACCGGTGGTGCAGGAACGCATCTTGGACGAAACCTTCTCGTTGCGGACGCGAAGGTGGTGAAAACCTGACACGGGCAGGGAATTGAGGGCATGGAAATCGCCTGCACCTGTGTACGGTGGGAAAAACTCGGCGTTGGTGGTGGCGTCGAAAAGCGTAGCCGTGCGGCCGAAACGATCTTTGCGGATCAACCACACTGGGGTGCCGCCATGGGCATCGGTGTGGCCGGGTATCGGGACCACGCCGAAAGGTTCACCAGTAAAGCAGAAGGCGCCCAGTGGCGTAATGCACCAATTTTTGCCGGGCTCAGAATTGCTGGTGAAGCAGAAATTATAGTGCAGACCAGCATCAACACCCAGCGGGGAATCTTCGGTGGTGTCAGTTGCTGGCACCACGAAACTTTCCGAGAAATCCAGCTCGGCGTCCTCCGGCAGGAACCCGAAAGCGTCTTCTGGCAGCGGCACACCTGGAAGCGTACCGGCGCGCAACTGGGCATTGAACTGCGCGGTGGTCAAAGTTTTAGTGCCGGGGAGTACAAAGACGATGTCTTCGTCATCCTCCCACGACTGCACATACACCGGCCCCACACCGATGTGTGCGCCCAGCTCAAACTCGGGCACTGGGGTGCCAGGGGCGATGGAGGTGGTGACAAGGTGCGGGACACCGTCGATCGTGAGGGGATAATCCCCCTCGTAACAAAACTCTTCCGCGTAAATAGGGCGCGGAATTCCCTCGGAAAGCCACATCGACCGTGATGCGATGGTGTGGCGGTCTTCAAAAATAATGAAAACATCATCATCGGTGAGTGAAACCTGATAAACCTCCGGGTTTTCGGTTGTGTGGAAAATGCGTTCGTGGGTTCCATTAATCAGATAAAAATGCCCATCATCTTCAATAAACACCTCGGGGAAATGCCCCAAAACCGACTGATTCTTGCCATGGGTGAAAGGGCCCAGAATCTTTTCAAACGTGGGCCACGAGTATTCCACAATCGTTCCGCGCCTGATCTGTTCGGCCAGCTCCGCAGCGGGATCGACCCCCATGATCCCCGCACACGCGTCCGGGTTGATCGCCTCAAGACGCGGATCTTGGCGAAGATTCTCGAAACAGGCAAGCTCTTCGTCCAAAGCAATCCAAGTCGAAAACGAACCGGCCGCTGCACGCTGCTGGTCGTTGACACGATCAAGCCAGCGGGCCACCAACACCCGGGTGGCAGGGGTATCGAAAAGGGCATCGAATACGCGCCACCGACCGCACCTAGTGACGGAATCAAGAAGCTGCTGCTCAAGATCCGAACATGCGACAAGATGGCTCAGATCGCGGTGGTGATTGTCCTCCCACGCACCAAGATCAAAGTGTGTGAAAGCACTGGGGTCTTCGATGCGGGTACGCACCCTAACACCCAACTCGCACAATACATCCGCGAAATCAGGGTGAAACCTGTACTTATCCTCAGACCACAGGGATTCGACCCCAATAGTGATTGTTAGTCCCTCTAATGCTGTGCCGGTTTCCAGCAAAGCCTCCAGACACTGCTTATCGGTTTTGCTAAAGAACTTTGTGTGCCCCGCACAATCAACCACAGTGCTGAACCAGCGGCGCAATCGATTTGGATCGTCGCACAAAACCTCCCACAGTCCAGACTTGTCAAGCATGTGAAAATAATCAACGAATTGCCACTTCGGCGGGATGACCGTGAGCAGGATTTCCACACTTTCAGGGTGCTTGCGTATAGCTTTAGGCAGTACCCGAGCGATGCTTTCAAGCGGGCCCGCGGCAGTGTCGGCATAAGCTGGGGTGCGCAAGTATGCGGCAACGAAGTCCACGTCAGCGTCAGCACATCCCTTGCCGCACTGCGTGCTTACATGATGCAGGTCGGCGAAAGCCTCCTCATACAGGCTCACCCCCGCATACGCCTGAGCAAGGAGAAGCTCGCCGAAAAACTGGCACCTATACTGCGGCGACAAGCCCCGCGCGGCGCTGCGGGCTTCATGCGACAAAGTGGCGGCGTCGATAAGCCCAAGGGCCGCAAACTCGCGGATTACATGGATGGTGTCGGGGGTGCGGCAAAGCCCGCGTTCAACGTCACGTGCTCGGCTGAAAAAGCGTTGCGCACATTCAAAGTTGCGGGTAGCGACGAAGATCCGTGCGACCTTGTCTAGGAAAAACTCACACAGCTTCGGGGCGGTTTCGCGCAGGCCGTCTGCGGTTTTCTCCGCCCAAACACTGATTTTTTCGGGATCAACCTTCGCTTGTCGACGCGCCCACCGTAGCCGCGCCACAAGCCCGCGGGCGCGGTACGCATGCTGGGGGCTGTGCAAGAGCGTTCTTTCGAAAAAACCCAAGCCACGCGGTGCCGTAAACCCACAAAAGGACTGCCCAGTTGCAGATAAACCGCACATGCCCAACGCCTCCACTTCGCTATCGACGATGGGTTCTGGGCACAGCCGAACAATCGGATGGGAAAGCGCAGGTGATCGGCGGGAAACCGCGACGAGAGGGACATCCGTGGGGTGAGGGGATAAGCGCGGAGTAATCATGGTGAGGGGCGAGATGAGGGCGGTTGGTTAGTGCAGATCAACAAAATTGTAGCGAGCAATAATCACCCATGTGTGCGATTTGCGAGGAATAACGTGCCGCCGCTGCTACGCAGGCTCAACGGGTATTTTCTACCTGGAGCACTACGGGAAGGTGCGATGGGGCGGCCTAGTTTGGCGTCGAAAAGCACATGACGCCAAACCGTGCGCACAAAAGTGGGGAATCCTTAAAGTAAGTCAGGTTCACCAGGGATAACCTGGCTAATCTCAAGGGGTGTGGCAATCCTCAGCGATCGTTGGAGTCTTATCCTCCCTGTGACAAAGCGTCGAAGTCAGTTTTCGCCAGAGTATTACAATCGGAGCCGAACGGGGTTGCGTAGTAGTATTCCACACCAGAAATTGGCATCTCAGGGTACTGAAACTCACGGATAAAAATGGTCAGGGAGCGGTAGGCACCTTCCCCTATTTGTTCCTCCCAGCAAAGCTGATGCTCTTTCATTTGCTGCCCATCTTCAGTTTGAAGGAGGAGTGGGTTCGGAATGCTGGTGATTTCCGCATACTTCATGCCATTGATCTCCCCAAAAGCGCGATCTTCACCCAATGTAGTGCGAACCTTCTCAAGGATCTGTTCGTATGTGACATGGGGATAATTACCCATCCACCTGTGAATTTCTGGCTCATATTGCCGCAAATGTGGAAATGCTTCAATGACTGATGGGTCGTATTCGTTGAAGGAATGACGATGAATATCGACTGCGCCTTCGGGAGCTTGCAACCCCAAAAATCCCACGTCGGTATCCGCCAGAGGTGTCTTATTTTCCACCGAAGTTTTTGGTACAGGGATCGAATGGGACGTTGTGGGGGCGGCTTCTGTCGTTTTGGGTGTATCAGAATTCGAGCAACCCGCAAGAACCAAGGAGCAGGCGGTTAAAGCAAGTAATTGCTTCTTCATAACAATCACGTCCTCAAAAATATGGCGGTCTTATTTCAAAAGCTTAGAGGGTTTAGTGGCGGGGTGGGGTTGTTTTGAATAGGTGATGCGACGAGTGTGAATCGTCCCTGCTAGTCGGCGAGATTGCGTGTTTGAAGAGGGGGATAAAACCGAGGGCGCCGCGCGATTGTAGGGAAAGAATCTGCGATCGTGTTGATTAACAGTGGTGTTTATTGGAGTGGGCGGGCTCTTTATGCCCTATCGCAAACCCAGTATGATTCAGTGATCAGCGCAGGTCAATCATAGTGAGGGAAACTAAAGGTGGTCGGTTAGTACAGGTCAACAAATTTGTCGCGTAATCACCCAAGTTTGCGATTTGTTATGGAAAACGTGAACCCGCTGCCATGTCACACGGGCTTAGGACTCAAGGGGAGGGGGAGCGCTGGGGTTCGCCAGATCGCAAGTACTCAAGGAGCTCACGGGGGTTAGTCTCATGGGTAGAGTAAGAGATTTCGTGGCTGTTTACAGCAATTCCCGCTTCAATCTGATCCGCAACCGCGCGTGCTGCCGGAGTACCCGGGGAAACCACCTGCGCCAGGCAGGTAAGCACAGGAAGCCGATCCTGCCACGAGCATGCGGATACTTCATTACCGTCTTGAATATGAGCGAAAATCAGCTGGGCAAGCTGCGGATACATCGAGCGGGGGATCTGGTCTAGCCACTCATCTTCACAACGAATCCACGGCTGACCCCAACGCCTAGCCCACACAGCCCGCAAACTTTTCATGGAGGGGCCCTTCACATGAAAAAGCGGGTGCCACGATTCGGCAAAGAAAAAGCTAGGGAGCTCCAACGTGAAAACACTAGTGGAAACATTTATATACTCAGTCACTGCCTTATGAAACGCGGTGACATTCCGCTTGCTTATTCCCGCAGGCGGGCGCGTGTGTGGTTTGCCCAGAAAATGGGTTTCAAAAATACGCACCCACACGCTCTTAGGCAGGGGAGTGAATAATGCTGCTTCCTGCGCTTTCTTCTGAAGCAATTCCCCAAACGGATTCTTGGTGGGATGGTTCGCGGGGGATCGCTTCTCGTGCCAGATAAGGATCTGGTCAAGGGCGTAGCGGAACTTATCAGCGGGCACAAACAAATCCTCAACCCGGCATGCAACCGGTGGTGTGGTGGTCAGGGCAGGATTCCACAACAAGTTTTGCTCATTATACAAATAGTGCACAAGGGAATAATCCTCCCAATGCTCCTGTACATGCGGGTAGGGTGAGTGCGCAGTGATCGGGGTTTGACGCCACGTACCCAACACACCATAAGTGGCACACCACGAAAGAAACCCGTGCCAACGCTGCACCACATTAAGTGGAAGATGCGCACGCGAAAGCGCTGCTAGCCACAGTTTTTCGCGGCCAATGGTATCCACAAAATCCCAATCGCTGAAATCAGCGGCACCTTCTACCAGCGGGTGGGCAAGCGCCACCGCCACCCGGTGAACTGCTGCAACAAACTCGGCGTCAGAACCATCCGATGCTAACCGTGGCCGTTGGGGAATACTCAATGCACTCATAGTGGTCGAAGATCAATCGTCGTAGAGGTGAGCCAAGAAGTCGGGCACCGACTCATAGTAAGGCAACGCACAATTTGAATGGGAGATTTCGCGAATATCCGCGATCATTCCCGCAATCGCAGCAGCAAGAACCTTGTCCTGTTCAGCAAAATTGAGAATACTCAACGGATCATTAACCAATTGTGCTTCCTGCTAAGGGTAACCCCACCCGCTAACCTTACTCCCACGAAGACACTCCCATCGAGTTCGTTCCACAGCCTGTGGCAACCAATGGCCTGCTGTTTCTTTTCCCGCACCTTGTCCAACCATTCGCGCAGCAGGTCGCGGGTGGGGTCCAGTGCGAAAAAGGGATTGAAGAAAGATGGATCGAAGCTGAGGTAGGAGTAAACACGGAAGAAAGTGTCCACCGCGATGGGGCGCAAGGTGGGGTCTTTCGCCACATACTTAAGGTCGCGGTGGTGGCTGGCTTTCCAGTTATAGAAGTTCAGGGTTTCTTCGCGTCTGGTTACGGTGATCGTGATTCCTATTTCGAGGAAAACGTCGAGGTAATCCGGGTGGCAGGAAAGCGGATAATTGGTGATCACCATACCCGTTGCTTGCCGAGCGCAGTGGCTGATCTGTGCGATGAAATCACCGTCGGAATGGGAGAAAAATCCTGAGTATTGTTCCTGGTCGATGAGTGTGTGAAGCCACTGTTGGAACGTTTCAGCGCGGGTGCGGATCACCTCCCACAACCCAGATACGTTGAGTGCGGCGAAGTATTGCTTCGCCGTCATGCGTGTGGGGATTGTGTAGGTGAATGCGTGGGCGGCTTCGTGGTTTTTCGCCACGGTAGGCATGGCTGCCAGCACCTTTGTGAGAAGCCTGGCTGAGCTTTTCCGGTAGCTGCGCGTGGTGACGTATTCCGCGAAAAATTCCGCGTCGACTTCTGCTGCGGAAAGCCCAGATGCGACACCGAGGTGTTCTAGGTCCGTGAGGTTGACAAGTGAGAGCCCCACACCGGTTTGCGCCTGGTTGAGCAGCAGGTTGAAGAAGTAGCGGTAGGCTTCTTCGGGGTGCATGTGTGCTGCCAGGCGGTGGGCTTCTTCGGTGAATGTGTGGGCGCTGATGGCCCCAAAAGCGGCGAATTCGGCGAAGGCTTGGGCGTGGCGTTCTGGGGCGATGGCAAGGCCGTGGGCGCGTTCTGTTTCGCGGGCTCTGCCGAAGTAGTGCTTTGCTAAGTGCGCGTTGCCTGCCGTGGTGAAGATGCGGGAGATTTCCTCGAAAAAGGTGGGCAGGAAGTGGGGTACGGATGCTTCGAGGCGGGAGCTTAGCTCATCGATGCGGGTTTTTACCGCCGTGGGCTTGGTTTTTGCTTGTCGACGCGCCCACCGTAGGTCCGCAACAAGATTGAGCGCGTGGTGCGCGTTGTCGGGGTCGGTGAGGATAAGATGCGCGGGGAAACCGAGCGCTCTGGGCTGGGTGTACCCCACGGTCGCGTGGTTTTCCTCCCGCATCCCGATGCGTGTGAGTGCGAGTGTTTCGGCTTGTGCAAGTGGTTCGAGCACGAGCCTGACCAGGGTTAGGTTGGTGTGCGGGTTGTGAAACCGCATGGCGAGTACCAGCACGTCGCCGTCACGTTTGTTGGCTCTGATGGTGTGTGTCATTGTCCGTAACGTTCGGTTCTGAGTTCTTCATACCCAGGGGTGTCGCCTGAAGTGTAGCGCTGCCACACTTCAGCAAACAGGTGTGGGTAGGGCAGGATTGGTGGGCAGGTGGGGATTACGGGTGTGGCTTTTTCTGTGTTCCACAGCAGGTAGTGCGGTGCTTTCCACACCTCTAGTCCTGGTCCTGAGTGGCTTTTTTCGCACCACCCACCGGGCAGGAAAACGCTCCTGCCGGCACCGGTGTGTTTGGCTTCGACGACAAGTTTTTTCACCAGCAGTTCGCTGCGTGCAGTGTCGAGCTGTTTCTTGGTCCACCCGTTCCACTTTTTGGTGTTGGTGTCGGTGGGGTTGAGAAGTGCCAATAGTTGCAGGAAATAGCAGGCCGCGTCGGCGCTGAGCCCTAAGGTGTGCTCCACGTCGGCAACGACTGTGGGTGCGCTTGCACGTGGGTCTTGGCCGGTACCGGTGAAGGGGGGTGCCGGTTTTTAGGTAGTTGATGAGGGGATCGAGGTAGCCTTCTGACACCACGCGGGGTGCCTCGTCTTCGAGTGCGCTGTGGAAGAACCCGAATTTTTCGATGCTGCCGCATAGTTCAGGGGCGTCATCGGCAACCGGGTAGTCGTGAAAGTGGGAGATTTTCTGGGCCAGAGCGCGTGCAGTATCGCTGGAGGCTTCAACAAGCTGTGCCACATACAGGTACACAACCAGCAGGGATGTGCGAAAGGCCCACCCTTCAGGATCAGGTTTGTCGTGGGGGTTTCGGTGAAACTTCTCACTTAGCTTATGGTGGTATTGGGCGGGGATTTCCGCCATCATCGTATCGGTGAGGTGAATCCAAGGAGAACCCCACCGTTTTGCCCACGCTTTCGCCAGCTTCCCAATGTCGGGGCCGGTGCGCACCATGTCCTTATGCCATGCGGTGGCGAGCAGCTCAAACTGGTCTTCCCCGAATTGGGCAGCGCAATCGTGGTAGGCGCGCTCCAGCTTATTAGCACTGAGCCCTAGGATTTCTTGGGCATTGTGTTCCCACTCATCCGTCCACGCTGCGGGGTTGTAGGTGTCACGGTCGACAACAAAGAAGTAGCGCCAGCTTTCCGGCGGGAGGGTCGATACTTGTGCCGCTTCTAAAGCTTTCTGTGCAACCGTCACATTAGACCAGGCGGGATCAGTGGTGGCGTGAGTTGCGTGGCGGTCTTCGTGCCACGTGAGGATCTCATCGAGTGCGCTCAAAAACTCTTCCTGCGCCACGAAGAAGTCATCGCCATTAGCTTGTTTGTTGGAAACATCCTGGTTCCACAACCGTAAGAAGCCGCTGTTTGTGTGCACGATGAGCGCGTTGTTATCCCAGTGTGGGGTAAAGCCGTAGGTCGGGAACGCGTTATCGGCTAGTGTTTCCCGCCGCCACGTGCCTAAAAGTTTCAGGTTCGCACACCACGAATAGAACGTGTGATACTTCCGTACTGTGTCGATGGGGATGCCGGGGCGTGACAGTCGGGCAAGTAGGACCTTTTCTTGCCCAATGTTTTCGACAAGCTTCTTGCAGGAGTGATCCATCATGATCTCCCCAGTTTGCTTCGGCCTATACAGCAGCTTGGCAAGGAACTGAGCATCGTTGACGGAGAACTCTTGGCCCAACGTGGGTGGTAGTGGGAAAAGGGTGGTGGGGTCGTCGCCTTCTTCTTTCGGTGCGACCCCATACATTACGCCTAACCAGCTGGGGATTTCCGTGAGTTCGGGGAGCATGAGCGTCACATCGGGAAGCTGCCCAATCTCGGCAATGGTTGCCGCTATGGTGGTGGCGAGTACCTCGTCACCTTCAACAACCTCAAGAATCGTCAGGGGCTGGTCAATCAGCTGGGCGCATTCTTTCTCAGTTAACTTCGCCAGCTTGGCTGTGACTCGGGGCAGGCGGAACTTATTCACCCCGGCCTGCTCGTCATCAGGGATGGCATTTTTCCAGGTTTCGTCGACAAGCTTCTCCTGTAGTGCTAGGGCGGGGCTGGTGCCGAAAATCTTAAGCATCGCCTGCGGGTGAACGTCGTAAAGCCGCATGTCGGTGAGCAGTTTGCGGCTGGAATACAAGTTTGCGACGGGGCTGGAACTTATCGACGCCACCCAATTCCGCTGGAACTGTTCCAGCCACTCCTTTACGAGTGTGGTTGTGGTTTCCGTTTCGAGGAATACGTCGAGATTGTCGGTAAGTACGCGCGCCGATAGATCGTCGACAAGCCGCCACCTGATTTCCTTGACCGCCATGAGCGCGGAAAGGTCACGGTAATGGCGCTGACACCACGAGGGGAAGTCGAAAGCAATGTCGCGGCGGTAGCGGGATGTTAGCCCCACGCACTCAATACCGGCGGCGACAAAGGCGTCAAGGTAATCCAGGTGGAACGTACGCAGGTTACCCGTCACCCGCAAACCAGTAAGGGTGGAGGCGTTCGCGTCGATCGCTTCAAGAAACTCACGGTGGGGTTCCTGCGCAAACGAGTCGATGTAGTAGGCCTCGTTGAGAATCAGCGAAACCCATGCCCTAAACCGCGCCGGGTCGGTGCGCAACTTCTCCCACAGGTTGGCGGCTTTAAGCAGGTCAATGTAGCTTTCGATGGTGGTTGTTGTGGGGATAAACTCGGCAAGGTGCACACCAGCCTCCGGGTGCTGGGGCACAAGGCGTTTCAGTGTGGGCAGAATTTTACGCTGCAGCGCCATAGCGGTGCGGAGGAATCCGGGAGTGGGGGCGTAGGCGAGCACGAATTCATTATCCACATCTTTGGCTTCGAGGCCTGCTGCGGCGCCTAAACCCCGCAGGTCTTTGAGCGCATCCGCGTAAGCGGGAACCCCGCCGTGTGCATGCGCGATGACCAATGCGAGAAAATGCTGGTAGGCCCTAAGCGGTTCCATGAGGGCGAGCACGCGGCGAGCTTCAAGGGAGAACACTTTTGCGCTGACCACACCCAACCCCGCGAACTCAGAGAACACCGCGGCGTGGCGTTCGGGATCGACTTCAAGGTTGAGATCCGTTTCAAGCTGGCGGGCCTTGCCGAAAAACTGCTTCGCGTAGTTAAGGTTGTTTACGCGGTGGAAAATGCGGGCGATTTCCTCAAAGAAAGCGGGGATAAAGTGGGGGACAGATTCCTGCATGGTTGCCGCGACGGATTCTACCCGCGTTTTCACCTTCCCCGCCTGATCATCAGCGTGTCGACGTGCCTTCTGTAGCTCCCGAACCAGGCTAAGCGCGTGGTGTGCGTTTGTGGGGTCAGTGAGCACTGCCCAGGCTAGGAAACTTGACGGCTGGTGGGTGGTGTAGCCAATCGGGGTGTGGGATTGTTTGATAAGACGGAATGCCGCAAGCGCGAGCGATTCCGCTTCCACTATTGGCTGAGGAATAAGCTTAACCAGCGGGGCAACGAGACCAACATCTGCGGTGAATGCGACCGCCATGAGCGGAATGCTTGACGGGTGGTTGTGGGCGGAAAACAGTGGTGCTGTGCTTCTCATGGCGGTCGTTCTTTTTACAGTGGGGATCAACGGATTTAGCAACTATTTTCCATTATCTTTGTTCGAAAAGTGGGCGGTTTTCGAAAGTTTTTCATTTCCCCACAGTGAGCTAGGTTCCGACCCCATCACGCTCGCTGTCACAGTATCGAAAAACACGTGCGATTTCTTCCAAGAGAACAGGGTAACTGCCCATCCGACGGTGTCGTTTTGCTTGTCGACGCGCCCACCGCAGGCAGCCGACAATCTGCGGGGTTAGCAATCGCAATCCTATTCATACAGGTATGTGAGGAATTTCGGCACGCTCGTAAGAGGCGGTAGATCCATATCGACGTGGGAAAGTTGGCGGATTTCGGCGAGAATTCCCGCGATCGCAGCAGCCAAAGTTTCATCGCCCTCGGCAAAGTCGAGGATGCTTAACGGGTTGTCGATCAACGCACGTGCCTGCTCGGTGGTGCAGGCCCGCATCTTCGCGCTAACCTTCTTGTTGCGCACACGAAGCTGATGGAAACCTGCTGGCCGCAGATAGTTCAACACATGAAGATCGCCCGTGTGGGTGAGTGAAGGCGCTATGTGGTTTTCGGTGGCGGCGTCGTACAAGCGAATGGTGTCGTCGTAAAATTCAGGCTCGCACACGTACCAGATGGTGCTTGCAGGCTTTTCGACGGCGAAAAAGTCTGGAATCTTATGGGAGTAGAACGTGCCTAATGGGCTGACATAGCATGTCTGGAACGTGACATCGTCAAGGTACCCAGAAAAAGAAAACCCGTACAGTCGGTTGCCATCAACACCGCAGGGGGAATGCGCGGTGGAATCCGATGCTGTGGCAGTGAAACTTTTCGAAAACGATAGGGGAACACCACTTTCAGCCGCAACCGCAGCGGCTTCTGGAATGTCGAGGCCATCTAAAGTTCCTGCGGCGAAGTGCCGATCAAATTCTTCAACTGGAATGCATTCACCGCAAGGAAGTACCGTGAGGTTTTCCGAATCCACAGCATCAGCGACATACGTCGGCCCAAACCCGAGACGAATCCCCACCGGTGAAATTTCATGGCTAGAAGCGGAAACTGGATTGCCGCCAATAAAATACTGGTCGCCGATCTTTTGGGGATAATTGAAAGAAACAGCATCGAACGAACCATCGGGCATCAGGTGGGGTTGGCAATCAGAAAGCCACATCCATTCGTAGTCATACGGGGGCTCGGCGTTCTCGTAGATGATAAGGACATCATCGTCAATGGGAAAAGCGGGCCACACAACAGCTATTGGGGGTGCGGTATCGGGGATGAGGAAGCTGCGGGTGGTTTCGCCGTCGAAAAGCACCAACTTTTTGCCCTTACGTACCGAAACATACGGAAAAGCTTCCCCCACTTGCGCGTTTTCGTTCGTGCCGATGAGCGACACCGCACCCTGTTCGAAAGCGGGCCAGGTGAATTCCACGAGAGTGCCTAGGCGCAGGCGTGCGGCGAGCTCCTCAGCCGCATCGCAGTGCAGGATTTCCGCCACTGCTTGCGGATTAATTTCCCGTAGTCGGGGCTCGGCAGCGATAAGTTTCAGCGTCGATTCCGCCGCCGCCCATTCGCCTAAGAACCCAGTAAGTTCTTTGCGGCGATCGCGCCACCGCTCAAGAATGTAACTTAAAAACTCCCTCGCCGGCGAGGCACCAAGAAACGCGTCCACATTGCCAATTACCAGGTTGAACCGAAAATTCCGCGATAATTCTTCACGGATTCTCTCATTGCTTAAAAGACACCCAAGATCGCGGTGGTGCTGTGCAATCCAGCCATCAAAGACTGGGTGAAGCCAACTAGGGTCGAAGCGAATCTGCGACTGCTGAACACCCGCTGCAAGAAGCGCGTCCGGATAGTCGAGGTGGAAAAAATTGATCCGCAGCCTTATCGCACGCCCTGCAAGTGCGTTGGCATTGTGCTCAATCGCATCCAGCAACCTGGCACTGGTGGGGTAGAAGAACTCCTGTGCCGAATTACCGTAGTTGATGGCGGCTTGAAACCACGGCACAAACTCTTCCGGGTCGGTGGTTAGGCGTTCCCACAGGCCAAGTGACTCGATAGCTGCCACATATTCACTGACATCACCGTACGTGGTGATCGTAGCGTGCAAAGTTTCGTGCAAGCGTGGTTCGGTTTTCATCGTGTGTCCATGGTAATCATGCGCAAAAGGGGCGAGAGGGGGATCATGCCGGATTTCTGCACATTTCCTGCAGATCATTGATAATTTTTGTGAGAAAACCAGCAAGCTTTAATTCACGTTCAACCGTCGCGCCATTAGTCAGGTGGCAGACAAGAGAGCTTTCCACGAAATCTATCGAGGATACTTCTTCGTGGTTGTGCAGTACGTTCCCGAACTCGGAAAGCCTGAGCCGACGCGTACCTTCCGAACTACCCACGTGTAAGGACAACGCAAAGTTTCTTTCCATCAGGTCTCCCGAGTCAGGATCGCGGTACACATCACAACTGCTTAGGCCATCGGGGCTAAAAACGACCGTGATGGAATCAAAAACCTCGTTTCCCTCCGGCCTCGCGACGCCGACCCATAGCTGTTGAAAAACATAGCTATCCAGCGGATTTTCGCATTGAATATTCAGCACGTCACCGGAATCCAAAAATGCCCGATGGGCACTGCCAGGAAGCGACTCAATTTCTTCCACCCGGTACGAATCCTCATCATAGGGGTCACCAACAAATAAGCCTCGTTCGGTGCGAACAAACAGCACCCCACATTCAACACTGAAACTTCCAGCCGACCGGTCACAGTCGATGGTGTGAAAAACTGATGCGTATTCAAAGAATTCGTTGCCATCAACGAGGACTGTGATCTTCATGGGATGCCTTTCGTAAGAACTTTCTGGGGCGGAAGAATTAACGCCTGCTGCGGTAGCGTTTCGTGGTGAGTTTTTCATAGCCTGGGGTGTCACCTGATTTGTAGCGTTCCCAGACCTCGGCGAAAAGATTCGGGTAGGGCAGGATCGGTGGGCAGGTGTCTACGATGGGGCGGCATTTTGTGTCATCCCACAGGAGGTAGTGGGGTGCTTTCCACATTTCCATGGCGGGGCCGGTGTCGCTCTTTTCTAACCAGCCGCCGGGCAGGAAGACGCCGCGCTTAGCACCTGTGCGTTTCGCTGTGACAGCAAGGTTTTTATCCATGAGTTCTTGCTGGGCTTCGTCGAACTGCTTCTTCGTCCAGTTATTCCACTTTTTTACCGCCGCATCGGTGGGTTCGCTAAGTGCGAGAAGTTGAAGGAAGTACTTGGCTGCTTCCTCGCTTAGGCCCAAAGTTTCCGCTGCATCGGCCACGGATTCTGGTGCGCTGATGAGAGGGTCTTGCTTGGTTCCCGCAATTGGGGTTCCTTCCGTGAGGTAGTTGAGGAGCGTATCGAGGTGGCCCTCGCGTACTGCCTGCAGTGAGTGGAGCTGATGACGGGTTTCGTGGAATACCGGAGAGGAATAGTCGCAGTCACGCATGGCGTTGATGCGGCCAGCAAGCGTGTGTGCATCCTCGCTTCCTGGTTCCACTAGGTGGGCTAAATGCAGGTAAACGGGCAGGAGGCTGGTGAATTTATATGCTACATATGCGTCATTGGGGAAGGGCTCACGGTGAAAACTTGCGCTGATATTTTCGTATAACTGGGTGGGAATGCCATCCCACATGTCGTCGGTGAGGTGAATCCACGGCACACCCCACTTATCTTCCCAGAAGGTACAGATTGCATCGATGTTGGGGCCTTCAGTGAGGTAGTTATCGTGCCAGCCGAGGCCGAGGAGTATTTCGTCGTGTTCGCAGAAATTGTCACCTGTGTGGGCGCGTAGCTTCTTGAGCGCAGTCACGGAGGTTCCGAGTGCTTTCGCTAGTTCGGGAGTGTTGATGCGTGTTTGTTCCGCGATCTTGTGGAGGTAGCTTCCTGTCAGCAGGCTGGCCCACACCCGTGGTGGGAGTGTGGAAGTGGCAGCAGCGCGCGTGGCGATGTCGTAAAGCGAAACGTTATCCCATGCAAGCGTTGGAAGTTTCCCCGCGCTGTGGCGTTTTTCGTGCCACGCTAGGATTTCGTCGAGGGTTTTCTTAAAGTCGTATTTGGGGACGAAAAAGTCGTCGTAGGCTCTCAGATCGGCGGGCGGTTGGGAGTGGACATATATTTGTTGACTACGCACGGTGCTGGAAAGCTTGGCGCCGAGAACACCGTAGTCGGCGCACCAATGCAGGAATTCACAGTAGGTGCGCACTACATCGAGTGGAATTCCTGGCGCGGCGAGGGATGCGAGCCAGACCTTTTCCCGCCCGATGCTGCCCACGAAGACCTGGAGACGGCAGTCAAGCAACGCATGACCAGTGTTTTTAGGATCGTTAAATTCTTCGGCCAGCTTGTGCAGGGACGCATTGAACCATAAATGTGTGTAGTCGGAGCAAAGCTCCGGCGGCTTCGGAATCTTATTCAGCGCACCAGTAGCGAGGCCTTGAGAAGCTGCGGAATCTGAAAGCGATGCGGTTTGCGTATTCTCCGTGGTTGCTTCATCAGGAACGACCATGGCGATCACTTCAGGGTGAATATCCTTGAGCCGGGGATCGGTCAGATAGTTGCGGTTTTCCTTCACCATTTTCTTTCGGGCGAAATCCGTGGCAGACGTAAGCTCCTTGTGGAGATTTTCAAGCATATCTGTGGCTATCCCGAGCACAGTTTCATTCGCGAAAACCAGGTCCCAATTTTTCGCCAGTTGCTGAAACGTGAGGTATTCAACAAAATCCCACCGTATTTCTTCCCGGCCCAGTAGATGGCTGAGGTCGCGGTGGTGGTCGGCGAGCCAGGCGTCGAAAAACTCGACCATTAACCGCCCGAAGCGGGAATCGAGCGTTGACCACCGCGCACCGGCAGCAATAAGTGCATCGATGTAGTCGAGATGGTAGGTGGCACGATTGGTGGCGATTCGACGACCGCGAAGCGCATCCTTGTTACGGTCAATAGCGTCGAGGAGGTGTTGGTTGGTGTTATGGAAGAAATTGAATCGCCAGTTCCCGAACGCGATCTTGGCTTCAAGCCAGGGCACAAATTTTTGGGGGTCAGCGCACAGCGGCTCCCACAGCTGAGCGTTCTGTAGCACCGCCACATAGTCATTGATGTCCCAATTTCCGAAGGTTATTGTGTAGAAGATATCCGCAAGGTCAGGGTGCTGAGCAACTGCGCGCGGCATCTTCGTGAGGATCGTGTTCAGCAACGATTCGGGGGTTTCGGGGAAGCTCCGGCTGGGCAGGTACGCTGCGATCAGCTCAATTGTGGCGGCTTCGGGGTCTATGCCTGCGTTTTTAGCCAGAGCTTCAAGGTCTTTGAAGACCTTCACGTACAAGCTGACACCAGCGCGAACTTGGTCGATTAATAGATTGAAAAAGTAGTCGAAAGCTTCCTGTGGTTCCATGCGTGTGGCCACGTTTTTTGCTTCGTTGGACAGTGCTTTCGCCGTGACTACCCCGAGTTTGGTGAATTCCGTGAAAGCGTGGGAGTGGCGTTCGTTGTCGATGGGGAGGGCGTAGAATTCCTCGATATCGCGGGCTTTGTTGAAGTACTGCTTGCCGTAGGGGATATTCCCGGCGAGTGCGAATATGCGGGCGATTTCCTCCAAAAACGTAGGCAGGAAATGCGGCGCGGAGTTCTGTAAGGCCACAGTGAGCTCGTCGATGCGGTCTTTCACCTGCCCCGCGTGGGTATGTGCTTTTCGACGCGCCCACTCCACGTCCGCAACAAGGTTGAGGGCGTGTTGCGCGTTGTCTGGGTCGGTGAGAATGGCCCACGCGGGGAAACCCGCGGCGCGTTTCGGGGTGAAACCGATGTGGGTCTGATTCATCTTTTCCACACCAACCGCAGAAAAAGCCACTGTTTCTGCTGTTTCCAAAGGCTCGGGAACTAGCCGAATGATTGGCGAGGTTAATTGATTCGTGGCATAGGTGACAACTAGAGCAGGAATATCGTTGCGATGCGGGGTGGAATGCAGGCGAATCATGGTCGTAAATTGTAGTTACTCGCTTCAATGTTCGAGAGGAAACGGAGATTATTTTTACCTCGATACCGTTTTGTAGTGAGTTCTTCATAGCCTGGTACGTCACCTGATTTGTAGCGTTCCCAGACCTCGGCGAAAAGATTCGGGTAGGGCAGGATCGGTGGGCAGGTGTCTACGATGGGGCGGCATTTTGTGTCATCCCACAGGAGGTAGTGGGGTGCTTTCCAGGTTTCCATAGCGGGACCGGTGTCACTTTTGTCTAACCAGCCGCCGGGCAGGAAGACGCTGCGGCCCGTTCCCGCGCGTTTCGCCGTGACCACAAGTTTCTTTTCTAAAAGTTCTTCGCGTGCCTGATCGAGTTGTTTTTTCGTCCACCCGTTCCACTCTTTGATGTTTTTGTCCATGGGGCGGGCGAGTGCCAACAGCTGCAGAAAATATCTTGCCGCGTTTTCACTTAAGCGAAGTGTTTGTGCCACGTCAGCCACGGTTTCTGGTGCGCTGATGAGAGGATCTTGTTTTATTCCCACGACTGGGCTGCCCGCCTTGAGGTAGCTGATCAGTGAATCGAATTCACCGTCATGCACGGCACTAACACATGGGTAGTGGTGCTCGTCTGCGTCGCAGGTGCGAAGGTCTGTGATCCGTTGGGCGAGGTTTACTGCCGCCTGACTGCCGGGGTCGAGGAGCTGGGCGAGGTGGAGATACACGGGAAGAACCTGATCCATTTTCCAACTGCGGTGCTCATCGTGGGTGCCAATCGACCCATGGAATGCGGCACCAACCCTTCTGAATAATTCCGGGGGAATCTCATTCCACATATCGTCGGTGAGGTGAACCCACGGTTTGCCCCACAACCTGGTCCACGCGTCGTCAAGCGCCTGGATGGAGGGCCCTGTGGAAAGGTAGTTTTCATGCCAGGAAAGCCCCAGAACAGAGTCGTGGAGTGAGTCGAAGTTCCCGTTGACGCAGCCGCGAAGTTTTGCCACGTCTTTCGGTGAAACCCCCAGCGCCCTAGCAATCTCGTCGGTGGCGATGAGGAAATCTTGTTGGAATGGGCGAAAATGCGCTCCCGCAAATAGTGCAGCCCACACGCGCGGTGGAAGTGTGGACACCGATGATGCGCGGGAGGCCGCTTCCGCGATGGTTGTGTGCGACCATGCTGGGGTGTTCGTTGTTCCCGCCGCATGCCGTTTCTCATGCCAGTTGAGAATCTCATCGAGGGCGGCTGTGAATTCGTCGGCGGGAACGAAGAGATCATCGTTGAGGTGAACCTGATGTTCTGGTAGTTCCGGGCGGGTGCTGAGAGCGGGGTTCCACAAAAGCGCGTGGCCACCATACGTGCCTAAAACAAGGACCTTATTGTTCCACTCACTGGTATGAAACACGGTTGGTAGGCTCACCCGATGCCACGTCCCCAACACGTGATGGTCGGCGCACCAAGTAAGAAACGCGTGGAAGTTTCGCACCCACTCAATGGGAAGACCTGGGGTTGCTAACTGCGCCAACCATACTTTTTCTTTGCCGATCGTCTCCGTAATCATGCCGATTCCGAAGCTAAGGTCCACGTCACCGCTGTCGTGTGGGTCGGCAAGGACCTGAGCTAAACGAACCATCTTTTCAGCAAAATACTGCTTCGGGTTGTCAGGATCAACAGCGGGCGGCAGCAGGATGTGATCACCCAGAATTTGATACAGGTGCGTGAGGTATTCCGGCACCGTCTTCAGTGCGGGGAGGGGAAGTTGCACGTAGAAAATTTCGCCGATCTCCGCAATCATTCCGGCGATCGCTGCCGCAAGGGTTTGATCCCCATCGGCGAAGCTGAGGATGCGTTCGGGGTTGGTGATGAGTTCGGCTGCCTGCGCAGTTGTGCAAGCCCGCATAGCGGCACTGGCTTTCTGGTTGCGGATCTTAAGTTGGTGTAATCCGGCCGGTGGGAGGAAATTGAGTACATGCTCGGCACCTGTGTGGGTGAGAGAGTGCGCGATTTCGGTTTCGGTGGCGGGGTGGTAAAGCACATGACCCAGATCCAACGAATGCCCAACAAACCACACCCCATCACCAGGTTTCACCACCGCGAACTGCATGTTCTTATCACTGAACTGGAACGTCCCCAGTGGGCTGACGTAGTGAGTACTACCAGAATCGGTGGGGAAAACGAGGCCGTACAGCTTTCCACCATCCACCCCGAAAGGGGACTGCGCGGTAGTGTCGGTGGCCCAGGTGGTGAAACTTTTGGTGAGTGACAGCTGCACACCGTGCTGCGACGCCAGGCTGGCCGCTGCGGGAATGTCCAATCCTGGTAGGTCACCTTGAGCAAACCGCGCATGAAAATCAGCAGCCAGCATTGTCTCACCACTAGGCAGGATAGTGAACTCTTGCCCCTGCTTTTCACCGGCGACATAGGTGGGGCCGAATCCAAGGTGCACCCCACCCAGATGCTCCAAGTGACCAGTGGAAATGTCCGCGCCACCTATGTAGCAGGAATCCTCGATGATGTGGGGGTAATCGCAAGACTGTGTGTATGTGTTGGCATTGGGTGCAAGGTGGGGTGTGCCTTTGGAAAGCCACATCCACATCAACTCATAGTTGGTGGGTTCTCGATAGACGATGAGGACATCATCGTTGTGGAAGATTGCGCACTCTAATTCCTCGATTCGTGGAACTGTGAAGGTGTGCATGGTGTCGCCGTCGAAAAGCCGTAGTTTTGTGCCTTTGTGTGCTGCAACGTACGGAAACGCCGCGACGGCTGGGGCGGATTTGGTGGCGAACGTTTTCGCGCCTTTCTCAAACGTGGGCCAAGTGTATTCCACGATTGTGCCGCGGCGCAGGCGCTCAGCAAGCTCCTCAGCAGGGTCGATGTGGAGGATTTCGTCAACGGTGCGGGGGCTGATTTCCCGCACTCTGGGGTCGGTGATGTGTTGGCGGCTCCAGTCCAGCGACTTCCACGCCGCCTTCGACCCGGTGGCGGCTTTGCGTTGTTCACGGAGATCATCAAGCTTTTCGCGGATCATCCCGCGCACAGCTTCAGAGCTAACAAGCACATCCCAATTTTTGGCGAGGTCTGGAAAATGCAGATGCTGCATCAGGTAAGCGCGGGTATCTGCGTGGGCAAGGATGTGTTTCAGATCGCGGTGGTGCTCTACAATCCAGCCGTCGAAGGTGGGCATCATTTGCCACTCGTGCGGGTAGGGGATCGAGGACCAGCCCACACCTGCACCGATCAGCGAGTCAAGATAGTCAAGGTGATACTGCCGAGTTCTCGTTTTCAACACCAGGCCTTGAAGCGCATCACTGTTGCGCTCAATCGCGTCGAGCACACGCGAGTCAGTTCGCCGGAAGAAACCATAGACCCTGTTGCCGTGGCTGACCGTCGATTCCAGCCACGGCACAAACTTGTTGGGGTCAGCGCACAGCGGTTCCCACAGGTTGAGTGTGACAAGCGCGTCCACATAGTCACCGAGCATCCACTTCTCAGGGATTGCCGCATACAGAGCGTCGCCTAGTTCGGGGCGTGCGGAAAGGATCTGGGGCAACCGAGCAAGGATTGTTGAAAGGAGACTGTCGGGGGTTTTCGCGAAGCTGCGTGTGGGCAGGTACGCGGCAACAAATTCCTGTTCGACATCGTGGAGGCTTTTCCCAATCTTTTTGCCTAGGGTGTGGAGATCCTTGACGGCGTTCGCGTACACCCCCGCCCCAGTTTTCGCCTGGTCGATGACGAGGCCGAAGAAGTAGTCGTAGGCGTCCTGCGCGGTCATACGTGCTGCGGCGTCGCGGGCTTCCTGGGAGAATGCTTTCGCGCTGATTGCACCGAGGGTGGCGTATTCTGCGAAGACCTGCGCGTGGCGTTCATTGTCGATGGGGAGGGCGTGCACGCGTTCAACGTCGCGGGCTTTGGTGAAGTATTGTTTCGCATACACGCTGTTGCCGACGAGGACGAATATGCGGGCGATTTCCTCCAAGAATGTGGGAAGGAAGTGTGGGGCGGAGTTTTGCAGTGTTGCAGTCAGTTTGTCGATGCGTTTTTCACGGCACCCGCTTCGGTTTTTGCTTTGCGACGCGCCCACTCCACGTCCGCAACAAGATTCAGGGCGTGTTGCGCATTACTTGGGTCGGTGAGGATTGCCCAGGCGGGGAACCCAACAGCACGCTTGGGCGTGTACCCCACCATAGTGCGGGTGGTTTCGTGAATATTGAAAGTTTCGAGGGCAAGTTTTTCGGCCTCAATAAGGGGTTCGGGTATGAGTCGAATGATAGGTGGAAGAGTGAGTCCACCACTGAAAGTGGCCGCGAGGAGGGGAACATCGTGGGTGTGTTGGCTGCGATGAATGCGGATCATGGTGTGTTGAAAAAGCTTTTCCTTGTGCGGATAAAATGTTTGCGCTGGTGTGGGGAAGAATGAAACTTGTGTAAGCCTCCTAGTTAGCGTTTTCTGCGGTAACGTGTCGTGGTCAGTTCCTCGTACCCTGGTACGTCACCTGATTTGTAGCGTTCCCATACTTCGGTGAAGAGTTCAGGGTAGGGCATTAGCGGTGGGCAGGTCTCTACAATGGGTCGGCATTTGGCGTCTTTCCACAGCAGGTAGTGGGGTGCTTTCCACACTTCCATGGCGGGGCCGGTGGTACTTTTCTCTAACCATCCGCCGGGGAGGAAGACTTTGCGTCCTGTGCCTGCGCGTTTCGCGGTAACCACGAGTTCCTTTTCAAGGAGTTCCTCGGTTGCTTGGTCGAGTTGTTTCTTCGTCCACCCGTTCCACTTTTTCACGTGGGTATCCATGGGGCGGGTGAGTGCCAAAAGTTGCAGGAAGTAGCGTGCCGCATCGGTGCTGATGCCCAAGGTTTTTGCCGCATCGGCCACAATGTTTGGTGCGCTGATGGTGGGGTCTTCTTCGATTCCCTCTATAGCTTTACCTGTGTTGAGGTAGTGGAGAAGGGAATCGAGATACCCTTCCTTGGCTAACCGGAGTGAGTGCTCATTGGGCTCAGATTTTTTAAACAGTTTTGAGGTGTACTCGCAGCCCAACGGCACCTGAGGATCATCAACTGTGCACTGAGTGGTTTCGAGGATGCGTTCGGCAAGGTTCTTCGCTTCTGTGCTTGATGGTTCTACGAATTGAACCAAGTTGAGATAAACCGGCATCACCTTGCTCAAACACCAATTGATAGACCCATTGATTGTCTTAATTCCACCGTGAAAAACGTGGTCGACGTTGTTTTGTAATTGAGTAGGGAGAGTATCCCACATTTCATTAGTGAGATGAATCCATGGTGTGCCCCACATTTCTTCCCAAGCTGCACCGATTGCCGCAGCGCTGGGGCCATCGGTGAGGTAGTCCTTGTGCCAGGCAAGCCCTTGAAAGGTTTGAAAGTAGTAGCCGAAGTTCTTGTGATAGTGCTCTATACACGATGCGATTTCCCGCTCCGTATAGCCCAGTACTTCCGAAGCTTCCTCGGGGGTGATTCTTGAAGTCCACGTCATAGGAGCGCTGTACCTTGTCAGTGGGCCGTCGAATACTCCGGCGAACAGGCACTCCCAATGTCGCGGTGTCAGAGTGGTCACCGCGGCTACTTGAGCAGCCGCTTCGGTGACGGTAACGTCACCCCAAGCGAGAACTTTGTCTGATCCCTCAGCTTGGCGTTTTTCATGCCACGCCAAGATGTCGTCAAGAGCCTGCTTAAACTCAGCCTTGGGCATGAAAAGTTCATCGTTAAAAGTGTGGGGTTTTTCCACATGGTTGGGGCGATCACTGATGTCGGGATTCCACAGCACAACGTTGGAGAGCGAAACAAAAAGCTGCTTGTTCTCCCACCTATCCTGATAGAAACCGTCGGTTAGGTTCAGTCGGCGCCACACACCCAGCACGCCATAGTCGGCGCACCAATGCAACAACTTGCAAAAGAACCTGACATCCTCCAATGCAGCCCCTGGTGTTGCTAGTCGTGTAAGCCAGATCTTTTCCCGCCCAATGGTACCAACGATCTGGGAGCAGTCATGGCTAACGTTTGCTTCGCCAGCTTCCTGCGGGTTGTTCAATGTTGAAGCTAGTTGGTGCATGTTAATGATGAAGGACTCCTCTATCTCACTTTCAGAGCGAGACGGAGGTAGGGGAATGACGGATTCTTCAGATTGCTCCATAGGAGAAAAACGTGCGTAAAGGTGCTCTAATTCTTCTGGCACAGTGTCAAGGGCAGGGAGCTCAACTGATGCCGTGTCAATCACACCAATATCGGCAATAATTCCCGCAATCGCCGACGCAAGGACCGAATCATTATCGGCGAACTCTACGATGCTCAAGGGGTTAGCGATTAATTCCGCCGTCTGCGTTGTGGTACAGGCACGCATTCTTGCACTGACTTTCTCGTTGCGGACCGTAAGCTGGTGGAACGCGGCCGGTGGCAGCAAACTCAGCGGGTGATCCTTGCCAGTATGAATGCGCGATGGTGCGATTTGGGTGTCGGTGGCGGCGTCGTAAAGCACATGTCCAGTACGCCAGTGTTTGCGTAGATACCACACATCAGCCTGGGGTTTGCGCACCGCGAAAAACTCTTCATCGGACACGAAGGTACCTAGCGGGCTTATATACCAGTATTTTTCCGAGTCTTTTTCCAAGGAAATACCATACGTGCGATCGCCGTCAACACCGAACGGGGAGTGCAACGTTGCATCAGTGGTGGTTGTAGTGAAGCTATTGTTAAAGGAGAACTCCGCGCCATTTTCGGCTGCCACAGCACTAACATCAGGAAGATCGATTCCAGGTAATGTGCCTTGCGCTAGCTGCTTTTTAAAATCTTCCGACGAAATTTTTTCTCCACTGGGAAGAACGACAATCTGACCATTTTTATCAGCGTACACTGGGCCGAATCCCACGTGGTTACCCACCGGTAAGGATTTCAAATTACCTTCTCGGATTGGGATAGTGCCAATGTACAAGGTTCCGTCAATTGTGCTGATATAGTCCGCACAATGGGAACTATAGAAAGTTTCTTCAATGGTGTAGGAGGTGCCTTCGTTTAACCACATCCACTTGTTTTCATGGCTAGAGGAATCATAGTAGAGTGCCAACACATCGTCGTCAGTGGGGATCATTTGTGCGTACATCATGCTGGGAAGGCGGTATGTGCGCACCACATCACCGCTGAGAACACTGAGGTCTTTCTCGGCACGAAGACACACCCACGGGTAGGTAGCGGAAATTGTAATATCATCCTCAGCCATAGTGCTCACGGTTTTCTCAAACGTGGGCCACGTGTATTCCGCGATCGTGCCACGGCGTAGGCGTTCTGCCAGCTCAACGGCAGGGTCGATGTGCAAAAGCTCCGCCACGAGGTCGGGGTAAAGTTCGCGGATACGCGGATCGTTAATGTGCTCGGTGTGGTGTGTGAGAGTTTGCCATTCAGCCATTGATCCAGTGGCGTTTTCCCGCAGCTTACGGTAGGTTTCCAGCTTCCAGCCCACCAGCTTCCGGGTAGGTTCGGCTTCCAACAACGCGGTGCAGTCCTCTTCGAGCGCAGCTGGTTCTAGATCCTTAACAAGCTGATCGCGAAGGTCCTCCCTGCGGAGTAAAAACTCAAGGTCACGGTGGTGAACTTTGAACCACCCGTCATAACTGAATAAGGGACGCCATGAATATTGGTTGGGCTTCGGTTCCCATTTCATGCCGACGGCGCTGAATGCGTCGAGGTAATCGAGGTGGTACTGCGAAGCTTCAACCAGGAGCGGGAGTCCAGCAAGTGCATTTTTGTTGGCAACGATTGCGTCTAGCAAGTCAGGGTCGGATGCTGTTATGTAGCGCCATGCGGAATTAGCGTGTGCCACCAGTGCTTCAATCCAGGGAACGAACTTCTCTGGGTTTGTGTGCAGGGGCTCCCACAGATTGAGTTTCTTTAAAGTTGTGACATATTCGACGACATCCCACTTTTCAGGGATGGAAGTGTAGAAGTATTCGCTGCTTTCGGGGCGGGTTTCGAGTAGACCTGGCATGACCGCAACGATTTTCTTCAGCACTGATGCCGGTGACTTCGGGAAGCTGCGGGTGGGTAAATAGGCGGCGACCAATTCTTGATCCACATCGGTTGCGGATTTCCCGGCATTTTTACCTAAGAACTGGAGATCTTTGAACGCGTTGGCGTAGATTGTGGACCCAGATTTTGCTTGGTCGATCAGGAGATTGAAGAAGTAGTCGTAGGCTTCTTGTGGCTGCATCCTTGTTGCGGCGTCGCGGGCTTCTTGGGAGAACGCTTTCGCGCTGACAACGCCGAGTGCGGCGAATTCGGCGAATGCCTGGGCGTGGCGCTCCGCGTCCACCGTTAGTGAATGTGTGCGCTCAACATCGCGGGCTTTGCCGAAGTATTGCTTGGCGTAGGGGAGGTTTTCAGCTTCAACGAAAATACGCGCGATTTCTTCTAGAAAGGTGGGCAGGAAGTGTGGGGCGGATGCCTGAAGTACACCAGTGAGCTGGTCGATGCGTTTTTTCACCGCACCTGCTTCGGTTTTTGCTTTTCGACGCGCCCACTCCACGTCCTGCACCAGGTTGAGGGCGTGTTGCGCATTACCTGGGTCGGTCAGTATTGGCCAGGCTGGGAAGCCGATGGCGCGTTTGGGTGTGTAGCCGATAAAGGTGTGGGTAGTTTCGTTGAGCCCAAGGGTTTTTAACCCGAGTGTTTCTGCCAAGATGAGAGGTTCGGGGATGAGTCGAACGATCGGGGCAAGCCCAAGGTCGCTGCTGTAGCTGACGGCAGCCAGTGATACGTCGTGGGTTCCTTGGGCGGGGCTAATCTGGATCATTGCGTGTCGTACTTTCTGTGGTGGTTAGCGCTTGGTGCGGTATCTGGTGGTGGTGAGTTTCTCATAGCCTGGTATGTCACCTGATTTGTAGCGTTCCCAGACCTCTGTAAACAGTTCAGGGTAGGGCACTAGCGGTGGGCAAGTTTCCACGATGGGGCGACACTTCGTGTCCTTCCACAGCAGGTAGTGAGGTGCTTTCCATGCCTCCATGTCGGGACCGGTGTGTGATTTGTCGAGCCAGCCGCCCGGTAAAAATACACTTCGCCCCGCACCAGTACGCTTGGCGGAGATCACAAGTTCCTTGTCCAGTAATTCCTGCCTAGCCTGTTCCAGCTGTTTCTTGTTCCACCCGTTCCACTTCTTCACCTGGGTGTCGGTGGGTTTGGTTAACGCTAGAAGCTGCAAGAAATACCTAGCTGCATCGGTGCTAAGCTCAAGTGTCTCGGCAACATTAGACACTGTCTCGGGGCTAGATACGTGTGGGTCTTTCTTGCCACCTGTGACAGGAGTGCCGGTTTTTAGATACTCAAGAAGGGAATCGAGATGCCCCTGCTGAACCACTAGAGGGTAGAAAACCTCGGCGTCTGAACGTTTTACTTGCTCAGTGAAGTCTGACCCCAACACCACATTGGGGAATGGGACATGACAGGTTGCGATTTCGCTGATGTGTTCCGCTAGTCGACGCGCCTCGTCGGTGCTAGGTGTAACCAAATGTGCGAGATGAATATATACAAACAACAGCTTCGCGGTTTTTGTGTGCGGCGAACGTGCGCTGGACGCAGCATGGAATTCGTAGTTCAACGCTGAGTGATATGAGGCGGGAATAGCTTCTAAAATATCGTCGGTGAGGCGAACCCACGGCCTGCCCCACAGGCGCTGCCACGCGACACGAATGCTGTCAATGTCTGGGCCGGTGTTTAGGTAGTCGTCGTGCCAGGCCATGCCCAGAATTTCGCGGTGGTGATCGTGGAATGTGGACCAAAGGTTTCGATCGAAGGACGATACGGTCACCTTCGAAAGCTTTAAGATTCCAGAGGCGAGATCAACACATTCCTCCTGGAACGGCAGTGCTTTCTCGCTGTAACCAGCGGTGAACAGGCACGCCCACGTTTGTGGCGGAAGAGTTGAAACATCGGCAGCCGCAGTGGCTTTCGTGGCGATGGTCGTTGTACCCCACGCCGGTGTGAACTGAGTTCCCGTAGCGTGACGGTTTTCATGCCATGCGAGGATTTTATCGAGGGCGGTTTGGAACTCGTCTTTTGGCACGAAAAGTTCATCATCACATGCGGCCGATTGTGGCGGTTCGTGGGGAGGCTCGGTCAGGGCGGGGTTCCACAACCAAGCGCGAAGTTCGTAGTCGTTGACCAGAATCATCTTGTTTTCCCAGCGGCTTCCGCCTTTAACCTTGGGGCTATTGTGGTCACAGGTGATACGACGCCACGTTCCGAGCACCTGATTCTGTGCGCACCAGGAGAGAAAAGCGTGGAAAATCCGTACTCGTTCCAATGGCTGGCCTGGGCATGCCAACCACGACAGCCATATTTTCTCCCGGCCGATGGTGTCACGCACCATGATGGAAATCTCGGGGAAATGGACCGCTCCGGATTCCTGCGGATTGTTGAGAACTGTTGCAAGCTTGTGCATGGAAACAACAGCTTTTCCACCCGACATATGCGGTCGAATGTCAGGTGGATTGGGAATTTTCACCGCAGCTGCCTTTTTCGGCTGGGTTGTTTCAGTCACCTCAACTGACGGAGGCACGTCCTGGGGTTTGCTCCCAACCGGCTTCTTTGTATCCCTTACTATTTGAGTGGCATGGCTTGCGTACAAAAAGTGCAACCACTCTGGAACCTCATCGACCGCGGGCAAGGCGAGTTCCACCCCAGAAATATTGCCTACTTCGGCAATGATTCCTGCGATTGCAGCGGCGAGGGTCACATCGTTATCAGCAAATTCGAGGATGCGTAGTGGGTCGGAAATCAGCGCGGCAGCCTGTTCCGTTGTGCATTCGCGCATTCGTGCACTTGCGGTTTCGTTCCGGACCTTAAGGTGGTGGAACCCCGCGCGGGGGAGGCGGTGAAGAATATGGTCTGTGCCCTTAGGGGTGATCGAGTGCGAAATTCGGGCCCCGGAGGCGGCGTCGTAAAGCCTCGTGCCCATGCCCGAAATTACTGATTCGCGCAGAAACCACACCCCCGAAAGTGGCCTGCGTATAGGAAGAAACGCCTCGTCGGCGGAATGGAACGTGCCCAAAGGACTCACCGCAAACGAACCGGACCCTTCAATCTCCAGCACCAGCACGAAATGATGACCATCATTTTCCCCGAACGGCGAACCCAGCGTGGATTGGGTTGCTTGGGTGGTGAAGCTTTCACCGAAGGAAAGCTTCGCGCCATGCTCAGCCGCCAGTGTGGACGCCGCAGGAAAATCAAGCCCAGCAAGAGTGCTTGCGGCGAACTCCTTATCCAGCGCAGCCCGGGTGATCGTGTCCAAGGTGGGCAATACCGTAACAGAGCGTGCCTCAGCTTTGTTCGCCGCATACACAGGACCGAACCCTAGCTGAACCCCCACAGGAGCAGACGTGAGCTCACCCGCAGCGATGGGGGTGGGGCCGATGTAGATGGTTCCGCCTATGGTGGTGGCGTATTCGCCAACCGTGTTGTCATAATCGTGAGCTTCGTGTGCGGTAATCGGATACGGTACCTGCTCAGAAAGCCACATCCAATGATTTTCCGCCCCCGACGTGGTGTATGTGGAGTAGGAAATGAAAACGTCATCATCGGTGGGAACAATGTGATCCACGTTCTTAACGGGAAGCGAAAAATCACGCACCTTCGAACCGTTAAATACACGTACCGTTTTGTTGTCATGGACCACAACGTGCGGGAAGGCCGCCGACACTGGCGTGTCCTCGTTGATGAAACCAGCCGCATTTTGCTCAAACTCTGGCCATGTGTACTCCACCAAAGTGCCGCGACGCAGGCGCTCCGCAAGCTCCTCGGCGGGATTGATCGCAAGAAGCTCAGTGACAAGCTCAGGAAAGTACGCTCGCAAACGCGAACTGGAAACCTGGTTGACACTCCACTTCAATTCTTGCCAGCTAGTATGTGAACCCCGCGCTTTCTGTTGCGCGGCCCGCATAGCCTCCAGCCTCCACCGAACCACAGTGCGGATCGGCTCCCCGCTCAACAACGCTGTGGCGTGGCGCGAAATATTTACTTCTACTAACCCACGTAGGAACCAATCGCGGTACTCTTCCTGCCCAACAAGGTAAGCAAGGTCGCGGTGATGTTCCTTGATCCAGGAAAGCATCTGGAACTGCTTGAGGCGCTCATACTTGGGTGTAATCGGCGACCACACCGTACCCGCAGCGATGAGTGCGTCAAGAAAATCAGGATGGTAACAATCACTGACCGTTCTAACCTTGAGCCCTCTTAGGGCAGTGTGATTATGGTCGAGCGCCTGCAACAAGTCGAGGTTTGTGTCCTTGAAGAACCCACCTTGTTCATTTCCGTGGGCAACGAGGAGGACAACCCACTCACGGAACTGTTCAGGGTCGGCGACCAGGGGTTCCCACAGATCAAGTTTCTGCAGATTCTCAATGTAGGTACCGATGCTGTCCCACTGCTGGGGCACTGTAGAGTAGAGTGCTTTCCTCAGCTGAGGATGCGTCCCCGCCACTTCGGGGAGCACTGCGAGCACGTGTGCAAACACCTCGTGGGGGCAGTGAGCGAAACTGCGGGTGGGCACGTAAGCGCACGCGAATTCTTGGTCCACCTCATGCGGAGTGAAACCGGCGCGTTTGCCCAAAAAGTGCAGGTCTTTCAACACCTTGTTGTATGTCACCGCACCGGTTTGAGCTTGGGCGATCACCAGGTCGAAGAAGTATCGGTACGCGTGTTTTGGGTCGAGGCGTTCGGCAACATCGCGCGCTTCTTGGGAGAATACTTTCGCGTTCACCACATCGAGACGGGCAAACTCGGTGAACGCTTGTGCATGACGTACCTGATCGATGGGCAAACCGTGGGCGTGCTCAACCTCACGGGCTTTGCCGAAGTATTGTTTCGCGTAACTGAGATTCTCCGCACCGGCGAAGATTCGGGCGATTTCCTCCAAGAAGGTGGGTAGGAAATGTGGGGCGGAGGATTGCAGCGTTGTGACCAGTTCGTCGATGCGTTTTTTCACCTTACCCGCTTCGGTTTTTGCTTTTCGACGCGCCCACTCCACGTCCTTGACCAGGTTGAGGGCGTGGTGCGCGTTGTCGGGGTCTGTGAGGATCGGCCATGCGGGGAAACCGATGGCGCGTGCCGGTGTGTAGCCAACGGTGGTGTGGGAATCCTCGTGAAACCCGAAGCCCCCGAGCATTATGGTTTCGGCGGCGATCAACGGTTCAGGCACGAGCCGAACGACCGGGTGGCGGGTAATGGTGGATGAGTACGTTACTGCAGCTAAAGGGACATCATTGGGATGGTGGTTATGATGCAAACGAATCATTGATGGGCTACTTTCAAAGTCGATGGCAACGAGCGACAGTGAGCAAAAGTTTGGAGGGTGCGTGCTAACGATTACCGGCAGCACGCACCCGCCTGGTCAGCGTTTACTGCGGTAGCGGGTGGTGGTGAGTTCTTCGTAGCCAGGCGTATCGCCAGAGGCGTACCTGTCCCACACTTCGGCGAATAATTCTGGGTACGGAACAATCGGCGGGCAGGTCGGCACGATCGGCCGATTTTTGGGGGCTTTCCACAACAGGTAGTGGGGCGCTTTCCACACTTCCATGGCGGGACCATCGTCTGTTTTCTCCAACCAACCGCCAGGCAAAAACACTGCCCGGCCGGTCCCGGCCCGTTTAGCGCTGATTACCAGGCCGTCATCAAGAAGCTCTTGAGCTACCTGCGCCAGCTTATTTTTGCTCCAGTCATTCCATGCCCTGATGTCTTTGTCCATCGGCTTGGTCAACGCCAGTATTTGCAGAAAGTACCTGGCCGCATCGTCGCTGATCTTAAGCGTTTCTGCCACGTCAGAAACGGTTTCGGGCGCGGCGATCATCGGGTCCTGTTTGGCGCCGACAATCGGTGAACCAGATTCCAGATACTCAAGAAGCGGGGTGAGGTGTCCTTCCTGCACCAGCCTCAAGCCGTACAGCGGCAGTATTTCAGGCCGGTATCTCACCGAGTCATAATCACCACCTAATGGTTCGTCGGCGGATGTGAGGTCGCCTTCGGCTAGAACCCGGATACGGTGAGCAAGGGTGTGTGCCTGCTCGCTGCCAGGTTCTACCTCGTGTGCGAGGTTGAGATAGATCGGCAGTAACTCCGGCAATACCCAATTGTCAGGATCGACGCTCGATTTGGCTAGGCCGTGGAAGCCCGCATTGATGTAGTGGTGGAACTGACTTGGAATGCTGCCGAGGATTTCGTCGGTGAGGTGAATCCACGGCGTGCCCCACAGATGTTCCCACAGTATGCGCAACCGGAAAATGTCGGGGCCGTCGGTGAGGAAATTCTCATGCCAGCCCATCCCGAGGAATTCGTTGACATGGTGGCCGAGATTTGATGGCAGTGACCTTTCAAGCGCGGTGATCTCCCGCTTGGATGCCCCGAGCATGTCGGCGATAATCGCTTCACTTTCTTGCGCATACGGCATCGTGTGATCCTGTCGGATACCGGCGAAAAAATACGACCAGATGCGCGGCGGCAGGGTAGAGAACGCGGCAGCTTCCGCCGCCTTTTCCCCGATGGTTGCCGTTTCCCACCTGGGTGTCATCGCGGTTTTCGCCTTGTGGCGTTGTTCATGCCACGAAAGGATCCGATCGAGGGCGGTTTTAAACTTCTCTTTCGGCATAAAAAGCTCGTCGTCACATATGCTGATGCTATCTTTCAACGGTTGCTCCGGCCGGGCGCTGTAATCAGGGTTCCATAACCTGGCATGAACGGGCGTTTGATGGTGGTAATGCTCGATAACCAGCACGTTGTTGTCCCAATGGCACTGGGTTTTGTCGTGGTAGCCGGGCCGTGGAAGAGTAACTTTCCGCCATGTGCCTAACACGCCATATTGGACACACCACGATAAAAAGGCATGGTAAATACGCACCGTTTCTATTGGCAGCCCGGGGGAGGCTAGCCACGATAGCCACCGTTTTTCGTTGGCCACTGTGTCAAGCATGAAGCTGTTAACCGAATAGAACGAAAACTCACCTTCTATCTGAGGTGCGCTGAACATCTGAGCGAGCTTATGCACGTGCCGGAGTTCGTAGAAATCTCTGCCGTGCGGGTCGATGCCTGGTGGCTGCGGAATCTCCTCCTCAACAGTGTGAGTTGGTGTGACCGTTTCGTATACATGGGTCAGGAACTGCGGCACTGTATCCAGTGGCGGGAGTGTGATATCGGCACCGAAGATTTCGCTGATCTCCGCGATAATCCCGGCGATAGCGGCCGCGAGGGTCTCGTCGCCTTCAGTGAAATCGAGAATACCCAGTGGGTTGGCTATCAATTCCGCCGCCTGCGCTTTCGTGCAGGCGCGCAGCTTCGCACTAACCTCTTCATTCCGGGGCCGGAGCTGATGGAAGGCTGCAAACGGCATGTAGTTGATGATGTGCTGAGTGCCATCGTAATCAAGCGATGGCGCGATTGGCGCGTCGGTGGTGGCGTCGTAAAGCGAATGCCCACGGCCACCGTAGTACCGAGCAGACCGCATGTACCACACATCACCCTGCGGTTTCTTAACCGCGAGGAACGACTCGCCGGTGGAATGGAAGGTCCCTAGTGGGCTTACCCAATACCGCCCCAGCGATTTGGTTTGGAGCGAGAATCCGAAGTGTTGCGCATCATCAACACCGAAGGGCGACTCGAACGTCGAAACCGTAGCATCGACGGTGAAGCTAAGCGCCAGGTCGATCGTGGCATCGTGCGTTGCGGCAACGGCTATCGCCTGCGGCACATCAAGCCCGGCCAAGGTACCTGCTTTAAACTGCGCTTTGAAGTCTTCGCGCGAGATCGTTTCGCCGTCCGGCAACACGGTCAACGCCGTATCTTGTTCGCTGGCAACGGCGTAGATTGGGCCGAATCCCAGTTGCAACCCGCTCGGGACGTGCTTTAGTTTCGCGGTGACCGGAGTGGGGCCAATGTAGAGCGTGTCGCCTATCACCTGCGAATACGATCCGGTATTAGCTGCGCTTGAACTGTCGACGAATGAATGGGCACTCCCGTCGGTTAGCCACAGCCACTTCTTTTCCGCCACCGAATTATCGAAGTACATGACAAAAACATCGTCGTCGGCGGGAATCACCGTGAACGAATACCCCGTTGGCATCTGATACTCAGTCACATCTGTGCCATCGAGCACGTACACTTTGTGTTCCTGAGTGACCGCTACCTGCGGGAAATTGGCATGGACCTTGAGTTTTTCTTTATCGATTTTCGGCGCGAGTTCCTCCAATGTCGGCCACGCGTATTCCACCGCCGTACCCCGACGTAGCCGTTCGGCCAATTCCTCGGCGGCGTCGAACCGCAGAATCTCATCGACCGCCTCGGGGTTTAACTCCCGCAACCGTGGGTCGCTAATGTACTCCATACTGTGACTGACGGTTGCCCATAACGCCTTGGAACCGGTGGCCTCTTCACGCGGCTTCCGCAGCGTTTCCAGTTTCCACGAAACGAGCGCTTTGGTCGGTGCGCCGCTGAGTATTTCGTCGGTGTAGGTGGCGACCTGCTCAAAACTCAAACAATCGATCAAATCGGTTTGGCTCGCTACGTGCGAAACCAAATGCACCAGGTCACGGTGATGCTGCTCCAACCAACCCGCGAAGGAAAACATCCGATCCCAGGAGTTTTTCAACGGCAGGGACGACCAATTGATTCCGGCAGCAAGAAAAGCGTCCAAGTAATCCAGGTGATAGTGCGAACTGAAGGTCCGCAGCGTCATACCCGCCACGCTTTCGGCGAGGTCGCTGACCGCCGATAATAATGTGGCGTTGGAATGCTGTAAGAAACCAGAACGTGAGTTTCCGTGGTCGATCAAAGAATCAAGCCACTGGGCAAAACGTTGCGGCGAAGTGCGCAGCTCATCCCATAGCCCCAGCTTTTCTAGGTGCTGAAGGTACGTATCAAAATCCCAATTGTAGGGGATCGTGGTCAACAGAATATCGACAAGCTTGGGTTGAGTTTTCTTCAGCTCCGGCAGCAGGCTCAAGATTTTGTTCAAGAGCGTATCCGGCGAGTACGGGAAGCTTCGGGTTGGAATATAAGCCGCAGTAAACTCCAGATTTACCTCACGCGCGCTCAACCCAATCTTCTTGCCCAGCGCCTGAAGATCCTTAAACACATTGGTATAAACCCCTGACCCGGCGCGTGCTTGGTCGATGACAAGGCTTAAGAAATAGTCGTAGGCGAGTTTCGGCGATGTGCGGTTAGCAACGTCGCGGGATTCGTCCGAAAGCGCCTTCGCGCTGACGACACCTAAGGCCGCAAATTCCCTAAACGCTTGGGCGTGGCGATCCGGGTCGACCGCTACCGCGTGGACACGCTCAGTTTCGCGGGCTTTGCCGAAGTATTGCTTGGCGTAATTGGTGTTGTCCGCCGCCGCGAAAATCCGGGCGATTTCCTCCAAAAACGTTGGCAAGAAGTGCGGGGCCGAAGCCTGCAACGAACCCACTAACCCGTCGATGCGTGCTTTCACCTGGCCAGGATGATTCTTTGCTTTTCGACGCGCCCACTCCACGTCCGTCACCAGATTAAGGGCGTGTTGCGCATTATCCGGGTCGCTGAGAATTGCCCATGCGGGGAAACCAACGGCACGGGCGGTGGTGTACCCGACGGCGGTCTGCCCCGCTTTGGCCAAGCCCATTGCGCCTAATGCGCGGGTTTCGGCTTCAACCAAGGGTTCCGCGACAAGTCGCACCACCGGATAACCGTCACCTAATCCGGTTTCGTATCGTGCTGCCACCAGGGGGACGTCGTTAAGTTCTGCGTGTGGGCGTATGAAGCCAACAGCCATGGATTAGTTCTCCTCAGCGTTTTCCACCTTGCGACCTGCATACAAGTACTCACACATGCGGATGCCTTCACTCCACGCGATCGGGCCCACGTCCTCCAAATTCATGTCTGTTTCATTAACGCTGAAACTCAAAACCCCAAGCTGGGCCTCGTCGAACGGATCATAGGCCTCAAGCTGCAAGAATGCGGTGACCAATTGGTCGTTTTCCGCAACTTCGACGCTGGCGGAATACAGATTCATGCGGAAACCACCGCTGCGGCCTCGGCTCATCACATGCGAGGCCTGTTCAAACGTGCCGTCCTGATACTTGCGTACCTGCTCACGCAGCGACTTCGCATCGGCGGGCTTGAGGTGAATTTCCCGGAACAATTGATCGATACCCTGCTGGGCGCCCAGTTCGGAGGCGAACTCCCGCCAATCATCAATATCCTCAATCACTGCTGGGTGCGGAATCGAAATCGTTTCCGATTCACAGGTGACCGACTCGCCGTCCAAATCCACGATCGCCAAACCAGTGTCGGTCACCCCGCGCAGCAACCCGACCACCGTGCCGTCAGTAACCACCAGATTTTCCAAATATTTCCGCCAGATTGGGTCCGGCCATACCTGCTGGACCGCAATAACCGGAATGCTGTGGCCCCCTAGGAACCACCCCCGAACGCTGTCTGCGCATTCCTCATCGTGCTGCGCCAACACGGTAACCAAGCCGGTTAACTGCTCAAATTCGGGAGTCTTTTTCACCTTCGCCGGGACAGATTTTAAGGTTTTTCCCTTTGCATTCCGGGCGACGATCCGCCCGTCTTCCAGCTTGAGAAAATAGTCGCCAGCAGGAATCCAACCGTCTACAGAATCAGTCATTGTGCACTTTCAGCTTGCTGTGATTTCTTGGAAAACGCCAATGACAACCCACCGACGATTTCCACATTACGTGGTTATTTTAGACAAGAACTCACAACAAATGTGCCCCGAATACCCCACCTTTGTAATTCGGGCGCACCCGACAATTCGACGTGCGAAAACTCGATCACGGTCACGGCGTTTGGGCAACGAGACGGCGGTACCGGCGGGAAAACCAGCAGTTAAGTCCCGCCCAGCGGCGGTAGGCGGGGCGGTGGTTGGTGGATTATCCTCATGCATACCGCAAGCTTCGCGCCCTGCGTCCAGCTACCATGTAACGACCCCCAACCGGGGCAAAACTGTTGAGAGGTGTTCAGCGCTTAAAGCCCGGGCAACGACGCGGAAGGCTCTTTCCAAAAACGTGCTCCTAGGGATTTCGCACCACGCAGGATACACCCAGAGCACGTTTCTAGAGTTTGTATTCAGTCGCTTGTATTCGGTCGGTTTTAAAACAACGTAAACGGATTCACACCACTGGCAATAGCAATGGCAAGCAGGACGCGGGATTGTCCGGCCCGAAAGTAGGTGGAACCGATTGCGCCTTTGGCCGCCAGGGTGGCACCGCCGCCAGCACCACCGTAGGTGCCGGAAACATCGCCGCGCGGCACTCGGGTAGTGATGACAACCGGAACGCCGTTGTCTAAGGCTTCGCCCAGCGCGACGCCCATTTCAGTGCCGACATTTCCAGAACCCATCGCTTCGATCACCAGGCCGTCGGCACCGGCGGCGAGGGCGGCGTCGACAAGCGTGCGGGGCGCGCCGGGGTAGGCATGGATGATGTCGACGCGGGTGCGAGCAAGAGCGGTGGTGGCAACGAGGTCGGCGCGGGGTGGTTCCTCAGGGGCGTTGGTGGCAAAGGCGAGTTCGTCGGTGGTATGCCATTTGGTTGCACCCCGGGCGGGTAAGACCGCGTGGCCGAAGACGATGAGGACACCGATGTCGCGGGCGGAAGTATCGGAGGCGATCATGACTGCCTCGAAGAGGTTAGTAAAACCGTCGGATTCAGGGTGGTCATGTGGTTTTTGGGAACCGGTAAGCACTATGGGGCGGGAGTCGGCGTGGAAGGTATCGAGTGCGATGGCGGTTTCTTCCATTGAATCGGTGCCGTGGGTGACCACAACGCCGGTGACGGTGGGATCGGCAAGCGCGTTGTGGCAGGCGGCGACGATTTCGTCGATGTCCGCGAACGTCATGGCGGAGGAGTCAAGCCGGTTTAATTCCTGGACTTCGACGTCGAGGTTTCCGGCGAATCGTTCGGCGACGGGTGCTACCAGTGTTGCGCCGTCAACGGTGGGAATGAGCGCGCCGTTCGGGTCGGTGGTGCAGGAGATGGTGCCGCCGGTGGTGATTACTACTACTTTGGGGAGGGCTTGGGTAGTGGTCATGGGTATAAAGAGTGCCATATTTTTGATTTGGGGGTGGGGGATCGCCAACCGCGTTAATTTTATTATCAGGTTTGCTGTTGGTGTGTGGGGGGTGAGGTTTAGCGGAGCTTTTCGACGCCTAACGGTGCGTGTAGCTGCGGGTTTCCGTGGTGATCGCGGTGGGGTGTGGCCTAGGGGAGCGTGTAGAAATTGTGTTATTGTGCGCACGTTTATGGTGAGGTTTATGCGAAATTCAGATTTAGGCGTTACCATTTCGTAGTAAAAGATTGATGCCCATCCCACCGCATCGCCTTATGGGTCAAAACGGGATCTGTATGAAAGTGTGGTGCATTTTGTTGCGCTTGGCTAAGAAGAAAAATGCCGAGTGGATGCAGAACTTTAAAGGAGTTTTCTGTGAAGTTTTCCAAACTATTTGTTGCAACCGTGTCTGCGGTGACTGTGTGGGGTTTGGCCGCGTGTTCTGGTGACGAATCGGCAACGTCTGACGCCGGTAGCTCCAGCGCAGAAAGCACCGCCTCGGCGACCGCGCCGTTGTCTTTGCCAACCGCGGAAGAACTCAATGCGATTCTGGCATTGGCCTCCGATCCGAATGCGCCGATCGAACAGCGTACCCAGACCGTACAAAACGGTGAGGCCGCCCCAGAATTGTTCGAAACCATGGCCCGGTCTAAGCAGGAATCGGGAGCCGATTTCCAGGTGGTTCAGCCGATCCTTCCGGGTTATACCCCAGATTCAGTATTGGCCACGGTGAATTTCACCTTGCCGGATCGGGAGGCGCAGCCTGCGGAGAACGTTGAGTTCGTCTACGAGAACGGCGTGTGGAAGTTGTCCCAATCGTGGGCTTGTACCTTGATTACCAACACCGTGGAGCCGGAGCAGGTTCCACCGATGTGCCATGCTAATGCTGGCGTTCCGGAGGAAGCACCTGCGGAAGCCCCAATTGAGGAGCCCGCCCCACCTGCGGATGCACCGGTTGATGCCCCTCCTGCGGATCAACCGCCTGCTAACTAAGTCGTCTGAGGTTGATAGGCTAACTTTAAGCCGCCGCAACCTGGTGAATGCATCAGGTTGCGGCGGTTTTGTGGTGTTGGGGGTGCGGTTGCGTGGTGGATGAACTGGGGAACCGTTCGTAATTCTTCCGATCAAGTACTTTTCCAATCAATACGAGACTAATTATCGGGTATGACTGTGGGCGACATTTAGCCACTATGAATATATTTTTGTCCATGTGGTCACATCTGGTACTCGCTAGATGTCGTCATGCAAACTTTCTAATATGTTTAGTCAAGACTGACGGCGGAAAGGGGTGCGGCCGAAAACCATCACAATAAAGGTCTGCCATGACCGCCGTTGTTCTGGTGATTCATTGTTTCGGATAGGCGATGGGCTCCGGTGGGCTAGACTGTTCGCCATGCGTAGACTGAAAACCCATTTCGTTGTCGCCGTTGCCGCACTGTCGCTGGGGGTAACGGCCTGTTCTTCAGAGAAATCCACTGATACGGCCGCGGCTAACTCCGTGGCGGACAAGTGCGGTGTCACCGCTGAAGGTGCCACAGGTGAATTGCTGGTTCCGGATTCTTTGGCCGAAGGCACGGTGGATGTGACGTTCTCCACCAATTCTGGCGATATTCCGGTGACCTTGGACGCGGACAAAGCGCCGTGCACCACCAGCATCATTGCACATCTGGCGGAGAACGGTTTTTACAACGGCACCACGTGTCACCGGATAACCACCCAGGGAATCTACGTGCTGCAGTGTGGCGACCCCACCGGCACCGGCAGCGGTGGTCCGGGTTTTAGGTTTTCCGATGAGTATCCGGTGACGGAGGCGGAATCCGCCGGAACCGATCTGTATAAGGCGGGCACCATCGCGATGGCGAATGCTGGGCCGAATACCAATGGTTCCCAGTTCTTCCTGAATTACCAGGATTCGCAGCTGCCGCCAGCGTATACCTTGTTCGGGACGATCAAACCTGAGGGCATGGAAACGCTGAAAACCATCACCGATCGCGGCGCCCAGGGCGGGCTTTTCGACGGCCCACCAGCCGAAACCGTCACCATCGACTCGGTGACCGTGAAGCGTTAACGGCTTTCAAACCTCACCGCAGTGGCGGTATCTTGCACCACCCGGACTTGTGAGTTTTCCTCACCGTAGACCACCCGGGTGGTCATTTCTATGTCGCCGGAGCTCGGCAGCGGCTGGGAAAGGTTCACTTCCAACGTGCCTTCGCTCGTGGTGGTGGCGGAAAGCACTTTCAGCTCGTCGTCGGTTTCTTCCGATTGCAATGCGCCCAGCGCCGGGCGGCGTTGAACATCGACATCAAGGGTGACGGTGGTGCCGGATTCGGTTTCGTCCAGCTTTTTCAGGGTATAAGTGATGGTCTGCAGCATCGCGGATTGGCCGGTGATCCGGGATTCCACGATCCAGGTTGCGCCGGTACCGATCTTTTCCGTGGGGAAAACAATGGGGATCCCCACCAGGGCGCTGAGATATTGTTCGGTAATCGCACGTGCCTCATCGCTGGCGGTTACCGGTGCGGTGAAATTCAGCGACGAAACCTGCCCTTGGTTATTGGCAAACCAGCCGAAGGCAAAGCCCCGGGCGGTGTCAATATCGGTCACTTTCTGCGTGATATCGCCGGTTAACGTGGGAGTGTCCAGCTCTAAGAACACGCTGCGGCTTGACGATTCACTGTTTTCCGCCGCTAGCGTGTGTGCGGTCACCGGCGCGCTAAACGTATTGCTGGGTTTAGCGGCATCGTCGGCTTCTTCGGTGACTTTATCCGGGGTGGTAATCGACTGAGTGAAGCCGTCGGCGATGCTGAGCGTGAGTTTCTGTTTCTTCTGGTCAACGTCGGCAAATTCGATCACCTGCAACGGGCCAGTGCCGGGATCGGTCAGGGTTATCCGTGGGGTTTCTAACTGCACACCCACGGGTTGTTCCACCGCGACGTTGGGGGTGGTGTCGGTTTCGGAACAAGCAGAAGCAAACAGAATGCTGGCGGAGAAAACGCAACACAGCAATATATGTGGTGCTGTGCGGCGTCGAAAAGCACGCTCATTGGCGGCTTCGGGTTGTAGCTTGGGGCGGCGGTCGGCAAACGTTGGAAAATCAGTCACCCTCACCACTGTAGCGAGGTTGTTTACCTCTGAGGTGGCGCAGACTGGTGTGTATTTGAAAAGATAGACGGGTGGTTAAAACAGACAGGAGAACTACCCGATCATTTGTTGCGTTTATGCTGATCGTCATCGTGGCAGTGGCGGTGATTGACCAAGCAACCAAAATTACGATGCTGCGCCTGCTTTCCGACGGTCACATCATCTACATAATCGGGGATTGGTTTAGGTTCCGTCTGTTATTTAACCCCGGCGCGGCGTTCTCCATCGGCTCCGGCTCAACGTGGCTATTTACGTGTTTTCAAATCGCCTTTTTATTAGGCGTCATCATCTATTCCCGCAAGGTAGAAGACCGCTGGTCGGCGCTCGGGTTGGCGCTGATCGGTGGCGGTGCGTTGGGTAACCTTATCGACCGATTGTTTAGGGAGCCGGCGTTTTTCCTGGGGCACGTGGTGGACTTTATTTCCGTCGGCAATTTCGCGGTTTTCAACGTCGCGGATTCGGCGATCACGGTCGGGGTGGTTCTGTTTATCGCCGCGATGCTTTTTGAGGAGCGCCGCCACTCGCGGATCGCTAGCGCCGGTAAGGAGGGGGAGAAATGAGCCGGGAATTTAGGTCCCTGCCGGTCCCCGAGGGGCTGGCGGGCATGCGGGTGGATCAAGCATTATCGAAGCTGCTGGGGTTATCGCGGACAGTTGCGGCCGATCTTGCCGCAGCGGGCGATGTGACCGTCGATGGCAAGCAGGTGGCGAAGTCGGACAAGCTTAACGACGGTTCCTGGCTGGAGGTCCTGCTTCCAGAACCGCAGAAACCCTTGCTGCCCAAAGAAGAACTTGTTGAAGGAATGGACATTCTCTATTCCGATGACGATGTGATCGCGGTGAATAAACCCGTCGGTGTGGCTGCCCACCCCACCGTCGGTTGGGACGGCCCGACGGTTGTCGGTGGCCTAGCTGCGGCCGGTTTCCGGATTTCCACTTCCGGCCCTCCGGAGCGAAACGGCATCGTGCAACGCTTGGACGTGGGCACGAGTGGGGTGATGGTGGTTGCGGCTTCCGAACGGGGCTATTCGGTGCTTAAGCGTGCGTTTAAAGAACGCACCGTGTCCAAGACGTATCATGCCTTGGTGCAGGGGCACATGGATCCGCTGACCGGAACGATCGAAGCGCCGATCGGCAGGCACCCATCATCCGGGTGGAAATTCGCGGTGACCAGCGACGGCAAACACGCCGTTACTCACTACGAAACCTTGGAAGCGTTCGCGGAAGCTTCGCTGTTGGAGATTCATTTAGAAACTGGCCGTACTCATCAGATTCGGGTGCACATGGCTGCCTTGCATCATCCGTGTTGCGGTGACCCGATGTACGGTTCGGACCCGAATCTGTCCAAGCGCTTAGGGCTTATTAGGCAATGGCTGCACGCGGTGACTCTTGGGTTCCACCACCCGGCCGACGGTAGGTGGATGGAGATCACCTCACCGTATCCGCCGGATTTGCAGCACGCGCTTGATGTCTTGCGGGTTGATAATTAGAAGCTTTAGTGGTTTACCACTTTAGGGTGAGGAAAAGCGCAGGTTATCTTGTGTTTTGCGCCACAATGGCTGGTGTTTTTCCGATGTCGGAATACCATACATGGAATGACTAAGAATCTTTCTAATCAAGACCGCATTATCCGCATTGTAGCCTCCTTCTTGGTGGGCTTCGGTAGCTTCCTCACCAGCAGCGCGCTGGTGACCTTCATCTTGTGGATTTTGTCGGTTATCCTCCTGGTCACCGCGATCATCGGCTTCTGCCCAATCTACAAAGCTCTGGGTAAGTCCACCTGCGATATCGACCCAAATAAGACCAGTAACCCATAATTTTCTAGATTCCGCGCAGCTTTTTCTCACCGCATAAGTCGCCCTTTCACGGTCGGCAATCGCTGAAGCTGCGCGGTTTTGGCTTTTTATTATAAGGTGCTGCACTCTTATACATTGTGGACACAATCGACCGGTGGCGAGTAGCAATCGCCGGATTCTCTTGCGTCGTTTTGCTGGCGGCGGTAGCGGTGCTTTCCGGTAGTGACCGGGTGGCAAAACCCATGCGGATTAACGGCGACAGTCTCGGCCAAGAAACATCCGAAAGTTTTGATGAATATGTTCGCCGCGCCACGGAATCTATCGCCTCGGCTCAGTCTAACGGCGACTATATCGGCTATGCTTTGGTGACTTTTCGCCCAGCGCAATCAGCGCAGGTTGCTGGAGCCGTGGTGGGTAACATTGCGCGAGTCAACGCCATCCAGATCCCAGACAATCCGGTAGTGGGTATTCCTGAGCCCGTGCACACCAGCCGAGCAGATCAGATAGTCCAGCAATTACACATCCACAACCTACCCGCAGATAAGATCACTGGGGTAGTGGTGCGCGATCGAATTTCGGCTCTTGCCAGGCTCAGTCATGACCCGGCGGTGGCGGCGGTGGAGATTCTGCCGCCGGACGCGGCGTGGAACCAGTTCTCGGTTCGTCCGGTTCGCTACTGACAGATGCGCTTCTGGCAGGGCGTGGGGTGCGGCGGTGGCGGTACGTATCGAAAAGGAAGAGGATAACGGCCACCCAAATGATGCTAAACGCCACCCAGCGGATGGGTTCGATATGTTCCCGGGTGACAAATACCGCCCACAACATCTGCATCGTCGGCGTTAAATACTGCAGCATGCCAATCGTCGACAGTGGCACCTGCTTGGCGGCCATCCCAAAAAGCAAAAGCGGAACCGCCGTCACCAATCCTGCGGAGACAAGCAGAAGACTATGTCCTGCACCGTGGCTTAAGAACGTGCCAGTGCCGGTGGCTTCAATAACCACAATGTATCCGATCGCTACCGGGGCTAACACCAAGGTTTCCGCCGCCAACGACACACTGGCCGGCAGCGGAATCCGCTTTTTCACCAAACCATAAAACCCAAAAGAAAACGCCAACAGCAATGCGACAACCGGCGGCTGCCCGGCAAGAAGCGTCAGAATCGCCACGGCAGTCGCCGCGATGATGATGCTTGCCATCTGGGCTGGGCGCAGCCGCTCGTGCAAAAACACAATGCCGAGAAGCACATTCACCAACGGATTGATGAAATACCCCAACGCGGCGTCCGCGACGTGGCTGGAATTAACCGCCATCACGTACACCAACCAATTCACCGCAATCAATCCGCCAGCCGCCGCGATGTGCAGCCACAGCTTCAGCGACGCTGTGCGAAGCTGGCGGAAACCGCCGGTAACAACAACCACCCCGACCATAATCACCGCAGTCCAGGCGATGCGGTGGGCGATAATTTCCACCGGGGAGGCGGGCTCTAATAACGGGAAGAATGCCGGAAATAGCCCCCACAAAAGATAAGCCGCCAGCGCAAAAATCATAGGCTACATCGTAGTGTCCGCCGCCTGTCGACGTCGAAAAGCAAGCGTCGACACACCGAGACATCCGCAGCATGACGAAGGCTTGACACGATAACTAAACTAGCCCCATGGCCAAAAAATCTTCCTTCGTCCATCTCCACAACCACACTGAATACTCCATGCTGGACGGAATGGCGAAAGTCGATCTCCTCGCCGAAGAAGTAAAACGCCAAGGCATGCCCGCCGTCGGCATGACCGACCACGGCAACATGTTCGGATCCGACGCGTTCTACCACGCCATGACCAAAGCTGGCATCAAACCGATCATCGGCATTGAAGCCTATCTCGCGCCGGGCTCACGTTTCGACATGAAGCGGCAACGGTGGGGTGACGAATCCCAAAAGTCCGATGACGTCTCCGCCTCCGGTGCCTACCTGCACCAAACGATGATCGCCGAAACCACCGAAGGTCTGCATAATCTTTTCTACCTCTCGTCGATGGCGTCCTATGAAGGACAGCTTGGTAAATGGCCGCGCATGGATGCGGAATTGATCGCCGAACACGCCACCGGAATCATCGCCACAACCGGATGCCCTTCCGGCGATGTGCAAACCCGGCTCCGGCTTGGACAATTCGACAAAGCTCTTGAAGCCGCCGCGATGTGGCAGGACATCTACGGTAAAGACAATTACTTCCTCGAACTCATGGATCACGGGCTCGACATCGAAAACCGGGTGCGGAGCGAACTTTTAGAAATCGGCCGGAAACTCGGATTGCCGCCGCTGGTCACCAACGACTGCCACTACGTTCTGGAATCCCAAGCGCACGCACACGAGGTGATGCTGTGCGTGCAGACCGGCAAGACCATGAGCGACCCAGATCGCTTCAAATTCGACGGAACCGGTTACTACGTCAAGTCTGCGGAACAAATGCGCGAAATCTGGGATCACCTGGTGCCAGACGCCTGCGACAACACTTTGTGGATCGCCGAACGCGTCCAAGACTATTCCTCCGTGTGGGCCGAACATCCCCACGACCGCATGCCGATCGCCGACGTCCCGGAAGGGCACACCCCCACCACGTGGCTGCGGCACCAGGTGATGGAAGGCCTTCAGGAACGGTTCCCCGGTAAGGAAGTGCCGCGGGAATACATCGAACGGGCGAATTTCGAGATCGACGTGATCGACATGAAAGGCTACCCCTCCTACTTCCTCATCGTGGCCGAGCTGATTAAGCACGCCCGCAGCATCGGAATTCGGGTGGGGCCCGGTCGTGGCTCCGCCGCAGGTGCGCTGGTGGCCTATGCGCTCACCATCACCAATATCGACCCGATGGAACACGGCTTGCTGTTCGAGAGGTTCCTCAACCCCGAACGCCCCTCCGCCCCCGATATTGATATCGACTTCGACGATCGTCGTCGCGGGGAGATGATTCGGTACGCCACCGAGCGGTGGGGCGAGGACAAGATCGCCCAGGTTATTACCTTCGGTACGGTGAAAACCAAACAAGCGCTGAAAGACTCCGCGCGTGCGCTGTATGGTCAGCCGGGCTACCAGATTGCCGACCGCATTACCAAGGTGCTGCCGCCGCCAATCATGGCCAAGGATATTCCACTGGCGGGCATCATGGATCCAGAACATGAACGCTATACGGAAGCCGGTGAAGTCCGACAGCTCATCGAAACCGACCCCGATGTTAAACAAATCTACGAAACCGCCCGAGGTCTTGAAGGCGTGGTCCGCCAGGCCGGTGTGCACGCCTGCGCCGTGATTATGGCCTCGGTGCCGCTGCTCGACTGCATCCCTATGTGGAAACGCCCAGCCGACGGTGCCCTGATTACCGGCTGGCCCTATCCGGCCTGCGAGGCCATTGGCCTTTTGAAGATGGACTTCCTGGGGTTGCGTAACCTCACGGTCATCGGTGACGCTTTGGAAAACATCAAGATCAACCGCGACGAGGACATTGATCTAGAAAACCTCACCACCGACAACGAGGCGGTCTATGAGCTGCTATCGCGGGGCGAGACCCTGGGCGTGTTCCAGCTAGACTCCGGCGGCATGCAGGAGCTGCTGAAACGAATGCAACCAACCGGATTCAACGACATCGTTGCCTCCTTGGCGCTGTACCGACCAGGTCCGATGGGTGTGGGCGCTCACCTGGATTACGCGGACCGCAAAAACGGACGCAAACCGATCACCCCGATCCACCCGGAGCTGGAAGAAGACCTCAAGGAAATCCTTGACGAAACCTACGGCCTGATCGTGTACCAAGAGCAGATCATGGCGATTTCCCGCAAAGTGGCCAACTACACCGCTGGCGAAGCCGATGGTTTCCGGAAAGCGATGGGTAAGAAAAAGCCCGAAGTGCTGGCCGCAGAATACGAAAAATTCTCCGCCGGTATGTTCAAAAACGGATTCAGCAAAGAAGCCGTCGACGCCCTGTGGGGAACGATTGAACCGTTCGCTTCCTACGCGTTTAACAAGTCGCACGCCGCAGGCTACGGCCTGGTGTCCTACTGGACCGCCTACCTGAAGGCGAACTACGCCGCGGAATACATGGCGGCGCTGCTGACCTCCGTGTCGGATAAAAAGGATAAATCCGCGATCTACCTGGCCGACTGCCGCCACCAAGGCATCGCCGTGCTATCGCCGGACGTGAACGAATCCGCCTATAACTTCCTGCCGGTAGGCACCGACATCCGCTTCGGGCTAGGAGCGGTGCGTAACGTCGGTGAAGATGTGGTGGCGTCGATTGTGAAGGAACGAAACGCCAAAGGCTTGTATAAGGATTTCTCCGACTACCTGGACAAGATCGACCTGACAGCCTGCAATAAACGCGTCACGGAATCCCTGATTAAAGCCGGTGCGTTCGACTCCATGGGTCATTCCCGCAAGGGGCTGATGATGGTATTCGAAGACGCCGTCGACGCCGCCATCGGTCCGAAGAAAGCCATGGACAAAGGCCAATTCGACCTATTCGCCGGGTTCGGCGGGGAAGACGAAACCGCCCAGAACGTCTTCAACGTCACGGTTCCGGACGATCAATGGGACAAGAAACACCAATTGGCTCTGGAACGAGAAATGCTGGGACTGTACGTCTCCGGCCATCCGCTGGACGGGTTCGAAGACGCCCTAGACGCCCAGATTGATACCCCATTGTCGTTGATTGCTTCCGGGGAATTAAAAAACGGTGCGGAAGTCCACATCGGCGGCATCATTTCCGCCGTTGACCGGCGGGTATCAAAGAAAGACGGTTCGCCCTGGGCGATCGTCACCATCGAAGACCAGCACGGTGTCCAGGTGGAACTGTTGGTCTTTAACAAGGTGTATGCGATAGTCGGTCCGCAGATCGTCGAAGATAATATCGTCTTGGCCAAAGCCCACGTTTCCATTCGTGATGATCGGTTCGGCGTGTTCTGCGACGACATGAAGGTTCCGGAATTAGGTCCCGGCAATGGTGCCGGCTTGCCGTTGCGTTTAACAATGCGCACCGACCAATGCACGATGGCTAATATTGCCAAGCTGAAAGGCGTGCTGCTGGCCAATAGCGGCGACTCGGACGTATACCTGAACCTGGTCTGCGGTGAGGAATCGAAGGTGGTTATCTTAGGCGAACACTTGCGCGTTAATCGCTCCGCAAGCCTCATGGGCGACCTGAAAGCAACCATGGGTCCCGGGATTTTGGGGTAATCCGCTTTTCGACGTCTCAGCGTGCCGAGGATTGAGTGCGGCGCTGGCACTTAAGCACTGGTTCCGGCGTTTAGCTGCGCGCCGGGCCAGATTAATGGCATCATTGCTACTAGTGCTTAGTTTGCCAATTCCCAACCAAGTAGATGTGAAACGACAAGGGGAGACCAGTGCCGCAGCGACACCGCCACAAAGGCGCGGTCACCCGCCTGGCGTGGCTTGCGTTTCTCGTGGGGCTGGCCGATTTCGTATTCGGCGCGGTGTACGTGACATTGATGCTGGAAGCGGGCCTCGATCCGAAACGATTAGGCGTTGGTTTTTTCCTCATGATGGCTATCGCAACAGTCGTGGAGATTTTCAGCGGCGACTTAGGCGATCGGTGGGGACACCGGAAACTCGCCTGTTACGGCTTGACGCTGTGGGGGCTGGCGTTGGTGCTCTTCGTCTACGCCGAAACCATGCCGCTGTTGATGCTGGGGGCGTTGACGGTGTGGTCTATTGGGCAAGCCTTGTACTCGGGTGCGCCGTTGTCGTTGACAATCAATGCGATTCCGCAGCAGGCAGTTACGTGGCGGGATCACGCGGTTCGGTGGCATAGCATTGCAGGGTGGATCGGCCGCAGTTGCGGCGGTGCCGTCGTGTTTTTCGGTGTCTGGGTGTTCGACTTCCGCCAATTAGTTGGTGGTGCCGGTGTGATTCTCGTGACCCTGGCTGTGTGGTTGGCGCTGAGATGGCCCGAGTCGGAGAAGCACGCGACAACATCAACGTTCACCGGATTTCTGGGTCGTGCTGCTACTGGTTGGAACCGCACAGTGACCGTGGCGCTTTGCGTGTCGATGATCGCCGCTGGTTTGCTCTCAGTCATTCTGTTTGCCTGGCAGCCGATGCTCAATGAAGTAGCGGGCATCGGGGTTGAAATCAACGGTTTGTCGCTACTGCTCATGACGATCTGCGCAGCCCTGGGCGCGTGGGGTTCTAACTGGAAGCTTTCCGCTTCGCGCTTAGGCCTCGTGTTGGTGGTTGGGCTTTGCGCCGTGTCCTTAAGTTTCGTGGCGTTCGGGGTGTATCCGGGTGCGGTCACCGCGATTGTTGCGGTTTTGTTGACGGAAGTGGTGATTAGTTTTTGTCTGACGACAACAGTGATCATCGCACACCAGAATTTCGCCGATGAACACCGAAACTTGCAGTGGTCGATATTCAGCGCGGCAATCGGAATGGCGATGGCCGTTACCGATCTCATTTTCGGCCCGGTGTGGTCAGCCTACGGGATGAGCGCGGCGGTTATGTATGTTGGCTGCGGATTCTTCCTGGCGGTGGTGGTTCTCGCCGCCGTGCTTGTTCACCGTAACGGCTCACTAGTTTGATCGGACACGCAAAAGCCGCAGCTGCCAACGGATTATTGGTGGCTGCTGCGGCTTGTTGTAGATGATGCTTTAGGAAGACCCGGTTGCCTCTTTGAATTGGGCGATGTTCTGCGAAGATGTTTCGCTGGAAAGCCGGTCGGAGATCAGCTGGGAAATGGCGCCGCCCGGGCCGGAACTGAGTGCGTCATGGATGGTGCGGTTAAATTCCTTTAGTCCCAGCCGGTAGATATGAAACGCGGCGAAGACTGCGGTGCCGATGCCGCCGACGAGGAGAAACAGGTCCAAGGGAGTACTTCCAGAAGAGGACCAACCAGTGTCGGAGGACTTGTTTGACGTCACAGGTGGCTTCGGGGAAGGAACGTCAGGTGTGGTGGTTTCACTGGCTTTGGCTGTGCCGGTAGCTGTTGCCGTGGCTTTGGCTGTGCCGGTAGCCGTGGCGGTTGTTTCACCAGTCGCTTCTTGGCTGACGGCTGGCGCGATGGAACCGAGGGCCACTGCGGTTACGGTGGTTAAAGCGATGAGGGTGCGTTTCATGAAAACCTACTTAATCTTGCGGAGACTTTCCTGGCGTTGTTAGCGACGCAGGAAATCCTTGGCGCCAGGAATGAACTTGAAGACAACAACAAGCGCACCAGCGATAGCGCTCAACAGGGAAACGACGGCGGTGGCGATCTTCAAGTGGTCGGCGTCCATTGAACCCAGGCGAATCAGGGAACCTTTGTCGTCAAAATCGAGGGAACCGGAATTAGAGCCAGGGCCAGGCGCGCTGCCCTTATCCTTATCGGTTTTATCGTCAGAGCTAGCGCCAGAGCCGGAGTTGGTGTCGTCTTTCTTCTTTCCGTCGTCCTTGCTGTCGGAACTTGCGGCGGAGTTCTCCGAAGATAGGGTGGTGGTTGCTTCGGTTGCGGTTTCCTGGGCAAAGGCTTGGCCGGGGGTGAGCAATGCGACGGCGGTCAGCGCGGCGATTGCGGTAGTACGGATGGCACGCACGGGGATCTCCTCAAATAAAACTGGGATGATGTCACGATCAGTTGTAGTCAATGGCCTAGGTTATCAGGTCGAAACTGTTATTAACAGTAATTAGGTGTTGAAAGCCGCAAACTCTCACCTGTCTCACCGAACGTGGTGCGATCGGTTAATAGCGGGGCTAATCGTGCGGTTGGTTGATGCTGGTTGTATTCGAAGTATGGAAACGGTCTATGCTGTAAGGCTATGAACAAAACCGCAGAGCATTCGACCGCCACTGCTAGCTCCTTCGCCGATGAGGCGATCCACGCTGCCGATATTCAGCTGGCACAGGCACGAATTTCTGCGACCATCGCCCCCACGCCGCTTCAGTATTGCCCCCGGTTGTCCAACCTCACCGGCTGCGAGGTGTACCTTAAGCGCGAGGACCTCCAGGACGTGCGTTCCTATAAGATCCGTGGCGCGGTCAACGCCATTTCGCAGCTTGACGACGCCCAACGGGCCGCAGGTATCGTTGCGGCTTCTGCCGGTAACCACGCCCAAGGGGTGGCGTTGGCGTGCCGGACGATGGGGATAACCGGGCACATTTTCGTCCCGGCTGCCACCCCGAAGCAAAAACGCGATCGGATCATGATCCACGGTGGCGACAACGTGGAATTGGTGGTCACCGGCGCCAATTTTGATGAAGCGTCCCAAGCAGCGCACGCTTTTGCCAAAGAAACCGGCGCGACGGTGGTGGAACCTTTTGCGGACCGGGATACCATTATCGGCCAAGGTACGGTCGCCGCCGAGATTCTCGCGCAGCTCAGTGCCTTAGGCAAGTCGCCGGACACGATTGTTGTTCCAGTTGGCGGCGGCGGATTGATTTCCGGCGTTTTAAGCTATCTCGCGGAATTAGCGCCCCGCACCGCGGTGGTGGGGGTGGAACCCAAAGGTGCCGCGAGCTTGGCGGCGGCGTTGGCGGCAGATGGGCCCGTGACCTTGGACAGCATCGACCCGTTTGTCGATGGTGCCGCGGTTAAACGAATCGGCGATCTTAATTACAAGATCATTGAGGCTAACCTCGGTAGGTTGCACCCTATGGTGGTGTCGGAAGGTGCCGTGTGCACCGAGATGATCGAGCTGTATCAAAACGAGGGAATCATCGCGGAACCGGCTGGGGCGTTATCGGCCACGGCCTTGCACGAATTAAACCTCACCCCAGGTGAAGTGGTGGTGTGCATCATTTCCGGCGGCAATAACGATGTACTGCGGTACGCGGAAGTGGTGGAGCGTTCCTTGGTGCACCGGGGGCTGAAACACTATTTCCTCGTGAATTTCCCGCAAGAACCGGGGCAATTGCGTAGTTTCCTATCCGATATTTTGGGCCCAGATGACGACATCACGCTTTTTGAATATCTCAAGCGCAATAACCGGGAAACCGGGACCGCATTGGTGGGATTGCAATTGGGTAAGGCCAGCGACTTCGACGGCCTTATTGAGCGCATGGAAGCCTCCCGGATCACCTGCCAGCACTTGAAACCTGGCACCCCGGAATACGAATTCGTCGTGAGCTGATTTTTAAGGCAGCGCAAGCCACAGCACCGACCACGGGGCGAGGGCCACGGTGCCACCGAGGCTACTACCCGCTTCATGGGTTGCCGGGGAAGCGAACACCACGGTAGATTCCGCCAAGCGGATGGAAGGCGCGAGTCTGTGGCAATCCTCTTCCGTCAGGTCCACCGGTTCGTGAGAGCAATTCGCCAGCAACGCGTGGTCGGCACCCACTAACGCAATCACGGAACCTCCCGGAATATGTGCTACTTCCTGGGAACGGATCGGGTGGGAGCGTCGCAAAGCTAAAATACTGCGGTAGCCATCTGCCACTACCGGGTCGCCGCGAAAATCCAACACTGCCTGGTAAAACGCCTCCGGTGAGGTGGGATCAATCGGTGGCTGCGTCAAACCGTGTTCGATAAACATCCGGCCACGAAACCACACAGTGTCGTGGCGAAGCTGCGCGCTTTCGTGGTCGCAAAAGAACGGAAACGGCGTTTGGGCGCCGTATTCTTCACCCATAAACAGCATCACCCACGCATCAAGGGCTGCGATTAGGGCGATCTTGAATATTTGTTGCTCCGCAGAAAGCGACATGCTTGGCCGATCTCCCCGTGGCCGATTTCCCACCTGGTCGTGGGTGGTGGTGTACACCACGCTCGGGTAGCGTAACTGCAACTGCGCAACCAGTTGTTCTACCTGGCCAAAGTCGGCGAAATACGCGTGCGATTCCCCGGACACCACGGTATGCAGGGCATGATGCAACTGGTCGTTCCACTGGGCGTCGACAGGCAAGTTCGCTTCGTCCTGCAAATCCTCGGCGATCATCACCCCGGGCAGCTCGGAAAATTCCCGAAGGATCCCTTTATCGGCATAGGCATGCGTTGCATCAAGCCGCAGCCCATCAACCCGAAACTCCGTCAACCACCGGTTCGCCGCCGATAACACATAGTGCCTAACCTGCGGGTTACTCAGATTAACCCCAGCACCCCACGGCGTATCCGCAGTGGAATACGGACCGAAGGCGTTGACGTAATTGCCCTCCATTCCGAAGTGGTTATACACCACATCAAGGATCACCGCGATGCCGTGGGCATGCGCCGCCTTCACCAACCGCTTTAACCCCAGCGGCCCGCCATAGCGCTCGCTAACCGCATGGAACAGCACACCATCGTAACCCCAATTCCATCTCCCACTAACCGGCTGCACCGGCATTAACTCAATGGCAGTCACCCCCAACTCCGCCAGGTACGGCAATGCGTGCTCCACCCCGGCAAAATCACCGGAATCAGAAAACGTCCCAACATGCAGCTCATAGATCACGTCGAAACACGGCTGAAACGCACCGTCCGCACCCCAATCGACATCGGAATCCACAACAGCGCTGAAACCCGCCACCTGCTCTGGTTGCCACTGAGACTCCGGATCGGGAAGCACCTGCGTCCAACCAGTGGACTTCAGAAGCCGAAACCCATAGCGATCCCCATGCGCAGCCGGAGCCCTAACGTGGAAAAACTCACCTTCATGGGCCATCGGCAGCGATTCACCCCGCAACACCAATTCCGCCGATTCGGCATACGGCGCCCACAATCGAAATTCCCGAACCTTCCGGCCAGCCGAATCAAAGGTGGGTGGATAAACCAGCGAAATAGACATGCCCCCAAGTTTAACCAACAAGCACAGGTGAGAGGTGAAGATTGTGAGCCTTTTAAAAAGCCGGTGGCGGTGTTTTAGACTAGCAACCTATGTACCGCCGCCCCGTAGCTGATGAAGAATTCTTCCACCAACTGGAAATAAAACGCTCAAAATTTCTCACCTTCATCACCCGCGTGGAATCGGAAACGAACGCACGAGCATTCATCGCCGACATCAAGCGCCGCTACCCGGATGCCAGGCACCACTGCTCGGCCTATATCTACCACGTCGACGACGCCAACCCCGTCGAACGATCCAGCGACGACGGCGAACCCTCCGGCACCGCCGGAACCCCCATGCTTGACGTGCTACGCGGTTCCGGGATGCTGGACATCGCCGCCGTCACCGTGCGGTACTTCGGCGGCATTAAACTCGGCGCCGGGGGACTAGTACACGCCTATTCCGACTCCGTCGCCCAATGCCTCCCCCTTGTCCGCGCGGTCACTCGCAGCCGCAAAGAACTATATACCGGCCACTTCAGCCACGCGGCGGCAGGACGGGTGGAATCGGAACTACGCAGCCGCGGCATTGCCATCTACGACGTCACCTACGGCGCAAACGTCACCATCACCATGGCGATAGAACCCGGCACCTCCGACGAACTCACCGGCCAGGTAGCCGCCCTTTTGGGCGAACAACCACACTTGCGTTCCTCCGGCAGTGCATGGGTGGAATAGAATAAGAAACCATGACACTTCAACCACGTCCCAGCAATCCCATCGAACAACGTAAACAAGCCGTTCGGCGGTACTCCCGGCTGGCGCTGCAAACCGGCGTCGGTACCGTCGGTACCGGATTAGTGCTCTGGGCTTTATCGGGCCAGCTATCGGTGTTCGTATTTTTCCTCCTGCTCGGCATCGCCGGTGTCGGGTACTTCTGGCGCAAGGTCAACCAGATCGTCAACCACAAAGACAACTACTAAAGACCGTAAGGCCACGCATGACACTGGACTTTTCAGCACACTCCGAACCGGTACGCATCGACTCCTGGGTGTGGGCGGTTCGGCTGCTGAAAACCCGTTCCGCCGCCGCAGACGCCTGCAAGGCGGGACACGTTAAACTCAACGGCCATTCGGTGAAGCCGTCGCAGCAGGTAGTCCCCGGCGACACCGTCACCGTATGGGCGGATCACCGGCTCCGCACGGTAGAGGTTGTTGCCACCATTAAAAAACGAGTCGGCGCACCCCTAGCCCGCAGTTGCTATATCGATCATTCGCCGCCACCGCCGGACAAAGAGATCATCCTCTCCATGCCGCGCCGGGATCGCGGCGCCGGTCGGCCGACGAAGAAGGAACGCCGTGAAATCGACCGGCTTCAGGGGATACGCCGCCGCTAGGGCGTTTTACGCAACCGGCATTAGGAAGTAGGGGATTCCTCGGTCATTGCGGCTTTCAGCTGCGCTAACCGCTTGCGCAGTCGACCGCGGCGCTGGGCAGAATATTTGCCAGTGGTTCCGGTGCGTTCGATGTGTTGCTGTCCGTATTTATCCAACAGCAGATCATCGATGATGCGCACATGCCCCGGCTGGAACCGGTACCCGAGAGCACGTTGCACCCGCTCGACGGCTTTATCGGCAAGCAAGTCTTTGAGCTGGGCGACCGTGGTGATCCCATTGGCGTGCAATAGTTCTTCCAGCCACTGGTAATGCTCTGACCGGGACTGGGGAAAACGATTTCCCTGCAACACGGTCAGAACCCCAGGTAGCGTTTTGGCGCTGAATTCGACGTCAAAATCGGAATCGCTTGAAACGGGGGCGGGTTCTTTCACTGCGGCGATCATGTCGAATTGCTGATCCGCCAATTCGATGAGTCCGGCGGCGAGGGTGAACGCGCGGTCCACTTCCGGGGCCAGTTCGTCGCCGCTTCGTTTATACCGAATGTCGTGCTCAAATTCCGCCCAAGCGTGTTGGAGGACGGTTCTAATCTGAACCTCAAATTCCCAGCCGATATAGTCGCGCAGTTCTTCGACACGGGTATCGACTTTGAGAATAAGATGATGCGAGCCGTATCCGAAGTCGCCGGTTAACCGGGTTTGCGCGGCCTTGTCGACGCTGCGCACCACCTCGAACATGTCGCTTAATGCGTCGACAATCTGCGGGATTTCCGCGGAATGATAGGTGGTGATTCGTACCCCGATGATGTCGTGAATATCGGACCACGGATCGGGATAGACGAGACTGTTGTCGGCGCGGCGTTTCTTGGCCTTGGCGCGCAGCGACCGCCATTCTTTGATCCGGACGCTGATCCTGTCGTAGGTGAGACCGAATTCCGAAAGAACATCCTCGATGGCATCGGAAAAATCTTGCGCAGCCGTGGGGTGGGCTGAAAGAAATGCCTGGTAGTTGCGGTGCAACTGGGAAATATTGGCGCTATTCACGGGGCTTGTTCTTTCGGTTTTACTAAAACGGTCGACGTACCAGCAAGACAGGATACTCAGTTTCGGCAGTTTATCAAGCGACCCGCCGGATTAAGGATTGTGCTTTTCGACGCCTTGCCGTCGCCGGCAGCGTTGCGGTGACCGGTGGTGCCGGTTGAGATGCCGGTGGCCGTGTAGAAGGAAAACCACCCCGGTAATAGACCCGCTGGGCACTGGTAGGGCGAAACATTTCGGTACTTGATAACCACGATTCGATGTCCACACGATCGTCCCGTAAGCCGACCGCCAAGAGGATGTCGGTTGTTGGTAGGTAGAAGCACACCTCCTCGCCGATGAGAGTGCAAAGGTGAAAATACAACGTATTAAACGTATGCGGGTGTGCCAGCCAGGCGGTAGGGGAGCTATGGCGAAAATCTACCTGAAGCCCCGGTGTTTTCTGGTCGCTGAGAAACCTACTGGGGCGAGTGCGAACCGCGACCCCATAACCATCACATTCCAGTGCAATCATATTCGTCGCGGCCCGGTTCCACGCCTGGCGCGTGGTCAGGTTCATGGCGGCTAGCGCCTCGTGACTGAGGATCGTCGAACCGCACCGGAATTGCGCCCGCAGCGTGGCCGCCAGTGCCACTTCGGCGGGAACCGAATGGTAGCCATCCGTGCTGCGTTCGTCGGCATTTGCGTCACCGGATTCAACCAGAGTCAAACCCAAATTGGCTGGTGCAAGTTGCGCCGATGGTGGTGTGATTGCGGTGGAAATGGATGCGACAGTCATGAGCCAAACCTCGTTTCGTTAAAAACCCTTTATATTGTTTGACTCACTCACGTGGCGGTTTGGTTCCCTGTTGGAGGAAAAAACTTTCCGACCGCCCCCAAAAATGGAATTTTCCTAGCCGTTTTTATGGGTGGGTGATTAGAACGGTGGTTGATCGTCGGCGGCATCTTCGACGGATAGCCCTAATGCGTCGAAAAGCTGGGCGGATTGCCACATGACGATGTCCTGTCCCTTGTCGATGAGCTCTTCGGCGCGTTTTTGTTTGGACGTTACCGAATCCCACGGCCCCATCACCAACATCGTGGTTTTCTTGGTCACATTCTTGCCGATGGTCGCCCCAACCGCCGCCATTTTCTCCCACAGCAGGCCCTTATCGAACGGCTCGAAATCACCCGTCAAGGTGACGTTATGGCCGAATAGTGGGTGGTTCGGGTCCGCCTCCAGATTGGCCGCCGGAATGACTTCCGGCGTGGCAGCTTTCGCCCAGCGCGGCTGCGGCGCGGACCGGCGCTGCGGCTTCTCCTCGGCTACGTCGGTTGTACCGGTTTGCGCAAGACGCGTTGACGGCGGATTATTCAGCACCGGGTAAACCCGCTTGTCGTTGAGATTGCCCATACTGAAACCGAAGCTAGAAAACACTTCGTTCAACGAACCGCTGTAGCCAGCGCGCAACGCCAGATTGACGAGAATCCCGGCGCAGGCTTCCGCATCGGCGGCCGCATCGTGGTGTTTACGCAGCGGAACGTCTAAGAAATTCGCAACAACCGGCAACCTGTGGCTTACCACCCCCAACTTTGCCGCGCGGGAGGCCGCCAGCGAGCAGGCGAAATCCCACTTCGGGGTCGGAACCTGCGCGGCAGCACAGGCGCGGGAGAACGCGGTGAAATCGAATTGGGCATTGTGCGCCACCAGCGGCGACTGGCCAACGGCAGCTACAACTTCGGCGAGGACTTCAGCAAACGGCGGGGCATCGGCGACATCTTCCGGTTGAATGCCATGGATTGCGATATTGGCCGGGTCGAATTCGCTCAACGACGTCGGCGGCTGACACAACCAACACTGTGTCTTGCCAATGGCACCGTCGATAACCTCCACGATGCCAATCTGGCAGATCGATCCCCAATCCGCGTTCGCGGTTTCGACATCAATGCCCACGAAATTCAAGCCAGGCACCGCACCACCGGCTTCGCCCCGCAGCGCGGCGGACACGGCGGCAATGAACGCTTCTTGTTGCTGCGTCGTCCCCGGCGCGAACCTGAAAATCTGAGGTATTCCGCTCAGCTGCACCCAGCCTATGGCATGCGGGGTGGGTGCGACGACGGTTTCTACCGTGGTTGTGTCCGAAAGGCTAAACGTGCGATCGTCGCTACCGAGCGCAGCTGCGAGGAGGCTTGGGCTGAGCCTGATTCCATTGTTTGTCACATGCAGCGTTGCACCGTATGCGGCGATTGTAGACATCTACTTTTAACCTTTCGTTGTCTTCGACCCTAAGTTGTAAAGCACGGAGACCCAAGCTTACACACCTTTGATGTGACAAAGTTGTGCAAGCTCTTTTCCCAGAAAGCGGCGCTGTGGTGCCGTTAGCGGCGCGTTTGATCGTAGGTGGCGGAGTTGATCGAGTAATCGTCGATGGTCGATGGTGGGTTGCTTGTCGACGCCACCCTGGGTGTAGCCTGGCTTGTTGTCCGTTCCTTGCGGCTTCCAGGAATGGAGGTGCCGAAGTATCGCTCGTGGAGATCGTCGCCATTTTGCTCGGAGTGCTGCGTCGGCGGCTCGTGATCCTCACCTGGGGGATTCGAATTCATCTCGCACATCATTGCGTCGGAGTCTCCGGAGTGGTCATGGCCGTCCTGTTCGCACTTGACGTAGGCCTCTGGAACCGGGGATTCGATCTGGCGGAAGATGATGATGGAGCGGGCGGGTACGACGATGGAACCGTCGGCCGCGATGGTCTTGTCTTCCACCGGGTAACCAGTGTTCTCGGTGGTATCGACGATGAGTTTCCAGCTGCGGCCGAATTGCTTGCCAGGCAGGGTGAATTCGATGTCATCCCAGTGGGCGTTGAACATCAACAGGAATGAGTCATCTTTGATCGCCTGGCCGCGGTCGTCGGGTTCGGCGATGTTCCGACCGTTGAGATACACCATCAGCGATTTGCCAAAGGCGAATTCCCAGTCGCCTTGGGTCATGAGCTTTCCGGATGGCACCAACCATGCAATATCGCGGTCGGGTGCGTCCGCGCCAAGGGGACCACCGGCGAGGAAGCGACGTCGCCTAAATACCGGGTGGTTAGCGCGGATGCGGATCAGGCGTTTCGTGAAGTCCAGGAGGTCCTTGTTGGTTTCCGTCAGGCTCCAATCCATCCATGCCAATTCGTTGTCTTGGCAATAGACGTTGTTATTGCCGTTTTGGGTGCGGGCGATTTCGTCGCCATGCGCAATCATGGGGGTGCCTTGGCTGAGCAGCAGGGTGGTGAGGAAGTTGCGGCGTTGCCGGGCGCGTAATGCAATGATCTCCGGGTCTTCGGTGGGGCCTTCTACGCCACAGTTCCACGACCTGTTGTGTGATTCGCCGTCGCGGTTGTCTTCGCCGTTGGCCATGTTGTGTTTTTCGTTGTAACTGACCAGGTCGTTCAATGTAAAACCGTCGTGGGCGGTGACGAAGTTAATCGAGGCGGTGGGGCGGCGTCCGTTATTGGCGTAGAGGTCGGAGGAACCGGTGATGCGGGAGGCGAACTCGCCAAGCGTCGAGGGCTCACCCCGCCAGAAGTCCCGTACGGTATCCCGGTATTTTCCGTTCCATTCCGTCCACAAAGGTGGGAAGTTGCCTACCTGGTAGCCGCCTTCGCCGACATCCCACGGTTCGGCGATGAGTTTGACTCGGGATACTACTGGGTCTTGCTGCACGAGGTCGAAGAATGTTGCTAGCTTATCGACGTCGTTAAGCTCCCGGGCTAATGTCGAGGCGAGGTCGAACCGGAAGCCGTCGACATGCATTTCGGTGACCCAATACCGCAACGAATCCATGATTAATTGCAGCGAATGCGGATCGCGCACGTTCAGGGAGTTACCGGTGCCGGTGTAATCCATGTAGTAGGCCTTGGAGCCGTCGACAAGCCGGTAGTAGGCTTCGTTATCGATGCCCCGGAACGCGATGGTTGGGCCGAGGTGGTTACCTTCGGCGGTGTGGTTGTAGACCACGTCAAGGATGACTTCGATTCCGGCTTCGTGGAACGCCCGCACCATGCCTTTGAATTCGGATACCGCCCCACCCGGCTGCCGGTTTGCCGCATAATCCTGTTGCGGCGCGAAGAAACCGAATGTGTTGTACCCCCAGTAGTTGCGCAGCCCAAGTTCACGCAACCGGTCGTCTTGGAGGAATTGGTGCACCGGCATTAATTCGATAGCCGTGACACCCAGATCTTTTAAGTACTTGATAATCGCCGGATGAGCCAGCCCCGCGTAAGTGCCCCGAAGGTCCTTGGGGACATCCGGATGCGTCATGGTCATGCCCTTAACATGGGCCTCGTAGATGACGGTTTCGTGGTAGGGAATCTTCGGTGCCCGGTCGGAACCCCAATCGAAAAACGGATTAACCACGACCGATAGCATTGTATGGCCTAGGGAATCCTCGGTGTTGCGCGAGTTTATGTCGTACGGTTTGGTGATGTCGTAGCTAAACAGCGATGGGTGACCGTCGAATTCACCATCAAACGCCCGGGCGTAGGGATCCACCAATAGTTTGTTGGAATCACAGCGCTTGCCATTTGCAGGGTCGTACGGTCCGTGGATGCGGTAGCCGTAGCGTTGGCCGGGCTGGACGCCAGGTAGATAGCAGTGCCAGGTGTGGGCGTCGACTTCCTCTAAATTGATGCGTTCTTCGGTGCCTGCCTCGTCGATGAGGCAAAGCTCAACCTTTTCTGCAACGTCAGAAAAGATGGCAAAGTTTGTTCCTGCACCGTCGTATTTTGATCCCAGCGGATAAGCATCGCCGGGCCAGATTTTGCGTGCGGAAGCCGTGGGTGAATCAGTCATAGCGCTATTTTAGCGCTAGATGTGAGCTAATCCGGTGGTGATTATTGTCAAACCCATCCCAAATTGTTTTTCCGCCGCCAATTGTGCCTGTACCAGCGGGTTTTCCTCAGTTTCTATCGCCCCCACTTGAGGTTCCGCGGCGATTCGCAGGTACTCCGTCTGCTCAAAAACTGTTGCACCGACAACAAAATGCAGTGCAGTGGCGACCCCGGCGGCAGGTGCTGAGTCCGGTAGCGTCGCGGCGAATACTTCTAATACTTCGCTGCGCAATTGGGAATTGGTGAGCGCGGCACTTACCAATTCTGCGCCGTCGCGGTGCTCCAACATTGATAGCCGCATATGCATGCAGGCTGCGGTTAGGTTCTCGTGTTCGACGGCGGCGCCCGCGTCTAGGAAATCGGCAAGGATTGTGCGCGCGGTGGCGTCGATAAGCGCCTGCTTATTTTTGAAGTGCCAGTACAACGCACCGGGGGCGACGTCTAGTTGTGTCGCAACTCGGCGCATCGTCATATCGGCTAAGCCGAATGCGTTAAGAATTTCCAAACTGGCCGCAATAATCGAATCCTTGCTTAATTGCACGACCTTAATATTAGCTGTCATTCACTCGCGCCACCGGAAAGTTACCCGCGTGTATGCAACAAGGTTGCATACGCTTTGCCCTCATACGGGGCACGGGGTGCGCCCAGGTTGCAGATTGGGCAGGAATCTCTAGGTGGGTTTCACACTTTGGCCGGTAGCTTCGACTGAGAGTTTCGACTGGGAGCTGTGGCGGGGCGAAGTGCTGCTTTCGGTTTTAACGCTCTGTTAGATGGCATTGATTGTGAGTTCTGTGTCCATGCCATCGTGGGTACAACTGTGCTGTCATGCCGAAAACTACAGCTATGTGGCAACGGTGAGGTATCGGCAAGCTGGGTATTCGCTGTGGTCGGTCTGTAATAGCTGGGAATCGCTGGGAGGATTCTGCCAATTGACTGTGAACCGGTAGAAAACGAGGATTGCTTTGTTAAGCTGATCCACGCAACCGATTCTCACCGGGGAGAATACGCGTTTAAAAGATGTAAATACCTGATGTTTTAACATCACACTCAAAGGAGAAAATTACAGTGCAGAGCCGAATCCGCGTGAGCAACATGAAGAAAGTCGCATTCGCAGCCATCACCGCAAGTGCCCTTGTTCTTGCCGCTTGCGGTTCCGAAGAGGAGGCAACCACTGCAGCATCCTCCAAGGTTGCCGCAGCATCTTCCAAGGCGGTTTCCGCCGCTGCTGATGCCAGCACCACCGTGGCTGAAGAGATGAGCAAGCCAGCTGAATCCCCAACCGAAGAGACACCAGCTGCTCCTGAAGCAACCGCAATCCCTGAAGATCTCCAGGTCCCAGAAATCCCAGCCGTTGTTCACCAGCCAATCGAAGCTGCACCAGCATCCCCTGAAGACGCGGCAGCCATTGAAGGTTTGGTTTACGGCCTCAACAACGGCACCACCCTGCGTAGCTACATGGCCTACATCCCAGACAACTCCTGCCAAGCTGCACTTGACGCACACGGTGGCCGTGAAGCCCTCGACCTGGACAAGATCCCGGATGTTCCGATGAGCCAGGTTGAGCAGTTCGCACAGGCGAAGCCACACGTTGACAACGTGACCGATATCCGCGTTCAGGGCGACGTTGCTTCCGCTTCCGTTACCGGTACCTCCGACGGCGAAACCACCACCAACACTCAGCGCTTCCGCCGCGAGAACGGCCGCTGGACCTTCTGTGCTGAATAATCCCAGCTAATTGGTGAAAACCGTGGCTTGGAAATCCGCCACCTGACTCGAATAAAGACCGCGAGACGCACAAACTGCGCAGCGGTCTTTTTCGGTTTTACCAACTTCAGCCAATAGACTTTAGTTTTTCACGTATCGAAAATCGTCCACTCATCGACACTGCAATGAAGGCTCAGACGTATGCTACGCACCAAAAATCCGCATGAAACTATGGAGCGAATCTCGGCCCCGAACGGCGTGGGTGCCTACGCCAGTGTGGTTTTGGTCTGCATCTTTAGCTACGGAATATGTGCCGTGGGGTGGGGGTTGCTGCGGCCCCGGTACCTGGCCACGGTGCTTGATCAGCAAGGCAGCCTAGAGCTACAGCCGAAAGATAACGTCGAGTTCATCGGTTATTTCTGGTTCCTTGCCCTCTCAAGTTGCTTAGCGGCCGCCATCGCGATCTGGGGGTTTAAGAAATACCGGCCGCATCGTACCGCCATTTTCTTAAGCTGGATTGGGCTGTGGTGTGCCGTTGGTGCCATGGTGTTTCACTACGTGGGTGACATAGTGACAATCACTGCCTATAACATCCCAACGGCGGGGGATGATCTAGCGCCCGGCACTGAGATTAACTATGTGCCTCGATTGGTGCCGGGAATTTCCGGCTACGTTCTACCTGCTGCGGTAGCGACAACCGTGTTTTGGTTCCAGGTGTTTATTTTCGTCGACGACATAACCGCACCCGAATCGGGTGATTCAGTGGCAGAGCCGAACAAAGACGAAGATGAAGTCAATACCGTAGAAGATGCAGCGGCGGAACAAAAACCAACACCAAGCCTGACAGCCGCTGACGATAAAGCGTAAGGCCGCACGAACTGTCAGCGATTTAGACTAGCCGCGGTTGTACTGGGAGCACCCCGAGACTCATTCAGGGCGGTTTTACTCCGGCCAGCTGACGGCACAATATCCCTGAAATTCCACGCTGATGTAGTCGATCGCTGCGAGGATACAGTGGATTGCTAATCGGATATTCAACACCAATTGCCCGTCGGTGCAGCCCGCGCCGCAATCGGCGATATACTCCACCCGCAGCTGTAAACCGTCGGAATCGGTGACACAAAAAGACTTGGTTTCCGGGTGGTTTTCATTCCACTGATTACAAATCAGGGCAAGCTTCATGTATTCACGTTCCGCATCGCACCCAGTATCCCACTGGCCTTTGACCAAAAGGCTGGGCCCGGTTTCGACATAAAAACCCATGAAAATATCGTTGATCCACGTTGCGGCTGACACGTCGGTGCTGTTCGCTATTTCGATGTCCACGTCGCTGAGCCCAGCGACGATTCGGGAGACAGTCAGTGGGGTGGGGATTTCGCTGTCTGCGGGGAATTGCTCATAATGCTGGGGGAATCGGTTGCCTAAATTCGATGGTGCTTCGCCAAGCTCGGGGTGATGGTGCAGGAAGAAATCCACGGCCATCGTCGTGGATTCAAGCGCGGTTCGGATAAAGGACTGTAATTGCACAGCGGAGGTAGGCTCAGCCACCGCTAGGCTCGTGCGGAAATGCACGTGAACGCTGGCGTCGTCGGCAATGGTGAAGTAAGCGGTCGGGCCGACGCGTTCGGCGTTCCACTCGTCAACGGTTTTGGCGACGCTTCCCACCGCTGATAGATCCAACCGGCCATAAATGTCACCTTGAATATGGAGCATGCGTGTGTTGTGCGTTGCAAAGCTGAAGGCGACGTGGTGATGTGGCCAAAAGGAATGTGCAATATCGATGGATTTAGCAGGATCGATCTCGGACACACCACCGACGGCACGGTAGGTATAGCCCAGTGTTTCGATAGCTCGTTGAACCGCGTACGCGTCGACGCTCAGCGGCAAATTTTCATCATGATTGCTATCCGGGTGGTTGTTCTGTGCCATCGTTTCCTTTGACGAGAGTGGGGTAGGGGGCGGGACGATAAAGAGTAAGGTTTTGAAATTTATGGTGTGCGCAAAACCTTACACCCGCAACCTGACATGACCGACGATCGGCGTATGACCAGCTGATTGTGGGCATTCGCGCAGAAGTATCGCCTACCTGAATCCGTGCTTATGGCAGATGTTGCGGGAGTTTGTTCCTGGGGTGTGGACACACTCAGTTGTCGACATGGGATGCTCGCTTGTCAACGTGGTTTGCTCGCTTGTCGACGTGTCCTGGTGGGTGGGGTTTCGGGGCGGGCTGAGGTGAAGGATTCGCCCGTTACTGCATATAATGAATGTTTCTGCATTAAATTGTGGTTGGTTCTGACGTCATCTGCCCTGTTCGGGGTTAAAAGCCATACGATGCAATTGGGCTGGTGTCGGGCTAATGACACAATAATGTGAACCTGTGCAGTTTTCTTCTCAAGCGGAAAGGCAGACCGTGCTCAACGTCATCGACCTTCGGGGCAGCGTTCCTACCACTCACCAGCTTCGTCGGGTACTACCGCGCGGTGGCACCGATGTGGCAAGCGTTTTACCAGTGGTGCAACCAGTGGTTGAAGACGTCAAGCACCGAGGCGCGACAGCGGCCTTGGAATACGGCGAGACATTCGATCAGGTGCATAACGAGGCCATTCGCGTGCCCCAAGCCGCTATTGATAAAGCCGTAGCGGATCTGGATCCGCAGGTACAGGCGGCATTAATGGAATCGATTCGGCGGGTGCGCCAGGTCCATGCGGATCAGAAACCACAGGAGCACACCACCGAGTTGTATCCGGGTGCCACCGTGACCGAGAAATTCCTGCCGGTAGCGCGGGTGGGGTTATACGTACCAGGCGGTAATGCGGTATATCCATCATCGGTCATCATGAATGTCGTGCCCGCCCAGGAGGCTGGTGTGCAGTCTTTGGTGGTGGCATCGCCGCCGCAGGCTGATTTCGATGGCTTGCCGCACCCGACGATCTTGGCTGCCTGCGGACTATTGGGTGTGACTGAGGTATGGGCTGTGGGCGGTGCCCAGGCGGTTGCCCTGTTAGCCTATGGGGACGATGACAGCGATTTGGAGCCGGTTGATATGATCACCGGACCGGGAAATATCTACGTCACCGCGGCTAAGCGCCTGGTCACCGGCGTTGTGGGTATCGATTCGGAAGCTGGCCCCACCGAGATCGCGATCATCGCGGACGATTCCGCGGACCCCGTGTGGGTGGCCTACGACCTCATTAGCCAGGCGGAGCACGATGTCATGGCTGCCAGTGTGCTGATTACGGATTCGGAGCAATTGGCGAATGCCGTCACCGAAGAGGTGGAAAAGCGCTACGGAGTGACCCGCAACGCTGAGCGGGTCGCCGCGGCGTTGCAAGGGCAACAGTCCGGCATTGTGCTTGTCGACGACATGGCCGCCGCGATCATCGTTGCCGATGCATATGCCGCCGAGCACTTGGAAATCCATACGGAAGATGCACGTGGTGTGGCGGAAAAAATCACGAACGCGGGCGCAATTTTTGTCGGCGGGTTCTCACCGGTGCCGTTGGGGGATTATTCCGCTGGTTCCAACCACGTGCTGCCCACCTCCGGCACGGCGCGGTTTAGCGCAGGCTTGTCGACGCACACGTTCTCCCGTCCGGTCAATCTCATCGAATATGACGAGGCGGCGTTGAAGGAGATTTCTGAAACCGTCATCACCTTGGCCGATGCCGAGGATTTGCCAGCCCACGGCGAGGCGATTCGTGCCCGCTTTGAAAACCTTTAACCCCTCAACCAACTAGCTTTGTGTGGATTACTTTACGGAGACTAAAAGTGGATAAAACTACGACCGCCGAAACCGGGGACCTGCAGACGTCGACAAGCGATATAAGCACGGCGAACGTGACGCTTGCCTCGCTGCCGCTGCGGGAGGAACTGCGTAACGAAAAAGCCTACGGGGCACCGCAATTAGATGTCGCTGTCCGGCTCAATACCAACGAAAACCCGTACCCGCCATCGGCGGCACTTATCGCGGAATTGACGGAGTTGGTGCAAAAACAAGCCCAACAACTCAATCGCTACCCCGAGCGGGATTGCGTGGAATTGCGACAGGAACTGGCACGGTACATCACTGGCCAAACCGGCGTGGCAGTCACCGAAGATAACGTCTGGGCAGCCAACGGTTCCAATGAAGTTCTGCAGCAATTGCTCCAGGCGTTCGGCGGTCCGGGGCGCAAAGCCATGGGATTCCAGCCCAGCTATTCCATGCACCCGATCTTGTCGACCAGCACATACACCGAGTTTATTTCCTGCGATCGACGCGCGGATTTCACCATCGATTGCGACGCGGCGGTGGCGGCGATCGCTGCGGAGAAACCCGATATTGTGTTTATCACCTCACCGAATAATCCCACCGGTGACGTAACCAGCCGGGCCGACATGGAGCGAATCATCGAAGCCGCCGACGGCATTGTCATTATCGACGAGGCCTACGCCGAGTTTTCCGAACAGCCATCAGCGGTGGAATTGATCGCCAAGTATCCCACCAAGGTGGTGGTGTCGCGCACCATGAGCAAAGCATTCGACTTTGCCGGCGGGCGGCTGGGGTATTTCGTCGCCCACCCAGCCTTCGTCGAGGCGGTGCTGTTGGTGCGGCTGCCGTATCACTTGTCGGTATTGTCGCAGGCCGCAGCGATAGCGGCATTGCGGCACAGTGCAGATACGTTATCAACCGTGGCAACGTTGGTGGCGGAACGAGAACGGGTGCAATCGGCCTTGACGGAATACGGCTATGAGGTAATACCCAGCGAGTCGAACTTCCTATTCTTCGGCACTTTTACGGATCAGCACCAGATGTGGCAGGAATTTCTAGATCGGGGAGTGCTCATCCGCGACGTCGGAGTGGCCGGATATCTTCGGGTTACAATCGGATTGCCAGAAGAAAACGACGCATTCCTTTCCGCCGCGAAAGAACTCGCCGGAACCCACCACCCGTAACGGTACCCCACCCACTACTACTTAGAGGAAACTTAAGCCCTATGACTTCGCCACGAACCGCGACGGTGAGCCGAACCACCAGCGAATCGGATATTACGGTCACCATCAATCTTGACGGAACCGGCACAGTAGACATTGATACCGGCGTGCCGTTTTTCGACCACATGCTCACCGCGTTCGGGGTGCACGGCGCCTTCGATCTTCACGTCTTAGCCAAGGGCGATACCCACATCGACGCCCACCACACGGTAGAAGACACCGCGATTGTGCTCGGCCAAGCAATAGCCGAGGCAGTAGGCGATAAGCGCGGGATTAAGCGATTCGGTTCCTTCCAATTACCGATGGACGAAACCCTATGTGAGGCCGTGGTTGATTTCTCCAATCGGCCCTATTACGTGGGCACTGGCGAACCCGATTATATGATTACTTCTGTGATCGGTGGGCATTACCCGACGGTCATCAACCAGCACTTCTTTGAAACACTAGCTACCCACGCCCGCATAACGCTGCACCTGCGGTGCATTTATGGCCGCGACCCACACCACATCACCGAAGCGGAATTCAAAGCCGTTGCCCGGGCGCTGCGCGGCGCATTGGAAGCCGATAGTCGGCTGACAGGAATTCCATCGACAAAAGGCGCGCTGTAGTACCAGGATTTGGGCACAGCACTACCACTCGTGTTGCGAACGACACCTGCGGTATAAAAGAATGCTCGTTATGCATTCTTCACCCCCAAACCTGAAACTGTGGCAGATCCCCGGACTGATCCCGTCGTTTATCGCGGTGGGCGCAGCATTTGGCAGCTGGTCATTGCTACTGCCGGTAGTGCCGCTGGCGGTTTTTCAATCTCATGCAGGTGGGGCAGAAGCGCTCGCGGGTGCCGTCACCGGTGTTTTCATGGCGGCGACGGTGCTCACACAAGTGATTACGCCCGCGCTGCTACGGGGGCTCGGTTACCGACCAGTGGTGTTGTTCTCCGCGGTGATGCTGGGAATACCGGCGCTCGGCCACATAATGAGTTTAGAGGCAGCCCCGCTTTTGCTGGTCTCCGGGCTACGGGGCGTGGGGTTTGGTGCGTTGACAGTAGCCGGTGCCGCGCTCATGGCGGAATTGGCACCGCCCGCACTATTAGGCAAAGCCTCCGGGCTGTTAGGTTTGACGGTTGGTTGCGCAAAATTGATGTGTCTTCCGGCCGGAATGCTCGCAGCGGAGCGATTCGGATTTACACCCGTGTATGTGGCGGCGATGGTCGTCGGATTAATTGCCGCAGTGGTGTGTTTGTGGATTCCACGGCTTAAGGCGGCACCTGTCGGTGGTGGCCCTGCCCGTGCAGCCACACCAACCTGGCGGGCGGTTGCCCTGCCCGCGGCAGTGATGGCTGCGATGGCGGTGGGGTTTGCCGCCGTGTCGACGTTTTTCCCAGCAACAGCACAACAGGTTGAGCCCTCGTCTGGGGTCCGTGTCTCCGCCATTGCGCTGTCGGTTTTAGGGTTGCTGGAGATGGTCTCCCGATTTGGCGCCGGAATTATCGCCGATCGTCAGGGATTCGCCGGAAGCGTTACCGTACCGGCTTTGCTTGTCGGCTGCATGGGCTTAGCTGCGGTGTCCGGGGTGGTGGCGCTGGGATTGTCCGTTTGGTGGCTGGTTGTGGCGGCAGCGGTATTCGGTGCGGGCTTTGGTGCGGTGCAAAATGAATCCTTGTTGCGCATGTTCCAACGTTTGCCGAAGGAAAAACTATCGTTGGCTTCTGCGGTGTGGAACATCAGTTTTGACGCCGGAACCGGTTGCGGCGCGTTCCTTCTGGGATACGTGGCGCACGCATTTTCGCTTAGCTGGGTTTTCTACCTCGCCGCAGCGATAATTTTCGTGGTTACGATCATGACAGTGGTCCTTGCCAGGCCTAGAATCCGGGACTCTTAACTAGTCGGGGATTCAATTGTTGTCGTGCGCCTTACAATGCCGATGACCGTAATTTTGGGCTGTCATCGCGTTGAGTGCAGGCAGGATCAGGTTAGCAAACTCTTTAAAGATGCATCGGGATTTTGGTGGAAATTCGCATTACGATTTTGCCCATATTAATAACAGCCCAATTATTATGGACAGTGCACTCATAAACGAGAGTCCACACCCCATGAATAGTGGACTTAACCGCACTTTTTCGGTTCTATCTTCGTCGGTTTCCGGGTACGGGTTTTTACCCAAATTCTCCCGAATAAAAGGCATGAACGATCCTTTTCCAAATGGGAGCTTATAACCGCTGAATCTGAACCAGTCCCCTAGGAAAAGTGCTAGTACTACAAACGAAACCAGGGTTATCAAAAAAGGTATATCACCCTCACCGACCCAATAATCATTGTAAAAAATTAGGCTCAATAACGATGCAGGAATCAGTCCTACCATAAAAGATAACGCCAATTCAAAAATGAAATACCATCCGCCAAAAGGGTTCCTTTTTAACTCATCTTTCCTATGGTGCTCATGGCGAATGACGTATATGAATGATGGTACGAAACCAAGGAAAATGAAGATCACTTCTGGGGAAAGAATGCTCATATTATTGGGGTTTTCTTGCATTAATGTATCTGCGTCTGAAATTTTCAGACATGACGGTAGCAGGCAACTACCAACGTTATCAGTGCGATGACGAGCGGGATGAGAGACAGGCTGCATCCAAGAAACAGCCGGGTTGGTTTAGCGTTTGTTG
>NZ_JAUNKC010000018.1 GCF_030532965.1 Corynebacterium sp.
CTCCTAAAAAGCCTGGTCCTGCTGTCTGTGATGATAAAGTCCGTCGTGATTTCACGCCGTGGCTGAACCTGTCGATGACACACAAATCGAGATGCTTTTAACGCACTGCTAGACATGGTTGATGAAATTTCAAGGTTTTAGGTTCAGTGATTGTAACCTTGTAATCAGATCTTCAAGAAGTTTTGCATTAACGGAACAACTGCAAGAACCGCTAGAACCGCGCCAATCACTGCTCCCAGGAGTCCGGAAATGCCTGCAACTGCGCCGGTGCTGGATTTGGATGTTGAGCTTGATGCTTGCTGTTGTTTGCATTCTTGTAATGCATTTCGGAATTTTCGATCGCCTCGTTTGTACTCTTCACTTTGATCAGAGTTGTCGGTTTTCTTATTGTATAAGTCGATTAGCTCGTCGACTTCTTTTGGTGATAAATATATAGGGTCGTAGATCCGAGTTTCCTTGGCGTCTTCAAGTGTTAGATTTATCCGGCAATCTTCGCCGACTTTTTCAACAGTCATTGCGGAAGCTGGGAATGAAAATAATGAAAAAACTGTAATTGCGCAGATCGCTGAAGCCAAAATTTTCTTCATGAGTGTGTGCATTCCTTTCATTGCAGACGTTTGAGAAGGGGTTATTCGGCACGCAGGGTCTAAGCGTGGCAAACTGCTTACAATTTTATTAAAAAATAATAAATTTTCAATTGGTGGAGCGGGGTTAAACCTGAATTTATTCAATGTAAAACCCACCTAGAACCAGTCGGACACTGATCCTAGGTGGGTTGATTGTGCCCTTAATTAGCGTGTAGTGCCGCGTTGAGCTCCACGGCTTCAGATTTCCAGGTGGTTGCTTCGACCGCACCAGAGATGGAATTGCGACGGTAGAGCACGTTGCTTGCACCGGAAAGTTCGAGGGCTTTGACCGAATCGCCGTCGGCAAGCGAAAGTGCCTCAGCCACCGCACCCCGCACCACAACCTTGGTGCCAGCGGTGACGTACAAACCAGCCTCAATCACACAGTCATCACCCAAGGAAATGCCGCAGCCAGCGTTAGCGCCTAATAAGCAGCGCTTGCCGATGGAAATCACCTGCTTGCCGCCGCCGGACAAAGTACCCATGATGGAAGCGCCGCCGCCGATATCGGAGCCATCGTCCACGACAACACCAGCGGTGATTCGGCCTTCCACCATCGACGTGCCAAGCGTGCCAGCATTGAAATTGCAGAAACCCTCATGCATCACAGTGGTGCCCTCTGCTAGGTGCGCGCCGAGCCGCACCCGGTCGGCATCCGCAATGCGAACGCCCGTCGGCATCACATAATCAACCATGCGGGGGAACTTATCGGTCGAGTACACCGCAACCGGGCCGCGTGCCATGAGCTTTGCACGAGTTAATTCGAAACCCGCTGGCAGGCATGGGCCGAAGTTCGTCCACACCACATTGGCCAGCAAACCGAAAATGCCGTCCAGATTAGCGCCGTGCGGGCGAATCAACCGGTGGGAGAGCAAATGCAGTCGCAGATACGCATCGTAGGCGTCCACAGGAGTCTCATCCAAGGAAGAAATCTGGGTGCGGATAGCAACCCGGCGAACATTACGGTCCGCATCTTCGCCCACCAAAGCAGCAAGCTCAGCGGGGGTTTCGGCGGCCGCCAGAACCTCGGTTCCGGTGGTTAGGGAGTCTGAGCTTAATTCGGGAGCGGGGAACCAAGCATCAAGAACTGTTCCGTCATTATGAATTGTGGCTACACCAGTAGCAAAACCTGAAGTCATGGATAAAAGTGTACTCATTTTCTTTCGGCTTTGCGCCCAGCACCACCTGACAAAACCGCCGTTACGCGGAGAAAACCAGTGGATTTTTCTCCATTCGTCCGTTATTCTCAAAAACCAGGCGAGGCCCTAAGCAGACGTTATTTACCCAACTTTGACATACACTACGGCTGCGCTTTTCCTCGCCGCTTAAACTTTCTAGGGGATTTAAGAAGTGTTGACATCACACCACATGATTCGCCGCGGATTCTTTGTGGGGGAGGATCAGCCCCAAAACGTTCCAATGGAACGCGTAAAAGAGGTGGCAGATGAGCTTTTCGAAGCAGGATTCGTGGTTGACCTGCATCAGCTGGGTTTTTTAACTCCCTTGCAGTTAGACGTGTTGGTTGAGCAAGTACGAATGGTGGATAGGAGCCTTCGGCCTTGGGACGAAACGCGGCCACCAGCACGTCAAGTGCGTCAAAAACTGGAATTACGCCAGATTGGTATTGAACTTGTCCAACACAGTTGGCAGCGGCCGTATAAAAACTCAGTCGCGGACTGCGAATTCGTCGTAGCAATCCTCGCTGCGTTATGCGGTGACCAGAAAAACCTGCACCCAGATGCGCCATCGTTGTCGGCAGCCATCGATAAAACAGATGCATTAAAGCTTTTCTCCGAGACTCGATTTTCCAATAACCACAATCGCCTTTACGCGATGCATGCGTTGCTTACAATTGGTGCCGATAAAACGCAGGTTATAGCTGCGGGATTGGAACAGTGTCGCAATTCCCGCGAAATGCTTAGCTGCATCCTGCTAGGTTATGCACAACCAGCACCGTTAGCAGCCTTTGCCGTCGACAGGGGCTTGTACCCATACATGTCGATGTTGAGTGTTCCTCGTCGACTACGGGGTGCGATTGTGCAGTCGGTGTCGCGGTGCACCCAAGAATGGGATGTGGGGTTGTTGCTGCGGTATCAGCGGTACTGGCGGCAGGTGTTCGCGAAAGTGCATCCCTACGATGTACAGGGGTGGGAGCAGGCGCGGTTTCAGCTGGATGTGGTGCATGGTAATTGCGAATGGACGTCGCCGGTTAGCCAGCTAGATCGGGCGGTCGCGCGCCGGGACATTTCCGGAGCACTGGCAGTTGCAGCAGGTCATCCGGGGCTATTAGTACGAAGATTACGACAATTCTTAGTAATTATCGACGATGATCCAGCCCAAACAGCCTATCTGTTGCAGCTGGTACGCGAAGTGGGAATTCATGCAGGGACACGGACACTAACGCAAGCATGGACTGCGCTTATGCTTGACGACATTTCCCTGGCCTTTCGTCGCCACCCGCGTCGAATGGTTCAGGTGGAACAGAAAGCTGAAACGGCTGAATCTACACCAAGAGTTCGTTCTGAAATTATCGACCAATTGGAAAAAATTCTAGATAGTAGAGGAAGCTGGCACGCTCAATCCCCATTGAGCGGAACGTGGGAACCACTACCAGATCCGGCACCTGGTGAGTCATTGTGGCTGCATTTATATTGGGAAGGCTGGGATATGCAGATGCTTGCTTACACCTTCACCGCCGATAAAAGTAGCATTCCTAATAGTTATGCGAAGAAAACACGCTTTTCTTCGATCCGTCCAGGCGTGTCACACGAAGCGATTGAGCTTTCACCCGACAATGATCGCACCATTCGATATATTCTCATCGAAGTTCACAATCTTTCCAATGTTCCGCTTGGCCAGATTACAAACTTTATAGCTGCGGAAGTTGCACCACATGGCCGGACACTAGATACGCAACCAGACAGCGGACGCCCGATGTCGAGTTCGACTAACACATGTGTAGCTTTTGTAATAGATATGGAAAAGGGAGCTTGTCTGTGGCTTGACGCAGAGATCGGGCATCGGACACACGAGTTTTCGATGCCAGCAGCTTCCAGTAAGCGACTCTTGGAAGCAATTTTACATATCAATCCGCTGCCCGAAACCTAAATGGCCATCACAACCAGCGGAACTGCCAAAAAGGAAGTCAATGTTTACAACACACCACATGATTCGCCGCGGATTCTTTGTGGGGGAGGATCAGCCCCAAAACGTTCCAACGGAACGGCTTGAGTGCGTTTCCACGCAACTTCACGATTGGGGATTTTGTGTGGAGTGTGAGCAGTTGACGTTCTTAACACCCGCGCAGTTAGACGTGTTGGTTGAACAGGCACACATGGTGAAAGAATCGCGGAGCGGGTATCAGGAATGGAGCCAGAACAAACCGTGTGAGGATCGGGTTTTTCAACAACTATCACGCCGCACTCTAGATTGGCAGCTGGTTCGGAGAATGTGGGAGAAACGGTTCCCGTCAAACCTGGTGGATCGGTGGTTTCTGCGTGACATCATTTCGACGTTGTGCACTGCGGCGGAATCACACACAACCGCCACCAAAGAATTCGCGCAAACCAATTTCCGTAACCACAACAACCGGCTTGCGGCGATCTGGGAATTAACATCCGTTGGAATTGACAAGGCTGATGTTCTTACGGTCGCCCTTGACCAGTGCCGAAATAGTGTGGAGATGCTCACCTGCATTCTTACCGCGTGTCACCCACGTGGAGTTATTGTTGACGCTCCTCGGCTGCGGACCTAGGACTTCCGCGTGCAGTTGGAAAGCATTCCACGGCGACTACGCGTGGTGATTGTTTTTGCTCTCTCTCGTTGCGTTGAAGACTGGGATGTCGGATTGTTGGTACGGTACCAGCGGTATTGGCGGCAGGTGTTGGTGAAGGTTCATCCCTATGACGTGCGCGGGTGGGAGCCGGCCCAGTTTCAACTCGATGTGATCCACGGGAATCGCGAGTGGGAGACACCGATTGCTCAGATAGATCGGGCTTTCGCGCGCCGGGATGCTGCTGGCGCGTTGACAGTTGCGGCAAAGCACCCAGGGCTACTGATGCGGAAACTACGGCAGCTTGTGCTCCTCATTGATGATGACCGGCAGTTGCGTGCCAAACTACGTGGAGCTGTGCAGGTCGCCGCGTGGCAGGCCAATCCGCGAACCGTGATGCAGGCGCGGGATGCGCTTTTGCTTGACGACGACCGGCTGACGTGGGTGTTAACGAAAGACTATGGGTGGGGTATGGAGTCCCAAGGGATTCCAACCCGAACACTGGTGCCGGATCATGTGAATATTGATGATTTGGTGAAGGTGCTGGACACTGTGGTCGTCGAAAAGCTTGGTTCGACCCGCCTAACTGCACCAGTAGGGATTGATGGGGTAGGGGCGGTGCTGCGGATTTTTGGGCTGTGGTGGGGCTGGGACTTTTTCATGGATGTGACGTTGCTTGATGACATGTTTCAGGAAATCACCGACCAAGTGCCGGCTAAAACGATCCAGGAGAATCTCCGGCCGGGTATAGGTATCCATTATGCAGACATTGATTCTGAGGCGGTGTCCGCACGGTACGCCGTGGTGCATTTCAGCGGGCATGTGTGCATGGGGGAGGTGTTTAACCGGGTTGGTGTGTACGCTACCGACCTTGCTACCACACCGGATTCGGAAACTGTGATGCGCATAGAAACTTCAGGGGTGATGCATAGTGCTGAAAACAACTGCTTTGCATGTGCGATTGATCTGAAAGAGCGTACCTTCATTTGGTTAGACATACCCATGGGGACGCAATGGCGCAGAAAATTCCAAGGTGAAAACAGATTAGGCATAGTGCTGAAATCGGTTTTGAATCTGGAAAGCTCGATAGAAAAAGAAAACCGTGTCAGATGGGTATCTGACACGGAAACTAGGACTACCGATTAGTCAAAGAGGTCTTTTAGCCCCGGAATCGCATTAAATATTCCGCTTAGCGCCTTGAACAGCTTAGACAACATTTCCAGAAGGCCACCCTTTTCGGAGCTGCTGGAGCTGTCGTCATTGGAACCTGGAATCTTAGGAGTGGAGGTCTTGGAGCTGCTCGTAGAAGTTGTAGGCTTCTGGCTGCTTGGCGACGACGTTGTCGATGGTTGCTGGCTAGGAGGTTGCTGCCCTGGTGGCTGTTGGCCAGGCTTGAGGCCAGCACACTGGTTCACAGCTGGAATGAGTGGATCACGGGCATCTTCGTGAATATCGACTCGGAAGTCGAACAGCTCGTGTGCGTAGCCGATGTAGTCGTTATTGTCGTCATCATCTTTCGACTCAACCAATTGCCGCTGCTGTGCAAGTGGTGCGGCGGCGGCATCGTAGGTGCCCTTCACGCTGGCAGGGGTTTGATCCTTCACAGCGTCCAGCAGGGTAGCGCCACCCGCGATGGATGGGATGGTGCGCAGTTCTTCCAGATTGGATAGACCGCTGAGTTTCTTGGCGAAGTTAGCGACCGTCAAAATCTCTTTAATCTGTTCGTCCGTGAAGTTTGGACGCTGAGCTTTGATTCCGGCAGTGAAAGCGGCATCAGCTGCTGCGTCTGCCAGCGGGGCCGCCCGCCATTTATCAAACTCGGCTGCTGGGTAGTTGTTTTCGCGCTGGAAGTCTTGCAGATCTTCATTTGCGTCTCTCACAATTTCTGCGACGAGTGCGCGGTCGCGGGCTTCGTCAGCTGCGCTCCAGGTGAAGACGCATTTTCCATCTTGGTTCAGTGTGGCATTGATTGCACGGTAGTCGTCGTACGCAAGGGCTGGGTTGGCGCCCAGGCCAATGCCAAGTGCCGCGGTGCATGCCACGGCTCCGAGAATTCGGGTTACGTTAGCCATGATGTCTCCTTTGACTTCTTTTGAAATGGACTACGTGAACAAAGCCCGATGATAACAAAACGTTATAAATTCGGAACCGTGATATGTATGCAAAACCTTTTGCTTGGGTTTTTATTATATAGTTTCGTTATTATTCTGCCCGGTAGTATGTGTGCTTGATATGCCCTCAATTAAAAAGTGAAATGAGACACAAAACCCGCCAGGGCGGTTATTGCGCGTCCTTGGCGGGCGAAAAGTTAGGTAACGGTGACCTTAAGCCTTCTTTTTGGAGAAGAAACTCAATCCCACGGTAACCGCAAAAACCACAGCTACGGCGGTGATTTGGGGGCGCGAACCGGCGTCGAAAAGCATCAGTGCAACCAAAATTCCCAACAGAATCAAGCAGAGAATCGCTGACCACGGGTGACCTGCCATGCGCACAGTCGTGATCTCATTATTGCGTACCAGCTGCGGATGAAGCTTGATCCAGCTGGCGGCGATCATCACCCACAGGACGATCAAGCAGCCGCCGACGGCGTTGAGTAGGAAGGTGAGCAGCCCCGGTGGGTTCCAGAACTGCAGCCCCACTGAAGCGAATGCGAAGAACATGGACAAAAGTACCGCATTCATGGGCACGCCCTGGTGGTTTGTTTTCGCGAAAATTTGTGGCGCGTCTTTGCGCAGCGCTAAAGAATGAACTAACCGGGAAGTGCCGTAAATTTGCGCGTTAAACGCCGACAACAGGGCCAGGACGATAACTGCCTCCATGAATCCCACGACACCTGGGATATTAGCCATCCCCAAAATAACGGCGAATGGCGACTCTGCGGCGGTCTTAGCGCCGCCGATGGCCTCGTAAGGAAGCAGCAAAATAATGATCAGAACAGAACCCAGGTAGAACAGGGAAATGCGCCAGATCACTGAGCGCACGGCGGTGGCGATGGCCGAGGCTGGATTCTCCGATTCCGCTGCGGCGATGGTTACAAGCTCAATTCCGCCGAATGCGAAAGCCACCGCGAGCAAACCGGCCGCAATGCCGGAAACTCCGTTGGGCATAAACCCGTGTGCAAGGAAGTTTTTGGTGCCCACGAACTCAGTTCCAGGCAAGAGGCCGAAAACCAAAAGCACGCCGATAATCAAGAAAGCTACAATCACGGCGACCTTGACGAAGGCAAACCAGAATTCAAATTCGCCGAAGCCGCGCACCTGGGCCAGGTTGACAATGGCAAAACCCACCACACAGACGAAGGCAGGAATCCAGGGGTCGACCCCGAACCACTGGCCCATAATCGCGGCGGCACCGGTCATCTCGGCACCCATAACCATGGTTAGTAAGAACCAATACAGCCAACCGATGGAAAAACCGGCCCAATGGCCAAAAGCCTGTTCCGCATAAACGGAGAAGGAGCCCGAATTGGGGCGTGCAGCGGCAAGCTCTCCGAGCATCTGCATCAAAAGCACTACGACTAAACCTGCGAAAATATAGCCGAGGATGACGGCCGGGCCAGCAGCTTGAATGCCGACACCGGTGCCGAGGAATAATCCGGCACCGATTGCGGAGCCGAGTCCCATCATGGTGAGGTGGCGGGTTTTAAGCCCTTTGCCCAGGCTCGTGCTGTGATCTGATTGTGTCATAAAGATGACTTTAGCCTGGCTAACACCAAAACTATGCATCGGGTGGAATAAAGTCGGTTATTATGTGGTGGGCGTCAGCACAGTTTTATCGAATTAAGGTGGGGAAATAGCGGTTTTACCCACCGGGTACCCCACTAAATAATTCTACGCGCAACCGGCTCCGTGGAATCGGCCTCCATGTGAATCGACCAGTGAGATTGACCAACAATTTGGTTTGCTGTGCCGATCGTGTCGGAATCGGCAAACCGGATTAACGTCGTCGGGTCTAGCACAATGTTATGGCCCACGTGGACGTTATCGCCCAAGCTCAAACCAATGATCGTTGAGGAAACACCAAAGGAACAATTGTCACCGATCGTCATAGGGTTGGGCTTAGCCGAAATGAGGGAGGCGGAAATACCCAGATCCACTCCGGTGCCGATAACCGTTCCGGAAGAAATGCGGCCCTCCACCCGGCAGGGCCCAAGAGTACCAGCGTTGTGGGAGACAAAACCTTCCCGCATGACCCGGGTGCCGGGTGCTAAATACGCGCCTAACCGCACCCGTTCGGCTTCTGTAATCTGAACCCCGCTGGGAACCACGTAATCGACCATTCGGGGAAGCGGGTCGATGCCGTAGACGTGGATTAAGCCCCGGGAGCGCAAAGCGGTGCGCATATGCTCAAAGTTATCCGGCAAACACGGCCCTTTATTCGTCCACACCACAATGGAGAGTTTTTTGATTGCGTGCTCCATATTTAATTGGCATGGCTGCACCATGCGGTGCGACAGCAAGTGCAGCCGCAAGTAAACGTCATGAGCATCGGTGGGTGGGGAATCAAGATCTTGGATCGTCGTGCGCACCGCCACTTGCTCGACCATCCGATCCTCATCCAGATTGATCATACTCAGCAATCGCGGCGGTAAATCCTGGGCACCGAGTCGCACCGTGCCGGATGGGGACGTGATGTTTTTGAATAGCTTTGGCGTTGGAAACCACGTGTCCAATACACTGCCGTTGCTGGCTATGTTGGCAATACCGATTGCCTGTGCACCGATGATGCTCATGGTTGTAACGATACTAAACCTGCGGGCAAAACCATTACTTCGCTGCCCACATTCTGCAATGACGTATCTGGTGTCTTCTGCGTCGCGGTCGTGATGGCTAAAGGTGTGAGTGAGCACAGCCAGGAAATGAATGCACCTGAAACAAAGGCCACGCCATTACCTTTGCCCATAACCACGCGAATGCGGGATTGAGCTGAAACCAGAAACTATCGCGATGGCGGTCGGATATACATTCCGGTTCGTGTTCGGGTGGGCAGGTATGGTGTAGGACATGGTGAATCTTAATGCTGACCCGATTGAGCTGACCGCTGATTTAGTGAATATTTATTCTGTTTCCCACGCCGAAAAAGACATCGCGGATACGTTGGAAACAGCCCTGAAAGAAATCCCCAATATTGAGGTACTGCGCCACCAGAATTCGTTGGTGGCGCGCACCAATCGGGGATTTTCACATCGGGTGATTCTGGCCGGCCATGTTGACACGGTGCCGACGGCGGACAATATCCCAGTCACGCGGGGGCTTGACAGTAACGGCAACGACACCTTATTCGGGTGCGGAACCGTCGACATGAAGTCCGGCTTGGCGGTCTATGCCCACGTGTTCGCGACGCTCGCCAACGATCCCCGGCTGCAATTCGATCTGACCCTCATCTGCTACGAAGGCGAAGAAGTAGCCAGTGAATACAACGGGCTCGGGCTGATCCACGAGGCACACCCGGATTGGTTAGCAGGCGACGTGGCGTTACTGGGGGAACCGTCCGGTGCGGTGATTGAGGCTGGGTGCCAGGGCTCGATCCGGTTGCGGGTCACTGCTCACGGTGTGCGAGCCCACTCGGCGCGAGCCTGGCTTGGGGATAACGCCATGCATAAGTTGGCACCGGTGATAACAAACATCGCACAGTACCAAGCCCAGGAGATATTGGTCGATGGGTGCCTGTACCACGAAGGCATAAACATCGTGCATTGCGAGTCCGGGGTGGCAACCAATACCATCCCCGATGAGGCCTGGTTATTTGTGAATTTCCGCTTCGCTCCACACCGCAACATCGACGAGGCGCTTACTCACCTGCTTGAAGTGTTGGACGTGCCGGATGGCGTTGATTATGTCATCGACGATGCAGTAGCTGCGGCGCGTCCCGGACTGGATCAGGAAGCCGTCGCTAAGCTTATCGACGCCACCGGTGGCACGTTTCGGGCGAAATACGGCTGGACCGACGTTGCCCGATTTAGCGAATTGGGCATCCCAGCGGTGAACTTCGGGCCGGGCGACCCGTCGTTCTGTCACAAGAAGGACGAACAATGCCCGACCTATATGATTACGGAAGTGGCAGAAACCCTCATGGCGTATCTCACCGCTTAAAAATAGCAACTTGATTGGATAAAATATGACTCCTCGAATTACACCTTCTGACGTAAAAAAGCGGTTCCTACGCGGACCGGTCTTAGTGCGGGAATCCGGCGAAAGCGGCGGATCAACCTACGACCAACGCCTCCTGGAACTGGGGGCGGATCACGATTGGATGCACGCCGACCCGTGGCGGGTGCTTCGCATCCAATCGGAATTCGTCTCAGGTTTCGACGCTCTTAGCGAATTACCACGCGCAGTCACCGTTTTCGGATCAGCACGCATCAAACCAGACCACCCCTACTACGAATTAGCTCAAGAAACTGGCAAGAAGCTCGTCGAGGCGGGTTACGCGGTTATCACCGGTGGTGGGCCAGGCCTGATGGAAGCCGGAAACAAAGGCGCATTTGAGGCCGATGGCTTCTCGGTGGGCTTAGGGATCGAACTTCCCCACGAGCAGGGGCTTAATGAATACGTCGACATCGGAATCAACTTCCGGTATTTCTTCGCCCGGAAAACGATGTTCCTGAAATACTCCCAAGCATTCGTCTGTTTACCAGGTGGTTTCGGCACCTTGGACGAACTCTTCGAAGTTCTCTGCATGGTGCAAACCGGCAAAGTGACCAATTTCCCCATCGTGCTCATCGGCGTTAGGTTCTGGGAACCCATGGTCCAGTGGCTCAAAGACCGGTTGGTCGATGAAGGCATGATCGGCGAGAACGACCTCGACCTCTTCTTAGTCACCGATTCGGTTGATGAAGCGGTCGACCATATCGTCGCCACGCACACCGTCATGCGGGAAAACGGCAATCACAAACTGTAAACAATGACCATTCGTAGCGCATTTATCGGCGACGACGGGTTGGCCGTCGTCATGGCGATTATCAACCGCACCCCTGATTCCTTCTACGACAAAGGAGCCACCCAGCTTTTCGACGACGCCCTCGCCCGCGCCGAAAAAGTCATCGCGGAAGGCGCGACAATCGTGGATATCGGCGGTGTTAAAGCAGGCCCAGGCGACTTTGTTAGCAGCGCAGAGGAAATCGACCGGGTGGTGCCGCTTATCGCCGCAGTACATCGCAAATACCCAGATATCGCCATCTCGGTGGATACCTGGCGTTCCGACGTCGCCGAACCGGCAATCAAAGCCGGTGCCAGTTTGGTCAACGACACCTGGGCCGGACACGACCCGGAACTCGCGCAGGTGGCGGGACACTACCAGGTCGGGTACGTCTGCTCCCACACCGGGGGAGTGATCCCTCGCACCAGGCCATACCGGGTGCATTTCGACGACGTGGTAGAAAGCGTTATCAAGGAAACCACCGAACAGGCCGAACGTGCCGTTAACTTCGGTGTCCCCGAAGACAAAATCTTCATCGATCCCACCCACGACTTTGGCAAAAACACCCACCACGGCTTGCTCCTGCTCCGGCGAATTTCGGAGATAGTGGCCACCGGCTGGCCGGTGCTCATGGCGTTAAGCAATAAAGACTTCATTGGCGAAACGCTCGACCGAACCGTCGACAAGCGAGTATCCGGCACGCTCGCAGCCACCGCTTGGTCCGCCCAGCACGGCGTCGCAGCGTTTCGCTCCCACCAAGTAGTCGAAACCGTCGACGTTATCCGCATGACCGCGGCGATCGCCGGAACCGTCCCACCGCTTGTCGCAACCAGGGGACTAGCATGAGCTCGTCGATCTCCGTCGTCATCCCGGCGCTGAACGAAGAAGCAACCATCGCGGAGGTCGTCACCGCCATCCGTGCCGATGCCCCCGAGAGCCTCATCGAAATCCTGGTTATCGACGCGGACTCACGCGATGACACCGCCCAGCGTGCCAAAGCTGCAGGCGCAACCGTGTATAACTGGCGTGAGATACTGCCCACCATCGACGTGCGCCCCGGCAAAGGCGAATCACTCTGGCGAGGGGTCGCTGCGGCACGCGGAGAGATCATCGTATTCATCGACGCGGACCTTAACCACGTGCCGCCCAGGATCGTCGAAAAGCTCACCGCGCCTTACACAAACCCCGACATCGCCCTGGTTAAAGCGGACTACTCCCGCAGCTTCGCCGGTGCCCCCACCGGCGGCGGCCGGGTCACCGAATTATGCGCCAAACCCCTGCTACGTGCACTCTTCCCGGAATTGAGCGTTATCAACCAACCACTCGGCGGCGAATACGCAATACGGCGCAGCGTCGCGTCCGACCTGCCGTTCGTCGGTGGCTACGGGGTGGAAATCGGACTGCTTATCGACGTCGCACACACCCACGGCACCCACTCGATCACCCAAGTTCCGCTCGGGGTGCGCAGCCACAGAAACCGCCCCCTAGAACAACTCAGCCCAATGGCCGACATAGTGGCGACAACCATCCTTACACGCGCCGGGTGTGATACCCAATCCTCAGTTTTTCAACGTCCTGCACTAAAGTCACTACCGACTGATAGTTAGGAGAAGATAAGAATGATTGTGGTTTCGTGGATCGTGCTTTTCGTCTTGGTGATCGTATGCGCCATCGTGTTTTTCTTTATCTTCGCCAACGTTTTTACCAGCGGAGAAAAACTGGAGCCAATGGAGTCAACCCCAGATGTCATAGCCAATAATCGGGCAGCCGTCGCCGCGGGCGATACGGAGGCGATCCGGTTTGATACCGTCAAACGCGGTTACCAGCCGGAGCAGGTTGATGCCTTGATCGTTGATTTGCTGGCCACCATCGACGAACTTCGGGCGAAAACTCCAGGTTATAGCCATCTTCGCCCGTCCCGTGCCGCCGAGCCGACCCGGGCGGAATTCCCTGATATTTAACCCGAGTACATACAGTGATTAAGCGCACCATTTCGCTGACCAAACAAAAGACTGACAAAACAGTTAAGATATGTAGTAATGCTGTGTTTTGCTTTCAGTGGGAAGGCAAGCAAAAACAAGTTGGGAATGGTGAAGAATAAATGGCTGCTATGAAGCCTCGCACCGGGAATGGTCCAATGGAAGCGGTCATCGAAAGTCGAAAAATCGTCATGCGGATTCCAACCGATGGCGGGGGACGACTGGTGATTGAACTTAATAAAGAGGAAGCCGCCGAGCTTGGCAGCTTGCTCACCGCGGTGGCTGAATCTTAACCCACTTGAACCTTGGGTTCGTCGATGTTTATAGGCGAATCCTTTTTTCATGTCGTAAAACTTCAAGGAGTAACCCGCAGTGCTTGCCGATATCATCGACCTTCTCGCCGACCCCATCGATGGCACCCCGTTAACCGGGGTCGATGGTTTCAGCCGGTTAGTATCCGAATCAGGACACTCATTTGATGTGGCAAAACAAGGCTATGTCACCCTCGCTGGCGGTGCCGGCCTGCGGTACAGCGGTGACGATCTCTCCATGATCCAAGCGCGGGAGACCTTCCTATCCTCCGGACATTTCGCGCCTTTCGTCGAGGCGGTGTCGACCACGGTTGCCCAGGTTTTCGATGAATCCGGCATGCCTGACGATGCCGAACCCGCAATCGTCGAGATCGGGGCCGGAACCGGCTATTACTTGTCCCATATTCTCGACTCCATCCATAATTCGCGCGGAATTGGCATTGACGTCTCGGTTCCAGCGGCCAAGATTTTAGCGAAGTGTCACCCCCGGGTTGGTGCAGTGGTTGCGGACGCCTGGGCGCGCCTGCCAATTAAAGACGAAAGCGTGGACGCCATCGCGGTGGTCTTCGCCCCGCGCAATGCCTCCGAATTTGCCCGGATTCTCAAACCCGAAGGCGAAGTCATCGTCATGACCCCGCAGGCTGGGCATCTGGCGGAGCTGCGGGAACCGCTAGGAATTATCGACGTGGAAAAGGGCAAAATCGACCGGATGCTTGAGCAAGCTTCAGGCCATTTGGTGCCGGTGACAGAACCGGAAACCATCGAGTTTGTCATGCAGCTAGACCAAGACTCCATCGCCACCCAGATTGGGATGAGCCCATCGGCCCGACACATCCACCCCGATATCCTCGCCGAGCGCATCGCCACCTTACCCGCCACCATGGCTGTGACCGCGCGTGCGATGATTACCAGATTGGGCAAGGGGTCATAGTTGACAGGATGAATAAAATCATCGTCGCTGGGGTTTCCGGCGCTGGTAAGAGCACTTTATGTAAAAAGATTGCTGCATTAACCGGGATTGACTACACAGAGCTCGATAGTTTGTATCACGGTCCGCATTGGACAGTGCGGGAGAGTTTCATGGCAGATGTGGCTGAAATGGTACGTCGCCCTAGCTTTGTCTGTGAGTGGCAGTATCCGCACGCACGAGAATTACTTGCCGCCAATGCCGACGTATTGATTTGGCTTGATTTCCCATATTGGCGGGTGGTATTCCCGCAATTGATGTATCGGACAATACTTCGAAGGCTTACCGGTGAACCATTATGGTCAGGAAACCATGAACCACCACTATGGCGAGTTTTTGTGGATTCCGATCATGTAATTCGGTGGTCCATTAAAACCCGACACGACTTGGGACACCTTATCAAAACAACAATAAATAAGTACCCGCAACTGAAAGTCGTTCGGCTTAAAAACCATTTTGAGACACAGCGCTGGTTGGATTCGGTTATCATGAAGCGATGAAAACGCCGATTGACCTTTACCAACTAGGACACAAGATTCTTCAGTCAGAAAGCGACAATAGCGTTGTCAGCCCGGTCGGGGCGGCGGTGGCACACGCTGCCATCGAAACTGAATGCAATCTGATTGATTACCTTTCTGTGTGGCGGCGGTGGTCAGGCACACCAACCACGCAGCCGGGGGAGACGCCGGTGGTGGCAATAGCAACCAGGATTCTCCACATACCTGAGATTAAGGCTCCCGATGGTGTATCTTCACCCGAGGTTGAGGTGACGGCAGGGGAAATTACCCAGGAAGAATTAGACCGGTGGGTGCAGAAAGCCTCCGCAGGATTGATTACGCGGTCAGCGATAAAACCCGGCCCGGATGTGGAGAAAGTCGTGCAGAACGCGGTGGTGTTTGCAGCCACGTGGCAGTACCCATTCCACGCGGCTGATACTTTCCCAGAAGAATTCACTACCGCTAACGGTAGCGTGGTTCGCGTGCCCATGATGCGGCGCGATTACGCGTTAATCCCGGCGCTGAAAACTCCACGGTGGCAGTCGGTTCGGCTAGATTACACCGACGCCGGGTTGGCCGCCTTTATCCTCATGCCGCAAACCTGTGAGACGGTGTCGGCAGAAGACCTTCTCCACGCGGTAATGGAAGTGAATGCCGCCGAGGAAATACGCGTAGATTTGCGTCTACCTCAGGTCGAGCTGGAAAGTACCACTGATTGCAGCGTGCTTTTCGACGACCCCACCGCCCGCGTCGATCAGGCAATGCAACAGGCCATGCTGCGGGTGGATGAAGAGGGGACTGTCGCTGGGGTAGTCACCGAAGTGGCGATTGCCGCCATGCTGCGCGACCCGGTGGAACGTTTCAGTTTCGACCGGCCGTTTTACGTGGTAATAGCCGAAACCAGCGGCCTTCATCCGCTGGTCATCGGTTACGTGGCTAATCCGGCTGCTTAGCGGATTACTCCTTCATCGATTGCATCAAGATAGTCATTCATGAGGGACATTGTTGGGGTAATCACATCGTAGTGCTCTACCTCAACACCCTTGGTGTGGTGAATGATGAAGTCCTCGCAGGTCCCGGTGAAATACACCCGGCTAGCCAATGCGACCTGACCGCCATCGGCGAACACCTCCACCGTGGAACCGTCGGTGACAATGGTGATCGCGTCAGTATCACCCTCGCCTAAGGGGGCTACCGCCACCGCGTCGCCTGAGTGATGGGAATTCATGGAGCGATCTAATTCCAGATGGTCGCCGAAATGCGTGATGGTCGCGGCAACCTGGCCGATGGAATCAATCAGCTCCACTGTGAGCGATTCGCCAGCTGGGGCTTCAAAAACGATGGTGAAAACCTTTGCGTGGTCGGATTCTTTGACGGCGTGAATCAACCCGGATGCGGGCGTTTGATACAACACCCCATCCTGTAGTGTCACCCGGCGAGGCAGCGACAAACAATTAGCCCATTCTTCCCGAAGATAACTTTCATGCTGGTGTCCGTCATCAAGCCGCCCCACCCCATTCATCAAACCAAAGAGATGGGCGTGGTTGTAGCATGTTGTGGGATCTGGGGTACGGCAATACTGGTTGGTATTCCGAGGTCGTGTGAAGTCATGTCCGTGATCGATTCGGCTAAAAGGCTCGACCACGGTGAAAGTAGTTCCGGAAAGAGTACCCACCAAGTAGCCAGAAACGTCGACTCCATTGTGCTCAATGGTGACGATGAGGACGTCGAAAAGCTCGTTTCGAACCTCATCGCGCAACCTGATAATCCGGGGCGCGACGATACAGGCATCGTCAATTCCGGTGTCACCTTCGAAAGTCAGTGGGCCTTCCAATTGCCACACCACGCCATCGCAGGAACGAAGAATCACCAGCGTTGGGTCTTCCGCGCTGCCAGTGACCGCCAGCATGAGCCAATCTTGATGTCCACATTCCCGGTCAGAATTATCCTGCCAATCTGGAACAACACAAGGGGAGCGGAACCTGCTTAAGCCCGCCTGGTCACCCACGACTTCGCCCAACCGCTGCACATTGGGGTCAATTTCCCACGGAATGTCACTGACCGTCTCAGTGGTGGCTACGATGTCACCAATCTTTGCGGCATGAATGCTGCGACCGGAGTCAGTGACTGCCGTGAAATACAACATGACATCGTCACCAATCGTGACGACTGAACCTGCTCGGAGATCAACCTCCCCAGCATCGGGGGCAAGCACGTCATCGCATTCTTCAAAGACAAAGGGTTCATCCTCAGCGAATTGGTGTGCCCAGCGCGCCCCTTCGGTGTCGCGCGGCCGGAATTGGTGGAAGATGTGCCAACTGTCGCCGTCGAAAAGCGCACCCGCAGGCGCATCCAAGATTCCAGTTCCGGGCGTTACGTGTAATTCAGGGCGGTGTGTCATCTGGGGGATCTCTCCTTGTACAGAAATGAGAACAGCACGTCAGCCCCGAGGGTAGTAGCAAACTGAAAATCATGCAGAAGGCCGGGGGCGACCACCGTAAAAAACCACACCTTCGGTGGTCGCCGACGTGGGAAAACTACATCAACGATCGGTAAATATCAACCGTTTGCTGTGCGATCGTTTCCCACGAAAAGTCCGCGACGGCACGATCCCGGCCAGCCACCCCGAATTTCTTTGCGCGTTCCCGATCCGCCACCATTGCATTGACCGCTGCAGCGAGATCGCGTTCGAAACTTGTTGCGTCCGTTTCGTCGTAGTGAACCAACGTTCCTGTCTCACCGTCAACGACAACCTCAGGGATCCCACCTACGTCGGAGGCAACAACTGCAGTACCGCAAGCCATAGCCTCCAGATTGACGATGCCCAACGGTTCATAGATCGACGGGCAAACGAAGCAATCCGCAGCGGTGAGGATCTCTTGGATCTTCTCCTTCGGCAACATTTCCTGCACCCACACGATGCCGTCACGTTCCGCCTGCAATTCAGCAACCAACGACGCCGTCTGCTCCGCGATCTCCGGGGTATCGGGCGCCCCCGCACACAGCACGAGCTGTACACCATCATCAAAATGCCGGGCGGCTTTAACCAGGTGATTCACGCCTTTCTGTCGCGTGATACGACCCACGAAAGCCACGATCGGCCGATCTGGATCTATCCCCAATTCCCGCAGAATTGAATCCTCAGCAGCATCAAACGTGGGGCGCGGTTGCCACAGCTTCGTATCAATACCATTGAGCACCACATGAACTTTGTCAGCATCCACCCGCGGATAGGCACGAAGCAAAGCTTCCTTCATGCCCTGAGAAACCGCGATCACCGCATCCGCGTACTCCATCGCGTTTCGTTCCGACCAAGAAGAAACCTCATATCCGCCACCTAATTGTTCCCGCTTCCACGGGCGATCCGGCTCCAAGGAATGCGCCGTGGCAACATGGGGGATGCCGTGTAACAATCCGGCTAAATGCCCACCTAAACCTGTGTACCAGGTATGGGTATGAACAACATCGGCGTTTTTTGCAGCCTCGGCCATTCGTAGCCCCGTCGACAGCGTCTGGATTGCAGGATTAGCAGAGGCTAGCGCATCATCCACGCCATGTACATAAACGTCTTTCTCGTCCCGGACAGCGCCCATGCAGTGGACGTCGACATCCACGATGTTTCGCATGTATCGGGTGAGTTCTGTGACGTGAACTCCCGCGCCACCGTAGATCTCTGGCGGGTACTCTTTGGTCATCATTGCAACTCTCATAACTTAAAACTTAGCCCGGTTGCGCAACAATTGTTGGTGTTATTAATCGCATTTCCGCAATCATCAAGCAAAGTTCGGAAAACCCATATAGATTGGGCAGAGTGAGGAGTCAAAACAACGTTCTAGCAATCGTTCTCGCTGGCGGCGAAGGAAAGCGCTTATTTCCACTCACAGAGGATCGCGCAAAGCCAGCGGTGCCTTTCGGCGGCACGTATCGTCTCATCGATTTCGTGCTTTCCAACCTGGTTAACGCCGGTTATTTGAAAATCTGTGTGCTTACCCAGTACAAATCGCATTCGTTAGACCGGCACATTTCCCAATCTTGGCAATTCACCGGACCGACCGCCCAATACATCGCTTCGGTTCCGGCTCAGCAACGCCTCGGAAAGCACTGGTATTTGGGTTCAGCGGACGCGATCCTGCAATCGCTTAACCTCATTTACGACGAAAAACCTGACTACGTGATCGTGTTTGGTGCCGATCACGTCTACCGGATGGACCCGGAGCAGATGGTCGCAGAGCATATCGCCTCCGGCAAAGCAGTATCGGTGGCAGGTATTCGTATTCCACGTTCGGAGGCCAAAGCATTTGGTTGCTTGCAGGCTGACGACGAGGGAAATATCACCGAATTCCTGGAAAAGCCAGAAAATCCTCCTGGAACCCCAGACGATCCGGACATGACCTACGCCTCCATGGGCAACTACGTTTTCACCACAAAAGACCTGGTGGAGGCACTCAAAGCTGATGAGGTTAATCCTGATTCCACCCATGATATGGGTGGCGATATCATCCCGTATTTCGTGGCCAAGGGCGACGCCCACGTCTACGATTTCTCCAACAACCATGTACCGGGCTCTACCGACCGGGATCGGGGATACTGGCGCGACGTGGGTACCATCGACGCATTCTACGAAGCCCACATGGATCTGATTTCGGTACACCCGATCTTCAACCTTTATAACCAGCAATGGCCAATTCGCTCCACTGACTTGGGTGAATTACCACCGGCGAAATTCGTTCAAGGTGGTATCGCGCAATCCTCAATGGTGGCTCAAGGGTCTATCATTTCCGCCGCTACGGTTCGCAATTCGGTGCTGTCTACCGACGTCATGGTGGAAGAAGGAGCAACCGTGGAAGGCTCGGTGCTGATGCCAGGCGTTCGAATTGGTAAAGGCGCAGTGGTGCGTCACGCCATTCTGGATAAAAACGTGGTGGTGTCTGATGGCACCTTGATCGGTGTTGACCATCAACGGGATGCTGAACGCTTTGCCATCAGCCCTGGCGGGGTGGTTGTGGTAGGCAAGAACACCGTCGTTTAAACCGCTAGACGTTTCCGTGGCTCCCACGTAACCGGCTGGGCTAGAAGTACATTCCTCTAGCCCAGCCGGTTTTGCATTAGCAATCCCACATTTCGGGTAGGGTTTCGGCGAAGGTGGCGATGTGGCGGTAGTGTTGTGCCCATAAAAATTTTGCTTCGCCGTGGTCGATGTAGCGGTCGCAGGTGAGGTCGACGATGTCTTCTGCTTCTTTTCGCATTTTTTCTGGGTTTCCGGCCCAGCTATTGGGCCAGTGGCAGATGTAGGGTTCGCCGTTTTTCATGCGGACGATAGACACGGTGCTGCCGTAGCTTCCGACGGGGGATAGGGTGACGAGGTGTTGCTCATTGGTGATTTCGATTGGGTGTGGAACATTAAAGACGAACCCGTTTGAGTTCAGGTAACAATTGATGATCCCTGAGGCGGTTAGACGAAGTGATCCGTCTATTCGCGCCTTTGGTCCGACTCTCAGGTCACCGCCCAGCCGTACGTTGTCAGTAACGTGACCACCAGCAACAAGAACGGTGCCGCCAATTTCCGCCGATCCGTCAACGAGGGCGAAATCTGTCAATCTGGCCTCCCCAGTCAAGGTAGCATCTGCTCCGAGCCACGAATCTCCGCTGATTCGCGGCGAACCATCAGCTAGGTGCGTGCTTGTTACCCAACCACCACTATCACCCATGCGGACACCGAATGCAGGAATATCTCGAACCGCCCGGATACGATAAACGGTTTCACCGCGATATATGCGGCTTTCTGTTGTTAGCTCACATGATGATTCCTTAGTCGGCACGGTGGTTTCCTCTTCGGGTACCTCCCAGCCAACTATTACAGACTGGAATTCGGCGATTACCTCGTCGATGACATCGTCAGTTTCGGTTCCAGATAGGTGCGATGCTAACTCGTCGATGGTGCTTGTCCACGATTCCATCTGAATCTGGTGACCAGCGGTGGTGCGAACGAGGAATATTTCCGCAACGGACGTATCGAAACTGGACACGTGATCATAGCGGAAAATATCAGCATCATCGCCCACGATGAGCCCATCATCGGAAACAACGCCGTCACCGTGTACTCGAGCAGTCCCCGTTACTGCAACGTTCCACCCCACCAGGGCCGATCCAAATACAGCGGCGGAACCTGATACCTTAGCCTGCTCACGAATCTCGGCGTTATCAGTTATCACAGCCATGCCACACACTTCGGCGCTTCCTACTACCACCGCATTTCCACTGATTGTCGCGTTTTCGTACACTTTGGCGTAGCTTTTGATCCGCGCCCTACCTGTTGCGGTCGCATTGCCGAAAAGCTCCGCTTCAAACGAAACCCAGGCCTCGTCGCTAAGGCGTGCCCTGCCGTCTGGTGCATAAGCAGATTCCAGCCAACCACCCAGATCGCCCGCTTTGACTCGCTGCCTGGGAAGATCACGGGTGGCGCGGATACGGAATAACCGAACGCCGTGGGAATTGATCTTTGATTCGTCGGTTAGCTCGTAATGCAGCATTAAATCTCCGTTAGAAAAACACGACATAAATGAGTTTTAAGTAGGCACATTAGTTGTTTGTGGCATTCCACATTTCGGGTAGGGTTTCGGCGAAGGTGGCGATGTAGCGGTAGTGTTGTGCCCATAAAATTTTGCTTCGCCGTGGTCGATGTAGCGGTCGCAGGTGAGGTCGACGATGTCTTCTGCTTCTTTTCGCATTTTTTCTGGGTTTCCGGCCCAGCTATTGGGCCAGTGGCAGATGTAGGGTTCGCCGTTTTTCATGCGGACGATAGACACGGTGCTACCGTAGCTTCCTACTGGTGACATTGTGACGAGGTGTTGCTCATTGGTGATTTCGATTGGGTGAGGAACATTAAAGACGAATCCGTTTGAGTTCAGGTAGCAATCGATGATCCCTGAGGCGGTTAGACGAAGTGACCCGTGTATGCGTGCTTTTGGTCCGATGGTCAGGTCACCAGCCAGCCACACGTTATCAGTAACGTGACCACCTGCAACATGAACGGCATTACGAATCTCGGCAGTCCCAGATACAGCGGCGGTACCGGTGACCAGGGACGTCCCGTTGATTACTGCCTTTCCATGAACTGTTGCGTGATCCTTGATACGAGCCTGGCCGATTGCGGAAGCACGGCCAAATAATTCTGCTTCATCAGACACCCAAGCGGCATCGCGCAGGCGAGGTTTGCGGCCACTAGGAGGCTCTAACCAACCACCCAGATCACCCGCTTTTACTCGCTGCCTGGGAAGATCACGGGTGGCGCGGATACGGAATAACCGAACGCCGTGGGAATTGATCTTTGATTCGTCGGTTAGCTCGTAATGCAGCATTAAATCTCCGCGAAATAGTCACAGTTGCTCAGCAGCATGCGCGTGTCTGTGTTGTTATTCCACGTATAGCCGATGTTAAAGGCACTAAACGTTGGCCGCAGAATCTCGTTAGCGAGCCTGATGCAGGCATCGCGATAGGCGGCTTGGCGCTCAGATTGGGTGAAGGTGGTTAATTCTGCTTCCGGGTACCAACTACCCATGCGAATGTCGAAGCCGATATAGGTTTGGTTGGTGTCGATAAGGCTTTCGGTGTCCTGGTTATGGAAATACACAAAACCCCGCCAGTGCGGCTCCGCGGACATAATATCCCAGGCTTCCGCCGTGGCGCAGGTGCCACAGCAGGTGAAATTCTGCAAAGCCAGTATGTCTTGTTCGCGCAGTTTATCGAAGGCCGCGCTAAGCCTCGATGGTTGAAGTTGGCCGGTGGCGCGCAGCCGCCCAATCTGAAGCCGACGCGCCTTAACCAGATAATTCGCGGCTTCGACGGCTTGATCGGCGGATGGCGCGTCCGTGAAATTACGAGTCCCGTAGGCGATGTCGTCGATAAGCGTGTCGATGCTTGTGCCCAAGGTAATCAGCCGCCAACAGTGATCGATTGCCCCCTGCGCTTGCTCCGGACTGCACCCTAAAATGGTGGCGACATCCGCCGCTGTGACGGATTCGGGAATTTCGGTATGCGCAGACATTTGAGGGGAATCCGTTCCTGCAGTTAGTTTTCTTTGGTAACGATGGTCAATCCCGCACCGAGCGGAAGCCGGGTGACGTGGACGTCGTCGAGGGAGCGAATATACTCGTCGGTTTCCCGGGCGGCGATGGTTTCCCGATCTTTGCGGCTAGTGTCGGACAAGGTGCCGTCGAAAAGCGTGTCAGCGAGTATCACGGAGCCGCCTGGCGTGAGCAACGGTAACGCCGCATTCACGAAAGCACGCATGTCGATGGGGGAGACCTCGCCGAAGATCAACTGGTAGGATTCCGTGGCGAGCCGACTCATCACATCGAGCGGTCGGGAGGGCAAAAACCGGATGCGCGATGGGCTGTAACCTGCGCTGCGGAACGTTTCCTTGGAAAGCTTTTGGTGCTCCGGCTCAGGATCGATGCAGGTAAGAATGCCGGAATCGGCAAGCCCCGCCAACAAATACAAACCCACCACGTTTGCGGCGGGGGTCACCGCGATGGCGCCTTGAGCTTGGCAGCTGGCGGCGAGGGTGGTGAGTAATTGTCCAGTCATGACATCGGGCACCACAAGCCCAAATTCCGCGGCGGCTTCCCGGGCGGCGGTCAAATGGACGCTGGAACTCGACGTATTTTCGATATAGGCGCGTAATTCGGCAGTCACGAAGCCTAGTTTAACCCGCAAACCAAATCCTAAGGAATCCAGACGCGCACGAAACAACATTAGGGTGGGAATAGTAGTCGCAGCGCGGGTAGCGATGCCTAACTAGCGTGTACCGGCAGCGCAGCGTTGACAGTTAACTCACAGACTTTTGGGTGGTTTTCCCAAGTTCAGTAGGGCAGAATATGTGACATGACAAACGTGCATCCAGTTTCGCTTAACTCTGAATCCGCTGGAGGCTTCGACGCCGACCACGTGGAAGAAATCCAGCTGACTGGGACAGCCGCGTTTGATGCTGGGGTAGGGGAAATGCCAAGTTGGGGTGAACTGGTTGAACAGCACGCCGACAGCGTTTATCGGCTTGCGTTCCGTCTTTCTGGTAACCAACACGACGCGGAGGACCTCACCCAAGAAACCTTCATGCGGGTGTTCCGTTCGATTAAAAATTACCAACCAGGCACCTTTGAAGGGTGGCTGCATCGAATCACCACTAATCTGTTCTTAGATATGGTTCGGCACCGGTCCAAGATTTTTATGGAGGCGCTACCGGAAGACTATGAACGGGTGCCGGGCACTGATATGACCCCGGAACAGGCGTACTCGGTTGCCAATCTGGACCCGGCGTTGCAGGAGGCACTCGATGCGCTCGCCCCGGATTTCCGTGTTGCAGTCGTGCTTTGCGACGTCGTGGGTATGAGCTACGACGAGATCGCAGATACCCTCGGCGTGAAAATGGGCACAGTACGATCCCGTATTCACCGTGGTAGGTCGCAACTCCGAGCTAGCCTAGAGGCGAAAGCCGAGGTAGATAGCGAAGCAAAGCTTTTGCTGCCTCTGAAAAACTAATTCGTTCCTACGGCTAAAAACACCGCACCCCGCCTCGTGTACGGCGGGGTTTTCTTGTTGGGGGAACTTATCACAGTTATCAGACGTTTAATTCTTAAGAAAACACCAATATCCGATAATAAATGCTGAATGCGAGGTGAATGTGCAGCAATGACTGATCGCACATCAAGCAACCCGACGGGCCGCGATCGCCGCGCACAGCCAACGGGTCGCAATATCTCCGCATTCATTCAGATTTCTGCCACTACCAATCGTATTTTTGCCAGCACCGACCATTTACACCCCGAAGCTGTGGCTGCCTTTGTCGACAATGAATTAAGCGACATCGCCACCCACCGAGCCCAGGTCCATTTGGTGCATTGCCCAGAATGCCGACAAGAAGTAGAACGGCAACGTCGGGCGGCGAAGTTGCTGCGCGAATCCTGCGCAGCGGAAATGAAAGTTGCGCCGGAATTTATGCAACGGCTCATGGGAATAGCACATTCCTGCCCAGATGGTCCGTGTGCTGAGGAGACATTTCGGCAGCCGGAGACCATTCTTGACAAGATCGACCTGATAGCCCGTGCGGTTCGACGGAGCCATCACGGGAAATAGCCTGGATCGTGGATTTACCGTCCGATTAGGTAAGGTGGATGTGTGTTTGATTCCATTGGCTGGTTTGAGATCCTCTTCATCCTCATTATTGGCTTAATAATCATTGGCCCGGAGAAAATGCCCGGGGTGATTGAGGATGTCCGCGCAGCAATTTTTGCCGCTCGGCGTGCGATCGATAACGCCAAGAAAGAACTCAACGGGGAGTTAGGGGATTTGGGCAGCGAATTCGACGACATTCGCAAACCCATCAGCCAGATTGCGTCCATGCGGGCAATGGGGCCGAAGGCGGCGCTTACCAAGGCGCTTTTCGACGGCGATGAGCGCTACCTCGATGACTTCGACCCGAAGAAAGCACTAAGCGAAGAAAACCTCACCGGTAAGAACCATTCCCGGCCACGCAGCCAATCAACCCCATCTGTTCAACCGGAGCCCCGGCCGCAACCACAGTCGCAGCCACAGCCGGAAACGAACCCCCGCCAGGGTGGTAGTTTTTCCTTCGACGATATTACTTAGGCATCAGCGCGGCTGACGCCTAAGTTCAGGCTTTTACCCAACAGCGAGTTCTTCCGAACCACTAGCTTATCCACGATCGACATGATCGCCTGCGCGGTGGGTGAATCTGGAGCACCGGCGACGATCGGGGTGCCGGAATCGCCACCTTCCCGTAGCTTCGGGTCCAGTGGAATAGAGCCTAAAAGGGGCACATTTGTGCCGGTGAGCGTACTGATCCGCTCCGCGACGGCGGCACCACCGCCGGAGCCGAATACATCCATAACACTGCCGTCCGGCAAAACCATGGCGGCCATGTTCTCGATAACACCGGCGACCTTCTGCCGGGTCTGCAAACTAATCGTGCCAGCGCGTTCGGCAACCTCGGCCGCGGCAGCCTGCGGGGTGGTAACGATGAGTAATTCGGCGGTCGGAACCAATTGCGCTACCGAGATGGCAATATCGCCGGTGCCGGGCGGCAAGTCAAGCAACAGGATGTCCAAGTCGCCCCAAAATACGTCGCCTAAAAATTGCTGGATCGCACGGTGCAGCATCGGACCACGCCACACAACAGGGGAATTATCCTCAACGAAATGCGCGATCGAAATGTGTTTAATGCCGTGTGCCTGCGGCGGCATGATCATATCGTCAACCGGGGTGGGGCGTTCCACACAACCGAGCATTCCCGGTACCGAATGGCCGTAAATATCCGCATCTAAGATGCCGACCTTCAGGCCGCGAGCTGCGAAACCAACCGCCAGATTCACCGTTACTGAGGATTTACCCACCCCGCCCTTGCCGGAGGAAACCGCGAAAACCCGGGTGGTGGAATCCGGTTGGGCGAACGGAATAACCGGTTCCGCTTGGCCACCACGCAACGATTCACGTAGCTTTCGACGCTGCTCGTCACTCATAACATCGGTGGTGACGGTGACCTCGCCGACCCCCGGGATTTCTTTAATCGCGGCGGTGGAATTATCCACCAGCGTGGTCTTTAACGGGCACGCCGCGATGGTGAGATAGATTTCTGCGGCGACATCGTTACCAGTAATGGTTATGGATTTCACCATTCCCAGTTCGGTTAATGGTTTGCCTATCTCGGGGTCTTCCACCCGTGATAGTGCCTGGCGGACTTGTGATTCAGTAATCGTTGTACTCATAACAGCAACTAACCTTACTACGGTCGATCAGTGCGACCAGAACGGCCTTGGATTGGATCGTTGAGATCCTCGTGTGCGGCTTCGCCGGCGTGGTGACGGGCGGCGGTGCGGGCGGCGGCTTCGTCGTCAAGTTTGGCCTCGATGCGTTCTAGCATGTTGTGCAAATCTTCCAACTCGTGACGTAGGTAATCCCGGGTAACCATGTCGCCTATAGCCAGCCGTAAGCCAGCCAGCTCGCGGGTGATGTACTCGGTATTCGATTTCGTCTCGAATGCACGTCGCCGGTCCTCGTTCAATGCGATGCGGTCCCGGTCCTCTTGCCGGTTTTGTGCCAGAAGAATCAACGGCGCGGCATAGGCGGCCTGGGTAGAAAATGCCAGGTTAAGCAAAATGAACGGATACGGGTCCCACTGCCACCAGAAGGCGCCTAGATTGAGGATGACCCAAATAACCACGAACACGGTTTGCCACATGAGGTAGCGGCCGGTGCCAAAGAATCGGGCGACTTTTTCGGCATAGGCCCCGACGGTGTCGTCGTCAAGCTTAAAAATGCTCTTTTTGCCGCTTAACCGGGGAGTATCTAAATCTGCCATGAAGCTTAACCCTCCTTCACTTCTGGGCGGATACCCGTATCGCGCCAGTCATCGGGAAGCAAGTGGTCGATCAAGTCGTCCACAGCTACCGCCCCAAGCAAATGCCCATTGCTATCAATCACCGGCCCGCATACCAAGTTATACATGGCGAAATACCGGGCGGCGGTTTCCTGGGAGTCGTCGGCATATAGCGGCGGTAGATCCGGGTCAAGGCAGCCCGACACCAGGGTCGACGGTGGTTCCCGAAGCAGCTTCTGCAAGTGCACACAACCAAGATACTTCCCCGTGGGGGTGGCGGTAGGCGGGCGCACCACAAACACCATTGACGCTAATGACGTCGGCAAATCCGGATTGCAGGCATGCGCTAGGGCCTCAGCAACCGTGGTCTGTGGAGTGAGAATCAGCGGCTCCGGGGTCATCAACGCACCCACCGTGTCGGGATTAAAACTCATCAACCGGCGCACTGGGGCGGATTCCTCCGGATCCATCAATTCCAGCAGCACGTCAGCCTTTTCGTCGTCCAATTCGGACAGCAAGTCGGCGGCATCGTCTGGGTCCATCTCTTCCAAGACGTCTGCCGCACGCTCGATGTCGAGCGTTTCTAACAGCTCCGCCTGACGATCCTCGCTCATCTCCTGCAAGATGTCAGCTAATCGCTCGTCGTCGAATTCGCTGGCCACCGTGTGCCGTTGATTTTCCGGCAAGTCGTACAGTGCGGAAGCCACGTCGGCAGGGCGCATGTCTTCAAACTCCGCAATCAGCTCAGCGGCGGCGTCGGAGATGCCCACACCGGCGGCGGTGATCCCGTGTACGTGTTTCCACGGCACAATGACGACTTCTGGGCGTCTGCCGAAACTCGGGCGGCTTCCAATTACCGCCACGGCGGATATGGCCCAATCCCTGGTTCTGGTTCGCTCCAATTCGATGTCGGCGACCTCCACCGGTTTGCCGTGGAATTTTTCTAATTCCGGATCATCGACGTGCACCTTCGAGCCGATAATATCGTGGATGATGGTCACTTCACCGGAGCGGGCTTTAAACGCCCGCAGGGAAACCGAACCCGAAACCAGCATGATTTCATGCGGATCGATAGAGGCGACCCGCAACATGGGAAGGAAGATACGACGTTTATTGGTCATTTCTACGACCAGCCCGAGCACCCGGGAGGTATGGCCCTGCGGCCGAACGTTGACAACCACATCTCGCACCCGGCCGATAACATCTGTTTCTGGGCCGCGCACAACCATACCTGCCAATCGGCCAGCATAGACACGTGTAACTTCACTCATGTCACCCTAGTGTAGTTCAGTACTCCAAGAAGCAATAAGAGCCGGTTTGCTGGGAACTTTTCCGCAGGTTGCGGCGTTTAAACTTTCGAAAAGCAAAAGTAAGGACCCCATAGTGTTTCCTCATTCTGAGCAACAAAACTCCCCAAACCCGGACGCCAATCCGTTTAACCCCAACCGGCGCGCCCGCCCCGAAGGCTGGCCCGTGGGTAGCTTCAGCAGCTATGAACGCGCCCAAGCGGCCGTGGATATGCTGTCGGACCGGCAGTTTAATGTAGCCGATCTGACTATCGTCGGTGTCGATCTCATGGAAGTGGAAAAGGTCATCGGGCGGCTCACCTGGCCGCGAGTAATCCTTAACGGGATCGCCTCCGGAGCCTGGCTGGGCCTGTTCTTCGGAATGCTCCTTGGCATCATGAATAACCAGTGGGCGATGTCGCTTCTCATCGGTATTTTCATGGGCATGGTGTTTTCCACCGTCACGGCCTCGGTGCAGTACGCGATGCAGCGCGGGCGGCGTGACTTCGCTTCCGCCACCCAGATTGTTGCTGGCCGCTACGACATCCTGTGCGCTCCGAATTCTGCCCGCCAGGCGCGGGATATGATTAGTGAGTTCGTGAATCGAGGCGGCGCACAATAACCGCTAAACTTATACACGCACATCACCTCAACCGATAACAACTGTGGAGCCCCATGACAGCGCCGAAAACTTACTCCTTGTCCGCTTTGGTTTTAAGCTGCGCGGTGCTGTTGGGCGGATGCGCGAATCTGGAACGGTTTGAACCCGACGCCGATCCGATACCGGATAGCGAAAAAGTAGTAGAGATCGCAGTGCGATCCAATTCGGTTGAGCAATTAGTGTTGGGGGAGCTGTATAAGCAAGGCTTAGAGCGCCTGGGGCGTCCCGCCACGTTGAATATGGGGCGGTTGGGTCTTGAGCACAGCTTCGACCGGGTTCCGAACGGTGCGGCGGACGTGGCGATCGTGTGCGCGGGGCGGATGCTCGGTCAGGTGCAGCCGGAAAAAGCCAAAGAATTGGAAATGGAATTCTCCACCGCCGAGAAAGACGTCAATTCCGGCGATCAGCGGGAAAAAGTCTATCAGGCGGTCATGGGGGCGTTGGGGGATAACGTTAATGCGACCGATCCGTCGAACGCGCTCGGGTGCAGCGATGAAGTTTCGGCAATCCCGCAGCACATCATTCCGATCTATCGGGTGCCAACCCTGAACCGTGAGGAGCGCGGCGCGCTGAATATTATCTCGGGCACGATCAGCACCGAGGACCTCGCGGATTTGGTGGAAGAGAGTAAAAAACTACGGAACACCAGCGAAGTGGTCACCAAATACCTCGACGATAACGGCATTTTCTTCCACTAGCGCTGCCGCTTGTCGACGCCACCAAGGCCGTGGCGCTTGGGGTGTGTTCTCACGGACAAGCAAGTGGTGGCTTATGGTGAAAAATAGTGCGCTAGCGATTTGTGATTCGCTAGCGCACTATTTTTATGCCCTGTTAGTCGGCAAATGCCTCGTTAAGCAGAGCCTCTTGCTCCACAGCGTGAACCTTGGAAAGGCCAGTTGCGGTGGAAGCCTGGGCGCGGCGCGAGACGCGCTTCATCGGCAGCATTCCTGGGATCAAGTCGCGCAGGTGCTCGTTGAAGAACGGCCACGGGCCCTGGTTGGCGGGCTCGTCCTGGCAGAAGCGGATTTCCTCGGCGTTCGGGTAGCAGTCGAATGCGTCCTTCAACCGGTTGAACGGAATCGGGTGCAGCATTTCGATACGTACGATCGCAACGTCGATGCGGTTGTCCTTTTCGGCGCGCTTTGCCAATTCGTAGTACAGCTTGCCGGACACCAGCATGATCTTCTTGACAGTGGAGCAGTCGCCCACCTTGTTGCCGTCGCGGTCAACGAACCGTGGGTCGTTGATGACAGACTGGAACTTCTTAACCTCGGTGAAGTCTTCAACGGAGGACGTCGCTGCCTTCATACGCAACATCGACTTCGGGGTGAAGACCACCAGTGGACGCTTGAGATCGCTCAGCGCGTGACGACGCAACAGGTGGAAATAGTTCGCAGGGGTGGTCGGCTGAGCCACCGTCATGGTGCCTTCCGCGCACAGCTGCAGGTACCGCTCAATGCGGGCGGAGGAGTGGTCTGGGCCTTGGCCCTCATAGCCGTGCGGCAGGAGCAGAATGACCGAGGACGTCTGGCCCCACTTGGTTTCACCAGAGGAGACGTATTCGTCAATGATGGTCTGCGCACCGTTGGCAAAATCGCCGAACTGTGCTTCCCATGCGACCACAGCATCGGGGTTACCCACCGAGTAGCCGTACTCAAAGCCCATGCCCGCAAATTCGGTCAATGCGGAGTTATAGACCAGGAATTTTCCGCCATTGCCCTTCTGCTCGGCCAGCTCGTTGAGTCCATTGAACTCAGCTCCGGTGTTCGGGTCGATGACAACCGCGTGGCGCTGGGTGAAGGTACCGCGACGGGAATCTTCACCGGCGAGGCGCACCAATTTACCGGTGTTGGCGAGGGAGGAGAAGGCGATCAATTCGCCCCAGCCCCAGTCGATGCCGCCTTCGGTTGCGGATTCCAACCGCTTCTGGGCAACCGGCTTGACACGTGGGTGGAATTCGAAGCCTTCCGGCTTTGCCGAATACGCTTCCGCGATCTCATGCAATTCGCCGCGCGAGATATTCGTTTCCAAGCCGTGTGGCAGGTTCTGGGAGGCGGTGATGCCTTCTTGCTGGGTGAAGGCCTTCTTCTCTGCTTCCTTAACTTCGATGAAGACGGATTCCATCTGGTCGTGGAAGTCTTGGGTAACCTTCTCGGCGTCTTCCTTGGAAAGCTCGCCACGTCCGAGCAAGTCGTCAATGTATTGGTCACGAACGGTCTTGCGGCCTTCGATCAATTCGTACATCTTTGGCTGCGTCATTGACGGATCGTCGGCTTCGTTGTGGCCGCGGCGTCGATACGCAATCAGGTCGATGAAGACGTCCTTGCCGAACCGGCGGCGGTATTCGGTGGCCAACTGACCAACCCACACGACGGCTTCTGGGTCGTCGCCGTTGACGTGGAACACTGGGCAACCAAATGCCTTAGCCAAGTCGGTGGCGTAGTGGCTGGAGCGAGACGAATCCGGCGTGGTGGTGAAACCAATCTGGTTGTTCACCACGATGTGGACGGTGCCGCCCACGGTGTAGCCACGCAATTGCGCGAGGTTGATGGTTTCCGGAACGATACCCAAACCAGCGAATGCTGCGTCGCCGTGCAGCAATAGCGGCATGACGGTGTAACCGCCCGGGCCCTTATCCAACAGGTCCTGCTTGGCGCGTGCGATACCTTCCATGACCGGGTTGACTGCCTCAAGATGCGATGGGTTGGCGGTCAAGGAAACCTTGATTTCGCCGTCACCGAACATTTGCAGGTGGGTGCCCTCGGCACCGAGGTGGTACTTCACGTCGCCGGAACCACCAGCGGTCTTGGCCTCGATATGGCCTTCGAATTCGGTGAAGATGGTTTCCAGTGGCTTGCCCACGATGTTGAACAGAACGTTCAACCGGCCCCGGTGCGGCATACCGATGACCACTTCATCCAGGCCCTGGCCTGCGGCAGTATCGATGGCGGAATCCATCAATGGGATAAGGGATTCCGCGCCCTCCAGGGAGAAGCGCTTCTGGCCGACGTACTTGGTTTGCAAGAAGTTCTCGAATGCTTCAGCTGCATTGAGCTGCTGCATGATGTATTTCTGCTCGGCGTGGGTTGGCTTCGGCATGCCCGCTTCCAGGCGATCCTGCAGCCAGGTGCGCTCGTCGCGGTCGAGGATGTGGGTGTATTCGCTACCGACCTTGTGGGTGTAGGCGTTCCGCAGCCGGGTGAGAACCTCACGCAAGGTCATGGTTTCCTTGCCACAGAAGCCACCCACGTTGAAGGTACGATCCAGATCCCACAGGGTAAGCCCGTGGGTTTCGATCTCAAGGTCGCGGTGATCCGGCACCGGCATGCCTGGTTGAACCCACCGCAGCGGATTCACGTCGGCGATCAGGTGACCACGGGAACGATACGCCTCGATCAGCTGCATGACCCGAGTGTTCTTATCCAAACCGGTGTTCGGCAGATCCTGGGACCACCGCATTGGGGTGTACGGGATCTCCATCGCTTCGAAGATGTCGTCCCAGAACGCATCGTCGACGAATAGCTGGCTCATGGTACGCAGGAATTCACCAGATTCCGCGCCCTGAATGATGCGGTGATCGTAGGTGGAAGTGATGGTCACCAGCTTGCCTACACCAAGCTCTGCCAGGCGGTCCTGGGAAGCACCTGCGAATTCAGCCGGATAATCCATGGAACCAACGCCGATAATGGTGCCCTGCCCCTTGGTCAGGCGTGGGACGGAGTGGCGGGTGCCAATACCACCCGGGTTGGTCAGTGATACGGTAACACCAGCGTAATCGTCCATGGTCAACTTGCCGTCGCGGCCCCGGTTGACGATGTCTTCATATTTTTCCAGGAACTGCGAGAAGCCTAAGGTCTCGCATTCCTTAATGGCGGCTACTACCAGCGCTCGGGTGCCGTCTTTTTGCGGCAAGTCGATTGCTAACCCAAGGTTAATATGCTCCGGGGTGATAACGGTGGGCTTGCCGTCGATCACATCGTAGCTATTATTCATGTCTGGGTGGGCCATGAGGGCCTTGACCAGGGCATAGCCAATAATGTGGGTGAAGGAGACCTTGCCACCGTGGGTGCGCTGCATATGTTCGTTGATGATCGCTCGGTTCTCGAACATCAACTTAACGGGCATATCCCGAACCGAGGTTGCGGTCGGTACCTCAAGCGATTCGTCCATGTTCTTGGCAATCGCCTTGAAAATGCCTTTAAGCGCCTTCTCACCAGCATCCGGCAGTGCGCCAGCGCGGCCGAGCGGGGATTTCTCCAGCTTCTTTGCTGCTGCTGCTTTCTTGGCTTCTTTAGCTGCCTCGTCGGTGAGGTGCTGATCTGCCTTGATAGCTACCGCCTCGACAGGGGTGGTGTCGACTGCTGGTGCAGGTGCTGCCGCATCGGTGGAGGGGCTAACAGATGACGCCGCTGGTTGTGGGGCGGTGGGGGCTGGTGCAGTGGGGGCACCGGAAGTTTCAAATAGTTCCCGCCACGAAGGATCAACAGATTCTGGATCGTTCTGGAACTGCTGGAACATTTCGTCTACCAGCCACTGATTTTGGCCGAAAGTACTAGCGCTGCTCACGGCAGGTGCTCGCCTCATTTCTTTGTGAGAGTATATGTCTGTTCACACTTTAGTTGCTGAATACAGGCTAGTGGTTTCACACTCTCAGTTGTAATCATTTTCCAAGGAAATCCGGCAATAATTGTGCGCGGATTCACAGATTGCCCCTGAACTGCACGTTTATTGGGTGCTGTTGCGCCACATAGTGGCATAAATACCCCCAAAAGTAAGTAGTGATTCGTGGGTGCCGTCCTCGACGATTTTCCCGTCGGCGAACACCAGAATCCGATCCGCCCGAGCAGCGGTCGCTAGCCGGTGGGCTACCACCACTGTGGTGCGGCCAGCGGCTACGCGCCGTGTGGCTGCCAGGATCGCAGATTCGGTCGCGGGATCGACGGTGGCTGTGGCTTCGTCGAAAAGCAAAATCTTCGGTGTTATCAGTTCCGCGCGAGCGAGGGCAACTAATTGCCGTTGGCCGGAGGATAACCCGCGTCCGCCTTCGCCGACTGGTGCGGTGAACCCACCCGGAATCGCGGCGATGGTTCCAAGCGCACCCACACGGCGCGCAGCCTCGGTTATCTCTGCTTGGCTGGCATGAGGATTACCGTATGCGATATTGCTCGCGATGGTTCCGCTAAAAAGGTGGGCTTCTTGCGGAACGTACCCAATCTGGCGGCGCCACAAGCCGAGCGGGATGTGGCGAATGTTGGTGTCCCCGGCGCGAATTGTCCCAGATACGGGGTCGTAGAACCGTTCCAGAAGCTTAACCAAGGTGGATTTTCCGGCACCGGTCGCGCCGACGATTGCTACGGTGCGTCCTGCCGCCAGGGTTACTGAAACGTCCGAAAGCACCGGTCGGTCGGATTGCCCGTAGCTGAAGGAGACGTTGGACACCGCGATATCCGATTCGGCGAGCTTTTCGACGTCTACAGCTTGCGGTAGATCAGTGTCGCTGGTTTCGGCAACATCTATGACGTCTTCTTTGGTGGCGAGCAGGTCGGTGATTCGGTTAAACCCAACCTGGGCTTGTTGGTAGGAATCGAAGACTTGGCTGAGGTTTTGGATCGGGGGATAAAGGCGTTCTAGGTACAGCAGGAAGGCGACGAGGACACCGATGGCTAGGGTTCCGTCGGAGACCATCGCGGCACCTATCCCCAACACCACAGCCTGCAGAATTTCTGATACTGCGCTGATGCCAGGGAAGTAGAGTGCGACCGCGGCTTGGGCGGCGATACGGGTGGTGGTGTATTTCTGGGACTTGTCGTTGAAGTGGTTAAGTACGGTGTTTTCGGAGCGCAGCATCTGGGCGGTCCGTAACCCGGCTATGGCTTGATGAAAGCTTGCGTTGACGATGCTGATTTCCTCGCGCGCCCGTGCGTACAGTCGGGTGGAGATTCTTCTGAATACCACGGTTGCTATGACAATGATCGGGACCCCCGTCAGCGCAACGGCCGCGAGGGGGATGCTGGTGAGGATAAGTAGCGCCGTGATGCCCGCCAGGGTGGTGATCGCTACCAATGCGGTGGTGAATCCGGTCTGGAGAAACCCATTGAGGGCGTCAATGTCGGTGGTCATTCGGGTGATGATGGCGCCCGACATGGTGGTTTCGTAAAACCGGAGCGAAAGCCGCTGGAGATGGGCGTAGCACCTGATGCGGAGCTCGTAGAGAAGCCGCTCGCCGGTAAGCGCGGTGACGATGGTGGTGGCGCAGGAAACCAGCCAGCTCAGCAAAACGATGGCGAGACCAGCCAGGGACACCTGCCACAGGACGGACGCATTTCCTGCGGTTACTCCGCTGTCTAAGGCGATCCGAACCAGGGAGGGGATGGCCAAACCTGCAGCAACACCGACGACATACAGTAGGATGGCCGCGGCAAGAAGCCAACGCACAGAATGGAATAACCGGCTGGCTGATACTGTTGTTAAGCGCTGTTGGAAACCGTCGAGTCCGCCGGGCGGGGGAGTATCGCGTACCAGTGGTAGCTCTGCCACGCGGTCGAGTAGTTCTGCGGTTGCTGGCACCTGCGCTGCGAAACGGAGGCCGGTTCCTCGCTGGAGAGATGGTGCGGAAGCCATCTGCATCGTTGGCTTCGCGGTCTCAGAACTCGGCTGATCGGTCGGCCATAGCTGCTGCGCCTCGGGGGTTAGGGCATCATGATCAAGGATCACCGGGTGGGGCGATGCGGCTTGGGTACCGATGTCGCCTGCCCCGGTCATAAGCGTTGTGAACCGAGAGTCGGTAATGATCTCCGGCTTTGGGCCGATGGCTGTGATGCGTCCGGCATCAACCACGGCAACAGTATCGGCGATGCCCACCGTTGACATGCGGTGGGCAACCGCGATGATCGTGGTGCCGGATAGATGGGTGCGCAGGTTGTCGAAGATTTTTGCCTCGGTGGCAGCATCGATAGCGGAAGTGGCGTCGTCGAGTATGAGGATGCGGGGCTGCTCGGCTATGGCGCGGGCGAGGGCGATGCGTTGGCGCTGACCGCCAGATAGTGTTAAACCGCGTTCCCCAATCTGAGTGTCGAAACCGTTATCAAGACCGCTGATGAAATCGTAGATTTCTGCGTGGCGAGCGGCGGCGATGATGTCGTCTTTGCTTAACTCCCGGCCAGCGTCGATATTGTCATAGATACTTGTGGAGAACAGGAAGGGGTCTTCAAACACACAGCCCATAGCCCCTCGCACCGCGTCCCGGGAAAGGTCCGCGTAATCGACCGCGGCGCCGGTGGCGTCGACAAGCGAAATGCTGCCGGAATCTGGTTGGTAGAAACCCGTGATGAGTTGCACCGCCATCGTTTTTCCGGCACCCGGCGGGCCCACCATAACGACAGTGTCGCCGGGCGGGGCGTAGAGGGAAAAATCGGCGAGCGCCTCGCCAAAACTGACGTGGTTCATGCGCAGCCCCAACGGCCCGGTTGGTGCTGGGGTTTGGGAAACTGGGTCGGAATTGGTCGGACGCAGATCGAGCACGTCAAAAACCCGCTGTGCCGAAGCCACTCCTAACTGTTGTTGCACGATCATCCCAGCCAGCATGGAAACCACGGAGGTCAATTGCGACATATAGACGCTAAACGCCACGAAGGTACCAATGGAGATAACCCCAGTCAGGGCAAGATAGCCACCGACGCCGATGCACAGAACCAAAGACACATTCGGCAATTGTTGCAGCAGGGGTTTAAAACGAGCCGTTAATCTGGCCGCCCGCATCATCTCGCCGTAGATGTTTCCCGCAACCGTGACAAACTTCCGAATTTCTCGCTGCTCTTGATGAAACGCCTTGACTACCCGAATTCCCGTGACAGTTTCTTCCACCTGGGTGGCCAGGTCGGCGATTTTCTGCTGCGCCGACCACGTGGCACTAAATAACGTGGCGCGCGAACGCACACTCAACCACATGAGAACCGGCAGCATGGCGGTAGCGGTGACAAATAAAACCGGTGATAGCCACAGCATAACCCCTAATATGGTTATCACAGTGAGCAGATGCCCGGTGACCAATGGGAACATGGCGGCCATGGTGTACACCAGATTGAGATCCGAGATAGACCGCGATACCAATTGGCCGGTGCGTAATTGATCCTGGGCGGGGCCGTCCAATTGATACATGGTGGACAGCAGGCCAACCCGCAGGCGATGCTGCATCTTATTGGCAAGGATTCCGGCCGTAAACCGTCTACCAAATTGACACGCGTAACGCCCAAGCGCCACTGCGATCAACAGCCACATGAACGAACGAATATCGCCCGAAATGTCGGATGTGGCAATATCCACCGCCGAAGCAGTTACCAGCGGGATGGCCGCATTAAAGATGGTGACTAACACCGTGGAAACAAGCGCTGCGGTCAAGGCAACCGGAAACCGCAACGCAACGGCAGCTAACCGAACGATCGTCGTGCGGCTAGCTGCCGGATGCGCGCCAGAAGAGGTCATGGTGCCCTTTCGCAGGTGGGAATGTGATTGGTTGCGTGGCACCTATGGTAGACCCGTAGCGGAACAATCTTTAGGCAGGCCCCATTGCGCTGTGTACGTGCTCGATAACCTTTTGCCCAATCTTACGGTTAGCAATGGAACCCAAAACCGCGCCGATTCCCAACGGCATGAGCTTACCTAGCCACGCCAAACGCACCGATTTGGAAATTTTCTTCAGCGCGTACTTGAACATGAAGTTATTCACCTCAGTCAGCTTCGCAGTGGAGGACCGGCCCACCATATTCATTAAGGAACCACCGGCAAACGTGGCGTCGGCAATAGCGGAGCCTTCCGAGCCTAAGACCGCAACCAAGACGATTGCTTTTCGACGCTCAGGGTCGGTGATATCCACCCCACGCAGATGCGCACTGGCCACCGCATAAAACGCAGCAGTATCAAGGAACAATAAGCTCTCCGCACTCACCGCGACAGCGCCGGTGATAAAACCAATAGCGGGAATAGCGGCGGCACTACCCGCACTCGCCCCCGAACCAGTTACCGCCAACATGAAGTGCTTATCCATGATTTTTTGAATCTCGGCGTTATCAGCATCAGGATTCTTAGCCTTCAAGCGGTCAACATACTTGACCACCAAACCAGATTTCATAGTGGCAGTTTTATCCAAAGCAGCAACAAGAGCCTTTGCAATCGGTCCCTTTTCTTCCAGGACCGAATGCGAATTGGAATTAAATACATCCGTGACAACGGAGTGGTCCGATTTCTTCTTCACAGCCATGAGATTTCTACGCTTTCGTAAATACCGGTGCAACAATAAATAACAAACCTAGGATAGACCGGAGTAATAAAACCGCGTGAGTTGGTTCGCTGAAAGCGTAAAATCACGACCGCTGAGCAAACTCCTCAGCGCGGATAACATCTTCTTCACTCGGAACCACCCCGGTGTAGAGCGCAAATTGCTCCGCAGCTTGCAACGCAACCACTTCACCACCATTGATGGTCGCAACCCCCAACCGCGTCGCCGCGTCGATAAGCGGAGTACGAACCGGATACGCTACAACATCGAAGACCAACTGCGCCCGGGAAATTTCCGCATCGCTAAACGCCTGCACCGATTCATCCGCACCCGTCATCCCCAACGGGGTGACATTGACCAACATCGAGGCGGACTCTGGAACCTCCGCGGAATACTCCCACCCGTAGCGATTAGCCAATTCCGATCCGGTTTCCGCGTTGCGAGCCACCACACAGCCAGACAAACCATAATCAGCCAACGCCGCAACAACCGCGTTCGCCATGCCGCCCGAGCCGCGCACAGCAACACAAAGATCCTTAGCCACCGAATAGGAATTCAAGAGTTTCGCCACAGCGACATAATCGGTGTTATAGCCAACCAAGTGCCCATCAGTGTTAACGATTGTGTTAACCGCGCCGATCCGTTCCGCGGAATCATCGAGCTCATCGATAAGCGCAATAACATCCTGCTTATAGGGCATCGACACCCCAGCACCTCGAATACCCAACCCGCGGATACCTGCAACCGCCTGCTCAATATCTACCGGCGCGACCGCCTTATATAAAAAATTCAAACCCAACGTTGCATACAACCAATTATGAAACCTCACCCCATGATTGGAGGGGCGGGCAGCTAGCGAAATGCATAAAACAGTATCTCGGTCGACGTGATTCACCATGTCACCTACTCTAAGTGATATGAGGAGCCAACGTCGGTTTAAAAAACCGCGAAAAACAGCCACAACCACCCCACCCAAAACCACGCCCACCCAAGCATCACCCACACCTGCGAAAACCCGCCGGCGCACCACATCGCGCATCGTTGGCCCCATCACGCCGCCACCCCAATTGGGAACCGGCACACCCGGTACAGACACCGACAACGCCGACCTCATCATCGAAACCACCGCCGGAAAAATCCGCGGCCTGCGGCTCTCAGCCCCCACCGCCATCCGAACCTGGCGCGGCGTCCCATACGGTGCCGACACCTCCGGTGAGAACCGTTTCCGGGTCCCCAAACCCGTCCCACCCTGGGCCGGAATCCGCGACTGCCGCGAATACGGCACCGTGGCCGCCCAGCCCTCATTCGGCCCCAGCGAAAAAATAAAAGGCAGCGAAGACTGCCTCACCCTTGACATCGTTCGCCCCGACCACGACGCCAAACTGCCAGTGGTCGTCTACCTACACGGCGGCTCATTCATCTACGGGTCCTCCCACCAACAGGTGCTACGCGGGCACTACCTAGTTGAAGCCATGAACGTCGTCTACGTATCTCTCAACTTCCGGCTCGGCGTGTTCGGCTACCTCGATTTTTCCCACTTCGGCGACGACTGTTCCCCCAACCCGGCAGTACGCGACCAATTGCTCGCCTTACGGTGGATACACAACAACATCGAGCATTTCGGCGGCGACCCCACCAATATCACCCTCATGGGCGAATCAGCAGGAGGCGCCAGCGTCATCACCCTCATGTGCATCAAAGCCACCCAAGGGTTGTTTCACCGGGCCATCGCACAATCGCCACCAATCGCCGCCGTCCACTCCAAAGCACAGGCAGCATTCTGGGCGCGGGAACTCGCCAACCGCGCCGGGGTGGATGTGCCCAATCTCGCCAAACTGCGTGCCTTAAGCCCGGAGGCTTTAATCAACGCGGGGCAGTCCATGATGTGGCGCAGCGGTGAATTACTCAATCTGAACCCCTGCTTCGGGGCAACCGTGGATAAAAAAGTCATTCACGACCATCCGCTTTCCACATTCCGGGCGGGGGAACAGCACAAAATACCGTTGATGATCGGAACCAACGTCGACGAAGCCTTCTTTGCCAAAACTTTCTACCTGCGCAGTAAAGCCCGGTCGAAATCGGCCCGCCGCATGCTTGAAGGTTACGACCGGGAAGGTGCGGAAATCATCATGCGACACTACAACGATGGTTATCTGCGCAAAGACTACGCACAATTGCTTGCCGACGGCATCTTCTGGGCCCCAAGCGTGATAGCGGCCTCCGCCCACAGCCTTTCCGCCCCCACCTGGATGTACCGGTTCGACTTTGCCCCGGCGGCATTGCGGTGGCTAGGACTGGGTGCAGCCCACACAGCTGAATTAAGCCCGATCTTTGGTGATTTGAATGGCTCAAAAGCAGCCACCCTCAACCGGCTTGGCGGTTGGCAAGAACTGCATGACTTGCGTGATCACATGCAAACCCACTGGGCTAATTTCATCCACACCGGTAACCCCAATGGCGCAGAAGCAGAAACGTGGCCGCACTACCAAGCGCCGAGCGATCACCGTCCTGGACGCGCAACAAAAGTATTCGATTCCACCCCGCATATTGTGTACGACCCCTACGCCGCCCGCCGAATCGCCTGGGAAAACTACAACATGTTGGAGTGGGGCAGCGATAGGCTAGATAACCTAGCCCGCCTTGCCCAATTAGATGAGGAATAGACACGTTACATGCATTCGGCTATCGACAACCGCCTAGAACACATGGTGGCGCATTTTCCCCGATACGCGCCATGTATTGACCAAGCTGGTAACAGCCCCGTTGAGCTGGCTTATCTTTCCACCGAGGAAGCGATTGCAGCCGCGATAGCGCAATCCAGCCGGTTATTTAAGCTCGACAATCCACGTCACGCGGCTCAAGTATGGTTGTTTTCGCTTATGGGGTCCGTCGCAGCACCCGCGATAGCGACCATGGTGTTGACCGATTCGTGCATTGATGTAGGGCTCGATTCCGGGATCCTTTTCAACCGTGACGATAACTCTGGCTATTGGTTTGGTTTCCGCCCCCAATCTGACGCGGCGGACTACCAACAATCTGGTGAGCATCTGGCTGCAACCTTAGCCCCGGTTATTGACACCATCTGTTCGGTTGCAGATATGCGACCAGCGCCGCTGTGGGCCGTGGTCGGAGACGGTGTGATTCAACCCGCGGTCGATGCGGGGAATGAAGAATTTGAGCAACTTCGTGCCCTCGACATCGCCCAGCAGCTGCACCAAGGATTGGTGAACGTGGCGCCCGTGAAGATCCCGGAACCGCGTTTTGAACAGATAGCTGACGGGGAAGTAATACCGATAGTTGCTGGTGAAGAGCCAGATTACCTGCTGGCGCATCGGTCTAGTTGCTGCATGATCTACCACAGCGCCGATGCTGATTATTGCACGTCGTGTCCGCATCAGCCGAAAGAACAGCGCATAGCTGGACTGGTCCAAGCCGCGCAATACTAAGAAGCCAGCCAAAATCCGTGGAGTCTATTACTGTGGAGGGTCAAGGACCCACACGATGAAAAGGGTGATTTTCTACCATGAGTTTCTTCGAGGACATCGCAGCAGCATTGGACGCCGAGGGAATTGAATCCCGAGTCCATGCGGACACCATGTTCATTCCCATCACCTCAGAGCTGGAAATTCAGTTCGTAGAGATTGACCCCCATTTACCAGCGGCAAATGTCTATATCGCGGCCGCCGCCAGTGACGACTACGTCCAGGACTTCGAAGCAGTGTTGGTGTCTGTGGTCTTTTCGGTGGATGACGCAGTAAATGCCGTCAATTCCCACGTTGCCACCGACCAGGTGGTCACCGTTTTACGTGACCTTTTGGAAGGAACCGATGAACGTATCGAGGACATTGACTTTTTCCAATCCCACCACAACGAACACGTCGTCTATGCCGATCTGACCGAATTTTCCGGGATTGAGGTAGCCATTGATGTCGTTGATGGGGTGCCGATCGCTAAGGTCGATTTTATTACCTTAGGCCCGCTGTTCGAGCAGATGATGGAGTCCGCATACAGCCAGGTTGAGGATATTGTGCGGGATAACAACCTTTCTGAGCAAGACGCCGACGAGATGTTTGATTCCATCGTCGGCCAGATAATCGAAAGCTGCCAAGAGGTTCTCGAACTGGGCTCGTTTAGTGATTTTGACAAGCTTTTCGACGTCCTCTCGTTAGCGGCGGATCAGGCCGACGCCTGGGAGAGCCAATTAGCACCACTCGAAGACGATGATGAGCCTGACATCTACGATATTTTTGGTGAAGACGATGGTGACGACGCTGACTTCTATTACTTAGAAGACGACGTGGTCGAGGACGATGACCAAGAAACCATCGATTACACCGACAATTAAACCGGATATCAGGCTGCTTGGCTCTCGCCACTAAACAGTGAGGCGGGTGACGGTATCGGCCGGAACCTGCCATCAACCAACCATACGAACGTCGTCGTGGGTTCGCCGGTGATCTCGTGGACGCAGTGCGCGCGGTGTTCACCAACAATGGCGCGTAGCCATGCTTCGGAAACAGCCGGATTAATCTGGATACCGTTTGGTGAGGAAAGACGGGCCGTGACCAGATATGCTGCAGGTTGGGTTTCGCCATGAATTCGGAGCTGCTGCTGCACGTGGGGCCCTACCCGATGTCTGGTAAAAGTTGCATTTAAGTGGCCATCGGGTGTGACAGCTGGCAACCGCACCGTTGGTGGTCGCCACAGGGGAGTAGGGCGGGCGAGTGAGCGTGGATGTGCCAAAACCGTGCGAATGCTGTCAATGGTATCGCCGCAGTGCGCCCGAATGTGCGCAGAAATCTCCACAGCGCTGATTGGTTGTTTCTGTTGGCTCCGGTTTTTCAAATGTGAAGTAATCATGGTTGCAGCCTAACCGATGTGGCCGACACGGGAAGCCGTTTTTAGAAAATTTGTTCTAAAATTTTTTAAAGATTGCGGTTTTCAACTGGCCGCGGTGCCGCCCGAGGCCTAGGCTAGGCAAGCGTGGTGGAAAAAATGAAGATCCCCGGCGAAATCTGGATCCTGGTAGTCGCGGCATTTTTTATCGCGTTGGGATACGGGTTCATCTCACCAATTTTGCCGCAATTTGTAGCCAGTTTCGGGGTTGGGGTTGCTGCCGCCAGTGCTGTGATCTCGATTTTTGGTTGCAGCCGACTGGTTTTCGCTCCGATGTCGGGAAAGTTGGTGGATCGGTTAGGTGCCCGGTGGGTCTATATCACCGGGTTGCTTGTGGTTGCGGTAACCACTGCCGCCGTTGCGTTGGCGCAAAGCTACTGGCATATCGTTGTGTTGCGCGGGCTTGCGGGTTTCGGCTCCACCATGTTTACCGTCTCGGCGATGGGGTTAATTGTCAAACTCGCCCCGGCCCAGATTAGAGGCAGGTGTTCTAGCGCTTATGCTTCCGGGTTTTTATTGGGTTCGGTACTAGGTCCAGCCTTCGGCTCGTTTTTATCCATTCTCGGTTTTCGGTGGCCTTTCGTTATTTACGGCGGATTCTTGGCGGTTGCCGCGGCTGTGGTGTGGTGGCGCATGCCATCAGCGGTGGGCGCGCCGTTGCGCGACGATGACCGGGCAGTCTTCGCTTTTGCGGAGGCCTGGGCGGATCGTGCCTACCGGACGATGCTGGTGAGCGCTTTTGCCAACGGTTGGGTAAATTTTGGGGTTCGCGTCGCAATAGTGCCGTTGTTTATCGCCGCGACCGTCGACAAGCCTGGGGTAGTGGCCGGGATCGTGCTTAGTGCCTACGCGCTGGGCAACGCTGTGACGTTGCAGTTTTCTGGCCGTCTGACCGATCGGGTGGGGCGGAAAAAGCCGATCATCGTGGGCTTGTTGATAAGTGCAACGTTCACGGCGGTATTTGGGTTAAGCGATAACTTGGTCATGATGCTGTCGTTTGCGGTGCTGGCGGGCATTGGCTCTGGGGTTTATAACCCGGCTATCCAGGCGTCGCTGGCTGACATCATTGGCGCAGAACGCAATGGAGGCAAGCCGCTTGCGGCCTATCAGATGGCGGGTGATCTAGGGGCGATAATGGGGCCACTGTTGATAGGGTTTGCGGTGCAGCTGTGGGGATTTGCGGTGGCGTTTGCCGTGACGTCGGTGGTGCTTTTTCTCTCCGCCGGATTGTGGCTTCAGGCTCGGGAGACTTGGGTGCGGCAGTAACTGCTTTTCGACGCCGACTGGGTGCCCCCGTCTAAGGAAAGCGAGGATTTGATCGTTGAAAAGCTTCTGTTATTCCCGCCACTCCTATTATCATTTGTGACTATCGCCACAGCGTGTTGTGGTGTGTGTTACTTGGTAGGAAGGAGCGATTGTGGTCATAGCGTTGATCGGTATCGTAATCTCGCTGTTTGTACTGATGGGTCTGGCATATCGCGGGCATTCGGTAGTGGTGGTAGCGCCAATCGCGGCATTAGTTGCCGCGGTTTTCTCCGGAGCGCCCCTTTTGGCGTCGTATACCCAGATTTTCATGCCAGCACTGGGGAAATTTATCGTAAGTTTCTTTCCGCTATTTCTCGCGGGAGCCATTTTTGGCAAACTCATGACGGCCTCGGGCTTAGCAACTGACCTTGCTAAAGGGATTTCCCGACTATTCGGACCGAAACGCGCCATGCTATCAACGGTGCTGGCGACAGCCCTGCTCACCTACGGTGGCGTTTCCGCCTGGGTTGTGGCTTTTACCATCGTCCCGATCGCGATCGAACTGTTTCGGGAAGCGCATATCCCCAAGCGATTAATGCCTGGTGCGTTGGGATTAGGCACCATCACCTTCGCACTCGCCGCACTTCCGGGTTCCCCGCAGGTGCATAACGTCATTCCCACCCGATATTTTGGCACCACGAGTTACGCGGCACCCATAATAGGCTTGATAGCTGCGGTTTTAATGTTTGGACTGGGGATGGCGTGGTTGGAATTTAGGATCCGCCAATTGCAAAAGGCGGGGGAGGATTTCCTGCCCGAGGGCACAGTTGATGAAACTCCAGCCGAAATCGTGTTCCATAAGGATGGGATCGACATGGAAGGGGTGTCGGAAACCGCTGTTCACCACCCGAAAACTGGTGGAAATGTTGCGATAAACGGGCTACTAGGACTGCTACCAATTGCAGTAGTCATTGTTATGAACTACCTGTTTGTGTACGTCATTGCTAACAAGATGGATTTCTCCTACCTAGCTGAGGAAAAATTCGGAGCTGTGAGCTTAGACGCAGTCATTGGCGTGTGGTCGGTGGTGGTTGGTCTGGTCACAGCAATAATTCTCATCTTCATCATGCGGCTTGGAATGATCAAAGAACTATTCGCCGACCTTTCAGAAGGCGCAAAAAACGCAGTGCTGCCCGCCTTCACCACCGCCAGCGAGGTTGGGTATGGTGCAGTGGTTGCATCCCTGGCGGCGTTCGCGGCAGTTCGGGAAGGAATCTTCGGCACCTTCGATAACGCGCTTGTGGTATCGACAGTTTCCGCAGCGGTCATTTCAGGCATAACCGGATCATCCTCAGGCGGGTTGTCCATCACCCTTGCTGCATTCGGTGAAGAACTCAAAGAAATGGCGATCAATCAGGGAATCGATCTTGAGGTAATGCACCGAATCACAGCGATGGCATCGGTTTCGTTTGATTCACTGCCGCATAATGGTGCAATCCTTACCATGCTTATTGTGTGTGGAATGACTCACCGGCAAAGCTACAAGGATGTTGCGATGGTAACCGTTGTTATTCCGCTGCTGGTTGTTGCCACGATGTTGATCGGAATCCTGGTCCTCTAATCTGGAAACTGCGCCTTGGTGCTACGTGTCGCACACCTACCCGTGAGCTGATTAGGATGTACGTCACTAAATTCGCTGTTCTACCTTGTAATAGCGTAACGTTGACGGGCAATGAGTATTACCGATGACGCTACCAGCGGCGCAGTTGAGCTGGATGAGAATATTGTGTCGGAATCTCAGGAAACTTCGCAGGACGTCCAAGGCGTAACCACCTCTGAACCGGTTACTAGCCACGATGACGCCAGGGTTGCGGACACTTCTGAGGGCACCGGCTCTGCTGAAACTGAAGCAGACATTGAAGAAAACAAAGAGAGTGACTCAGAGGGTGACTCCGTAGCTGACGGGTCGGAGGATGCTCCAGAAGGCCCCCGATTTAAAGATTTGGGTCTACCTAAACCCGTATTGAAGGCCATTAAAAAGGTCGGGTTTGAGACCCCGTCGCCGATCCAGGCGCAGACAATCCCAGTTTTGCTGGACGGCCACGACGTCTTGGGTTTGGCCCAGACCGGTACCGGTAAGACGGCGGCATTTGCGCTGCCGATCCTTTCGCTTATCGACGCCGACGTGCGCCACCCACAGGCGTTGGTACTGGCACCGACCCGCGAATTGGCGCTCCAGGTAGCGGACTCCTTCCAATCCTTCGCGGATCATTTGGGCAATATTTCCGTCCTGCCGATCTACGGTGGTCAGGCATACGGCATTCAGCTTTCTGGCCTGCGGCGGGGTGCACAAATTGTTGTTGGCACCCCAGGCCGAGTCATCGACCATTTGGAAAAGGGCTCGCTCGACATTTCCGAACTGCGCTTCCTCGTGCTTGACGAAGCCGACGAAATGCTCAACATGGGTTTCCAAGAAGACGTCGAACGGATTCTGGAAGACACCCCGGACGACAAGCAGGTTGCTCTGTTCTCCGCGACTATGCCTAATAGCATTCGTCGTATCTCGCGGGACTACATGAATGAGCCCCACGAGATTCAGGTGAAGTCCGAAACCCGGACCAATACCAATATCACGCAGCGGTTCCTCAATGTTGCCCACCGCAATAAACTCGATGCCTTGACCCGAATCTTGGAAGTCACCGAGTTTGAGGCGATGATCATGTTCGTGCGCACCAAGCACGAAACCGAAGAGCTTGCGGAAAAACTACGGGCGCGTGGATTCTCCGCAGCAGCTATCAATGGCGACATCGCGCAGCAACAGCGGGAACGCACGGTTGACCAGCTAAAAGATGGCCGCCTGGATATTCTGGTGGCTACCGACGTTGCGGCACGTGGTCTCGACGTGGAACGGATCTCCCACGTTCTTAACTACGACATCCCTTCCGACACTGAGTCGTACGTCCACCGTATCGGTCGTACCGGACGGGCTGGGCGCAGCGGCGAAGCCATCTTGTTCGTCACGCCACGGGAGCGACGGTTCCTGCGCAACATCGAACGCGCCACCAATGCGCCATTGGAAGAGATGGAGCTGCCGACCGTCGATGAAGTCAACGAGTCGCGTAAGGCCAAGTTCGCCGATTCCATCACCGAGTCCTTGGAAGACTCCCAGGTAGCGATCTTCCGCAACTTGATTAAGGCGTATTCTGAAGAACACGACGTTCCGTTGGAAGACATTGCGGCCGCTTTGGCAACCCAGGCGCGGGCCGGTGACGAGTTCTTAATGAAAGAGCCACCACCGGAGAAGCGTCGGGATCGACGCGAGCGTCGCGACCGGTTTGACGATCGGGACGATCGCCGGGGCCGGGGTCGCGGCGGTGACCGGGAACGGGGCCGCGAGCGGTTCGAACGTTGTAATAAGGACATGGCGGTGTATCGTCTCGCCGTGGGCAAGCGGCAGCACGTGCGTCCAGGCGCTATCGTGGGTGCACTTGCCAATGAAGGTGGCTTGTCCAACAAGGACTTCGGCCGGATTGTGATCGCAGTGGATCACACGCTGGTGGAGCTTCCTAAGGATCTCCCGCGTTCTGTTTTCGATAACTTGCGTGATACCCGAATTTCGGGCCAGTTGATCCACATGGAGAAAGACACCACTGGTGCTTCGATGGATCGTGGTGGCCGTGGTGGTAGGTCGTCGGGTGGATACCGGGATCGTGACCGGGACCGGGATCGAGATCGCGACAGGGGAGGTCGCGGCCGGAATCGAAACGGTGATCGTGGCGGCCGACGCTGGCGAGATTAATTTATCTTGAGAATTTAAAAAATTGCCCTCCGGGTTCATCTACAATGTGGATTGTGCCCAGGGGGCAATTTTGTATTTAAACAGGGATTTCCGGGATTAATTATCTGTGCAAAAACTGTGGCATAATGCAGCGGAAGCTTAAAATAAGCTTAGCGAATGTGCTTATAGTCTGGAGCATGGTCACATGAAACGCCGAATGTCCCGCCGGGCTGCTGCCTTAATTACCGCAGCCGCCCAGCTTTGTACCGTTGTTCAACCTGCATCGGCGTTGGCAGGTGGCCAATTAGTGCCAGTCGACGACATCCAAGGGCAACAAGTAACCCGAATCGTCACTGGTAATAGATTTTGTACAGGTGTTGCCGTCGCAAAGCATTGGGTCCTAACGGCAGCGCACTGCCTTGCCGCGGAACCAGGACAAAGCTATTCCATTACAACCGGGAACACATTCACCGGACACACCTATTTAGGGGATAGCCACTACGTAGCTCCGCACAGCGACGTCGCTCTGATTAGGGTGCCTGAAGGCCTCAATCTGGAAAGCTATGCGGAAGTGGCTGAAGTGATGCCAACCGAAGATAGTAGGGGAGAAGTCTACGGCTGGGGAACTGGAACCGGGGAGATTCTGCACACCGCTCAAACGACAATTAAAAACACATATCGGATCGATGCCTATAACGGTGGGTACTTCTTCGTAGTGGAAAACGACAGTCCGGCTGTGACGCTTCCCGGAGACTCAGGTGGCCCGGTATTTTACGAAGGGAAAGTCATCGGGGTGAATGCATCCTATACCGGACACGAACGCGCGCATCACTGTCGAACAGACACCTTGCGGGACTGGGTAATTGGACACATTACGTCTTATGCCCCTGAACCTGAACAAATTGTGGAAACGAATGCCCCGCAGTGGCTGCCGCTGCTCGCCTTGATCCCGATTATTGCCTCAATCGTGGCGGCAATCATCGCGCTGTTTGCCAAGTTACCGTAATCGATAACCGGAACCACGCACAGTCTCTACCTTGTCTTGACCAATCTTTTTACGCAGGCTTCGAATATAGACGTCCACGACATTCGATCCGGGGTCAAAATCCATTCCCCACACTTGGCTAAGTAACTGGGCGCGGGAAAGAATCTGGCCGGGATGCCGCATCAACGTTTCTAGTAACCCCAGTTCACGTCGTGACAAATCGCGCCATTTGTCGGCGACAAGCACACGGTGTGCCCGCAAATCGAGCACCATGCCAGAATGCTCCAATTGGGTGGTAGATTGCGCGGTTTCGGTGGAAGTATCGGACAGCCGTAGCCGAACCCGGGCAAGAAGTTCCGCAAATTGGAAAGGCTTCGGCATGTAATCATTCGCTCCGCCCTCAAGAGTACGAATGCGGTCTTCTAACCCCGTGCGTGCAGTTAAAACGATGATGGGTAGTGTTGCGCCTAGCGCCCGTAACTGCTCCAAGATGTCGGTGCCATCCATGTCCGGCAGCCCCAAGTCGAGAATCATCAGTTGATACGCACCAGATCGCGCCATGCCAAAAGCAACCGGGCCGGAATCGACGACATCGCAACAATAACCTGCGGATTCCAATCCGCGCGCTATAAACTCAGCAATCCCGGTGTCATCCTCTGCGATCAAAATACGGCTCACGGTAATTTCTCCTTTCCAGGGATGCTACGTCACTGCAGGAAAGCTGAAGCCGAACGTAGCACCCAAACCCGGTTCAGATTTTACCCATGCGTGACCACCATGTGCCTCAGCAATGACTTTAACAATAGACAGCCCCAAGCCAGCGCCCTTTTTCGGAACCTGGTCAGATTGGGTTTTTTGGCCGCGAGTAAATCGGCTAAATAGATTTTGCTGAACCTTTGGGTCAACTCCGGGACCGAAATCCCGGACGCTGAGACTAATCTGGTTGTCGTCCCGACTGGACTCAATGATGATAGGAGAATCATCCGGAGCATATTTCACAGCGTTGCGGGTCAGCTCCAACACCGCCTCCGTGATCCGCTGCGCATCAAGAATAACAACACCCTCTGCAATCTTTGTGACGTGTGCGCGCCCATCAGAAACGATGTCAGCCTTATCTTCGATGTCGATCATCAATTCCGACAAATCACACGGCGTAAGATGCAAGAACTTCGGCCCATCTGCATCCGCGATTGCCAACGTGAGAAGATCGTTCACCATTCGGGTCATCCGGTCAAGCTCTCCGGTACACAACTTGATGCTGCGGGCGCGTTGCTGAGGTGTTGCAGTCTCCAACAATTCGAGATTTCCCCGGATCACCGTGATGGGGGTGCGCAACTCGTGCCCAGCATCATCAATGAATTGGCGTTGGATCTGATAGGCAGAATCAATCCGATCCAGCATGTGATTGAACGTTCGGGCCAAATCTGCGATCTCGTCATCACCGGTTATAGGGACCCGTGATGTTAGGGACGAATCACTAATCTGGCTGGCGACGTCACGCAGGCTCCTGATTGGGATAATAATCTGATTGGAAATCAACCAGGCAATAATGACAGCCAGGGCCATGACAACCGCACCCATCACGGAGAGGTTCTTCGTTTGATTACTTAGGTGGCTGTACGCGACTTTCGTATCGATCGCAGTTGCAAAGTAATCTGGTTTCTCCGAATTCGGCGAGGTTAATTCCACCCGCCCCCAATGAATGCCGTTGAATATTCCAGAGTTCGCGCGGGAAGTAAAAATCTCATGTAACAGGGCAGCCTTGTCGGCTGGTTTGTACGGAGTGGAGATTTGCTGCCGAACTACTTGATCCCCAATCTGGCCGATGAGTAGTTGCTGATCCATGGGAATTTCTTGACCAAGGTAGGCCTCGACTAGTTCCCGGGAATTGTTGAAACTCCGTGGCGACTCCGACACGAAGGTCGAAAACTCCGCGATTTCCTGCTCCACCGTAGAATTCGCGTGTGTGTGAATTTCGCCGCGTCGCACTGCATCTGTCAAATACAATACCGATGCCAAGGCAGTGAACACGACCAACAAGATCCAAGCGACGATACGAACGCGAATGGACGAAAAAGTTGTAGCGGTAATCATAAGCGGACCTACGATTAGCGACGCTAATCATCAAATTCGAAACCGTCGAACACGTCATCCAAATCCTCATAATCAAGCGGTGCTTGTGGAATCACAATCTCCGGTTGCACGGGGATGGGGATAGGCTGTTGGAAATCGATCACTGGTGCTGGCGGAATCACCGGAGCCACTGGTTGCGCCGGCGGCACATTTGGTACGGCTGCCTGCGGTTCCGCGACCGGCTCAGGTGTGATGTCGACAACCGGATTGACATCAGAAGGGGCTGCATCGGGTAATTCAATTGCGGCGGTGGCAGGACCAATCTGGGGTGGCGATTGGGTGTTTGAAAGGGCCTGCCCGGCGAGAGCAACAAAAAACATCAATGCCAAAATACCGGCTAGCGGGGCAAACCGTTTTGCTGTATTAAACATAGTCGATACTCCAGATTAGGTTAGGTTAAAACTATCACGAATTAGGCTGCTTGGGGATCCAACCATTTACGGCGCACCTTATCTTCACTCCGGGAGGCTAGAACGCTACCTAATTGCAGCATTCGAATCGCCCGCTCGGTGGCGTCGATAAGCAATTCCCTGCCGTCACGCACTGCGTCTTCAAGCGCCATGGGCACAGTCATGATCGACTGAATCGCGGCAATACCAACGTCGTGGACCCTTGGCGCACCTTTGCCAAGCGAACCTGCAATCCCAAGAACCGGCACACCGGTACGTTGCGCACGACGGGCGATTTCTGCAGGCACCTTTCCGTGCGGGGTTTGAAAATCAATAGCGCCTTCCGCAGTGATCACGAGGTCGGCGGCTGCAATTAACGACGATAGATCCTCATTGGCAGCGCTTGGCAATTCGCCCAGCAAAACGTCGAAACGATTGCGTGCCGACGCACCCACCGCCATAAGGCCAGCGCCGAGCCCGCCGGATGCGCCGGAGCCAGGGCCACGCAAGTCGCGCTCCGGCTTAAAGGTTTCTTCAAGCAAATCTGCCCAATGATCCAGCGCTGCGCTCAAGTGCCGCACCTGTTCTTTCGTGGCACCTTTCTGCGGTCCGAAAACCTCGGCGACGCCCTTGGGGCCTGTAAGAACATTATGGATATTGCAGGCGAGCGTGATCGATGCGGTGGCTAGCCCTGGGTGAAGCCCGCTGGGGTCGATGCTGTGGGCGTCGATAAGCGCGTCGCCGCCCAATCTGATCGCATGGCCGTCAGCATCGACAACGCGTGCACCCAAGGCCATTAACGCCCCCGCGCCACCATCAGACGTACCGGAATCACCACAGCCAACCACGATGGTGGAAATACCTGCATCCAAAATCGCGGCCAGAATCTCACCTACGCCGAAGGTAGTGGTAGAACCCGGCGACCGTAAGTCATGGGGTACCAAGGACAAACCAGCGGCCTGCGCCATTTCCATGACGGCGACCTTGGCATCGACGAATTCTAACCACTTGGCTTTGACTTTCTTACCGACCGGGCCGGTGACCTCAATCTGGTGCAACTTCGTACCCGGATGGGTGGCGAGAATATCCAGCGTTCCCTCACCACCATCGGGAACCGGGAATGCATCCACTCGCACCCCAGGCAGCACCCTACGGATACCGGATGCTATTGCATCTGCAACCTCAACCGCAGACAGCGACTCCTTAAAACCGGACGGAGCAACAAGAATTCGTTCTGGAAGATACATAGTCATGATGAATATCCTTTTCTATTGAAAGAGGTTAAGGCCCAATGCAGGCCAAATAACAGTGGAAAAAATGGCTAACAAAATCATGTGGATAGGTGCCAATGTGGCAGAGATACGCATTAACTGCGCATTAGTGAAACTAGGGCGGGATTGATCCTCGCAGTAGAAAATTGTGAGCGGCTTCGCCGACGACGGTAACGTATGGCAAAACCCCGCGGCTGCGGTCGATAAAAACGCTGCGGCTACCGGGTTCACCCCGCAAGCAGGTGCTAACGCCACAACAATCGGAATCAAAACTGCGCTACGGGCGGATCTGGATTGAATAAACAAATGCGCCGCAGTAGATAATGCGATGACGATAACAATAAACATCCAGGCTGCGTTGCTGTCGTTAACCAACGAAAACACGCCAGATGCCATTGCCTCGGCGGCGCCAGACTCGGAAAGCGCTTCCGACAACGCCACAGTTGCGGTCATGAACAACAGCAACGACCACGGAATCTTTTTGATCGCCTGATTAAGATCAACCGCACCGAAATGTGGCGACGAGATTAACAACGCACACACAACAGCGACCAATGCTGGTGGGATTGAGTGGATCGATTCTGTAAACCACAGGGCGACGGCAATGAGCAAAACCGCAAGTGAACGCTTTTCGCCCAGATTGGAGGAAGTGTCGGGAAAATCCTGAGCCTCAATCTGGAGCTGTTGCTGGCGCTGCTGCTTCGTGGAAGTGAGCAACAAGATGACCTCGGCGCTGACATGGCTCGACACCACGGCAAAGGGCAAGCCATAGAGCATCCATTTGCTAAACCCGATTGAGCCGAGGTCTTGTTCGGAAAGAATCTGGTCAGTAATAAGGTGCGCACCAGCACCAATAAAACTGGCCACCGCGGAAAGTAAAACTACGCTTGGCATCGCGATGGAAAGCGTTACAAGCAACCAGCGGTGGCCTGCTTCCAAAATAGGAACCAATGCAAGGAAAACTGGCAGCACCAGCGCCGCACGACCTGATGTGGCAGGCACCATAAAAGCGGTGCACACTAGCGCAAGGGTAATCAGGTGAACCAGGACGCGAGGGCTTTTGATGCCGACGCTTAGCCACGAAGTGACCCTGAGCGCCAACCCGCTGGAGGTTACGGCCGTTGCAATAATGAACGCGCCAATAAGTAGCCACGTGGTGTCGTGCCCAAGCGGCTCGAAGAAATCCTCCGCCGATAAGATACCGAGGACCGCGAGCAAGCTTGCTGCTGCAAGCGCAACATATGTGTCTGGGATAGTGCTGAAAACCCAAAGGAAGATTGCTCCGATGAATACCGCGAGTGTCAATCTGGCTTCGATGCTTAGGCTGGTTGGAAAATACAAAACCGCAGCGATTGCAATCACCGCAACGAGCTTTTCGACGTGGTCACGTAGTCGTCGGCTTGGCGTTGCGAGAGTAGTCACGGTAGCACCACCTCCTTTCTATGGGTTGAGTAATCCTTGAGTTTCTATTGTTAACGACCCACGTGAAGTACTAATGAGCTACTGATGAAAAAGCGTTCATGTACGAGAAGTTATCCACAGGTGCAAGAAAATAGCTGAAAAATCATCGGCATTTTCCCAGTTCGCGCCAGAATTCCACAAGTAAATGTGCTATTTCGTTGGTGTGGATTCGCCATGTCGGAAGAAGGTGCTACAAGTAGAAATATGGAGGAGATTTTATATTCATTCAAGCAACTGCAATGCCACGGCGTTGACTTGATGGTAGCGATTCATAGATCCAAAACACCGCACGAGCAACTCGCTCATGACCTGAGGATGACTGTCAAAGAAATTGAACGGTTGAACTGGCTAGCGGTGCAATTCAGTCACATTTATCACCGCAAACTAGCGCGAAGCCTTGGACTATCGATCAAACAACTCGAGCTGATAGCCACCGGTGTAAACCGTTGCTCCAACCCGTTAGCAAACAAACTGAAACTACGGGAAGAATTCATCCGGGCAGCAGGGACACTCAGCACTCAGGAGCTGAAAACGACGATTACCTCCCGATTGAAGCAGATCAATCGCGGATACAGCAAACGTCGCAAATCCACCGTCGGCTGTTCCAACCAGCCCGATCACGACGGAATGGGGCATCTCCACGCCAAACTGCCTTTTCCACTCGTCAGGCACATTCACATCAGATTGCATGCCAAAGCCAAGCACATAAGGCGTAATCAGCCCTCACTTGCCTACGACGAAGCCCTCGCCATGGCTTTCGAACAGTGTTTTAGTGGCTCGACCGAGGAAGGAATGCTCTATCAACCCGCGTTCCTCTATGCGCTCAATAATGGCGAGAAACTACACGAAGACGGATCCGTGACCACAACCAACGGCTGCCAGGAAAACCTCGTGGATATCCTCAACAACAAGCTTGCCCCCTATGGATATGTGATTGTCTACGCCCTCGATACCCATGGAGTGGCGCAGCCGACTGCCACGTACCGTATACAGCGCCAACCGGGCGTCGAAAAGCACAGTCGCCATGCGACCTGGCTGCAACGATTTCACGCCACCATCGAAAACCCCGTCTGCACCCACCCCGATTGTGCCCGACCAGCAGAAAATTGCGACATGCACCATATCACTGCCTGGGCGCATGGCGGCGAAACTGTTTTAGATAACCTCGCTCCACTATGCCGACCCCACAACGCCCGAAACGACGACACCCCCAATCGACACAAAAACGGCAGAATCACCCGCGATGCGGACACCGGACGCAAAGGTTACCAATTTCGCCCTGAAGAACCCATCCGCTACAACCAACACCCCGCAAATCAGAAGTCAGCACGCGAATGGGCCATTGCCGCATTTAGCCAATAAAACGCGGCAACATCATCAAGATAAACGTAACCACCCACAGTAAGGAGAAAATTCCGCCGAACATCGACAGCTTGGCTTTAGCCTTTGCCCAATCCCCAATCTGGACATCGCCGTCTTGCTCATCAGCAGGCAGCAGATTTAACGCTGCCATCATTTCCCGTTGCTTCGGAGAAATCACAAACAGCAGCAACGCCCACGCAACAACAGACAAAACAATTGACGCGTGGAACCTGCCATCAGACCAAAAATCACCGGTAAACATCACGGCGAAGCCAAGCAACGGAACCAGCAATGACAGCATGCCGTACGTTTGCGTCACTCGGTACAAAACCTTCGCTGCACCACGGGCGGACTCGTCGCCGCTATGCGCCTTGAGTGCCTGAACCTGAAACATGGAAACAGCAACAGTCACCGGGCCTAGAAAGAGGACGGCCGCTAACACATGCAGCAAAACAATTACAGAACCCACGGGTAAAACCCAACCTTCCAATCTGGAAATAACATAACGGCAATACCCTATCGGAAAAGGCACTGCCTTCGCATAATCGTCACATCCGCGGTGCTTAAGAAAAGGTTGTATTTCGCCGCAACCTCGGTTAACCGATTGACGTACCAGCATCGATTGCTTCGCGCTGGGGGCAACCAATCTGACGGCAAAAGATCTGATTTACTCCGGTTCTCTTTGGCGGACACAGCGACCAGATTGAGCGGATCGTTGGCGAACGCAATACGGGTTTCTTCCGGCCACGCAAATGCCCCCATATCCCATGCGGCAGCCAGCGGGAAAATATGATCCACTTCGATTGGATCGCCAGGGGCGACTTCTGGATCACTACTAATCTGGTTGTTGGAATAGGGGCAAATTCCGACGACAACTGACCGACAGCCAGCCGGTTTCCCGACAGCAGTCAGCTGACTACGTAAAACATCCTGGCGCGTTGAGCACGCAGTCACCGGATTATGCGCCCAACCGTCGCCGAACAGTTTTCTGTCGTAGCCGATAACAGTGGATCGTTGTCTAATCTGGGGGACATCGGCCAGATTGGGGGAGAGTCGACCTGCAGGCGGCAACTCCAAAAATGCAAGGATGAGCGTAGCTGCGATAAGAATGCCGAGTGCTACACGAAATGAAAAAACTTGTCGCATATCCAATTAGACTCATGCGACAAGCCTTTTGGTTCCATGATTTTTAAGAAATCAGTTGGCGCTCTCGTTCCACGGCCTGATTGAAGGTATCTGTCACTGTTTCGCTTGGCGGCTTTGTACACAGGGAAACAACAACGATCGCTATCGTGGCCGCGATTACTCCTGGAACCATTTCATATAACGATTCGCCTAAGCTGGAGGAACCCCACGCGAAAACGACAACTGCACCGGTGATCATACCTGCAAGAGCCCCGGGGGTATTGAGCCGACGCCAGTACAGCATGAAAAGTACGAGCGGTCCAAATGCTGCGCCAAAGCCAGCCCAGGCGAAACCAACGAGCCCCAAGATTGAATCTGAAGGGTTGATCGATAGTACTCCGGCGACAACTGCAACCAGCACGACTGCCGTTCGGGATAGGTTAATCATGACGGGTTCACTGGGGTGATCTTTTTTGAAAACTTTGAAGATGTCTTCAATCAGGGAAGTGGACGTCACAAGAAGTTGGGAAGAAATGGTTGACATGATTGCCGCAAGCACAGCCGTGAGAATTAATCCACCAATCAGGGGATGAAACAGCAGTCGTCCCATATCGAGGAAGATAGTTTCATAGTTTTGCTTGTCGACGATATTAAAACCGGGATTCTGACCAAAGTAGGCTGTGCCCACAATCGCAACGAAAGCAGCACCAGCAATGGATATTGTCATCCAGCTGATTCCGACAAACCTGCCAAATCGGGCGTCGGCAGGCGAGCGTAATGCCATAAATCTGATAATGATGTGCGGCTGGCCGAAATAACCAAGACCCCAGGCCAGATTGCTAACGATCACCAATAGTGGGATTCCACTGATAAGCGAGAAATACGTCGGATTTCCCGCGCCAGAAGTATACGGACCATAGTCGTGGGATGTCGCCCACGTCCAGATTGAGGATGGAGAATCTAGAGCAAACAGCGCCATTACTGGGACGATGATTAACGAGCAGAACATAATCGTCCCCTGAACCGCATCAGTGTAGGCAACTGCCAGAAACCCGCCGATGAAGGTGTAAGCCACGGTAATGAAAGCGACGATGAGCATTCCATCGATATATTGACCCCCGAATGCCGATTCAAAATAGTGTCCACCAGCCACCATTCCAGAGGAGACATAGAAGACGAAAAAGACAACGATGATCACGGAGCTAACAAGCCGCAGTAGACGGCTATTGTCCTTGAGTCGGTTTTCGAAGAAGGAAGGCAACGTGATCGAATCATCAGCGACTTCGCTGTAGGAGCGAAGACGTGGTGCTACCCACTTCCAGTTTGCCCAGGCACCGATGATCAAACCAATGGCGATCCATAGTTCACTCATGCCGGTGACGAAAAGCGCGCCGGGTAGCCCCATCAGTAACCAACCTGACATGTCCGAGGCACCGGCGGACATTGCAGCCACAAACGGGTTAAGCCCGCGACCTGCAAGCACATAATCTTCGTATTGGTCGGTTTGCCGGTAGCTCCAGTATCCGATGGCAAGCATCGTCAACATATATATGATGATGGCTAAAATATGCCAGGTTTGGTCAGCCATGTTATCCTCAACTGTTTGCTTTTATGCTGGTCACGCGATTTCGTCTAGATTACACCGTGGGTGCATATTTTGGGGACTTGTCGAAAGTGTGTTTCTGCGGTGTCGGGGTCTCCTGGTAGAACAGTAGACATGACGTCGCACATTCTTCACGGCCTGTGGCTGAAGCAATCTGGCCTTCACTTGTGGGTGGAGCAAGTGGAAGGCCACAAGATTGTTTCAGGCGCGGATGTCCCTTCGGGGGTATTCCCGCCAGCTGTGGAGTCAGCGATCAAAGGAAAACGGTTTGCGCATCGGGTCGATATGGTTTTGATGACCCCTAAGGGCCGGGAGGTGCGGCTGCCGGTTCCGACGGTTGCGGTTGCGCCGGAACAGGCGGTTCAGATTCTCGCGGTTGTGGCCGGGGTGGATGAGGTCTCTGCGTCGAGGGCACAGCGGGCTAGTTTGGGTGCTGATTTGGTGTGGCTTGGTCATATGTTTGCTGGGTTGCGTGAATTCATTTCGGCTGGTCGGGTCGTCGTAAAGCTGTCGTATTCGGATCGAAAGTGGTTTCCGATGTGGCAGTTGGCGGCAGGCTTGGGGGAGCGTGGTTGGATTGCGCAGATGATGCAGGCCGCGCCGGGGGTTTTGGTGCGTAACGGCGGTTTGTCGGTTGCGGAGGATATAGCGGAGGAATTGCCGCATTGGATCGCAAATCTGTTGTTGCGGGATCTGTTTGATTCGGAGCGGCCGACGCCGTGGCATGAGTTTTCGGAGGCGCTTTTGGCGTCGAAGCCGTTGCGGCGGGGGAGCGCGAATCTGGTGTCGGCGCTTAATCGGTGGCGGGATTCGATTACCGCGGTGGATGTGCAGTTGGTTTTCGTGGTTGAAGAACCCGGTAGTGCCGATGATGTGGAGGTGGGGGCGCAGGATTGCGTGTGGCCGGTGCGGGTCCGGGTGCGTTCCGGCGTTGATGCGCCGATCCCGGTGAATGTTGGATTGTTCGATCGGGCGACGGTGAACCGGTTGACGGCGCTGCGCCGGGAGGCGGTTTTTGTGTCGCGCCTGTTGGATTCTAGCCGCGAACTTCCGGCCACCCATCCGGCACGAGTTTCTCCGATGATGGGGTTGGTGTCGCGGGGAAGTTCCGTCGGCGAATGGGATGTGTACTTATCGACGGACGAACTGGTGGCGTTTATTTCGGAGGATGTTCCGCGGTTACGGGATTGCGGGTTTACAGTTTTGCTGCCTAAAGCGTGGAGTAAGCAAGACACCAAGGCGAGGCTGCATGTCCAGGAGTCGAATGAGACGGTGGGGCGGCCCAAGGTGGGGTTGGACCAGATTGTCGATTTCGACTGGCGGGTGTCCATTGGTGATGTGGAGCTGTCGGACAAGGAAATGAATGATCTGGTGGCGTCCAAATCCGGTTTGATCAACCTGCGTGGCGATTGGGTGATGGCCGATAACGCTGCGATTCGATCGATTGTGCAGTACATGGACGAGCTGGTGAAGTCGTCGAAAAGCCTTGTAAAGCAACAGATTGAAACGTTAAAAATGCGCATGGAGTTGGCGGCCGCCCGAGGCGAAGACACGGCGCAGCTGGCGGCGGCGATTGAACAGTTGGAACAAAATTTGGCTGCGGCGGACGCGTCGGCGGGGCAGATGACCGTGGCGGAACTGCGTGAATTGTCGATGCGCTCGGCGATAGACGAAATCGTCGAATATCACGGCAGCCAGTGGCATGTTGGCCTGATTGGGGGACGGATCCAGGATTTGCCTGCCCCGCAGCGGGTGGACATTCCGGATACGGTTCACGCCGAACTGCGGGAGTACCAGCGTCGGGGCGTGGATTGGTTGCATTGGATGTATCGGCAGGGCTTGGGGGCGGTGCTTGCCGACGACATGGGGTTGGGGAAGACGTTGCAGCTGCTAAGTCTGGAGGCGGTTGACCGGGCGGCGGGTTTGGCTAGCGGCCCGAGCCTGGTGGTGGTACCCACGTCGGTGGTGGGCAATTGGGCGCGGGAAGCGGGCCGGTTCGTGCCGCAGCTGCGTGTGCAGGTGCATCATGGGGCGAACCGGAAGAAGGGGGAGGCGTTTCTCACCCAGATTGAGGATTGCGATATCGTGATCACCTCTTTCGGAACGGTTTCCCGCGATGTGGCGCTATTATCGCAGGTTACCTGGCATCGGGTCACCATTGATGAAGCTCAGCATATTAAAAATTCCAGCACGAAGATTTCCCGTGCGGTTCGGGCTTTGCCTGCATCGCATCGCATCGCCTTGACCGGCACACCGGTGGAAAACCGACTGTTGGAGCTGCGGGCCATTCTGGATTTTTGTAATCCTGGCATTTTAGGTTCGGTGTCGTTTTTCAAGAATCATTTTTCCAAAGCCATTGAAGTTACTGGTGATGAGGTGAAAACCGAGCAGCTGCGTAATCTGACGGCGCCGTTTATTTTGCGTCGACTTAAATCTGACCCCAGCGTGATTGCCGATCTTCCGGATAAGACCGAAACCGTGATCACCGTCGACATGACTACCGAGCAGGCAGCACTGTATAAGGCGTTTGTGTCGGATCTGCAAACAAAGCTCACCCAGGCACGCGGAATGGGGCGTAAAGGATTGGTGTTGGCTTCGCTGACGAAGATTAAACAGATTTGCAACCACCCCGCACATTTTCTTAACGACGGTTCCTCGGTGACTGTGAAAAACCGGCACCGGTCCGGAAAAGTTGCAGAGTTAATGGACTTGATTGCTATTGCGAGGGAAAACGATGAGAAGGTGTTGATCTTCACCCAATACAAGGCCTTCGGTGACTTGTTGGTTCCGTATCTTTCAGATTATTACGGCGTGAGCATTCCGTTTTTACACGGCGGGGTTTCCCAATCGCGGCGCGATGCGATGGTTGCAGATTTCCAATCTGAATCTGGGCCGCCCGCCATGGTGTTGTCGCTCAAAGCTGGGGGCACCGGGCTTAATCTGACCGCCGCCAGCATGGTCATTCACATGGACCGGTGGTGGAATCCGGCGGTGGAGAACCAGGCAACGGACCGGGCGTATCGGATCGGGCAGGATAAGAATGTATTCGTGTATAAGATAATCACGGCCGGTACCTTGGAGGAACGTATCGAAGAGATCATTGCGGGTAAGACGGAACTAGCCTCAACCATGGTCACACAAGGGGAAGGCTGGCTGACCGAGCTTTCCGACGATGAACTTGCCACCTTGCTTAGCTACCGGGAGATGGAATAAATGGCGGAAAAACCAAAGCGCCCCAAGGTTGGCAACGTTATCTACGCCAACTTCGGGGCAAAACGAGACACAGCACCTCCAGAACCTGAGATTCAGCACCGCAAAAGTACCCAGCTGAGCACGAACTCCGCTGTAGGGTGGTTGCAGGGGCTCGTCGAAAAGCGGGTTGATAAGGCACGAATTTCTCGCGGCGAAAAATACTTTCATAGCGGCCGTGTTTTCAATTTGGTCACCGCTAATGCCAGGATCACAGCGGAAGTTGTCGGTTCGCAGCCAGAACCATTCCAGGTGGATGTCGTCTTTCCGTATCGTTCGGCGGACGATATCTCGGAACTAATTACCGAGATTGCAACCATTCCGAACGGAATTACGCAGGCACGAAACGGCGAACTCTCGCCGCAGGCGTTGGGGCAATTATTCGCTGAATCCTACGACGATGTGCGGTTTCACTGCGATTGCCCCGATCCGACTAGCGGGTGTAAACACATCGTCGCCACAATGTGGGCGGCGATGACCGCTTGTAATGACAACCCCAATCTGGCGTTCCAAATCCGTGACTTGAGTTTGTTGGATGTGGAACAATCGGTGGTGCTGCGCGCTAAGGAACTGTCTGAACGGCAAGCAACCATAACCCCTGAGCGGTTTTGGCAGGGCGGGGAGTTGCCTCAATTGCCGCACCCACGCATCCAACCTGCACTTAACGATTCGGACTTGCAGCTGTTGCACCAGGCAATGCGTCAAATCTCGTATACCAGCATCGACGAGCTTCGTGCCGTCAGTGACATTGAAGACATGTACGATTACCTCACCCGGGAGGATTAACACGCCATCGTGACTAGCATTCGATTCCTTCACACTTCCGACCTGCAGATCGGGATGACTCGGTGGTTTCTTGAAGACACCGAAGACGCCCAAGCGCGATTTGAGGCTGCGCGCAAAACCGCGATCACCAGACTAGGGGAGGCCGCGCAGGAACACGAGTGCGCCTTTATCGTTGTAGCGGGCGATGTTTTTGAACACAATGCCATTTCCCCCACCACCCTCAATCGGGCGATCGAAGAACTGCGCCAGTTGCCAGTTCCGGTGTATTTACTTCCCGGAAATCATGATCCGCTGACCGCCGACAGTGTGTTCTACCAGGCCGCCACCGCCGAGAACATTCACGTATTTAACTCCACCGAGCCTATCGACGTCGCAGGTATCGAACTCATCGGCGTCCCTTGGCACAGCAAGAAACCAAGCAAGGACTTGGTGGCTGAGGCCACCAGCCAGCTTGAGCCTAGCTCTGCCATTCGGGTGGTGGTTGCGCACGGGCAAACGGAAAACCGAGGCAATGACATCATGCCGGAGCTCATTGGGATCGATCCCCTCAATGAGCTGATAGCCACCGGTGCGATCGATTACGTGGCTTTAGGCGATACCCATTCCACCATGTCGGTCGGGCCAACCGGAGCAATCTGGTATTCCGGGTCGCCAGAAGTCACAGACTTTAAAGAACTCCCAACCGGTGGGGGAGAATCCAACTCCGGAAACGCGCTAATCGTGGATATAACCAAGAAAGGCGCAGCCAAAGCCGCAGTTGAGGTGGTGCCAGTCCAGATTGGGCGGTGGCGGTTCGACGCGCTTTTCGCCGAGGTTTCCTCGCACGAAGATATTGAAGAGTTCATAGCAACTCTCAAGAACTACCCGCATAAAGACGACACTGTTGTGAAGTACGCTCTCCGAGGCAGCGTGGACATGACAACGCGGGCGTTTTTGGAGGCGCAGCTTGCCCAGCTGAAACCGCTATTTGCCAATTTGTACCCGCGAACCCGCACGATGGAATTGACAACAATACCCACCGAAGACGAGATAGCTGATATGGGTTTCGCCGGTTTCGCACAAGCCGCGCTTTCCGAGCTATCTCAATGTGATCATCCGGCAGCCGAGGACGCATTGGCGTTGCTTTTCCATTTGCAGCGATCGGGGGATAAATGAGAATCACTTTCATTGAAATTGAGGATTTCAAATCAATTACGCAATTTGCGTGGCACGATATTCCCGATCACGGGGTGTTAGTACTATCGGGTGACAATGAAAAAGGAAAATCCACGGTGCTGGAAGCCCTGCACCAAGCGCTATTTAGCAAGCACAATTCCAAGGCTGCGGCGGTCAAAGCCAGCCAGCCCATCGGCAAGGATGTCGGTCCACGTGTAAAACTCGGGTTGGCATTCGGCCAGATTAGGTGCGAGGTGGAAAAGCGGTGGTTGAAAAGCCCAACGGCGGTCGTGACGATCACAGGTGTTGACAGTGGAAATGGCAGTTTTACTGGCGCCGACGCGGAGCTACGGTTGCAGCAATTGTTGGACGATCACGTAGATCATCAGCTGTTCGAAGCGCTTTTTAATAGGCAGGGCAAACTCTCGCCAACGATGGAGCTAGTGGGCATTTCGGCTTTGAAATCCGCCTTAGGCCAATCTGAAGATAGTTTTATCGGCGAAACTGAATCCACCGAATTGATGCACCGCGTAACCACCGAATATGAACGGTACTTCTCCAAGCGCTCGGGTGCGCCCACCAAGTTCGTCAAGGACTATGGCGCGGCCGTAGAAGCGGCACGCCTGCGGCGTCGAGAAGCGGAAGCAAAACTCGCCTTGCTTCACCAGCGCGTCGATCTAGTAGAGAAGATAACCGCCGATAAAGAACACGCCCAGGTGGAACTGCCGACGGCGATCGCACAACATGAAAAGCTTCAATCCGAATGGGAGCTAGCGCACAACGCGGAAAAGAAAGTAGAGCTTAAGCGGCGGGAGTACCAGATTAGTCACGCGCACTGTGAGGCCGTGCGTACCAAACTCGACCAACGCCACGAACGGCTGGAGCTGGTTAACCAACTAGAAGCCAGAGTCCAGAGTTTGCGGGACATGGTGCAAAAACACGAAGATGCAGCGGCTATAGAAAAGCAACATCTCGATCAGCTGAAATCGCACCGCGAAAAAACTGAAACTGCAGCGCGCGCGGCCCAGGATGCACATCGAACGGCGGTGGCGGCGATGCAAGAAGCGCAACGTGCAGCTCGCAGGTCCGAGCTTCGGGCGATGGTGAGCCAACTAGACGACATCGACCGGCGGATCGCGGAACTAGCCACGGTACCTGAGGTATCGTCGGAGGTGGTGGCTGCATTTAACGAGGCGGAACTGGCGGTTAAAGCGACCCAACAGGCGCTTGCGGTGCAGAGCCCCTCATTAACGCTCCACGCGAAAACGCCGCGAACAATCCAAATTAATGGGGAGGAAATTACGGCCGATGCTGCCCCAACGACACAGTTGCTGGAAACGGAAACGGAGGTTACCGTTGATGGTCTTTCCATCGTCATCGATCCCGGAATGGGGACGGCCGGGATAACTGAACAATTACAAACCGAAACAGAGAAACTAAAAACCCTCCAATCTGAGCATGGTTTCGTTTCTGCAGCTCAAGCGCAATCGGCGTTGGAACGATACACAACTAGCCAGACTGAAGTTAAGTTGTTAACCACGCAACGAAGCGCCGTCGTGGGCGAACAATCGGAGTTGGAGGTCCGGCAAGAGCTAGCCCAACCAGAACCGGAGGTGAAGCTGAGCGTTGCGGAAGCGACAGAGCAGTTGGCACAGGCAACGTCGAATGTGGATGCAGCAATGGCTGCACGGGACGAAGCCGCTGCCGCTGCGGAGGTGCTGGCGCAGCGGCCCGCTGAGACCGAGTTTATCGCCGCGCGCACGCTTTTCGACGAAGCAACGGCGCAGCTGGACCGAGAGAAACACGTACTGGCCGAGGCGGAAGCCGAAACTCCATTGGAAGTGCTGAATAGTGACTACCAAGCGTGTACATCTGCCACAAAGGAGCTTGAGAATCTACTGCAAGCAATGGAGAAAGAGCTGGAGCAATTAGCGCCAGACCTCAAGCAACAATTGGTTGAAGCTGCGGCCGCCAATCTGGCTGATGTGGAACAGCGCATTCGTCAGGCCGAAACAACTATCGCAGCCCACCGCAGCTATATTGAGGCATTTGCGGGCGCTGCCGAAGAATGCGATCTCGCCCATGCAGCCGAGATTGCCGCGGAACGAAAAGAATCCGTGATCCAGGCGCGCGCCGCCGCGGCAAAGTTGCTGTATGAAACCCTCTTGCGGCACCAAAAACAAGCACATGCTCGGTACTGTGCTCCTTTCACGAAAGAGCTCACCAGATTAGCGAAACCAGTATTTGGCCCCGATGTCAGCTTCGAGCTTTCTGAATCCCTGGCGGTGACGGGCAGAACGAAAAACAATCACATGGTGAGCGTTGAAGCCTTATCGGGTGGTGCCCAGGAACAGCTGGCAATCCTCACCAGATTGGCTGTTGCTTCGTTGGTTTCGTCCGATCAGGTGCCAGTTTTTCTTGACGACGTATTAGGGTCAACCGACCCCAATCGATTGCTGGCGATGGGGGCGGTATTTAACGATGTTGGTCAGAACCAACAGATTTTCGTGTTCACCTGTGTGCCGCAGCGATATTCGAGTGTGTCAAGCCGGGTGGAAAAGCCAATGCATAGTCTTATGCACCTGGCACAACCCCCAAAAGTGGCAGAGGATTCGACTGAATAAAATTTAGAAAATTCTTACCATTGTTGTGTGGCTGTCCCCGTGATTTGGCCATTATTGGCGGGATGGTACCTAGGTATCGGGAGAGGATTGCGTCTAATGGCAGCGCGGCGTGCGACATTGAGATTGGCGCAATGTAGTGAATTGTGATTATCGCTAATGTTCTCGTTTATGGCTTTTGATCTGCTGTTAGGTTGGGCTTTCGTGTCATTTTCCTCGAGAAAAACATTAGGTAACCTTTATGGTTTATGCTCGAAGTTCGGCGCGGGGTATGGCGTGTTCGGGGATAATGTGAAACAATTTTGTTGATGTTGAAACTTTGGCAAAGTTACTAATCTGGGAAATGAATTCTTCGATCTTTATTGAGGCTTTTTCGGGAATATCTCATAAATTACGGAAAGGCCGAAGAAATATTTATCCACCCATTTCCTATGTATTTGCCAAGAATTTGCAGGTAATTGTAAACAATTAGCGAAAGTACTGTTTAATATAGACCCATGACTACTCCGCGATGGCTCAGTGATGATGAACAGCAATTCTGGCGGCTCATGCTTGCTGCCATTAGAAAAGTAGAACACCATATTGAAAATGTCCTCCAAGATGGTCCAGGGCTTACGACCTCAGAATTTGCAGTTCTGGTTAGTTTGTCGGAAAGCCCCGACAAAGAGATCCGACTGCGCGATCTTTGCGCCGATTTAGATTGGGATCGTAGCCGAACCTCCCACCAGGTCACGAGAATGGAAAAACGTGGCTTAGTGACCAAGCAGCGGTGCATCGGCGACGCACGCGGCATTATCATCGAATTGACTGAAGAAGGCGAGCGCCGCATTAGGGAGGCCGCCCCCTTCCATGTTGAGTCGGTGCGTGAGATCGTCTTCGACAGCCTCAACGAAGAACTCAAGGAACCCGTGGCAGAATTCCTCCAAAACATCCTCGATCAACCAGTTGGGCGCCCACGCAACCAGTAAATCAGGGTCAATATCAGGGGAGTCCCTGATGCGGCATGAAGCAGACCTCGCCAGAATAGGTGTTAGTAAGTCATTCATCGAAAACGGAAAGGTTTTGTACCATGTCCCAACCATTCAGCCCACAGCCATATGCACAGCGCCCATTGCACCGCTCGCTGCATACCCGCCTAGTCGGTGGCGTTTTCGGCGGCGTGGCAGAAACCTACGGGTGGAATGTGACCCTGCTCCGCGTTCTATTCCTCCTGTCGATGTTTTTGCCCGGCCCGCAGGTGCTGGCCTATATTGCCGCATGGATCATCATGCCTGAGGGATAACAGATCCCGGAAGTCGTCGCAAAGCACAAAGCCCCGTCGTTGCCGTAACGATGGGGCTTTACTCTAGGTTCACAGCGGGCAAGAACGTCAACCCAAAACCTCACGAACGTGGGCTTAGGCTGATGCCGCGGAAGCTCACTACAGTTCGGCATGGTGTGTCGTTTCAACGCGGAAGACGATTGAGCGGTCGCCAGGACGTTCCAGAAAACAAGTAAGAACACACAAACGCGACAACCGGTGCCCATCAAACAAAGAACAAACCTTCATTTGAGAACACCGGTAACACACCCTAAGCCACACACAAGTGTCAACTATGTCGCGACTCAGGACAAAAGTGTCCCCGACAGTGTGTGGAGTCATGACATAGTTGACATTTCTGTTCTGGGGTTTTCTGAATGATAGTTGACAGGTCAGTCGCGACATCGTTGACAGTTGAAAAACCACATCGGAACCACACGACCGCACGCTAACGACATTCATCCACGGCCACACCGCGATACTGACCACAGAGCCAGCAAGGTTCGTTATTTTGGTGCGGAAGCCGTAAAACCAGGGACGCTATCCTCTCTTAACGCACCGACACGCCCCAAATGTCTCGTTGCCGACTGGTTAGGATGTGCCAGAAAAACGAATACGAACCCTCACTCAGTACGAGCCCTTAGCGCAAAAATAACCGGCGATCCGTGTTCCTATTTCAGAACACAGAACACCGGTAACACACCCTAAGTCACACACAAGTGTCAACTATGTTGCGACTCAGGACAAAAGTGTCCCCGACAGGATTCGAACCTGCGACCTTTGGTACCGGAAACCAATGCTCTAATCCACTGAGCTACGGAGACAAGCTGCGCTGTGCAACGCTTTGAAATACTAGCACCCACCGGCTCAAAAATCGAACTCGGTGGGTGCGTGGGGGTTACCCGAAGTATCCGGGCAGCTCAGAGGTGGTAGCTGCTCCCGTTCGGAAATAGTCGAGGACAACTTTGTCGACGGCTTTATTGCCAACCCCGAAGTGGGAATGCCCGGGCCCATTTACTGTAATCAGATGGGAATTCATGGACTTTTGCATCTCCCAGAAATCGCCGTACGGAGTTTGTGGATCGCGGGTGGCCTGAATCTGAAGCGGCCGGGTTTTCAGCGCTGAGCCGTTGAATGGGACGCCCTTGGTGATAGGAGCTGCGCCGTTGCAGACCAAACCCGAGTTAAACAGTGACGGGCCAGCCTGAATGACGTCCGCGATAACGTAGTTAGTCCACAACGCACGCGGAATATCCTGCGGGTTCCACGGGCTTTGCGCTTCGTTACACATGATCGTCGAACGCATGTTGAAGGAGTGGATAAACGCCTTGGCATCTTCTTCGGTTGGCTCTTTGGGGATTAGTTTCTGAGTAGCCAAGTCCGGGTTATGGATAGTTTCAACGATTGACTCCCAAAAACGCGGCATAGGAAGTCTCATAAAGGTGTAGCCGAGCACCGATGAATGCGACTGGTTCCTGCCACCAGCAAACAGTTGACTACCAAGATTCTTAGCCTGAGAATGCGCAGGTTCCGTGCCGTTTATAATGTCAACGGCAGCTTGTCCAACGCCAGATGAATGCGGAGGAAGGTCGGCCGCAGTTGCTTTCGGTGGCGTCACGGACGGCCAGACACCAGATTGAGCTTGAATAGCCTGAGCCCATTTGGTGTACACCGCGTATGGGGTGGTGCCCAGGTGGAACTTGTCATCGTTTAATGCCGCCCAGTTGAAAAACTCTTGGAGCGCGGTGTTATAACCTGCTTCCTGGCTGGCGATGACATGGCTCCACTGATTTGACGCATTCAAACCGGAATCAAGCACCACTTTATTAGTCTGCTTCGGGAAAAGCGTGGCGTAGGTGGATCCGAGTAGAGTGCCGTAGGACAAACCATAGATCGAAATCGTGTCTTTGCCGAGTGCCTTTCGGACTTCGTCCCAGTCCCGTGCGGTGTTTTCAGTTGTGATCTGGGCCGGGTAGCCAGGATGACTTGTTTCGCAGGCTTTACGTATTGCTTCGCCGGATTGGGTGAACTGGTCAGCGGGCCCTAGTTTCGAAGTGTCTGAACACTCAAGTGGGGTGGAGCCATTAAGACCGCGGGGTTGAACACCGATGATGTCATAGTTGGCAAAAAACTCGGCGGGGAATTCCGTCATATCCGTGGTTCCTAGCCAGCCGTAAACATCGCCGCCTGGGCCGCCAGGATTGGTGAAAATCGTGTCCTTAGCACCATTGGTGGCCTTGAACTGGATGAAGCCGACGGAAATTTTCTTACCTTGTGGGTCGGCATAATTCTGCGGGACGTCAATGCGGCCGCAGCGAGCACCGGGTCGTTCCACCGATTTCGGGCAATCCTCCCATGCAATCGCTGGTTTTTGCTGAGCTGTTGCATGTGGGGCTGTCGTGGTAACCATTGCTGCAGCAACGGTTGTGACTGTAAGTACAGAAAGTAGCTTTGGAAGTTTCAGTTGCACGATGTGAAGTGCTCCTTTGGCGTCTGAGGTGAAACGGCTCGTCATCTACACTAATGAATAGTTTGACGTTTGGGAATTAAAAATTACTGAGGTTTTCTCACCAGGAAAATGCGTATGAAATGTTGACCTGTGGTTTTGGGGG
>NZ_JAUNKC010000043.1 GCF_030532965.1 Corynebacterium sp.
AACATGAATGCGGTACCACCATTATAAAATACATGTTCGATTATATTCAATACCCTAAATCCCCATTCACCCGCGTTTTACCCCCAACAATCCAACTCGAATAATTTTTTAATAACGCGGTGATGTGGGAAGAATATTGAAGCCTAATGTGTTTTTTCAGGAGCGGTCTAATCCAAGTTTGGCCCAATGCATATTGTGAACAAGCACCGGAGACGACCAGTCGTAGATTCTGACTGTTGTAAATGTCCTGGTGGTTGCGTACAACGTGTGAAGTTTTGCTACCGTTGGGTGGGTGATGGAGCAAAACGATTCTGTGGTGCGTATCCGCCTGGATTTGGCGTATGACGGCACGAATTTTCACGGCTGGGCCCGCCAGGGGGATTCGGATTTGCGCACGGTCCAGCGGGTGCTGGAAGACGCATTGGAGTTGGTGCTTCGGGTGCCGGTCAGTTTGACTGTCGCGGGTCGTACCGATGCCGGGGTGCACGCGGCGGGGCAGGTGGCGCATTTCGATGTGCCGCCCGCAGCGTTGGATACCCGCAGTATCGCCGGTGATCCGGGCACGTTGGTGCGCAGGTTGGCGCGGTTATTGCCTGAAGATGTGCGGGTGCATGCGGCCAGTGTGGCGCCGGATGGTTTCGATGCGCGGTTTTCCGCTTTACGACGCCACTACGTCTACCGGTTAACAACGCATCCGCGCGGGGCGCTGCCGACCCGGGCGATAGATACGGCGCACTGGCCGAAACAGCTTGATCGGGCGGCGATGCAGGCGTGCGCGGATGTATTAGTGGGGTTGCATGATTTCGCGGCGTTTTGTAAACACCGGGAGGGGGCAACCACCATCCGGGATGTGCAGAAGTTTCAGTGGTATGACGTATCCACCGAATACGAGCCACTGACTTTCGAGGCGCATGTGACGGCGGATGCGTTTTGTTGGTCGATGGTGCGATCGCTGGTGGGCTGCTGTTTGGTCGTGGGCGAAGGCAAGCGCAACCAGGATTTTCCTGGTGAATTATTAACTGAACAGGCGCGTTCGTCGCGGCTGCCGGTGGCACCGGCGAAGGGGTTGTCGCTGGTGGCGGTGGACTATCCGGCGGATTCGGAATTGGCGGGTCGGGCGGAGCTGACGCGGGCGAAGCGCGACGAAAGAGACATAGGTTTCGCCAATGGTTAGGCGGTAGTGGAAGAACCCAACTAAACTGCTAGGTCATAACGATGATGAATAGGAAGGTAGTTGGGTGACGGAATCGGAGTTGATCCAGCAAGCGCTCACTATTGTGGCTGCATTGGTGGTGCCGGGACTGATTCTCAACTGGGTGTCGGGGCTGCGGTTGCCGTGGGCGGTCGCGGCGGCGATCCCAACTACCTGCGGCGTGGTGGGGTTTGCCGGTTGGTTGCTCAGCCGGATGCATGTGCTTTTTAATCTCACCAACGTTGGTTATTTTTTTGCGGCCGTTGTGGGCTTGGCTGCGTTGTGGCGGCTGATGTTTATTGTGGGGCGGCTGGTGCGGCGGCGTCGAAAAGCGAAAACACAGGCGGAGACGCAGCCTGATGCTGGTGCCGACGCGGAGGTGGAAAAACCGCGCTGGTGGCGGCAGTGGTTTAGTAACGGAAGCCTGTTTGACCCGAGGTGGATTTTGCCGGGCGCAGGTGTTATCGCGGGCGCGTGGGTGCTGATCCAACGACTCGTGGAGCTGTACGCGAAGCTGCCGAATCAGATGCTGTCGATCGTCCAAGGCTGGGACGTGCACTGGCATGCCAGCGAAGTGCGCTACATCGTGGAAGAAGGAATGGCGGATTCCACGCGCATGGGGGAGGCACACAACCTTGACGGGAAGGCGGAGCTGTTTTACCCCTCCGGGTGGCATGCGGTCGCGGCGTTGCTCTCGGACGTGATTGATGTCGAGCCGATTGCAGCGTTGAACTGGATGAACGTTATCCTTCCCAGCGTGGCGCTGCCGTTGTCAGTTGCGCTTATTGCGTGGCGGCTGGTGGGTAATCGCGGCCTGGTCGCGCAGGTCGCGGCGGGGTCGTCCGCAGCATTGGTGATCTGCGCGACGGTGCTGTACTGGATTCCGACATATGTGGGGATGTGGCCGTATCTAGGGTCGATCTCCATGGTGGGTATCGTTGCGGCGTTGTTTATGTCGGTGCCAGCGGTGCCGATTCGGATGTTCGCCGCCGTGGTCGGCTTTATCGGCCTGGTGATTATGCACCCAGCGCCGGTGACCATCGTCATTGTCATGCTGGGACTATGGTGGCTTTTCGACGTCCTCTGGCGGCCAACCAGAACCTCACAGCGCGAGAACCGATTTGTCGGCGGACTCCTCGTGCGCCTGCGGGATTTCGGATTGCTCGCAATTGCGGGCGTGGTCGGCATCGGGCTACTTCTGCCACAACTTTTGGCCGGGGTGGGGCAGTCGGGTGACGTGCAGGCCGTATCGGCCTATGAGGACATCACCTGGTCCGAAGCCTGGTATAAGACGTTTTTCATGCACACTCGCCACGTCGGCGAATTTAAGGGCATGGAGGACTGGCTCTGGCTGCTCATTCTCGCGGGATTCGGCGCCGTGGCGCTGTTACTTTGGCGCAAGAATATCTGGGGGCCGCTGTTCGTCTTGATCTCCGCGCTGCTCACGGTCAATTCGCTCAAAGCCCTGCCAACACCGTGGAACCAGATTCTCGACACCATCGGTGGTTTGCACTACGGCACCGCCCACCGCTTGGTGATCCCGGTCGCGATGTTCCTCTTCGCCTACGCCGGGGTGGGCTTTGCGGTACTGGTACGCCTGGCGTTTGCAGGCTTCATTAAACACCGCGTGTGGTCGAAGATTTCCGCAGTGCTATCGATTAGCCTGGCGGTTGGCCTGGTCGCCTGGTACCAGCCGATGGCGGTTGCCTCGGTAACTAAAGGCTCCAAGTGGGTCGTCGAAGGAATGTACGGCTCCAACATGGTCAACGAGAAAGACCTCAAGGCCTTTGACTGGCTGGCGAAACAACCCAAGGCCTACGACGGACTCATCTTCGGCGAACACGCCGACGGCTACGGCTGGATGTACGCCTACAATGCGCTACCGAGTGTGTCGCGGCACTACCTGTGGCCAACCCTGGCTAAGGACGCCCCGACCCATAAAATCCACAACAGCGCCTACCTCATCGGTGCCGGTAACTACGGCGACCCGGATCAGCGCAACCTGGCCGACGATGCGGTAGACAAATTGGGCGTTAACTACATCTTCATTTCGCCGCCGAATTTCTGGCACTTCCAACACACCAACTTGGAACTGTCGGTCAAGACCGAGAGCGCGCCGGGTCTTACCCTGGTGTATCGGGACGGATTGATTCGGATCTACGCCGTCAACGACCACTTCACCGATGCTGAGCTCACGAAGATGCGCAGCAGCGGGTCACCGGAAGCACTACCACCGCTTCCGACAAAGGCACGATCGGGCCAATCCGCCACCGAAACGGAGCTCGCGGCTGATGGTTCTGCTGGTGCAGATTCGGGTCGCGGGGTAGGTTCAGGTTCGGCCGCAACGAAGCCGTATTATCACCGGCCGACGAAACCCGCTGCCCCGGTTCCGGGTGAGATGGAGATAACGGAACGGGACGCCATCGAAAGGCAACGCGACGACGCAATTGCACGCAACGATCGGGCTCTTTTACGGCATTAACGTGCTAGGGTTAACAATGCGTCGCCGCTTAGGGATCATGCGGGGCGCATTGGGAGCATGTGCTGTGGCATAAGCATCGGAAAGGGTGCGCCACGAATGGGAATTACCCCCACCACGAAAGCCCAGGTGTCTGGGCATAAATTCCTCGCCCGCCGGATCGAGCACGGCCTGGTGTTTGGCGATATTCGTATGATCCACGACCCGCTGGCGAAACGCCGCCGCGCCTTGGGATTCGGGCTGGCGGCCTGTGTGCTTATTGCCTTAGGTGCGGTGGTGCTCGGCATTTTCCGCCCGGCGGTTGACCCCGGAAGTGCGGGCATAATCAAGGCCGATACTGGGCAGCTCTACGTCCGCCTGGAGGACCGGCTGCACCCCGTGCCCAACCTGGTGTCCGCCAGGCTCATCGTCGGCGAACCGATTCAAGCCAAATCCGCGAGTGCCGCAGTGATCGGCGATATCCCCAAGGCAGCCCCCATCGGCATTGGCGATGCCCCGACGTTTATGCCGGAACTGGGGGAGAAACAACCTCCGGTGACCGCGCATGCCTGCCATTCGGTGCCCACGCTAACCAGCAGGTTAGACATTGCCCAGGCCCAACTGACCGTCGTGTTTCACCCGGAAACCGCAGCTGATGCCTATATTCCACTTAAGGCCGATGCCGCGATTCTCGCCGAGGTGAACAACGCGGAATGGGTGATCCGGGCAACCGGGCGCAGCGTTTTGCCGCCGCCGAATACAGAAACAGGACGCGCTATTCGACGCCGCCTCGGCATCGGCCCGCTGACACCCCGCTGGCAGGCCCCGCCGCAATTAGTGAGCGGCATTCACGAAGACCCCGCGATCACCGTGCCTCGGGAGATAACGGAGATTCTTAAAGTCACCGGTGCCCAGCAACCCACGTACTGGGCCAAGCAAGAATCCGGCATTATGCCCGCCACGCCGCTTCAGGCAGACATCCTCATCGATTCCGGCGTCCCACTGCGGGTCGTGCCGGGTACCGCACTGGGTGAGCTTCCCGACTCGCCGCACCTTCCGCCCCGGCTGCCTGCCCAATTGCCCTTGCCGGAATCGGAAATAACCTGGATTGACCCAGTAGGAAACCACATCTGCCTCACCGATGCGGGCGGGGTAGACATGGTGCAACCTGCGCCGGACGGGAAACAGAAGCCGACGTTTGTCGGCGACGCAATCCAATTATCCGGCGACACCACCGCCACCCATTTCGCCGGAACCGGGTGGGCGATCGGAATTGATACCGGAAATGGAGTCCATGTGGTTTCCGCGCATGGCCGACGCCATCAGCTGGAAACCCCAGAAACCGCGCCGATTATCGGGATAGACACGATCCACAAAACCTCTTGGGATATCGTTCGGTTGCTGCCTGCAGGCACGCCACTCAGCAAAGAACAGGCGCTTAGAACCATGTATTAAATTCGGATGGGCGGTAGTGGATATGTCCAGCTAGAGGCGGAACGTGACATAAATCTACTTCAAAAAACCGTGTGATTTTTACTCAGGCAGTAATGAAAAGTGTACCGATCCAGATGTAACCGAGTAGATTGGAAACCGATTTAGAGCAATATTCATTGCGACCCGGCCACCACCACTTACCAACCAACACTGTGAAAGCGAGGCGGTTAGACTCCATGTCTCCGATGCGCGACGCGGTTAACGCAAAAATTGACGCGATTACCTCGCGGCATGAAGCGATGAAAGCCAAGCGCTTCGGGTTTTTGGTTCGCCCCACGGTGTTGGTCCTCGGTTGGCTCGTTGTGGTTTTCGGCATCATCACCATCCCGCTTCCGGGCCCTGGCTGGTTGACCGTATTCGTCGGCATCGGAATTCTAAGCCTGGAATTGCACTGGGCGTCCCGGGTGCTGGCATGGGGCGTGCGTAGGTACGACCAGTTCACTACCTGGTACCAATCCCAAACCCGGGTCACCCGCGCGTCGCTGGTAGCCGCAAGCTGCGCAGCTGTCTGGGTAGCTGTCGGCGGCACCGTATTCGTTGCCTGGAAACTAGGCGCAATTCCAGCGCTTGATCCGGTTATGCACGCCATGATGTAGCGGCGGTTTCCGTCAACGACGGCGTTGCCGTAGCGCCAATGCCACCACGGCCAGAATCCCCAGACCATACAGCAACCAGGCGGTGCGCTGCACCGACCCGGTATCAGATTGTTGCGGCTGCGCGATGGCGATTGCTGCCGCCTGAGGTTTCGGGGAATGAAACTGGCGTAACACCCGTTGAATATCTACAGCCCCCGTTGCGGGGTCAACGCTTGCGAATAACAATTCCCGCAACTGCTGCGGACTTGCCGCAGGATAACGCTGTTTCAACAACGCGACGGTGCCCGTAACCATCGGTGCCGCGAAACTTGTGCCCTCAAATGGCGCAATGCCGCCTGGGTGGACGATTCCGTCGCTCAGCTCAGCATCGCGGGTTGCAAGTCCAGCGGGAACCACACCCGGCGCGGCGAGCATTGGTTTGGGGGAGCGAACGGAATATTCGGCAAGATGGTAGGGATCAGCCAGGGAACCGACTCCTATCACCTGTGGGTGGTGTGCGGGATAAACGGTGGAACCGTGGGGGCAGGCTTCGCTGCGGTTACCGGCAGCCGCGACGATGATCACTCCGGCTGCTTCTGCTTTGCGTATGACCCGGTCGAATTCTTGAGTTTCAACGGGTGGGGCGCCCGGTGGCAGGCAGGATACGACGGAGATATTGATGACGTGGGCGTGCTGGTCGACGGCTGCTTCAATGGCGGCCGTGAGGGTTGCTAACGATCCGCCTGCTACTTCGGGGCTATTGGGGGCGGTTTCGCGGCGGAATTTGGTGCTGGTTTGCCGTAGCGATAGCAGGCGCACGTCGGGGGCGACGCCGACAATGCCGTCGCCAGTGTCGCGGGCGGCGATGACCCCGGCGACGATCGTGCCGTGCCCGTCGCAGTCGACTGTGGCCCCGACCCCGGCGTCGACGAAGTCGCCACCGTCGATGACTTCTGGGAGCCGGGGGTGTGGATAGACTCCGGTGTCGATTATTGCGACGGTGACTCCTGATCCGGTGGCGAATGCGTGGACCGGCCGGAAACCGTCAGATAATGCTGCTTGGTGGATGCGGGCAGGCTCCGGTGCGGTATTGGTGATGGCGCATTCAACGTGTGGGCGCGGTGGTTCCGCCGGGTCGGCGGTAGGTTGCGCGGTGGCACTGGGAAGCGGTGCGAGAAGCATCAGTGCGGCACACGAGAGGCTGAGTGCGAGGCTAACCCTTGATCGGCGGTTGTGGTTCATAATGAGATCCCGCGGAGCAAGCTGAATAGTCCCACGAGGTGCAGCGCCAGTGGCAAACAAGCGGCGATGCATAGCAGTTCGGCGCGTTCGATCCATACCACTGTGGTTGGTTCCAGGGTGGTTAGTCGGTGAGCCCACGCAGGGGAGGTGAGGAGTGCGGCGACGACCAGGATTGTGAGGATAAGCAATGCAGGGTGGGGGCTTTGGCCGAGTGCGGGTGAGTGGATATAGATGTATGGCCAGGTAGCTGCGGCGCAGGCGCTTGCAGCTGCGGCCATTGCGATTAACCAGATGGCCCAGGTGTTGAAGGATACGCGGTGCCGGTGGGCGTGGAGGATCAGGGCGCAGCACATGGATAGTGCTAGGGAGAAGCTGAATCCTGCGTGCGGTGCCATGATTCCGATTGCCACGATCGCTGGGCATAAGACTATGGCGAGTCCGATGAGCATTCCATCAAGCACGCGGCGGGCGCGTTCGGCTTGCTGCGGTACTTCCGCCATGCTCACATCGGAGACCTCTAGGTCTTGACCGGCGGTGGGCAGGACGGGGATTTGGACACGGGCTAGTTTGATGGCGATGGTGGGGGCGAGCGCGATGACGATCATTCCCACCGCAACTAGTGCGGCGGCCGCGTTGACCACCCAATCCCAGGTGGGGATCAGTGATACTGCCACCCCGGGGCGATACGCGGTGGTGCCGATGGCCGCGATGACACATCCTATGGCGATGGTGTGCAGGGCGGTGGTCAGGAGCGGCTCGGTTATGACGGACTTGAGTCCGATGCAGGTTATGGAAATGGCGATGGCCGCCACAAGCAGGGCTAATGCCCAGGAGTGGGCGAAACCCACGGCGGTGGTGTTTTCGGCCAAACTGGGGATGATGCCGCGCCCTAGGACGATGCAGGCCCCAATGACTCCTGCCCCCAGCGCCACCACAGGCAGGAATACCACCCGCCGGGTGGTGAGCAGCATGGCGAGTGCGGCCAAAACCACCGTTGCTAGTCGAAGCGGTAACGGGGCGATGAGCCCCTGGGGGAGCGGAAACGCCAATGCGATCAGCGCACAGCCGCACAGCCCAACCCCGGCGGCGAGGTATGCGGTACCTAGCGCCGGGTTGACCGAGGTGGTGAGGTCCTCTAAGCATTCCGCCGCGTCGCGGACGACGGGTGCTGGGGTGGCTCGTTTGGGGCGCAAGATGAGCACATCGCCGTGGCTGAAGTGGGCTTCAGCCAGGGAGGCCCCGAGCGGAATTACTTGGCCCGCTGGGGTGACGGCTTGCCACGGGCTGGAGATCTGTGGCGCATTGGTGATGGCGATGATTTCATCAATGATTTCCGCCAATCGGCTACTCGCTGGGATTACCAGGTCGGCGCTTTGTTTGTGGTTGCCGACTTCGACGCGCACGGTGAGCCGGATGGCATTGTTATTGCTTGCATTAATTGTGGTCATGGTAGGAAGCGAATGGTTTTAAGAATTGGGAAATGAACACCCACGTTGGGCACTTCCATGACCTTTCCCCTCATCGTGAAACATCCCCATGTGTGGATGAGCGGGAAATAAAATAAGCTCAAAACCCTGGTGTGTCATATCCATCATGGCTTAAACTAAGCGTTGTGTCCACCCTAGATGGGGATCGCTGGGTGGGAATTTCCAATGTTTGCGTATGCCGCGCATGTCGTTGCGTATGCCGTGCACTGCACCTGATCGTGTGTAGTGGTGTCACGGCAGCCTCAGGTGCGCGCTACCTGTGTAGAGGATTCCCAAGCCATGTCCGATTCCCAACTTCTTGACCAACCGTATTCCCCAGCGGATACGGCGGGGCCAATCGCCGCCCACAGCCATCCACCGGCAGGAACCTTGGTGCCAGCGATGCACTTTTCCGACCGCGATGCCGCCCCGCCATTGCCGAGCGGAGTCATTAGTCCAGATGACGTGCCCGCCGCGCCGAAACCGCAACCGATTCCGCTCATTCGCGCCATTATGCCGATCGTCATGGTCGTTGCGATCGTGGCGATGGTGGGGTTGATGTTTTTATCCAACGGCACGATCAACCCCATGATGTTGGTGTTTCCGATCATGATGCTCATGGGAATTTTCATGATGTTCAGTCCCCAGCCGGGGGAGGACACCGACGAAATGCGCCGGACGTATCTGCGGCATATCGGGATGATCCGCCAGCAAGCCCGCACGCATGCGGAAGCGCAGCGTGAACACGAGTTTCACAACTACCCCGACCCGTCCGACCTGGTGTCAAAGATCGGCACCAATAGGATGTGGGAACGAGCCAGCGACGATCCGGATTTCCTGACCGCCCGGATCGGTTTAGGAACCGCCGGGTTATGCACCCCCATTGAGGTCTCCGATCCGGGAGCGACAGAAGACCTCGACCCGGTCTGCGCGGTGAGCTTGCGGCATGCGGTCCAAGACGTCGGCATTGTCACGGACATGCCAGTGGTCATCCAATTACAGGCGTTTAGCGCCGTGCTGTTGACCGGCGGTGACAAGGCCGCCGACCTACTGCGGGCCATGGTGGCGCATATAGCGACCTTCCACGGGCCGGATGCGGTCGCGATTCAGGCGCGGGGCGATAGTTTCGGCTGGGTCAAGTGGCTGCCGCACACCAATCCGCAGGCCCTGGATGCTGCCGCCACGTCCATCGTGCTTATCGACGACACCGTAAGTCCCGGCGCGGTTTCGGAGATACTAGACGAACACGCGTGGACCACCGTGATCGCGGTGAATAACCGCTCGGTTGCCGTGGTGGATCGGGCGGAGGAAGAAGGCCTGGTTATCCACGTCGGAGCGGAGTTGGTGGTGCACACCGTAAGCGGTGGGGAGGCCATCGGCGTTCCCGACGGACTAGGCGAGGCGGAGGCATTGATCTTAAGCCGAAAGATCACGCCGTTTTACCGACAACTGGCTCCGGGTGATAAAACCGGCGGCAGCCTGGAACTACCGGCCCTGCTGGGGGTCGATGACTTCAATCCCGATACCATCGCCTCCTTGTGGCAGCCTCGGGGAAAGTGGCGGCTGCGGGTCCCGATCGGCCAAGACGACCGGGGCCGTAATCTCGTCATCGACATCAAGGAATCTGCGCACGGCGGCATGGGGCCGCACGGATTGTGCGTCGGTGCCACGGGTTCGGGTAAATCGGAGTTGCTGCGTACGTTGGTGGTGGCGTTGGCGGCGACGCATAGCCCGCATGATTTGAACTTTGTGCTGGTGGATTTCAAAGGCGGTGCCACCTTCTTAGGCTTAGACGGGCTGCCACATACCTCGGCGGTGATTACCAACCTCAGTGAGGAATCGGTGCTGGTGGAGCGAATGCACGACGCTATCTCGGGGGAGATGAACCGGCGTCAGGAATTGCTGCGCAAAGCCGGAAACTTCGCCAACGTCACCGAGTACGAGGCGGCCAGGCGAAGCGACCGCCCGGATCTTGAGCCACTGCCCGCACTGTTTATCGTCTTGGATGAGTTTTCGGAGCTTCTCGGCCAACACGCGGACTTCGCGGATCTATTCGTCGCGGTGGGCCGGTTGGGCCGGTCGCTACATATTCACCTGTTATTGGCATCGCAACGACTGGAGGAAGGCCGACTGCGCGGGCTCGATTCGCACCTGTCCTACCGGATCGGGCTGAAAACGTTTTCTGCTGCGGAATCGCGCCAAGTGCTTGGGGTACCAGATGCCTACCACCTTCCCAGCAAACCCGGCGCTGGGTACATGAAAGCCGATGCCGATCAGCTCATTCGGTTCCAAACCGCTTATGTATCGGGCCCTTTGCTCAGGCCCCACCACGTGTTCTCCCAGCAGACAGGTGACCGGATCAAACTGTGGGACGGCTGGGAGGCGATCGACGATGACGCCGACCACACCTTAGTCGCCGACCCGCGGGGCACCCTGGTGGATGCGTTGGTCGAAGCCGCGACCACTGTGGCGCGGCAACGGAACCAGTCGGCACACCAGGTGTGGCTACCGCCACTGCCGCCTGCGATCCCCATCAGCGACGTGGTGGCGTCGACAAGCGAAAAGCTAAACGCATTAACGGCGCCGATCGGAATCATCGACCGGCCGTTTGCCCAGCGCCAAGACACCCTATTTGTCGACTTTAACGGACAGAAAGGGCACGCCTGCATCTGCGGCGGTCCGCAGACCGGCAAAACTACGGCGCTGCGCACCATCATGGTGGCGTTAGCGGCGACACATACCACCGACGACATTCGGTTCTATGTCCTCGATCTAGCCGGTCACGACCTGGACTCCATGACGATGCTGCCGCACGTGGCCGGAGTGGCGCATCGCGGCGAAACCGAAAAGATTGAACGCATCATCGACGAAGTGACATCGTTTATCGATAAACCGGAACCGCGCCACACCTTCCTTGTCGTCGACGGTTGGCATGTTTTACACGCCGAACACGAAACCCAGCTAGACACACTTGGGCGCATCGCGGCGGACGGATTAGCGGCGAACGTCCATCTTCTGATCACAACGCCGAGATGGACGGTGGTACGCCCAGCCATTCGAGATCTCATCGTGCAACGGTTAGAGCTGAAACTTTCAGAGCCGTTGGATTCGCTCATCGACCGCAAGGCACAACCGAAGATTCCGTCCGCGCCGGGTCGGGGCTTAAGCATGACCGGGGAATCGATGCTGATTGCGCAATCTGCACAGCAAGACATCGCCCACGTTGCCACCATCAGTGCAGCACAACCGCGTGTTCCAGCTCTAAAGATGCTGCCTAAACGGATTGAGTTGACCGAGCTGGAGCGTCATTCGGATCCACGAAACGTAGCGATCGGGGTCGGCGGCCCACTGTTGGGGCCGTTGTATTGGGACACCACCACAGATCAGCACTTCGTGTGTATCGGCAGCCAACAGTCGGGTAAAACCGCCACGATTTCCACGATCTGTCAGGGGCTTACCGAACTCGGGCGGAATGCAGCGCGGCTTGTGGTCATTGACCATCGACGCAGTCACCTCGGGGAAATCGCAGCCGAAATGCTGGCGGGATACAGTGCCAGCAGTAAGGAAACCGAGAAACTTCTCAATCAAGCTGCGATCACATTGCAGGAACGGCTACCTGGCAGCGACATCACGCCGGAGCAGTTGCGCGCTCGATCGTGGTGGAGCGGGCCGGATATTTTCATTGTCATTGACGATTATGACCTGCTTTCCGACATGCTCATGGTGCCACTCATGCCCCTCATGCCGCACGCCCGCGACATCGGATTGCATATCGTGGTCGGTCGCAAATCCGGTGGCGCCGTACGGGCGTTTTTCCAGCCCTTCCTGTCCGAAATCAAAGACCAAACACCCATGGCGGTGATCCTGGATGCCGATAAAGACGACGGCCCGCTCTTCGGCATCCGAACCAGTGCACAACCACCCGGGCGGGGCGTACTGGTCGCAGGCGGATCCACCCAAGGAAAAATCCAAGTGGCACTTGTGCCCACCGAGGATCAAGGAGAGACGAAATGACCCCCATCCGGCCGGAATTAGAAACCTATGATCTGATCATCACCGTGCTGGATACCGCCAGCATCTTCGAAGGCGAAGAAACCGCCTACCGTTACGATCTACCCGCCGCCGGGATCCTCGATGGGTGGGCAATGCCCGCGATCATCGAACAGGCGCAAAAATTGCTCCACCCTGCCTGGCCCGACGTTGTCATCGGTATCGACGCCGCCCCAGACGTCAGTGATCAGCTCATCCGGGCGCTTTCCTGCGAAGGAGCAAGTGCCGCCGCCATCGACGAGATCGAAGAAGAACCGTTACCACATAGCATTCCCGACCCGATCGTCGACCTGCGGGTGCAGCCGCCCACCACGATGTTTCCGCCGCAGCGTCCCGTACCACCAGCGGCGGAACCACGCCCGCGTCGACAAAGCAGACTGCCGGTCTACGGGCTATACGCCGCGATGGCGTTGGTGGTGGTCGGCGTGTGCCTCGTCTCCTGGTGGGCGGTGTCTACACCCCAATCCGCTGCGGTATTGCCATCGCCAGCCCCGGATAGCGCCCAGGAAACCGCCACACCGCAACAGCAGCCGCCGTCAATTACTGTGCCACCCGAAGCGCCCACCACACGCTACGAACACGGACACATCGCGCTGCGCCTTCCGGAGGGGTTTCGGATCGAAGACGGGCCAAAGCCAGGACTGTTTCGCGCGGTAGGGTCGGATGAAAACTTACGGATAGTGGTTGCCATAGATCCGCTTTTCGACGCCAATCCTGCCGCCGTCTTAGCCGAACTAGAAACCCTTATCGCCAACGACGATGTCATGACGAAGGTGAAACCTCTCGGAATCGGGCGCGGGCCGGAAATCGGCTACCAGGAAACCCCCGGCGACGGTTCTGGCGTGCTGTGGGTGGCGTGGGTTGAGGGGGATCACCTGTTCTCCGTCGGCTGCCAAACCCGCAACGGCGTGTGGACCATACCCCAGAAATCAATCTGCCGTCAGACGGCAGAAAGCCTTGAAAATCGCCCTACCCCCACTAGTGGGGGAGTATGAGAAATGTGCTTCTAGCTGGTGTTTTGAAAATTTTTAAAAAAGTTTGGAAAAACATGGAACCGAATGGCCCCTTCGATGAGTCCAACTATATGTGAAGCGCAATAAAGCTCAACTTCCATGAAACGCTTCACACACATGCCCGGTATCCCCAAACCGGACATACCTTAACCGAAACCGTGCCATGACTGGTGGCACTGACAACCTTCAACCCAGAAAGGGGTTTTTCGTGAGCAACGTTTTTCGCACTGAAGCGGATGTCATGGTGGCCACAGCTGGCCGCGTCGATGACACCAATAACGAAGTGCAATCTGAACTAACTCGACTGCGTGGCGTGGTCGACTCCGTGCGGGGGTCGTGGCAAGGTACCGCCCAGGTCGCATTCGACAACCTCATGCAGCGGTGGAACACCGCAGCGGGTGATCTGCAGGAAGCCCTCACGAGCATCAGCGAGAATATTCGCTCCAACGCCAGGTCCTTTGAAAGCGTTGAAGCCGATAACGCCTCGATGTTCAACGGAGTAGGCGGTGGTGGACTAGCGCTGTAGCACACCAACACCGTTTTCATTCGCACAATGAGGTTTTCTCACCAGGAAAATGTGTATGAAATGTTGACCTGTGGTTTTGG